>JAFYHU010000013.1 GCA_017538965.1 Oscillospiraceae bacterium
AATGTGTGATCGAAAAGAATCTGTCCGGCTGTTATGAATGCAATCCTGCAGAATGCCGTAAAGGCCTGTATGCGGAAAAGATCAAGGCACGGGCCTTTGCAGAATTCGCACATCGATACGGCGTAGATGAACTGCTTGACTATCTGGAACGAAATGAGCAGGCCGGGATTGTCTATCATCGTGAAGGGATTATGGGAGACTATGACGATTTCGCAGATCTGGAAGACCTGATTGAGTTCATCCAGACGGGGAAGCGTTCCTTTTAAGAGAGAAGAGAGAAAAGCGCCGCCAAACGGCGGCGCAGAGTTGAGAGTTGAGAGACGAGAGATAGAGTTGAGAGTTGAGAGTAGAGAGAAGAGAGACACCTGTGGGCGCGGGGATTGCGGAGCGATCTCGGGATCGCTCCCTACGGGATTGTCGCAGACAAGCTTGGATCGTCGCACGCTTCCCGCGCGTCGTTATGCTCCCTACGGATGCTGAGATAAGGATAGAGAGGATTGGATCGATGATTCAAACCCCATGGCGTAAGCCGGGGGGGTTTTTCGTCGCAGAGGGTTCGGGATCAGGGATCGGTTTCGAAATCAGAACGAGCACAAAAGATGAGGAGAAAGCCGATTTCCTTTGGGCGGCGGCGCAGAGAAGAGAGACGGGGGATGGGCGCGGAGACGGGAGAGAAAAGACAGGAATAATGTGAAACGGAGTCAGGCATATCAAGCCTGACTCCGATCTTTAATCCGGCGCGTATATCACGGCGTCGATTCCTTGCTTTTATTTATTGGTTTTGAAGGTGATGCTGACGGAGGAAGTGACGGAGAGCTTTGCGGACTGGACAAAGGTCCCGGCGACAGCGGTATCCGCCGCCTTGAAGGAGTTGACGGCGCCTCTGTCATAGCTGACGGCACCCTGTTCCACGATGTCCTCAACACCGATGATCTGCAGGCCGGCGGCATCGGCAAAGACCTCCGCCTTTGCTCTGGCATCTTCCACGGCCGCTCTCATGGCCTTTTCCAGCGCGTCACGGGTATCCGACGCGGAGAAGCTGATGCTGTTGAGCGTATTGGCACCCGCGCCGAAGGCGGTATCGATCACATCGCCGACCTTCTCGATCTCCGTCACGCGGATGGCCAGCGTGGAATTGGCCTTGTAGGCCCTGATCACTTCCTCGTCGCCGGAATAGTCGTACAGGGCGTAAATGTTGATGTAATCCGTGTTGATATCCTCTTCTGGAATGCCGAAGGCGATCAGGGCTTCCCGGATGGAAGCAATGGCCTGATTGGCTTTTGCCTGGGCGGCGAGAACATCGGGGTCTGCCGCGCTGATGCCGAGCGAAACGACGGCAACGTCCGCGGGAACGAGAACCTCGCCAGTACCGGTCACCGTGATTTCAGAGTCGGCGAAGGCAAGGGTCGGGACGGACAGGATCATGAGCAGGGTCAGAATAAGAGATAATGCTTTTCTCATGGGACGGAGCCTCCTTAAGAGAGTTGAGAGTTGAGAGTTGAAATGGCGCCTGCGGGCGCGTGGATTACCTGTCGGGCTTCATTGTACTCCATGGCAGAATACAAAGCAAGATGAGAGTTGAGAGAAGAGAGTGGAGAGAGGAGAGTGGAGAGTTGAGAGACGGGGGAGGGACGCGGGGGCGGGGGGGGACGATTTCCTTTGTCAAATGCGCGGGTTTTATGTTATAATGCATCTGAAATGACCATGCGGTCGGGCAAAGAAAAATGGAAAAGAGGAAAAACAACATGATCGTACTGAACGTCACATACAAATGCAAACCCGACATGAGAGAAGAATTCCTGGAGAACATTATGGCAGAGGGGATCGATGTCGCCAGCCGCGGGGAAGAAGGGAACATCAAGTATGACTACTATTTCCCTGCAGACGGAAGCGGCGACGAACTGCTTCTGGTTGAGAAATGGCGGGATGCCGACGCGCTCAAAGAGCACGGCGGACAGCCGCACTTTGCAAGACTGGGAGAACTCAAACCGGAGTTCGTCCTGGAAACAATCATAGAGAGATATGAAATTGAGAGATGAGAGTGGAGAGTTGAGAGTTGAGAGACGGGGGAGGGCGCCGCGTGGCGGCGCAGAGTTGAGAGAAGAGAGTGGAGAGTTGAGAGACGGGGAGTAAAGTAATAAAGATAGGAGAGTGTGGAAATGGCGGAGAATACGATAGAGCTGATCGCGGAAGCTTTTGACAGGCACGAGATCAAGTATAAGATCATTGAGAATGAGAAGCTGTCGTTTATCGACGCGGGCTTTAATATTCAGGGAGGGCCGACGGTTCGGTTTCACTTTTTCGCCCAGGGCGAAAACGGGCATGATGTTCAGATTCGCATTTCCGGGCTCATGAACAGAGTCAGCGGAGAGAAACGGGCAGCTGTTCTGGAGGCGTGCAACCGGATCAACAGCGAAATGCGGTTCGTGAAGTTTTACTTGGACAAGGAAGGGACCCTTTTCGGCCAGGCCGACCTGCCGACGAGCACGGGAGAGGACTGTGTTGGGGAAGGCTGCTTTGAGCTGTTTCTCAGATGCATGCAGATTCTGGATCAGAAGTATCATTATTTCCCGGAGGCGTATTATTCAAGCCCCGGGTCGGACAAGAACGAGAAGCTGCTGAACACCCTGAATGCGCTGAAGGATCTCAGCGAGAATCCTTTGACGATTCGAATAGATGACGAAGAGAGTTGAGAGTTGAGAGACAGGGGATTATCCGCTGCGGCGGGGGGAACACCTCATCCGCCCCAGTGTGCGCACTGGGGCACCTTCCCCATGAGGGGAAGGGCGCCTGCGGGCGCGGGATTTCGGAGCGATCTGGGGATCGCTCCCTACGGGCGCGGGATTGCGGAGCGATCTGGGGATCGCTCCCTACGGGATCGTCGCACGCTTCCCGCGCGTCAGGATGCTCCCTACGGGAAATTTAGAGAACGAAAGATAATCCGGGGGTGGGGCCCCCGGATTTTTGTTTCAGGTGACCGGCCGGATGTTTTCCAGGCCGACGGTGGAGAGGTATTCGATCGGAACGGAGCCGGAAGCGGGCTGAACGGTCTGCGCGGCGGCGGGCTTATCCGTCCCGAGAATGGCCGTAAGGGCCTGACTGCCGAGCATCTTGGACAGGGCAAGAAGCTGCTGGCTGGTGGTCTCGTCCGGGTTGCCGTAGTCATCGAACACGAAGTCAGTGAGATCGTACCAGATGCCGCCGATCAGAACAACGACCTTATTCAATTTGGAACCGCCGTCCGAGATGTTCATGAGCACATAGATGGACGGCCGATCATAGACAACGGCAGGAATGATGCCGGTGTCGTCCTGTTCCCAGGTGATGACCTGCGTCTCGGATTTGATCACTTTATTCGAGGCCGCGGAGACAAGATCGAAGAACAGACTGTACAGGGGATCGTCCTTCTCCTGATCGTCCGGTTCGTCCATGGTCAGGGTGGGGGAGTCGAGTTCGCTGTCCTGCAGATGGAGGCTGTCCATGATGTTCTGCAGGCTTTCGGAGAAGGCCTTGCGCTGTTCGGGGTCTTTGAGCAGGACAGCGACATACTGCGCAAGCTCGTCGCGGAGCTCGGACTGTTTCGCGAGATCATACTGGTAGGCAAACATGACCCAGTCCTTGCTGTGGAAAGCCTCGGTATCCGGGAGAACGAGATTGATCAGCTTCTGGCCTTCGGGCAGGGATTCGGGGAAGCCCTTGCTGTCGATGCGCGTGTCGGCGACCAGCCGGTCCAGCGCTTCCTGATACTGCCCGTCCAGGCCGGTCTGCTTCAGAGCCCAGTTCAGCAGGGGCGCCATCTGGTAATAGTCCGTTCTGGGCGTCATGCCCATGGCCGTCATGACCCAGAAGGCGACCGCGTCTTCATAGCTCATGCCGTATTCCGTGCAGAGGTCGGCAGCGATCAGGTTCAGGAGGGAGGAGTTGTAATGGACGCCGCCGCGGTCATTCATGGTATTCGGGGTCGTCACGTGGGGGCCGTAGTAGATATCCCAGACATAGGCCGGCTGGCAGAAGGACTGCGGATCGGTCATGCGGCGGAGGGGATCGCCGGTGTTCTCGCCGATCATCCAGGTGGGATCGTCCGTGTCCTTGCAGATATACTCGACCAGGTTGCCCAGAATATCCGACATGGCCTCGTTGATCGCACCGAGGTCGTTTTCATACAGATTCATGTTCATGACGGTGCCGGTGAAGGTATGGGTAAACTCATGCGCCATCACGTCCAGAGCCCAGGTCAGACGAAGCGGTTCGCCGGAATCCGAGTAGGCGGCGTAGGCGAAGATCTGCCAGCCGGACAGCTTGCCAAGACTGCAGGCATTGTCGTAGACCATGCCGTTGGAGTAGGCCATGCCCTTGAAGATGAGCACATCGGTGCCCTGGCCGTCCGGGCCCATCCAGCCCATGTCGGCATAGAAATCGAAGGCACGCAGATAGTTATAGAAGGCATAGATGTCCTCACTGTCCCAGCTCTTGTTGTCTTCACTCTTCAGGAGGACGATGTCATGGTTTTCGCCGTAGGCGCAGGTCACATAGTCGGCAAAGGCGATATGGTTTTCGACATCGCCCAGATACCAGCAGTCGTCCGTCTCGCTGCGCATGACGGGGACGGTGACGGTCCTGACATTGCCGTTGATGTCGGTGATCTCACCGGTATAGGTGTCGGGTTCCAGACCGGCGAAGACGTCCGGCTTGCGGTAGCCGCAGAGGGCCGAGTCGTCCGACGGGCGGGCGACCGGGAGACTGTAGCGGTAGTTTCCGTTCAGCTGGACATAATGCGCGAGGTAGGGATAGAGATCCGGCTGGTCGGCGTTTTCGCCTTCGTTGGCCGTATACACCACCCAGACGATCTGATCCGGGATGGTATCGATATCGACGTCAAGGTTCATGGCGCCCGGCAGGTCAAGGATGTTGATGTTGGAGCGCTCGGTGTACTCGTCCAGCACCTCCGCAGGGAGACCGTTTTCTTCACAGTGAGCGGCCACGATGGCTTTGGCCTCTTCGCGGGAGACGACGGTCTGTTCCCGGCTGGCTTCCGGATCGAGGCAGGAGAAGACCGCGGTGACCGCATTGTCCGCGTCCACGGCAATCTTCAGTGTGCCGCCCAGGACCTCTTCGCCGTCGAAGATCTGCTGGAAGGAGTAGATCGTGGTGTCGTTCATGGTCAGGCGGTTCTTCAGAGCCATCACGGTTTTGGCGGAGCCGCCCATCGCGCTGACCAGCCGGTAGGCAAGGCGGTAGGCATCCAGGGCGTCCGTCACGGGACCGAAGAGGCCGGAGGCGCCGATCTGGAAGATTCGGCCGTCTTCCTTCAGGAGAAGGGCGTCCTTATCCACGGCGGTAATCAAGCCGGCGCGGATGGAATGGGAAAGCCCATCCTGCTTTCTCTGGGCGACCGCCTCGTCCCAGGCGGCAAGGTCCATGCCGGCTTCCTGCATCAGCCCGGTTTCCGGCGTGATGGAGAGACGGATATCCGTTTCCCATTCGCGGAAAGAGGGGGCTTCGCCGGCGTCATCCGCCCAGGCAGGGACAGCGCCTGCCGTCAGGAGCATGACAAGGGCCAGGAACAAGCCGGCCAGACGTTTTCTGTTTTTGATGATCGTCATGTTGATTCACCTCAGGGGTTTGGTTTGGCGAGGGTGTTTTTTTCAGTTTACCACAAATTTGAGAAAGAATAAAGTTCAAAGTTTAAATGCCGTTGCGGTGGGCGGGTATAGAATTGTTTTAGGGGGATAGAAATGTTTTATGCCTTGGGCTTGCGTATTGACGGGAGGCGGGGGGAACGGGTACAATGGGATCAGCAATGCGGAGGACGCATGATTACAATAATAACAAGGAAAGGAAGCAAAACATGGCAGCAAACATTTCACGCAGAGACTTTCTGAAAGGCATGGCGGCGGGCGCGGTCAGCGTCGGCGCGGTCGGAGCGCTGCAGACCTTCGCCGGTCCGGTCACGGCTTTCGCGGAAGACAAGGCGGACATCACGACCGAAGAAGCGATCAAGGCATTTGACAAAATCCCTCAGGCTTATCTCAACCCCCAGCTGGACGAGGCGGAGTTCCGGACCGCGGACATGGAGCTCAAGACGATCTTTTCTCCCTTCAAGATCGGCAACGTCGAACTGAACCACCGCATGGTCAAATCGGCCGCGGGCTCGGCCGCGTATCTCGCCGGCATGACGGACGAATTCCTCAGCTATTACTTCAACCTGGCAAAGGGCGGCGTCGAGCTGATCTTCGTCGAGTCGGTCAGCTGGCTGGAAGTTCCGGCGGAGACCGGCGAATATGAGGCGGAGAACCTCGCGTATATCAAGAAGCTCGTGGACGGCTGCGCGGAGTACGGCGCGGTTCTGGGCTATCAGGTGTCCGGCTTCGGACAGGGCGAGAACGAGATGACCCTGGACGATATCCACGCCAAGCAGGCCCGCATGATTCAGGTTGCCGAAGGCCTTTACAACGCTGGCTTCAAGGTGATCGAGTTCAACTGCGCAGGCTTCAACATGCCGGCCCACTTCCTGTCACGCTTCCACAACAAGCGCGAGGACGAGTACGGCGGAAAGAGCATCGAGAACCGGGCCCGCTTCGTCACGGAGATTCTGGAGCAGCTCAAGAAGGACTGCCCCGACATGGCGGTGCAGTGCCTGATCGACTGCGTCGAGGAGAACGACAACATCGCCAACAACCCGACGATCATGACGCTGGATACCGACGTCACCACGCCGCACACCAAGGTGCTGACCATTGAGGAAGGCATCGCGGCCGCGAAGCTCTTCGAGGCGGCCGGCGCCGACTCGATGCACCTGCGCATCGGACCGCTCGGACATCACGTCGCGCAGTTTGCCTCCGACCTGTACTTCATTCTTAACGGCGTCGAAGGCGCAACCGGTTTCGGCACGCAGTATGACTTCACGCGCAACTTCCAGGGCGCCGCGATCGGCAACACCAGCGGCTGCGGCATCGCGCTGGACATCGCGGCAAAGTATAAGAAGGAGCTGAGCATCCCGGTCGGCGCGGTTACGTATATGGACCCGGCCCACGCCCCCGACTTCTTCGAGAAGGCGCTGGAGGACGGAAAGCTCGACTTCTTCCTGATGAACCGCCCGCTGACCGTCGATATGGAATACGTCAACAAGCTGCGCGAGGGCAGACTGGATGAGATTGCACCCTGCACGCGCTGCCTGCACTGCCATTCCGGCTCCAACGAGATGAACGCCATGTTCTGCTACTGCCGCGTCAATGCGCTGACCCAGAGAGTCATGCGCGAGGGCGGCCCGGCCACCTACGAACTGCCCGAGGCGGAGACCAAAAAGAAGGTCATGGTCATCGGCGGCGGCCCGGCCGGCATGGAAGCGGCACGCATCGCGGCCCTGCGCGGACACGATGTCACCCTGTATGAGAAGAAGGCCATGCTGGGCGGACTTCTGGACTTCGCGAGCATGGTGAAGGGCCCGCACGAGAACCTGATGGATCTGAAGAAATACCTGATCCGTCAGCTCGAGCTCAGCGGCGTGAAGGTGGAGACGGGAACCGAGGTCACGAAGGAACTGATCGAGTCCGAAGCGCCCGACGCGGTGATCCTCGCGGTCGGCGGTCTGCGCGACACGCTGACGGTGGACGGAGACGCCCCGGTGATCGAGATGGACGACTTCATGTTTGCGGACATGGGCGACAACGTCATCGTCTACGGCTCCAACGCCCAGGCCTTCGACGCGGCGCTGTGGCTGACGGTGCGCAAAAAGCATGTCACGATGGTCACGCCCAGCCCGGCGGACGATTTCGACATTCAGCAGTCGCAGCACGCGAAGCGCATGATGACGACGGCGCTCTACGGACTGGGATTCAACTCCTTCCCCGAATCCGCGATCAAGAGCGTGAAGGACGGCGTGGCGACGGTCACGATGGAGACCGGCCTCGACACCGAGATTCCGTGCGACGCGATTGTCAACGCAGCCGACATGCTGCCGAACACCAGCCTGCTGGACGGCATCTCCGTCAAGGAGACCTATACGATCGGCGACTGCGCATCGCCGTTTAACATCGCGCTGGCGATCCGCGGAGGAAACGACGCGGGCAGAGCGGTGTAAAGAGAGAGCAGCACGAAACAGGAAATCCCCGCCGGGAGGCGGGGATTTTTGATGCGGGGGAAGGGCGCCAAGTTGTCAAGAGAACCGTCCCCCTGACAACTTCATTTCGCGTTTGGTTTCGGCGAAGCAGCGGACGGCGAACTCGAGATCCTCGCGGGTGTGTCCGGCGGAAATCTGGGTGCGGATGCGGTCGCGGCCTTTCGGAACAACCGGATAGCAGAAGGCGACGACATAGACGCCCTTCTGCAGCAGCCGGGATGCCATGTCATGGGCCATATGGGGATCATAGAGCATGACCGGCACGATGGGATGCTCGCCGGGGAGCAGGTCGAAGCCTTCGGCCTCCATACCCTCGCGGAAGAAGCGGGCATTTTCGTGCACGCGTTTCCGAAGCTCGTCGCTCTCCTCGAGCAGCTCCACTGCGCGCAGCGTCGCCGCGCAGATGGCGGGGGCCACGGTGTTGGAGAAAAGGTAGGGGCGGCTGCGCTGGCGCAGGAGCTCGACAATCGGTCTGCGGGCCGCGGTATAGCCGCCGGAGGCGCCGCCCAGGGCCTTGCCGAAGGTCCCGGTCAGAATGTCGATGCGGTCGGTCACGCCAAAGTGCTCGGGCGTGCCGCGTCCGTGGGGGCCCATAAAGCCGACGGCATGGCTGTCATCCACCATGGTCAGGGCATCGAATTCGTCCGCGAGATCACAGATTTCGGGGAGCCTGGCCAGATAGCCGTCCATCGAGAAGACGCCGTCCGTCGCAATCAGGATCCGGCGCGCGCCCGCCTCTCTCGCCCGGGTCAGCTGGAGGCGGAGATCCTCCATGTCGCTGTTGCGGTAGCGGTAGCGCGCGGCTTTACAGAGACGGATGCCGTCGATGATGGAGGCATGGTTCAGTTCGTCGGAGACGACGGCGTCCTCCGGGCCCAGGAGCGTTTCAAACAGGCCGCCGTTGGCATCAAAGCAGGAGGAATAGAGAATGGCGTCGTCGGTGCCGAGAAAGCCGGCGATTTTCTTTTCCAGCTGCTTGTGGAGCTCCTGCGTGCCGCAGATGAAGCGGACGGAGGAGAGGCCGAAACCCCAGCGGTCGTAGCTCTGCTTTGCCGCGCGGATCAGTTCGGGGTTGTCGGCCAGACCGAGGTAATTGTTGGCGCACATGTTCAGAACGCCGGGCATCGCGGTCGTATCGATGCGGGCGCTCTGCGGCGTCGTAATGATGCGCTCTTCGCGCCAGGTGCCGGCCTGACGGATGGATTCGAGTTCGGATTCTATTTGCAGGAGAGCTGTTTTCATAGGGAGACTCCTTTGAAAGTGGAAATGGCGCCTGCGCGCGCGAGGATTGCGGAGCGATCTGGGGATCGCTCCCTACGGGCGAGGGGAGAGAAAGTCAGAGGGGGAGGACGGCGGCGGCGCGGGGATTGCCGCTGCGGGTGTCGATGAGGATCATCAGGGTTTCATTCATGGCGTTGCCGCTGTAGTTGGCACCGTAATACGAGGCCGTCGCGTGCACTTTGGCGGCAAGGAAGCCTTCATCCAAACGGAGGAACTCGAGCGGTTCCGCGGCCTCGAAGACATAGCCGTAGTTCTCGGCGACCTTGTCATCGGGCAGCTCGGCCTGAAGGAGCGAATCCAGCTCGCCGCCGGGCTCGAGATAAGGCTGGAGCAGACTGCGGGAGAAAAAGCCGTTGATCACGCCGGCATGCGCATTCAGCCAGGCGTTGGCAAAGACCTGCAGAAAGACAGAGAGACTGTCGGATTCCGCGGCGTCCGCGGCGGGGAAGAGGGAGGAGGGATTCTCAAGGAGATTCAGCTTCTGCAGGGCTTCCGCATAGGAGCCGGAGGCGATCAGGGAGCGGACCAGGAGCACGAGCGTGCTGTTACGCTGCGCCTGCGCGTCCTGATAGGAGCCGAGATCCCGGAAGGTATCCGCGGCCGCCTGATAGTCGCCGCGGTCCCGCAGGGCAAGCGCTTCCTGATAAGCTCCGCTGCGTGCGGCGTCCGCCTGCGCGGCGGAATCCAGAACACCGGGAATTTCGGAGAAGACATCGGCAGCCTCAAGGCAGGAACCCTGCTGCATGAGGAGAGAAGCGCGGCAATACTGCTGCAGGTCGGCGCTGTCACGGAAGCTGCCGAGCGCGGCAAAGGCGGCAGAGGCGGCATCGAAACGGCCGGCGTTCATCCAGTCAGAGGCATTCGTATAGAGCAGGTCGCGGCAGGCCTCGGCGCGGTCATCGCTGTCTCGGAACAGGGAGAGACCGGTGTAGAGGGAAACCGCTTCGGCACCCGCGCGGACAGCCTCGTCCGCATTGCCCGCGGAGAAGGCGGCCTGAGAGAGCCCTTCCTGCTTTCGGGCTTCACAGTAGGAAGGCAGCAGGGAACTGTCCTTATAATCGCCGAGGAAACGGAAGGCGTCCGCGGCCGCGTCGTATTCGCCGCCCTCGAGAAGCAGCCAGGCATTGGCATACTGCTTGAGCATCATGGCGTCCTCGTAGGAGCCGGCTTTTTCAAAAGCAGCAACGGCTTCGGCGTAGTTTTCGGCGGCCAGAGCCTTCTGACCGACCTGCAGGCTGTGCTGCTGAGTCAGGGTGCAGCCGGAGAGGAGAATGAGAGAAAAGAGAAGAGCGAAGAGAGTTGAGAGATTTTTCTTCATAAGGGGCTCACTTTCGGATCAGGAAGGCGTTGGGGAGGTAGCGGGAGGTGCCGCTGGCGGAAGAGGGACTGTTCATGTACTGGCCGTTGAGGTACATGACGGTGGAGGAACCGCCGTCCAGACTGACGGCGTTGACGGCGCCGAAATCGATCATCACATCGCGGATATCGCCGTAGCTGGCCCCGATGCTGTGGATCTGGCGGCCGTCGATGACAAGCATCAGGACGGAGCCGTCGGGACGCTGACCGATGGCGGTGCGGGGGTTGATGCCGCTTTCCATATAAGAACCGTACTCAGGGACCCCGTCGACAATCAGGGCGGGACCGAAGCTGACGCAGTCGCGAATGTGGGCTTCGGCAGCCGTCTCGATGGTGTAGCCGCCGACGTGGAGGACATTGTTTTCGTCGAACGCGGCGGACTCACCGGAACCGGCCCAGAAGTAGGACTTGCCGTCGACGATGGTGAGGCCTTCGGGATAGCCGCCGGAACCGCCGCCGTCCTCGTCGATGAAGCCGCCGCCGTTGATGCCGCCCAGGGCGTCATAGCGGTTCACCAGATCTTCGAGAACCATGCCGTTTCCGCCGTAGAAACCGGGACCGCCGGCGAAAACGCGGGAGGGATCCAGGACGATGATCATGGTCCCGTTGAAACCTTTTTTCATGACATCCACGACGATGATGCCATCGCCGTCCTCGTCCGGCGGCAGCTGCCCTTTCGGGAGCGGGCCGGTGATGACCGGACGGCCGTCATGGTCGGTCTGGTCGTACAGGCAGTCCTCAATCGAGCCGGCGATCAGGCCGGCATCGGTATCGTGGAGAGTGATGCGGAAGGTCCGGGTGATATGCACGGGCCCCTTCGGCTGGTTGACCGAAGCGGAGGCACGCAGATAGGCGAGATAATAGCCGTCTTCTCCGAAGGAAAGTACATCCAGAAGGGTGCTTCCCTCGTAGCTATAATAGGAATTGTGGCTGAAGCTGCCGATCATCAGAAACTGCTTGAAGCGCTGATCCAGGGCGCCGCCCGGTTCGATATAGGGGAGAGTCCCGAAATACCCGGAGTAGGCGTCCATGCTGTTGGCGCTGAAATGCAGGTAGGCATCCGCGAAGCCGTCCAGGAAGCTCTCGGCACGCTCGCGGTCAAAGGAGAGACCGGTGGGCTCCAGGGTGATCGCATCTCCTACCGCATCCAGCGCAAAGAGGGCGCCTTCGTAGTCGCCCGACCGGAGCCGGCTGTGGATCATCTGCCGGGCCATCTCGATGGCCTGGGATTCGGAATCCCGGTAGGAACCGAGCTCGGAGAAGAACAGAATGGCGGATTCCAGCTCGCCGGCGGCGGAGAGGGAGCAGGCCTGCTGATAGATCAGCTCGCGGTCTGCGTCCGCGCGCTGCGCGGCATCCAGAACGGAGGGAATGGAAGAAAAGACGTCCGCGGCCTGAAGCCAGAGACCGTCCAGCTCGAGAATACAGGCGTCGCAGTAGGCTTTCAGCTCCGCGCTGTCGCGCCAGGTGTCCAGCGCGGTAAAGAGATCACGGGCTTCGGGGAAGCGGTGATCGGAGAGGAGAGAAACGGCGCGGTCGTAGAGAATGTTGATGCAGTCAGCGCCGCGCTCGTAGGAATCCCGGAAATCGGCGAGAGACTGATAGACGTTGACGGCGCTTTTCAGACTGTCAACGGCAGCGGAATAGTCATCCTCGGAGAGCGCGCGCCTGCCGGCGTCTTCGATTTCGCGGCCTTCAAAGTAGCGCAGCATCTGCGGGGCGTCGTGAAAGCTGCCCAGGGCGGTAAACGCGTCGCGGGCAGCCTGATAATCGCCGCTTTCCGCCGCAAGGGCGGCGCGGCAGTACATCAGCAGCCGGCTTGCGTCTTCGTAGCTGCCGAGTTCGCTGTATTTCGCTGCGGCTTTCTCGTACTGCCCCTGCTCCAGAAGGGTTTCGGCGTCCCGATAGTTCCGCTCGAGGGAGGAAGAGGAACAGCCGGTCAGGAGGAGAAGGAGAAAGAGAAAAGTTGAAAGCTGAAAGAAAAAAGTGGAAAGTTTTTTCATGAAGACCTCATCAGCGCCGGCGGGCGCGGGGAACTTGAAAGAGAAAATGAAACGAGGAACCGTCCCCTGTTTCATATGCAGACCTGGTTTTTGCCTGCGGCTTTGGCTTTGTACAGGAGATCGTCCACATCGTGAAGGGCCTGGGTAAGATCGGCATGATCCTCGCAGGCAATCAGGCCGCCGCTGATGCTGACGCGGACAGCGGGGAACTCCTCCCAGGAGAGGGACATAATTTCCTCACGGGCCTGATTCACACGCGCATAGGCTTCTTCCCGGCTCGGGGCGCGGAGAATGCTGACAAACTCCTCGCCGCCGTAGCGGGCGGACAGTTCGCCGTTTTCGCGTTTGACCATATCGCGGAGCACATTGGCGACAGAGACCAGAACGGTGTCGCCGAAGCCGTGACCGTAGGTGTCGTTGAGCGTCTTGAAGTTGTCGATGTCAAACATGGCAAGATAGCGGCCGTCAACGGAGAGAGTTTCCGTGCGCTCCTTCGGGATATCGCCGTACATGACTTCGAGACGGCGGAAGAGCTCGCGGCGGTTATAGAGACCGGAAAGCGCATCCATGACCGACAGGTCACGGAGCTTCTGCATGAGCTCGACATTCCGGTCGCGCTCCTCCGCATAGGAACGCAGAAGCAGACCCGTCACGGCGAAGAGAGACGTGCCGACCAGAATGAGAGCGGTCTCCGCGTCAAGAAGATGCTGCTCAGGGGTCATGGGCTCGACAAATTCGGGAAAGCGGACAGAGAGAATAAGGGCCAGCTCCATCACCACGAGCGTGAGAGTAAAGACAATGCCGGCAGTTTTGCCGCGCAGGAGCAGACCGCAGAGAACAAAGCCGGTCGCAAAGAAGAGAATCATGCCGCTGTACAGTCCGCCGGCGGTAAAGAAGCAGACCGGCAGGAAAACCAGATTCATGCCCAGAACCAGAAGCATCCGGCAGAGATCCGCATACTTCGGGCAGCGCATGGTGACAAACTGGATAATGATCAGAAATACCAGAATGGCGACCGACATAACGACGGACGGACCGGGCATGTGCTGGATGATGCCGAAAATGACCGTGGGAACCGACATGAAAACGGCAACGTCCAGAATGATATGATAGATACGATCCTCCAGAGTCTCGAGGGTGTACCAGGAGCGAAACAGAGTATGTTTGATTTTTTCCAGCGCGTTCAAGCTTACAACTCCCTTCGGAACAAAAAAGATTGGGTGTCGATTCCTGTTCTGAAAGCGGGAAATCACAGAGTACATACGTTCTTTTCATTATACCATGCCGGGGCGGCAGATTCAAGAAAAAGAGAAAAGCCGGCCGTCTTCCGGGAAAAGAAGACGGCCGGATGCGGTCAGCTTGCGCGGGCAAAACCGGGGAAACGGGTTTACAGATGCTGATCCCGTTTGACGCGGTCATAGAACCAGAACAGAACCGGTTCGAGTTTGGCGGTGAATTTCATGTCCAGGTTCAGCATGTAGATCGCGAAGGTGACGACAAATGCGCCGGTGACAAACAGGAAAAGCATGAGCACTGCCTTCAGCAGCGTCTTTTTGATGGATATCATGAGCGTTCTCTCCCTTCTCTTACCAGGACTCGGCATCGTTGAGCACTTCGAGCGTCGGATCGACCGGCTCTTCCTGCATGACGGTTCTCATGTAGCTGTTGATCTGGTCGCGGACGCCCTGGCGGGAGATCACGCGGGGATCAAACAGATCGTGGGAGACCCACACGAGGTGGACGCCGCGCTCTCTTGCCCGCTCTTCAAACATGCCGTGCATGCCGTCAAGCGCCTTGCAGCTCATGTGCTCCCAGAGAATCACCATGTCGGCGTTGAAGGATTCCACAAACTCCCAGAGCTCGTCGAGCAGAACCTTGTAGCCGCCGTGGGTGCGGTTTCGCATGATCATGTTTTCCGTGAGCCAGGCGATGTCGAAGATTGCCTGTTCCCGGTTCTCCGGCGTATCCGTCTCGGCAATCATTTTGGTGGAGACCATCGAGAGCATGTCCGTCAGGGGCACGATGCCCCAGCAGTTCAGCAGCCAGACCAGGAAATCCATGTAATAATGCGACTGGACGCCCCAGATGATGGCGCGGTGGCGGTACTCGTTGGCCGCCATTTTCTTTTTCTTATAGGCTTTTTCGGCGAGGGCGGTAATTTTCCGGTCCGCTTTTTCAAAGGCGGGAATCCGGCCGCTGATCGCCATATAGTTCGTCTCGGTATAGAGCGCGAGATTGGAACCGAAGACCTGCGGATACGGGGTCTTGTTCATGTCCAGCCACTCAATGCGGCATTTCGTGGCATAATTGACGCGTTTGGCGCATTCGAAATAATGCGTCCAGTCCCACTTCTCGCCGGTTTCCTTTTCAATGAAGGCGATGGCGTTGCGGATTTCCTGCGCGGCATACTCCTGAACGTCGTCCTCCTGGTGACGCAGCGGCGTCGCCAGCTGGAACACCGGGATGCCGTCTTCGAACTCGAGACGTTTGGAGATGATGCCGTTGCCGAGGAGGGAGCCGTCGCAGGTGGTGTTGCACTGCACGGCGCACTTGCCGAGAATGGGGGCGTCGTCGTCAATGGAGACGCCGGCTTCGGCCTCCGGCATCGGGCAGACATCGCCGGCAAGGCCGTATTCCTGCGCGACATCGATATAGTGCAGCGCGGCGCGCTGGTTGAGCAGGACGGGAATATAGGTGGAGGCGATTTCACGGCTGAGAGGGACGAGCGTGGGGAAGCCCATCATGACGGACTGCATCTCGTTTTCGTCCACGAGGACGACCTTGTCGGAAAAGGCCTTGTCGTTGCCGATGCGCCGGTCGCCGCGGAACAGCTTGTCAAGGAGCTTGGCCACGTCGTCGATGATCAGATCCTGCTCGGCATGACAGATGCGGAGGTGCTCGCCGCGCAGACCCTGGGTATGGCGGTCCACCATCATCGGAACCGCGAGATAGTTCGCCATCCAGCGGTAGCGGAACATGGCCTTGATGTTGCGGGGCTTGGACAGCACGACACGGAACATCGTTACCCAGTTGAGAAGCCAGCGGGAATAGTCGTACAGGGTGTCGGTTACGCCGCGCCATTCGCGGTATTTTCTGACTCTGCCGTCAGAATAGGCGCCGCCGAAATTCTTCGCGCCGATTCTTTTGTCGTTCGACGTCATCACTTCTGCTTTCATCACACACCTCCGCGAATCTTCTTGATTTCAATGCTTTCGATAAAAGCCTGGATTCTCGTACGCAGCTGGCCGGTGCCGGAAGTGCTGTACGGGCGGTCGATGGAGAGAACGGGATAGCCGAAGTCATTATGCAGCACGTGAGAGCCGATCATGCGCTCGTAGGCCCAGGGGTCACAGAACTTGATCTGCTCATAGATGATGCCGTCGGCGGCGTATTCTTCGGCCAGACGCTTCACATATTCCCGGCGCCCGACCATCTTCGCCTGATCCATATAGCGCGGGCACTGACCCCGGTACATGTACTGGCGGCAGATCTGCGTCAGCGCGTCTTCGTCATCGGTCAGGGTGATGCAGTCTCTGCCCGGGAAGGAACCGTAACAGAAACGGTCGGCGCAGACGAAAGCGCCGGTGCCCTCGACCAGCTTGACAAACTCCGGATCGTCCACCTCGGAGCCGACGATCAGGACGCGGGCACGGAAGGCGTTCTTCTCGTCCGGCTCGCGGGTTTTGAGCTCTTCAAGCGTCTCTTCGAGCTTGTCGAGAAGCAGGTACTTCGGCGCAACATAGGTGGCGAGCGTGATGACATTGAACTCATAGCCCGTGATGGTCGGCCGTTCTCCCTTGCGGAATTCGCCGATCGCGCGGATCAGGGAACAGACACGGTTGTGCTCTTCCACGGATTTGCGGATGGCCGAGTCGGAGCAGTCAATCCCGAACTTTTCCTCCAGGGGCTTGAGAATATGGTTTCTGCACTGGAGAACGAAGAGGTTGAGACCGTTGTCGTCGGCCTTCATGGGAATCTCCATGTTCTCGTAGAAAAAGGAATCCTTGTCCTTTCCCATGGTATGAAGAAGCTCCATGTTTTCCACCGCACGGTTGATCATGGTGCAGCCGTCGGGAGCGATGAGGCAGTCGGCAAAATTGTATCCGCCTTCGATCGCCCGCTCCAGCAGCGCCCGGCTGTATTCGCAGAGGAAGCTGGTAAGGTAGTAGGTCGCCATTTCCATGGAGCCGGTTCGCGGTGCGCGAAGACGGGCGGAGAAGATGCCGTCGAGGTTCAGAAGAGGCTCGGGCGTGTTTTCGCAGACATAGGCCACGCACTTTTTTCCTTCCCTCTGCGCCTGCACAATCAGCTCGTTGTTGGCATCCTGCAGGAGATCCTCAAACCAGGTCAGATGTTTCAAATCTTTCATTTTAAATCACGTATTACCCTTCTGCAGAAGCGGCGCCGTGCCGCGTTCTGCCTGATATTCATTGTTCGCGGATGATCTCGCAAAAACCCGAAAACAGGCGCGGATTGCTCTGGCCTGTTTTCGGGAGCGTATTCCTGTCAGGAGCGCTTACCTGCCGCCGGCAAGCTGCTTTTTCAGGATCTTGATTTCGCGTTTTGCGGAATAGGCGCCGATCGCCTTGAACTTGTCCTCGGCCGGAACCATCTTGCTGTTCTGCGGCCGGTCGCGTTTCAGATGGATGGCGTCAAACTCGCACTTGGTCGTGCAGATGCCGCAGCCGATGCACTTGTTCGGATCGACGACGCTGCGGCCGCAGCTGAGGCAGCGGGAGGCTTCGGAGCGGATCTGCTCCTCTGTGAAGGTGATGCGATCGTCCTCCATGGTCCGGAACTTGCTGCGGTCGATGGCAACTTCGGCGCGCGCCGGCTTTTTGACCTTATCGGGCGGCAGCATGATTTTGCTCTTGTCGAGCTCGATGAAGTTGCGCTTGTTCCGGTGCAGCGTCAGGGACTGGCCGACGTTCACAAAGCGGTGGATCGAAACCGCACCCTCGCGGCCGGTGGCGATGGCGTCGATGGTGTACATCGGGCCGGTCGCACAGTCGCCGCCGACGAAGACATCCTCCTCGTTGGTCTGGAAGGTCACGGGATCATGCTCGATCAGGCGGCCGTCCGGCGTGTCGGCCTTCGTGCCGGCGAGGACGGCGCCGTAATCGGAGCGCTGCCCGATGGCGACGAACACGCGGCTGCAGGGAACGGTGATGGTCTCGTTCTCGTCGTAGACGGGGGCAAAGCGGCCTTCGGAATCGCGGACGGAGACGCAGCGCATCAGCTGGATGCCGGTCACCTTGCCGTCCTCGCCGAGAATGGCTTTCGGAGCCCAGGAGTTGTTGATCCCGACGCCGTCGGCAATGCCGGCGTTCTTTTCATCGGGCACGGTGGGCATCTCTTCGTCTTTTTCGAGGCAGTAGATGTTGACGTTTCCGTCGGTGAAGCGCAGGGCTGCGCGCGCCACGTCGATGGCCGCGTTGCCGCCGCCGATGACCACGGCATCGCCTTTAAACTTCTTCATCTTTCCGGCATTGACGCTTCTCAGGAAATCAAGGCCGCCGGAGACGCCGGCGAGGTCCTCACCCTCGATGTTCAGCTTCGATGCCTTCTGCAGGCCGACTGCCACATAGAAGGCACGGAAGCCTTCCTCACGCAGCTGCTGGATCGTCACATCCTTGCCGACCTCCACGCCGCAGCGGAATTCCACACCCATCTCGCGCAGGACGTCGATCTCGGAATTCACGATCTTCTTGTCCACGCGGAAGTTGGGCATGCCGTTTACCATCATGCCGCCGGGGGCCTTTTCCTTCTCGAAGACGACCGGGCTGTAGCCTTCGATCGCAAGGAAGTAGGCGCAGCTCATGCCGGCGGGGCCGCCGCCGATCACGGCGATCTTCTGGTCGAATTTCGCACGGGTGCAGGAATTCATCGGAGGAATGTAGCGGTGCTCGGCCTTCATATCCTGCTCGGCGATGAACTTCTTGATCTCGTCGATCTGCAGCGGCTCGTCAACCGTGCCGCGGGTGCAGGCGTCTTCGCAGTACTTCCGGCAGATGCTGCCGCAGACGGCCGGGAAAGGATTGTCCTTCTTGATGAGCTTGAGCGCGTCATGATACTTTCCGTCACCCGCCATCTTGATATAGCCCTGGATGGCGATATGCGCCGGGCAGGCTGCTTTGCAGGGCGCCGTGCCGGTGGGCCAGGTCTGGATGCAGCCGTTGTCGTTTCTGTAGTTCTTGTTCCACTTCTCCTCACTCCAGGGCGTGTCGTCCGGAAGCTCGTGACGCGGATACTCGATCGGACCGTCTACGGTGCAGAGCTTCTGTCCGAGCCGGACCGCGCTGGCAGGGCAGGTCTCCACGCACTTGCCGCAGGCGACGCACTTTTCCGGATCGCTCTCCGCGGTATAGGCGGAGGCGGAGAGGTTCGGCGTGTTGAACAGCTGGGAGGTTCTCAGAGCGTTGCAGACGCCGACGGCGCAGTTGCAGATGCCGAAGATCTTGTTTTCGCCGTCAATGTTCGTGATCTGGTGCACGTAGCCGCGGTCTTCCGCTTT
Source organism: Oscillospiraceae bacterium (assembly GCA_017538965.1). Lineage (GTDB taxonomy): Bacteria > Bacillota > Clostridia > Oscillospirales > Oscillospiraceae > Limivicinus. The sequence goes on from JAFYHU010000013.1 coordinate 19,274, forward strand.
CTGCAGGATTTCCATCGCCTCTTCGTAGGTGATGTCACGGCCGTGTCCGGTCTCGCGGCAGTAGTCGGCAAAGTCGCCGACACCGATGCACCAGTCGGCCTCAATGTCGCCGGAGCCTTCGTTGCGGATGCGCTGCTGCTTGCGGCAGGAACAGACGGAAACACCGATCTGGCCCTCGTACTTCTTCAGCCAGTGAGAAAGGTGCTCAATGGGCAGGGACTGGGTCTCGGCGGGAATGGCTTTTTCGACGGGAATGACATGCATGCCGATGCCGGCGCCTCCGGGAGGCACCATCTGGGTAAGCCCGGCCAGCGGCAGATAGGCCATCCGCTCAAAGAACTCGGCCGTTTCGGGGAACATGTCGCCATGCTCGGGATGGATCATCATGATTTCGGCGCTGCCAGGGACAAACATATCCAGGACCCAGCGCTTCTCATGGTTGGGATTCTTGCCGTCGAGATTCTCCCAGTGAAACTCCACAAGGCCGCTCTCGCTGATCGCCTGCAGAGCCTTTTCGAGATACTCGTCGTCAAACTGCGGATTCTTTTTCTTGATCTGCTCGAATGTCTGCGGAACGCGGCGCTTGAAGGTAAGAGCGATATCCAGGATATCGTCGGCCATCTTCTGGTCATACTTGACGGCCGTGAACTTCAGCGCGGAGTTGATGCCGAGGTACTCGGGGGATTCCGGTGTGATGGGCTTGACACCGACCTTGGTCACCATATAGTCGGTGATTTCGCGGCCGAGTTTTGCGATTTTCTCGTCTCTGGTCAATTCTTTCGCCATGCTTGTTTCTCTCCTCTTTTTTATATCCTTGTTTTGTCGGGTCGGACCGTGCGGGTTTGTTTCGCTTGCGGATGCCTGTATTCCGCCGAATGACTCCGGCCGGCACCGGAAATCAGTCTGCAGATATAAAACCAATCAATTTTACCATATCCGCGACATACTGTAAAGAGTTTTACCATCATATTAACCAAAACAGTCAAAACAGACAAAAAACGCGGCCGTCCGACCGGACGACCGAGCTTTTTGCGGGGAAGCCTCAAATCAAATTCGTATACCCCATCAAATACCTGTCCACCTCGATGGCGGCGGCGCGGCCCTCGGCGATGGCGTGGACGACGAGAGACTGGCCGCGGTGCATATCGCCGGCGGTAAAGATATGCGGCACGCTGGTACGGAAGCGGCCGGCTTCCGTTTTGACGGTGCGGTCCCGCTCGACGCCGAAGGCCTCGCAGACATCGGCCCTGCAGCCGGCAAAGCCGGTCGCGCCGATCAGGAGCTCACAGGGGAGTTCCTCTCCGCTTTTCGTCACGACGGCGCGCAGGCGGCCGGCTTCGTCGGCCTGAAGCGAGGCAAGGCTCTGCCCGAAAACGCGGGGGTCGGCGCCGAAGACCGCTTCCGCTTCCTCCTGGGCATAGTCCTGAGGAAGCCTGCCGTCGCTGTCCAGATAATCGCCTCTGCCGCGCCGGACGAGCTGGAGAACGCTCCGGCAGCCCTGCCGCAGGCTGGTTGCGACACAGTCGCTGGCCGTGTTGCCGGTGCCGATGATGACGACATGCTTTCCTTCCGCGGAGGGGAGCTCCGATTCGATCCCGTACTGCGTGCGGTCCGCGGAGGCATGCAGGAAGTCCATCGCATAGCAGACGCCGCGGATTCCGGCGCTGTCCACGCCGATGCTTCTCGGCTCTTCCGCACCGCAGCAGAGGATGACGGCGTCAAACTCCCTGCTGAGGCGCTGCGCGACCGCGGGCTCCGAGGCATCCAGCCCGGTGATGAAGGTGACGCCTTCGTCCGTCATCAGGTCGATCCGCCGCTGCACAACGCTTTTCGGCAGCTTCATGTTCGGAATGCCGTAGGCGAGAATCCCTCCGGCGCGCGGGTGCTTTTCGATCACGGTGACGCTGTGTCCGCGGTGGTTCAGCTGGTCGGCAACCGCCAGCCCGGCCGGGCCGGAGCCGACGACCACCACGTTTTTCCCGGAGACATTTTTGGTAAACCGCGGCTTCATCAGACCGTTCGCGAAGGCATGTTCGATGATGCTGCGCTCGTTGTCATGCACGGTGACGGGGGCATCGTAAAGCCCGCAGGTGCAGGCCTGCTCGCAGAAGGCGGGACAGACCCGGCCCGTGAACTCCGGGAAATTGTTCGTCTTCAGCAGTCTCGCCAGCGCATGGCCGTAGTTGCCGTCCATGAGCATGTCGTTCCACTCGGGGATCAGATTGTGAAGCGGACAGCCCAGCAGTCTGCCCTCAAACAGAACCCCTGCCTGACAGAAGGGAATGCCGCAGTTCATGCAGCGCGCCCCCTGTTCCAGACGGCGGGCGCCTTCCACGGGAACATAGAGCTCCTCCCAGTCCTTTACCCGCTCCAAAGCGGGACGGAGCCGGTTTTCACAACGGCCGTATTCCAGAAATCCTGTCGGTTTCCCCATGATTCATGCCCCCTTTCCATGCCCGACCGCAGCGAAAAAGGCCGCAATCTCCGCCTGCTCCCGGCTCTCCCCCTTGCCCTCGAAGGCGGCAATGGAAGAGATCATCCGCTCGTAGTCGCGCGGGATGATTTTCTTGAAGGACGGGATGTAAGCGCCGAAGTTTTTCAGGATCCTTTCGCCCTTGACGGAGCCGGTGGCTTCCACATGCTGGCGGATCAGATCCTCCAGCTCCTGGATGTCATGGGGCTCCTTCAGGGTGCTCATGACCAGACCGGTTTTGTTCAGGCGCGTGTACAGGTCATGCGCTTCGTCCAGCACATAGGCCACGCCCCCGGACATCCCCGCGGCGAAGTTCTTCCCGGTCTGCCCGAGAATGACGACCCGCCCTTCCGTCATGTATTCACATCCGTGGTCGCCCACGCCCTCCACCACCGCGCAGGCGCCGGAGTTGCGCACACAGAAGCGCTCACCGGCGAGACCCGCGATGAAGGCCTTGCCGGAGGTGGCACCGTAGAGAGCCACGTTCCCGACAATGATGTTTTCATCGGCAGGAAAGCGGCTTTGCCTCGGCGGGAAAAGCACCAGCTTGCCGCCGGGGTTGGAGGAAAACGGAAGTTGACGCGGTCGGCCCGTCCGCTTACGCGTCCGTCCGTCTTCGTCGCTCTCTCCGTCCCGCTTCTCTCCGCCGACTCCGGCATCGCTTCGGCACTCCTCTCGCAAGCTCGCGGAGTGCCTCGCGGCCGGAGTCGTCTCCGTTTCGCGGTCCTCCGTTCGCTCCTCGCCGGTTGCCTGGCTGCGCAAGCCGGACCTCGGTACCCGCGTGTTCCTCTCGGAAATAGACGCGATGACTTTCGGAAAGTTGGCAAATCCGTGATCGGCAATTCTTAACAGTTTCTTCTTGCATTTGCCCCTGTTATGCTCTAAAATAGAACTGAAAGAAGGGGATGCGTATGGCAGAGAGCAACGTACAATACAAAGACAGATTGTTTAACTATCTGTTTGGCAGCGAAGAGAACAAGGCCTGGACGTTGAGCCTGTACAACGCGGTGAACGGCTCAAACTATACCGACCCCTCAGCGATTGAGATTACAACCATCCGGGAAGTCATGTATCTCGGCATGCATAACGACACTTCTTTCCTGATCTCGGATGAGATGGATCTCTATGAGCAGCAGTCCAGCTATAACCCCAATATGCCGCTGCGGATGCTGCAGTATGCTGGAAACCTGTATGAGAAATATGTCAAGCAGAGAAAGCTGAACAAATACGGCAGCAGCCTTTTGAAGCTGCCGGTTCCGAAGCTGGTCGTCTTTTATAACGGGAAGGCGGATCAGCCGGACGAAACGATCCTTCATCTGTCGGATTCGTTTCCGGTAGAGAGTGATCCTGACATCGCTGTCAGGGTGCGGATGCTCAATGTGAACTATGGTAGAAACAAGAAGATATTAGAAGAGTGTAAGCCGTTGGCGGAATATGCCTGGCTGGTGAATGAGGTAAGAAAGGCAAAGAACGAGGAAGAGCTCGAAGGCATCATCGACGCGGCAATAACAAAGATGCCGGCAGATTTTGTGATCAAGCCCTTCCTGGTGGAGCACAAAGCGGAGGTGAAAGGAATGCTGTTAACAGAATATGATGAAGTTGCCACGATGGAGCTGTTCAAAGCAGAAGGCCGCGAAGAGGGAATTGCGATAGGTGAAGCAAGAGGCGAAGCAAGAGGCGAAGCAAAAGGCAGAGCGGAAATTCTTTCCGCATTGGTGAAAGACGGATTCCTACCTGCTGCGGAAGCTGCCAAAAGACTGGACATGACGGAAAGCGAGTTTCTGAAGCTCAGCGGACAGTATATTGCGCACTAAACAGAAGCAGGTTGCTTTGCTTCCGGTGTAATTCAATAAGCGAAAGCAGTAACATGGCCGTCGAGCGTTTGCCCGGCGGCTTTTGAATACCGACAAATTAAAAAATCTTCTTTCGGATGCAACCAAATCGAAAAAACGTCTTTTTCTATAGTAGAGCACTGCAGAAGGAGAGATCAAATTGGAAGACAGCGCAATTGTAGATTTATATTGGCAGCGCAGTGAACAGGCCATCCCTGAGACGGAGCAAAAATACGGCGGTTACTGCCATACCGTCGCCATGCGAATTGTCAATAATCCTGAGGATGCGGAAGAATGCGTCAACGACACCTGGCTCGGAGCATGGAACTCCATGCCCGAGAACAGGCCTTCTTTTCTTGCGCCTTATTTGGCAAAACTGACTCGATGGCTGAGCCTCAGCAAGCTGAAAACACAAAATCGTCTCAAGCGAGGTGGCGGAGAGATCACGCTCTCTCTGGAAGAACTGGACCGCGAACTGGGAGAAGGTACCGACCTTGCACAGCAGATCGCGTTGAAAGAGCTTTCCGAATATCTGGATGTGTTTCTCACCGGACTGCCGTCGGAAGAGCGAAAAGTGTTTCTTGGACGTTACTGGTATGCGGCATCCATCCGGGAAATCACAGAGAAAAGCGGCTACAGTGAAAGCAAGGTAAAATCCATGCTGCTTCGTACTCGCCGTAAGCTTAAAAAGGCTTTGGAGGAGGAAAGGCTATGCTGAGTGAGAAGATCATATTTGCTTTGAACAATGTGGATGATTCCTTCTTGGAAGAAGCAAATGAGCTCTTTGACAGACCGGCAGCTACTCAGCATGCCGTAAACAAAAGAACAATCCACATTTTCCTGATTGCTGCTGTTATCGCTTTACTTCTTGCTGCATGCGCAATTGGTTACTCTATTCACCAACGGCGTCAGCAGGAGCTCCGGGAAAACCTGAAAATCGAAGAAAACCATGTAGCTGGTTACAAGGAATTCGAAGAGGCCCCAACGCCGGATAAAACTGCTACGGAGTCGGAAGGAAAAACACCGTCTATACAGCTGATCTCAACCTTCCGGGAGGGAGAGTTTGCAGATGTCTATTTCAGTATTTCGCCGATTACCAGGGAAGAAGCCTGGGATGCTATCGGTTTGGAACATAAGAATGCCATCTACGTGATTGCAAGTAATTCCAGCAAACTTGATGATGCATACAGGGAGATAGAGAAAGATAAGAAAGGCTTGTACGCCAGATACCCGGTTCTGCCCCCGATTCATGTAGATGAGTACCTCCGTCCGCAGGAAACGAGAGAAGAACTGTTAGCAAAATACTATGATGCAGACACACAGAGTCTCATGCTCAAAACGGAATTCCTGCTCAATTATGAAGCGATTGACTGGAGTAAACCGGTCTATATGAATGTGAAGATCATCGAGATGGCATCCCTGGCTACTTCATTTGATGAACCGATAGAGGAGTTTTGGGCGCGCTATGACCCCGTTTGTATTCGTGATTACGGAACAATTCCCGTGAGTATTACCGATACAGAGTATATCTCAGCCGATTTCGGAGAGGACGGCATTTTGGTCACGGTTCCGTCAGACAACAAGGTTCTCCGCGTGCTCAGAGTCAATATCTATCCGGCGCAGGTGGAATGGCAGGTTACGCATGAAGATGCTGATCTGATCTTCAATCTCCCGAGAGATGACGACGAAGCATTTCACAGAGGATATGACCAGCTTCTTGAATGGCTGGCAATTTATGACCAGGTACTCGACGGGTCAGCTTTGATATTGGAAGACGGAACGCGGGTCAAATTAAATCCTTCAGAAAGTACCCCCTATGAGGATGGAGTCGTTAGCCTGTATTCGCGCTGGCAATCAACGATCGATCTGCGTGCAGTCAGAGCGATCGATATCCTTGGACAGACGATACCGATTTATAATCCTTTTCGGGATAGCAAAGAATAATCATCTTGTCAGAGGCTGTATATCCAATTAGGATCGTCAGCCTCTTTTTTGCAATCTATAATTTGCAATGAATTTGTACAGCATAGCTCCTTCAATACGCTCATCCAGATGGTAAGTGAGATCATCGAAGCGGCCAGAGCGTAATATTTTTTGTAATTTCAGCCGATGCGCCCGCCCGCCAGTCGGCGTCCGGGCGCTGTGCAGCGCGGCCGAGGAAGGTCTCCTGCCTGGGAGGCTTTCCTCGGCCGCGTTTCCATTGTCGACGCTTGATGGCGCCCGTTCTTCGGTTCAGCAATGGCGCGGAAGGGGAGGCAGTACCTCGCATCAAGGCTGCCCTGCCGCGCTGAATCGTTGGGTAGGTTCCTGTGTTTGGGTGATGGCTGGCCCATGACGGAAGACAGGGGACATCTCATCCGACAACTAGTTTGCGAACTGGTTGACACCTTCCCCAGAGGGGAAGGCTTGGGCTCTGCGATGATGCGGGCCTTGCACTCTGACCAAGCGAAGTGCATTGCATACTTAGCTTTTATAATTTTATGTCATTGAGCTAATATCAGTTTTGTCAATCTTGATAGTATCAATATCCCATTCTTTCGTCCCATCACGATTTGTGGTGCAATAGATACCGTATAACTGATCATTAATCGGTTTCATCATTTCAGTATCAAATTGTTCTAAGCTATTTCTGTATTTTTGTATTATTCTACCTTTATACCATAATGTGTAGATATCTTTATTATTCCACCCTGTTCCAGGCTCATCTATAAAAGTGCCAGCTTTCCATTCAAGTTTTCCATCATCGAAGCTCCATTCTGTGTATTTTTCCATAGCAAAATCACCATAAATCTCAATTTCTCGTGTGTTTTCCTTTTTTCCATATTTTGCCTTACCGGTATTTTCATCTATACTTACCATTGCTTCCGTCGTGGAAGTTTTTTCTAGTGATAATGGTGATGCGTCTGGGTTTTCTAAATAGTATGTGCCGTTATTATTGCTGACGTAATCGTGAAGCGACAATAATTCTATATTTAATCTGTCAAACTCTGTTAGAACATCAGGAATGTATTCTGATAACCATGAATCATCAACCCATATTGAGGGGTTGTCATTGCCCGATAATAAGTATATGTCAGATAATATCTCAACTGGGTTTCTACTATTTGCATATTTTTCTGTAAAGGATTTATTTATAACAATATTGCTTTTTTTTAGTTTATCTAATATATCATCCCATTGAGAGGATATTTCTTTCCTTTTTGAATCTGATGGCGATTTTATTCTATTAAGCTCGGTAATTTTTTTTACAGCTTGATTCCATTGCATGACGTGATATGTATTAGTTTTTTTGAAAACAATAAAGGCAATTGGTATTATGATGGCGCAAGCAAGAATTATGATTAATATCTTTGATTTTTTGTTCTTTTTTTTGTTCATAAGGTGTCTCCTTTATACTAATTGATATCGAAAATGATAAATATTTGAATATATCTTAGCACAAATAATCATAAAGTCAATCTTCGCTCTGACGTTTTTTGTTATAATCACCAAAAATGGGGAATTGGACTTGAAGATATAGATGCTCTTTTACATTTGTGCGCCCTGGGGCCTGTTGGCCCCCGGGCGTGCGCAGCGCGGCCGAGGAAGGCTTCTCATCCGTGAGGCTTTCCCCGGCCGCGTTTCGTTGCTCTCTGCGCGACTGCGCCCGTCTTCTGGTCCTGCAATGGCGCGGCAGGGAAGGTAGTTCCTCGCTCGGAGCCACTGCGCCGCGCTTTGGTGGGTAGGGGAGTGCTTGCGCGTTTTGGGGGAGCTGGGTGCGGGTCGGAGCGTGAGCATAGCGGAGCCATGAGGGCATGGCTCCCTACGGCTCCCAGCGGTGTGCTCCGCTCCGCTCCGCACGCCCATAAGAAAACCCGCCATACGGCGGGTTGTGCGCGCCCCCTGACGGGGCTCAAATCAAATTCGTATACCCCATCAGATACCGGTCCACCTCGATGGCGGCGGCGCGGCCTTCGGCGATGGCGTGGACGACGAGGGACTGGCCGCGGTGCATATCGCCGGCCGTGAAGATATGCGGCACGCTGGTACGGAAGCGGCCGGCTTCCGTTTTGACGGTGCGGTCCCGCTCGACGCCGAAGGCCTCGCAGACATCGGCCCTGCAGCCGGCAAAGCCGGTCGCGCCGATCAGGAGCTCACAGGGGCCGCCACAATAGTGGCTGGCGCGGATTATTCAATGCCAACCGCTGCCAACTGGCGTGAACTGAAC
>JAFYHU010000014.1 GCA_017538965.1 Oscillospiraceae bacterium
ATCATGACCGACACCCAGATCGCCGACAAGGTGTACATGGAACCGCTGACGCTGGAGTATGTCGCCAAGATCCTGCGCTACGAGCGCCCGGACGCCATCGTCCCCGGCATCGGCGGTCAGACCGGCCTGAACATGGCCATGCAGCTCGAGCGCAAGGGCATCCTGCACGAGTGCGGAACCCAGCTACTGGGCACGAGTTCCGAGTCCATCGAACGGGCCGAGGACCGCGAGCTGTTCAAGGAGATGTGCCAGTCCATCGGCGAGCCGGTCATCCCCTCCGAGATCACCTATGACCTGGAAGAGGCAAAGGAAGCCGCCGCGCGCATCGGTTATCCGGTCGTGCTGCGCCCCGCCTTCACGCTGGGCGGCACCGGCGGCGGCTTTGTCGACAGCGAGGCGGAGCTGATCGCCGTCGGCACCAACGCCTTCCGCCTCTCGCCGGTTCATCAGGTGCTGGTCGAGAAGAGCGTCAAAGGCTATAAGGAAATCGAGTTCGAGGTCATGCGCGACTCCAACGACACCGCCATCACCATCTGCGGCATGGAAAACGTCGACCCCGTCGGCGTGCATACGGGCGATTCGATCGTCGTGGCCCCGATTCTGAGTCTGAACGAACACGACCTGAAGATGCTCAACGACAGCGCTATCCGCATCATCCGCGAGCTGAAGATCGAAGGCGGCTGCAATGTGCAGTTCGCCCTGCATCCGGAGACCAGCGAATACTATCTGATCGAGGTCAACCCGCGCGTCTCGCGCTCCTCCGCCCTGGCCTCGAAGGCCAGCGGCTATCCCATCGCCCGCGTGACGGCCAAGATCGCCATGGGCATGGCCCTGGAAGAGATTCCGGTCGCCGGCGGCACCGCCGCCATCGAGCCGAGTCTTGACTACATCGTTGCCAAGTTCCCGCGCTTTCCCTTCGACAAGTTCCCCGACGCCCCGAACACCCTCGGCACCCAGATGAAGGCCACCGGCGAGGTCATGGGCATCGGTTCAAATCTCGAGGAATGCTTCCTGAAATCCGTCCGCTCCCTCGAAACCGGCGTCTGCCACCTGCACCATCCGAAATTTGACAGCTGGACCGAGCAGGAGATGCTGGACTACATCGCCCAGTTCCGGGACGACAACATCTATGCGATCATGGAGCTCGTCCGCCGCGGCGTCTCCCTCGAAAAGCTGCACGAAGTGACCATGATCACCGGGCTCTTCCTCGAATCGCTGAAGAAGATCGCCGACATGGAAGTGAATCTGCGCGAGCACGTCCATGACGACGCCGTCCTCGCCGCCGCCAAGAAGATGGGCTTTTCTGACCGCACGATCGCCCGGCTCTGGAACATGGACGAGGTCGCGCTCTGGCAGCATCGGAAGGATCGCGGCATCGCGCCGGTCTTCCGCATGGTCGACACTCTCCACACGGGCAAGTACATCGCCTATCTCTACTCCTCCTACAGCGGCGAAAACCAGAGCCGCCTGACCGGCAAAAAGAAGATCGTCGTCCTCGGCGCCGGCCCCATCCGCATCGGCCAGGGCGTGGAATTTGACTATTCCACCGTCCACGCCGTCCAGACCATCAAGCGCGCGGGCTATGAGGCGATCATCATCAACAACAACCCCGAGACCGTCTCGACCGACTATACCACCGGCGACAAGCTCTACTTTGAGCCCCTGACCCCCGAAGACGTCATGGCCGTCATCGACTATGAACAGCCCGAGGGCGTCATCGCCTCCCTCGGCGGCCAGACCGCCATCAACCTCGCCCAGCCCCTGATGGACCGCGGCGTGAAGATCATCGGGACCGACTGCGCCGCCATCGAGCGCGCCGAAAACCGCGACAGCTTTGAAAAGATCCTCCAAGATCTCGGCATCCCGCAGCCCCCCGGTGCCGCCGTCACCAACATTGAGGACGGCGTCCGGGCCGCCGAAGCAATCGGCTACCCGGTCCTGGTCCGCCCGAGCTTCGTGCTCGGCGGCCGCGCCATGGAGATCGTCGCGAACGAAGAGATGCTGCGGCACTACCTCAAGACCGCCGTGGAGATTGACACCGACAAGCCCGTCCTCGTCGACAAGTACATTCAGGGCAAGGAGGTCGAGGTGGACGCCATCTGCGACGGCCGCCACGTCTTTGTCCCCGGCATCATGGAGCTCGTCGAGCGCACCGGCGTCCACTCGGGCGACTCGATCAGCGTCTACCCCGCCTTCTCGATCTCCAATCGGGTCAAGGGCATCATCCTGCAGTATGCCAAGAAGCTCGGTCTCGGCATCGGCATCATCGGTCTGTACAACATCCAGTTCATCGTCGACCGCGACGAGAACGTCTATATCATCGAGGTAAACCCGCGCTCCTCGCGCACCGTTCCCTTCCTGTCCAAGTCCACGGGCTATTCCCTCGCGGACATCGCCACCGAGGTCATCCTCGGCAAGAGTCTGAAGGAGCAGGGCCTCTTCGACCTCTACCCGGACGAGAAGAAGCGGCACTATGTCAAGGTCCCCGTCTTCTCCTGGAACAAGATCAAGGGTCTGGACACCTACCTCTCCCCCGAGATGAAGTCGACCGGTGAGGCCATCGGCTACGACGACAAGCTGAGCCGCGCTATGTACAAGGCGCTGCAGGCCTCCGGCATGAAGCTGCAGAACTACGGCACCGTCTTCGTCACCGTTGCCCGCGAGGACAGAGAGGAGGCGCTGCCGCTGGTGCGCCGCTTCTACGACATGGGCTTCAACATTGAGGCCACCTCCGGCACGGCCTCCTTCCTCAAGGAGCACGGCATCCGCACCCGCGTGCTCCGGAAGATCAGCGAGGGCAGCGAGGAGATTCTCGATTCCATCCGCGCCGGCTATGTCAGCTACATCATCAACACCCGCGCCGTCCACAGCGGCCGCCATCTTGAGGACGGCGTCATCATCCGCCGCTGCGCCGCGGAGAACGGCGTCACGCTTTTCACCTCTCTCGACACCGTCCGCGTCCTCCTCGACGTCCTCGAAGAAACCACCATCACCGTCTCTACCATCGATTCATAAGAAAGCCTGGAGGGCGCTCCCCTGCAGCTTTCCCCATTTCGCGGCCAGAGAAAGCACTGCCCCTGACCCCCCCTTCTGCCGCGAATGGCTTATGAGTGCAGAACTTTGCAGCTGTGTTGAAGGTACTTGCCAGGCTTTGGACCCACACCCATTAAACGCGGCGCAGGGCTTGAGAGCGAGCCGCCAGCCTTCCCTGCCGCGTAATTGCAGGAAGCTGAAGTCGGGCATGAAAAGCGCTCCCCTGCAGCTTTCCCCGTTTCGCGGCCAGAGAAACAAATGCCCCTCTCGCACCTCCTTCTGCCGCGAATGACAGATTAGAATGCGAATATTCCTGTATCTCCGATGGAAAGCCCAGCGAAGCGGGTTTTCATCGGAAGGCGACGAGCAGCGGAGGGAGTGAGCTTTCCTCATGCCTGAGGAAAGCGAATGATCCAAAGCTTGTGAGGAGCCAGCGCGGCGGGGAAAGGTTCGTGCGAGGGAAAAGGCAGTTATCCGCGCAATTGCAGAAAGCTGCGATCGGGCAGAGCAGGAAAGAAAAGAAGAAGAGAAAAACCATGGAATGTATAGAATTCACAATTGAAGAAAACCGGCCGCTCACCCGAAAGGTGAATCTGCTGCGGCTGGCGGGGAACACGGCGGCGATCACCCGACCGGGTCAGTTCGTCAGCCTCTCCCTCCCCGGTTTCTTCCTTCGCCGCCCCTTCTCAGTCTGCGACCGGGACGATCACGGCATCACCCTGCTCGTCGAGCGGGTCGGAGAGGGCACCTCCCTCCTGCATACCCTGCCGGCGGGCACCGCGCTTTCCGTGCTGACCGGCCTCGGAAACGGTTTTACCGGCGGAGTTGCCGGCGACAGCCCTCTTCTGATCGGTGGAGGGACCGGCCTCTCCCCCCTCTTCTGGCTCACGAAGGAGCTGACCGCGCAGAACACAAAACCCACTGTCCTGCTGGGTTTTCGAACGGCTGCAGACGTCTTTTTCGAGGAAGAATTCTGTGCCCTGGGCATCCGCCCCCTGCTCTTCACCGAGGACGGCAGCGCCGGCCGGAAAGGCCTGGTGACCGATGCGCTCCCGGAAATTCCCTGCAGCATGTTCTACGCCTGCGGACCGGAAGCGATGCTGCGGGCCGTCTGTGAAAGCAGCTCCGGTCCCGGGGAGCTGGCCTTCGACGTCCGCATGGGCTGCGGCTTCGGCGCCTGCATGGGCTGCAGCAGGGCGACGACCGGCGGCATGAAGCGAGTCTGCAAAGACGGCCCGGTGTTTCGGAAGGAGGAACTGCTGTGGGACGCCTGAACGTAAATCTCTGCGGCATCGAGCTCGACAATCCCGTTCTGGCCGCCTCGGGAACCTTCGGCTACGGTTATGAGTTTGCCGAATGCTATGACATCAACCTGCTCGGCAGCTTCTCTTTCAAGGGTACAACAAGAGACGGACGCCGGGGGAACCCTCTCCCGCGCATCGCCGAAGCTCCCTCCGGCATGCTGAACGCGATCGGGCTGCAGAACCCGGGCGTCGATGAAGTCATCCGAAATGAGCTCCCGAAACTTCGTGAAGTTTTTCACAAGCCGGTTATGGCCAATATCGGCGGTCAATCGGCGCTCGATTACGCCGAAACCGCCGAAAAACTCTCCCGCGAGGAACAGATCGGCTGGCTGGAAGTCAACATCAGCTGCCCCAACGTCCGCTGCGGCGGCATGAGCTTCGGCACCGACCCGAAGGCCGCCGCCGAGATCACCCGGGCCGTCCGGGCCGTCACCGACAAGCCGGTGATCATGAAGCTCACGCCGAACGTGACGGACATCGCCGCAATCGCCCGCGCCTGCGAGGACGCCGGGGCCGACGGCATCTCGCTTATCAACACCCTGCTCGGCATGCGGATCGACCTGAACACGAAAAAGCCGCTGCTCGCCAACACCACGGGCGGCCTCTCCGGCCCCGCGGTCTTCCCGGTGGCCCTGCGCATGGTCTGGCAGGTCTACGAAGCCGTCCGCATTCCGATCATCGGCATCGGCGGCATCGACAGCGCCGAAAATGTCTGCGAGATGATGCTGGCCGGCGCGACCGCGGTCCAGGTCGGCGCTGCAAATCTGCGAGACCCCCTCGCCTGCCCCAAGATCATTGCGGACCTCCCGGAGGTCCTGGACCGTTACGGCGTAAAGAACATCGCGGACCTGATTGGAAAAGCGCACGAATAAAGAACGCCCGTTCTCAGGCCCCCACCATTGCGCGGCGGGGAAGCCAGTTCCTCGCTCCAAACTCCTGCGCCGCGCTGTATAAAGAGGAGAGGCTTTCCCAAAATCTTCATTCGCGGCAGAAGAAGGCAGGAGAGGCGCAGCACTTTCCTTGGCCGCGAAACGGAACCGCTTTCCGGGGAGCGAAACGAAAATCAGATCAGAACATGGAGATAAAAGAGAATGGAAAATCGAGATGTGATCATTGCCTGTGATTTTGCTTCGGCAGAAGAAACCCTGCGCTTCCTGGAGAAATTTGAAAACGAGCGTCCCTTTCTGAAGATCGGGATGGAGCTCTATTACGCCGAGGGACCGCAGATCGTAAGAACCCTGAAAGAGCGCGGTCACTGCGTGTTTCTCGATCTGAAGCTGCACGACATCCCGAACACCGTAAAGAAGGCCATGCGGGTGCTCTCGGGCCTGGGTGCGGACATCGTGAATCTGCACGCCGCCGGCACCCGCGCCATGATGGAAGCCGCGCTGGAAGGGCTTGTGCGCCCGGACGGCAGCCGCCCGAAGCTGATTGCGGTCACCCAGCTGACCAGCACCGACCAGGCACGCATGGAGCAGGAACTGCTGATCCGGGAACCCATCGGCGAGGTGGTGCTGCACTACGCCCGGAACGCGAAGGCCGCCGGACTGGACGGCGTGGTCTGTTCACCCCTGGAGGCAGGCATGGTGCACAAGGCCTGCGGAAAAGGCTTTCTTGCCGTAACGCCCGGCGTCCGCTTTTCGGACGGCGACGCCGGCGATCAGAAGCGCGTTACCACCCCCGCCCGGGCAAGGGAACTCGGGAGCGACTTCATCGTCGTCGGCCGGCCCATCACGCAGGCGGAAGATCCGTCGGAAGCCTGGCAGCGCTGCCTGAGGGAGTTCCGATAAGCAACATCTTGATCAAGAAGAAAGCAGCTTCCGCAAAATATTGTGGTTTGCGGCCGTTCTTTGTGGATTTCGCCAGTTGACAAAGACGGCCTGTGCGATATAGTAGGAACAGGAGGGAAGACTATGTTGGAAACCCGCATTGCAAAGGATCTGCTGCGCATCGGCGCCGTGTTTTTCCGGCCCGATGAGCCCTTCACCTGGGCCAGCGGCATCCAAAGCCCGGTTTACTGCGACAACCGGCTGACCCTGACAGCTCCGGATGTCCGCACGGACGTGGAAGAAGGCCTGAAGAGCCTGATCGAGACCCACTACCCCGAGGCCGAAGTGCTGATGGGCACCTCGACCGCCGGCATCGCCCATGCGGCCATCACCGCCCATCTGATGGGTCTGCCGATGGGCTATGTACGCTCCGGGGCCAAGGATCACGGGCGGAAGAACCGCATTGAGGGCAGGCTCCTTCCGGGACAGAAGGCGGTCGTCGTTGAAGACCTCATCTCGACGGGCGGCTCGGCCATCGAGACCGTAGAAGCCCTGCGGGAAGCCGGGGCAGAGGTGCTCGGCATCGTCAGCATCTTCACCTACGGCATGCAGAAAGGGCTCGACCGCCTGGAAGCGGCAAAGGTAAAAAACGTCAGCCTGACAAACTTTGACGTGATCGCCCGGGCTGCTGCAGAAGAGGGTTATATCCGGGAAGAGGACATCCGCCGCCTGATCGCGTTTCGGGACAGGCCGGAGGACGGAAGCTGGAGGGAAGCATGAGAAGTCTCATCGACATTCTGGATTTCAGTCCGGAAGAAATTCAGGAGCTCATCGACACCGCCAACGACATCATCGCTCATCCGGCCTTCTATGCCGACAAGTGCTGCGGAAAAAAGCTGGCCACGCTGTTTTACGAACCCTCGACCCGGACACGGCTGAGCTTTGAAGCCGCCATGTACGAGCTGGGCGGCAACGTGCTCGGTTTTTCGGAATCGACCAGTTCCTCCGCGGCCAAGGGCGAGAGCGTCGCGGACACAGCCAAGACCGTGAGCTGCTACGCAGACATTATCGCCATGCGCCACCCGAAGGAGGGCGCGCCGCTCGTTGCGGCGATGAACGCATCGATCCCGGTCATCAACGCCGGCGACGGCGGGCACAACCACCCGACCCAAACGCTGGCCGACCTGCTGACCATCTATCGCGAAAAGGGCGGTTTTGAGAACCTGACGGTCGGCTTCTGCGGCGATCTGAAGTTCGGGCGGACGGTGCACTCGCTGATCAGCGCGCTGTCGCGCTATCAGGGGCTGAAGGTCGTGCTCATCTCCCCGGTCGAGCTGAAGCTGCCCAGCTACGTGAAAAAGGAAGTCCTCGCGGCGCGCAGCATTCCCTATGTCCAGACGACCGATCTCGAAGCCGTGATGCCCGAGCTGGACATTCTGTACATGACCAGAGTGCAGCGCGAGCGCTTCTTCAACGAAGAAGATTATCTGCGGCTGAAGGACAGCTATATTCTGACGCCGGAGAAGCTGAAAAACGCAAGAGAGGATCTGGCGATTCTGCATCCGCTGCCCCGTGTAAACGAAATCAGCGTTGCCATCGACAGCGATCCGCGGGCCTGCTACTTCAAGCAGGTGCTCTACGGCAAGTACATGCGCATGGCGCTGATCCTGAAGCTGCTGAAGGAGGCGGGAAGATTATGAACATCGACGCCATTTCGAACGGCATTGTCATCGACCACATCACGGCCGGCTGCGGCATGAAGCTGTACGAGCTGCTGGGGCTCGGGGATCTGGACTGCTCGGTCGCCATCATCAAGAACGTCCACTCCGGCAAACTGGGGAAAAAGGACATCATCAAGATCGACGCCGACATTCCCGTCAAGCTTGACGTCATCGGCTACGTCGATCCGGGGGTCAGCATCAACTTGATCCGCGACGGGAAACTGGTGGAGAAAAAACGCATTGATATGCCGGAAATTCTGACGAACGTGATCTTCTGCAAAAATCCACGATGCATCACCTCGACCGAGCAGGAACTGAATCACGTTTTCCGGCTCACGGACCGCAGGAACAAGATTTACCGCTGCGTGTACTGCGAAACGAAGGCAAACTGAGGGGAGAAAAGCATGAAAAAAATCGGCATTATCATGGGCAGCGACAGCGATCTGCCCGTGATTCAGAAAGGGACGGCGATTCTGAAGGAACTGGAGATTCCCTTTGAAGTGCACGTCTATTCTGCCCACCGGACGCCTGAACAGGCGCGGGACTTCTGTGCCGGAGCGCGGGAGGCGGGCTTCGGCGTGCTGATCTGCGCGGCCGGTATGGCGGCGCATCTGGCAGGCGCTGCGGCCGCCGTCAGCACGCTGCCGGTCATCGGCATTCCCTGCAAGGGCCCGGTTCTGGACGGAATGGATGCGCTGCTGAGCACGGTGCAGATGCCCTCGGGCGTGCCGGTGGCTACGGTCGGCATCGGCAACGGCGCCAACGCCGCGCTGCTGGCGGCCGAGATTCTGGCGGTTTCGGACGACGCGCTGGCCGAACGCCTGCAAAAAAAGCGCGAAGCGGACGCTGCAAAGGTCCTCGAAAAAGACGCCGGAATCGCGGAAAGACTATAAAGCAGAAGAAAAGGCGCTCCTCTTCAGCATGTACCGTTTCGCGGCCAGGGAAACAACTGCCCCTGACGGAACCACTGCTGCCGCGAATGACAGATTAGAATGCGAATATTCCTGTATCTCCGATGGAAAGCCCAGCGTAGCGGGTTTTCATCGGAAGGCGACGAGCAGCGGAGGGAGTGAGCTTTCCTCATGCCTGAGGAAAGCGAATGATCCAAAGCTTGTGAGGAGCCAGCGCGGCTCAGGAGTTTGGAGCGAGGAGCTGGTTCCCCTGCCGCGCAAATGCAGGAAGCCCGGGATCGGGCGGATGAACAAAATCGGACAGCAAGAAATAACAATAAAGGAGTATGTTACCATGGAAAAGAAACTCGTTTACACCGGGAAAACCAAGAATGTCTACGCGCTGCCCAACGGCAACTACCTGTTGAAGTTTAAGGACGACTGCACCGGCAAGGACGGTGTATTCGACCCCGGTGAAAACAGCATCGGCCTGACCATCGACGGCGTTGGGGATGTGAACCTGCGCATGTCGATCTACTTCTTTGAGAAAATCAACGCCGCCGGCATCCGGACACATTTCGTGAGCGCCGACCTGAACGAGACCACCATGGAGGTGCTCCCGGCGAAGGTATTCGGCAAAGGTCTGGAGGTCATCTGCCGCTACAAAGCGGTAGGTTCCTTCTACCGCCGCTACAGCGATTATGTCGAAGAGGGCGCCGACCTTCCCGCCTATGTCGAGATGACCTTCAAGAACGACGCCAAGGGCGACCCGCTGGTCACGAAAGACGGCCTGCAGGTGCTGGGCGTCATGACAGCCGAACAGTATGACACCATCAAGGACATGACCCAGAAGATCACGAAGATCGTTGCGGACGAGATGCTCAGTCGCGGTCTGGTCCTCTACGACATCAAGTTCGAATACGGTTATGACGCCGACGGCAAGGTCATGCTGATCGATGAGATCGCCTCGGGCAATATGCGCGTCTACAAGGACGGTCAGTATATCGATCCGATGACGCTTTCCGAACTTTTCTTTGCCTGATGGGCGGCTTTTTCGGTGCCGTGTCGAAACGCGACGTCGTTCTGGACGTCTTCTTCGGCACGGATTATCACAGCCATCTCGGCACGCGCAACGCCGGCATGGCGATCTGGAGCAGGGAACACGGCTGTCAGCGTCAGATCCATTCGATTGCCAACACCCCTTTTCGGACAAAGTTTGAGAAGGATCTGGTTGACTTCCACGGCGGATGCTGCGGCATCGGCTGCATCAGCGACTCCGACCCGCAGCCGCTGCTGGTACGCTCGCATCTGGGTCTGTATGCCATCACCACGGTCGGTCAGATCAACAACGCGGAAGAGCTGGTGAATACCTATTTTTCAGATCACGGGCATCAGTTCATGGCCATGAGCTCCGGCAGCGTCAACTGTACGGAGCTGGTCGCGGCACTCATCAACGAGCGCGACAGCCTCGTCGAGGGCATCCGGCACATGCAGGCGGTGATCGACGGATCCATGACGGTGCTGCTGATGACATCGGAGGGAGAAATCCTTGCGGCCAGAGACAGCGTCGGCAGACTGCCGGTGCTGATCGGGCAGGATGCGGACGGCTACTGCGTCAGCTTTGAGTCCTTTGCCTACGAAAAGCTCGGCTATCACAAGGTTCGCGACCTCGGCCCGGCGGAAATTGTGCGCATTACGGCAGAGGGATGCGAGACGCTTTCTCCTGCTGCAGAGAAAATGAAGATCTGCGCCTTTCTGTGGTCGTACTACGGCTATCCCAACTCCAACTATGAAGGCGTCAACGTCGAGGTCATGCGCTATCGGAACGGTCAGATCATGGCCCGCAACGAGATGCTGGCCGGCACCATGCCCAATGTGGAATTTGTCGCGGGCGTACCCGACTCCGGCATACCGCACGCGATCGGCTATGCCAACTACAGCGGCAGGCACTTTGCCCGGCCTTTCGTCAAGTACACTCCGACCTGGCCGCGCTCGTTCATGCCGGCCAATCAGGATGTGCGCGATCAGGTGGCCAAGATGAAGCAGATTCCTGTGCCCGAGCTGATCGAGGGCAGAAAGCTGCTGTTCGTGGACGACTCGATCGTCCGCGGAACCCAGCTGAAGGGAACGGTAGACTTCCTCTACGAATCGGGTGCCGCGGAAGTGCACATGCGCTCCGCCTGTCCGCCGATCATGTATGCCTGCAAGTACCTGAACTTCTCCCGCGGGAACTCCGACATGGACCTGATCGCACGCCGGACCATTCAGAAACTGGAAGGCGACGAAGGTCAGCAGCATCTGGACGAGTATTCCGATTCCCAGACCGAGCGCGGCAGATGCCTGCGCAGAGCCATCGCCGAGGAACTTGGTTTTGACTCGCTTGAATACCAGTCGCTGGACGGTCTGCTGGAAAGCATCGGCATTGACCCGGAAAAAATCTGTACCTACTGCTGGAACGGAAAGGGGTAAGGGCATATGGAGCATTCTCATTCGAAAGCCTACGCCGATGCGGGCGTGAACATTGAGGCCGGTTACGCAGGTGTCAGACTGATGCAGAGGGATGTCCGACGCACGTTTATCCCCGGCGTCCTTTCGGATATTGGCGGCTTCGGCGGCCTCTTTCAGCCGGACACGGACGGCATGGAAGAACCGGTCCTGGTTTCGGGAACCGACGGCGTCGGAACCAAGCAGCGCATCGCCCAACTGATGGGAAAACATGACACGGTCGGCATCGACTGCGTCGCCATGTGCGTCAACGATATCATCTGCTGCGGTGCAAAACCGCTGTTTTTCCTGGACTATATCGCCATCGGAAAGAATGAGCCCGAAAAGGTCGCCGCCCTGGTCGCCGGCGTGGCAGAAGGCTGTGTGCAGGCAGGCTGCGCGCTGATCGGCGGTGAGACGGCCGAGCACCCGGGCACGATGCAGGAGGAGGACTACGACCTGGCGGGCTTTTCCGTCGGTATCGTGGACAGGAAGAATATTCTGGACCGCAAAGCAGTGCAGCCCGGAGATCTGATCCTCGGTATTCCGTCGAGCGGCGTTCACTCCAACGGGTTCTCCCTTGTGCGCAAGGTGTTCGACATCGAGCATGCGGATCTCGGAAAGGACATCCCCGAGCTCGGGAAGCCGTTGGGAGAAGCCCTGCTGATCCCTACGCGGATCTATGTCAAACCGGTGCTTGAGGCGCTGAAAACCGGCGGTGTTGTCGGCATCAGCCATATCACGGGCGGCGGGTTTTACGAAAACATTCCCCGCTGCCTGCCCGAAGGCACAACAGCCCGGATTGAAAAAAAAGCCGTCCCGACGCCGCCGGTTTTCCGTCTGATTCAGGAACTGGGAAAGATTCCGGAGCGCGATATGTTCAACACCTTCAACATGGGCATCGGCATGAGCCTGGTTGTGAAGGTGGAGAAAGCCGATATGGTTCGGGAAGCGATCCCGGATGCAGTCATGATTGGCGAGATCACAGCCGGGGACGCACGCATCGTGCTGGATTGAGGAAATCGGCATGAGAAAAGCAAAAATTGCCGTCCTGGTATCGGGCGGCGGCACCAATCTGCAGGCGCTGCTCAATGCACAGGAAGCAGGCATTCTGCAGAGCGGAGAGATCAGCCTCGTCATCTCAAACAACCCCGACGCCTATGCGCTCAAACGGGCGGAGCGGGCCGGAGTCCGACATCTGGTCCTGATCGGCAGGGATTTTGAAGCCCGGCTTGAAAACATTCTGCGGGGGGCAGGCATCGACCTTGTCATCCTGGCAGGATTCATGCGTATTCTGAGCGCAGACTTCACCGCGCGCTGGCCGAACCGTATCCTCAACGTCCACCCAGCCCTGATCCCCTCTTTCTGCGGGAAGGGATTTTACGGACTGCGGGTGCATGAGGCGGCTTTGGAACGCGGTGTCAAGATCACCGGAGCAACGGTGCACTTTGTCAATGAAATCCCCGACGGAGGCGAGATCATCCTCCAAAAAGCCGTTGCGGTATTGCCGGACGATACGCCGGAAACGCTGCAGAGACGTGTCATGGAAGAAGCGGAGTGGATTCTTCTGCCGCAGGCGGCAGAACTTGTTTCGAAAGGAGTCACAGCATCATGAATTTTCTGGCATTTCTGAGAAGGAACCCCTATCCCGGCCGCGGCATCGCCGTCGGCAAAAACCGGGTATATTACTTTATCATGGGGCGCAGCGAGAACAGCCGCAACCGGATCTTCGTTGAGACGGAAGACGGCATCCGCACCGAAGCGTTTGACCCGGCGAAGGTTGTGGACCCCAGCCTGATCATCTATCATCCGGTGCGCCTTGTCGGCGGCGATCTGATCGTCACCAACGGCGACCAGACCGACACCATTCGCGACATGGGCGACTTCCAGGATGCTCTGATGACGCGCGAGTATGAGCCGGACGATCCAAACTTCACGCCGCGCATTTCGGCCATGCTGCACGAGGACGGCAGCTTCTGCCTCTCGATCCTCAAGCGCGTCGGCGGACGCTGCCTGCGCGAGTTCTTCTCCTATGAGGGCTGTGAGGAAGGCAAAGGCTACTTCCTGAGCACCTATCAGGGACCGGGCTCTCCCCTGCCGAGCTTTCAGGGTGAACCCCTTCCCATCGACATGCCGGAGCCCGAAGCGGTCTGGGAAGCGCTGAACGAGGACAACAAGGTCTCTCTGTATGCTTACGTCGACGGAGAGGTCAAGATTTTCAATAAAAATCAGAAGTAAAGTTGAAAGTTGAGACGGAGGAGACACAGAGCGAGATGCCCGTTCGGAACTCACTGCAATTGCGCGGAGAAACAGTTTTCCTCGCACGAACCCTTTCCCGCCGCGCTTTGTCAATTGAGCAGAACTATGAGCATTCCCTTCTCGGGAGAGGAGAAAACTGGTCCAGACGCAGCGGCTGCGGCCGGGATTAAATAATTATAGGAGTATTTCACCTCTATCTGCGCGGTGCAGGAGTTTAGAGCGAGGGAAAACCTCTCTTCCGCGCAATTGCAGGAAGCTGAAGACGGGCGTTTTCGCCCGCGGGTGGAACTCCTTCCGGCCCTGCGGGGCCACCTCCCTCACAGAGGGAGGCAAAGGGAGCTAAAGAAGATCATCTGATAATCACAACAACAAAAAAGTGGGGGTTTGGCATGAAAGAGTTCGAGTTAAAGTACGGATGCAATCCGAATCAGAAACCGGCGAAGATCTATATGAAGGACGGAAGCGATCTGCCTGTCACGGTGCTGAACGGCCGTCCCGGTTATATCAACTTTCTGGATGCGCTGAATTCATGGCAGCTGGTGAAAGAGCTGAAAGAAGCCACCGGGCTTCCCTCGGCAGCAAGCTTCAAGCACGTCTCGCCCGCTGGAGCGGCTGTCGGCATCGAACTGAACGAAGTGGACCGGCAGATTTATTTCGTCGATCCGAATGCCGAACTCAGCCCGATCGCCTGCGCTTACATCCGGGCGCGGGGCGCGGACAGGCTTTGCTCCTACGGCGACTGGGCTGCGCTGAGCGATGTCTGCGACGCGGCAACGGCCGCCTATCTCAAGGACGAAGTCTCGGACGGCATCATCGCCCCCGGCTATACCGAAGAAGCGCTCAACATCCTGAAGACCAAAAAGAAAGGCAATTACAACGTGGTTCAGGTTGATCCGGACTATGTGCCGGCGGCGCAGGAATGCAAGGATGTCTTCGGCGTCACCTTTGAGCAGGGACACAACAACTTCGTCATCGATGAAAAGCTGCTGCAGAACCTGGTCACAGAGAACAGGGAATTGCCTGCGGCGGCGGTTCGCGACATGATCGTGGCGCTGATCACGCTGAAGTACACGCAGTCAAACTCCGTCTGCTATGTAAAAAACGGACAGGCCATCGGAGTGGGTGCCGGGCAGCAGAGCCGCATCCACTGTACACGGCTTGCCGGGCAGAAGGCCGACAACTGGCTGTTGCGGCAGCATCCGAAGGTGCTGAATCTGCAGTTTGTCGAAGGCATCCGCCGTCCGGATCGGGACAATGCAATCGACGTGTATCTGTCGGATGAGCAGGAAGATGTTCTTGCGGACGGCGTCTGGCAGAAAATCTTCCGGGTGAAACCCGATGCCATCACCCCGGAAGAGAAAAAGGCCTGGATTGCTCAGCAGAGCGGCGTTACCTGCGGCTCGGACGCCTTCTTCCCCTTCGGCGACAATGTCGAACGCGCGCACAAGTCAGGGGTACAGTATATCGCGGAACCGGGCGGTTCGATCCGGGATGACCACGTCATCGACACCGCGAACAAATACAACATGGTCATGGCCTTCACGGGCATGCGCTTATTCCACCATTGATTTTTCAGGAGCTCCCAATCAACTTGTGCCGTTTCGCGGCCAAAAAACGGACAGCCCCTAACCGAGCATCTTCTGCCGCGAATAAAGAGAAAAAGAATTCTTACCCTTCAGATAGCGCGGCGCAGATGTTGAGAGCGAGGGAGCTGCTTTCCTGCCGCGCAATTGCAGAAAGCCTGAGTCGGGAGTTTTGCCTGCGTATAGAACTCCTTCCGGCCCTGCGGGGCCACCTCCCTCAGAGAGGGAGGCTAAGAACTCCCTCAGTCGCTGCGCGACAGCTCCCTCAGAGAGGGAGCCTAAGAACTCCCTCAGTCGCTAACGCGACAGCTCCCTCAGAGAGGGAGCCTAAGAACTCCCTCAGTCGCTAACGCGACAGTTCCCTCAGAGAGGGAGCCTAAGAACTCCCTCAGTCGCTGCGCGACAGCTCCCTCAGAGAGGGAGCCAACCTATAAGTGCCGCGCCGGAAGGAGCAACGATGTCTTTGCCTTACAAATCAGAGCTGATTTCCCGCGCTAAAGAACTGCGTAACAAAGCCACTCCGCAGGAAAATCATCTGTGGTATGACTTTTTGCGTACGTATCCTGTTCGGTTTCAGCGGCAGAAAACCATTGGTTCCTTCATTGCGGATTTCTACTGTCATGCTGCGAAAATAGTCATTGAAATTGATGGTTCGCAGCATTACGACCCGCAGGGAACCGCCTATGATGCGGAGAGAACAGCAATATTAGAAGAATATGGATTGGAAATACTGCGTTTTTCCAATCGTGATGTCAATACCAGGTTTCAGTCTGTCTGTGAAATGATTGACCATGAGGTTAAAAGGAGAATGGGGACAGAGAACTCCTTCAGTCGCTGACGCGACAGCTCCCTCAGAGAGGGAGCCTAAATTCACTGCGACAGCAGGGTTTTTTCTCCAAAAGGTTCGGGATCTGCAGGACGGACGAAATCAAAAAAACTGCTGAAGATAAGCAGAAAGCCGCTTTCCTTTGGGAGCGCGGCGCAGCCGTTGAGAGCACTGCAGGAAGCTGAAAACGGGCACAACAGATACACGATTTCAAATAGTCAGAAAGAGGAGTCGAAGAGCAGCATGAAAGTATTGGTCGTCGGCGGGGGCGGGCGTGAGCATGCCGTCATCCGCAAGCTGAGAGAGAATCCGGCAATCACGGAAATCTTTGCTTTGCCCGGCAATGCGGGTATGCGGAAGGAAGCCGTGTGCGTGCCGATCGGCGCGAAAGACATCCCGGCCATTGTCAGCTTTGCCCGGGACGAGAAGATCGACTATGCCGTCGTCACCCCGGATGATCCGCTGGTGCTGGGCTGTGTGGACGCGCTGGAGGAAGTGGGCATTCCCTGCTTCGGTCCGCGTGCCGATGCCGCTATCATTGAGGGCAGCAAGGTTTTCTCGAAGAATCTGATGAAAAAGTACGGCATTCCGACTGCGGCCTATGAGAGCTTTGACGATATGGATGCGGCGCTTTCCTATCTCGAAACCGCGCCTCTGCCCACCGTCATCAAAGCTGACGGTCTGGCTCTCGGCAAGGGTGTCATCATCGCACAGACGCGGGAGGAAGCAAAAGCGGCCGTCACCGATATGATGCAGGGAAAGAAGTTCGGCAAAAGCGGCGAAAGAATCGTCATCGAAGAGTTCCTCGAAGGGCCCGAAGTATCGGTGCTTGCCTTTACGGACGGCATCAGCATGGCTCCGATGGTCTCCAGCATGGATCACAAACGTGCGGGAGACGGCGACACCGGTCTCAACACCGGCGGCATGGGCACCGTCGCCCCGAACCCTTACTACACTCCGGAGATCGCCGAACAGTGCATGCGGGAAATCTTTCTGCCCACGATGTCCGCCATGAACGCCGAAGGAAGGACTTTCCGCGGCTGTCTGTACTTTGGCCTGATGCTGACCCGAGACGGTCCGAAGGTTATCGAATACAACTGCCGTTTCGGTGACCCGGAGACGCAGGTTGTACTGCCGCTGCTGGAGAGCGACCTCTTCACCATCATGCGCGCCGTCACCGAAGGAAAACTCAGGGAAACGGAAGTCCGCTTTTCGGACAAACACGCCTGCTGCGTAATTCTGGCATCGAAGGGCTACCCCGGTTCCTATGAAAAAGGATTCCCTCTCGAAATCCCGGAAACGATTGAAAAACAGGTCTACGTGGCGGGAGCCAGAATGAAGGACGGCATACCGGTCACGGACGGCGGCCGGATTGCCGGCTGCACCGCGGTCGCCGACAGTCTGGAAGAAGCCATTCGGAATGCCTACCGGATCGCCGGTCAGGTGCACTTTGAGAACGCCTATTGCCGCAGAGATATCGGACAGCGTGCCCTGCTGGCACGAAAGGAGCAGTAATGGTTTATCGCGTATTTGTCGAGAAACGACCCGGTCTGGATCTCGAAGCGAAGGGTCTGCTCAATGAGGCAAGAAACCTGCTCGGGATCGAAAGCCTGCAGGAGGTTCGTCTGCTGAACCGCTATGATGCAGAAGGTCTGTCGGAAGAGCTGTTCCGCTACGCGGTGAAAACCGTGTTTTCGGAGCCACAGCTGGACCTTGTCTATGGCGAACCCAAATTCGGAAAAGCGAAGGTTTTTGCCGTGGAATACCTGCCCGGTCAGTTTGACCAGCGTGCAGATTCCGCGGCGCAGTGCATTCAGATTCTGTCGCAGGGGGAGCGGCCTCTGGTCCGCTCGGCAAAGGTCTATGCGCTGATCGGGGACCTGACGGAGCAGGAGCTGCGGGAAATCAAAAAGTACGTCATCAACCCGGTGGAGGCGCGCGAGGCACAGCTTACCAAACCCGATACTCTGCGCATCCGGTATGAAATTCCGACCGAAGTCGAAACACTGGCCGGATTCCGGGAGCTTTCCCGCATGGAACTGGAGGCCTTTGTCCGGAACTACGGTCTGGCTATGGATGCCGACGACATCGCCTTCTGTCAGGAATACTTCCGCAGCGAGAACCGAGATCCCACGATCACCGAAATCCGCGTTCTGGACACCTATTGGTCGGATCACTGCCGGCATACCACCTTCAACACCATCATTGACAGCGTCCGCTTTGAAGACGAAGCCGTCGAACAGACCTGGCAGGATTATCTGGCAGCCCGCCAGGCGCTCGGACGGACCAAGCCCATCTGCCTGATGGATCTGGCGACCGCTGCGGTCAGAGCCCTGAAAAGAGAAGGAAAGCTTGCGAAGCTGGACGAGTCGGATGAGATCAATGCCTGCACCGTCAAGATCGAAGTTGAGGCAGACGGCGCCAAAGAGCCCTGGCTGCTGCTGTTCAAGAACGAAACCCATAACCATCCCACCGAAATCGAACCCTTCGGCGGGGCCGCCACCTGTATCGGCGGAGCAATTCGCGACCCGTTGTCGGGAAGGGCCTATGTCTACGGTGCCATGCGCGTTACCGGTGCAGCCGATCCCCTGCAGCCGGTCCGCGACACCATCCCGGGCAAGCTGCCGCAGCGCAAACTCGTCGCGACCGCGGCAGCCGGCTACTCATCCTACGGCAACCAGATCGGTCTCGCCACCGGCATTGTCGACGAGCTCTATCATCCCGGCTATGCCGCCAAGCGCATGGAAATCGGCGCGGTCATCGCAGCCGCGCCGGCAGAAAACGTCCGGCGCGAGTGCCCCGTCCCGGGTGACGCGGTCATTCTGCTGGGCGGCAGCACAGGCCGCGACGGCATCGGCGGCGCAACGGGCTCAAGCAAGGCCCATAATGCGCAGTCGGTCGAGACCTGCGGCGCAGAAGTGCAGAAGGGCAACGCGCCGGAAGAGCGCAAGCTGCAGAGACTGTTCCGAAACAGGGATGCCTCCCGCATGATCAAGCGCTGCAACGACTTCGGTGCAGGCGGCGTCTCGGTCGCCATCGGCGAGCTGGCCGAAGGTCTGCTCATCCATCTGAACAAGGTGCCCCGGAAATACGAGGGTCTGGACGGTACCGAGCTTGCCATCAGCGAGAGTCAGGAGCGCATGGCCGTGGTCGTGGACAGAAAGGATGTCGACGCCTTTCTGAAGCTCGCGGAGCAGGAAAACCTGCAGGCATGTCAGGTGGCAGAGGTACAGGAAGAAAAGCGTCTTGTCATGGAGTGGAACGAGAAGAAGATCGTCGATCTCAGCCGCGCCTTTCTGGACACCAACGGCGCCGAGAAGCACATCAGCGCCGAGGCAGCAGCGCCGCAGCCCTGGGAAAAGACCGTCAGCGGCAGCTTCTGTGAACTGATGCAGCAGACGGCGGAAGACCTGAACTGCTGCTCGAAGCGGGGCTTGAGCGAACGATTTGACTCAACCATCGGAGCAGGCAGCGTGCTGATGCCCTTCGGCGGCAAATATCAGCTGACGCCGGTACAGGCGATGGTGCAGCTGATCTCCATGGAACGGAAGCACACGGACGACTGTTCGTTCATGGCCTGGGGCTATAACCCCTATATCACGGAAAAAAGCCCCTGGCACGGGGCTTATCTGGCGGTCACGGAATCGGTCTGCAAGCTGATCGCATCCGGCGCCGCCTATCGGGACGTCTATCTGAGTTTTCAGGAGTATTTCGAAAAACTCGGCCGTGAGCCGAAGCGCTGGGGTAAGCCGCTTTCCGCGCTGCTCGGCGCTTACCGCGCCCAGATGGAACTGGGCTGTGCGGCCATCGGCGGAAAGGATTCCATGAGCGGCTCCTTTGAGGATCTGCACGTGCCCCCGACGCTCGTTTCCTTCGCGGTCACCACGGGGAAAGCCGCCGAGGTTGTCTCTCCCGAGTTCAAACAGGCCGGACACTTGGTATACCGTCTGGCGCCGGAGTACGGCAAAGACGGACTGCCGAAAGCAAAATCCCTGCTTTCGGTCTTTGAAACCGTGACTGAACTTCTGCGCAGCGGCAGGGCTGTCGCCTGCTATACCCCGGGTATGGGCGGAGATGCCGAGGCTGTCATGAAAATGGCTTTCGGCAACGGATTCGGATTCCGCTTTGAATCTTCTCTCAGCCTTCAGCAGCTGTTTGGCTATGATTACGGCGCCTTTCTGCTGGAGGGAACGGAGGAACTTCCGGGTACCTGCATCGGCACTGTCACCGACGACGGCAGTTTCCGTTACGGAGACGAGAAGCTGGATGCGCAGGCACTGCTGAAGCGTTATGAGGATAAATTGGAGAGCGTGTACAGCTGCAACATCACACAGTCTTCCGGGAAGATGGAAACACTGTCCTACCTCTGTGATAACAGGCCTTCACCGGTCGTAAAATACGCCGTACCTAAAGTGCTGATCCCGGCTTTCCCCGGCACCAACTGTGAAATCGACAGCGCCCGCGCCGTACGGGACGCCGGGGCGGAACCGGAAATCTTTGTCATCAACAATCTCAGCTCCGACGGCATCGCCCGCAGCGTCGAACAGTTTGCCGAAAAGCTGCGGGAAAGCCAGATTGTCTTCATCCCCGGCGGATTCTCGGGCGGCGACGAGCCGGACGGTTCCGGCAAGTTTATCACGGCCTTCTTCCGCAACGGGGAAATCCGCGAGGCGGTCTCGGAGCTTCTGGATCAGCGCGACGGCCTGATGTGCGGCATCTGCAACGGTTTTCAGGCGCTGATCAAGCTTGGGCTGGTCCCTTACGGAAAAATCATTGATACCGACGAGCACTGCCCGACGCTGACCTTCAACTCGATCGGACGGCACCAGAGCCGCATCGTGCGCACGCGCATCGCCTCGAACAAGTCTCCATGGCTGGCGCTCACCCACGTCGGTGATGTCTATTCCGTCCCCATCTCGCACGGAGAAGGCCGCTTTCTGGCAAGCGAGGAACTGATCGGTCAGCTGAAGGAGAACGGACAGATCGCCACCCAGTATGTGGATCTCGCAGGTGAGGCTACTTCGGATGTACACTTCAACCCCAACAACTCTCTTTATGCGGTGGAAGGCATCACCTCACCCGACGGTCGCGTCTTCGGCAAGATGGGCCACGCCGAGCGGGTTGGCAGGGACCTGTACAGGAATGTGCCCGGCAATTACAACATCCGCATGTTCGAAGCCGCCGTCCGGTACTTCCGGTAAACTCACAGCAGTCAATAGGGTAGAGAGGGGGGAAAACCCCTCCCTCCCGTTGCACCGTACGTACCGGTCGGGTATACGGCGCTACATCAAAGCAGAAATTCAAGTACACCTTGCAAGGTAGTATGCCAAGGGATCGACCAAACCGGGTCGG
>JAFYHU010000015.1 GCA_017538965.1 Oscillospiraceae bacterium
CAACGGCAAGGCTATCTCGTGACGCCCAGCGCCACGTAGATTATACCCCGCCCTCTTGCTCTTGAAAAGTCCCTTTTTCAAGGGGCTGAGATTTTTGCGCCCACTTTCTGGATGGTACTCAAATTACAATGTTTCAACCTTCCCTTCTCCTTCTGATTTATAAAAAATTATGGTTTTTACCAGATGGCTACTCTGTCCTCCGGAGCCAGATACATGCCGTCGCCCTCGGTGATGCCGTAGAAGTTCAGGAACTCGTCAAACTGCTGCAGCGTGCCGTTGACGCGCAGATATCCCATCGGGTGCGGGTCGTTGATCTGGTTGTAGGCCTGCTGCAGGCTTCCCTTTTCCAGCCACACCTCGCCCAGCGACCGGAACAGCCTGTCATAGTCAAAGCCCTCCATCTGCCTGGCGATGCGCAGCACGGCCTTCATGCCGCCCATGTCCGCGCAGCCCTCGCCCGTCATGATGCCGCCGCGAAAGTCCTGCCCGGCCCAGGGGTGCATGGCGTTGTAGTAGGCGGCCATCTTCTCGTTGCGCTTGAGGAAGGCCGCGTAGTCCTCCTCCGTCCACCAGTTATTCATGTTGCCGTCTTTGTCGAACTGTGCCCCGCTGGAGTCAAAGGCGTGCGAGATCTCGTGTCCGATGACCCAGCCGAGTTTGCCCAGCACCTCTTCGTCGCTCATCTCGCTGCGGTAGATCGCGCCCTGGGCAAACGCGCCCATGATATACACGCTGTTGTTCGTCGGGAAGTACTGGCAGTTGACCACGCTCGGCGGCGTGATCCACTTGCTCTTGTCCACCGGCTTTAAGTATTCCTTCAGGTTTTCGGCAATCTTATAGGCCCGGATGGCCGCCAGGGCCTCCCAAAGCCTGCCGCCCTCTTCCCGCGGGGCATAGTTCAGCTCGCTGCATTCATACTTGCTCCAGTCGTCCGGGTACAGCACTTCCCTGCTGATGGATTCCAGCTTTTCAATGGCCCTGGCCTTCGTCGTGTCGGAGAGGAAGTCCGCCTCGCCGATGATGCCGTGATAGGCCTCGATGAGCCTGTCCATCAGCTTAAGGATGCGGTCCTTGTCCTCCTTACGGAGATAGGTCTCGGCATAAAGCCGGCCGACCGGCCACGGCAGCTTGTCCGCCACAGCCAGGGAAAAGCGAGCCTCATCGGGCAGCGAACCGGTCGCACCGGTGATCGCGTTTCTGTATTCAATCCTCCAATCAAAGCACTGGCGGTCAAGGTCCCCGACAGCGTTCATCACGCTGTGCGCGATCAGATAATCCCGGATCAGCGGCAGATTCTCCTCTGTATACAGTTCGTTGAGCTTCGGCAGAAAGCCCGGCAGGATGTTCAGGTACTTTTCCGCCTTCGGAAAGCCTTCTTTCTCAAGCTCCTCCAGAATGGGCAGCTTTCCCTGCAGTTTCACGGCCTCGTCATAGCTCACGGGGTTATAGACCTTCGTGAGAAAATCCGGGCTGCTCATCTCTTCCTTGGTCAGGATGACAGGCGCGATCAGCGTCTCAAAGGCAAAGCAGTTTTCCAGCTTCTGCGCCGCCTCTTTCTCGCTGTACCCGAGCCGAACCAGCACCTTCTTCAGCAGCACCGTGACGGCATCCTTCTTGATTTTGCCGTATTCGGTGAGATCTCGGTACTCGGCCGAATCCTCGAGCAGAAGATTGCCGCTGGCAAATCCCAGTACGCAGTGGCTGGAATCCATAAAGTCAGGCGCGGCGCTGGCGTCCCAGAGACCTGTAAGCTGCTCTTCCGGGGGCGTCTCCAGGAAATACCGGTTCAGCGCCTCGATGCTGTCCACGGCCTCGATCGCGTCCGTCGCCGCTTTCAGCGGGGCAGCGCCCCGGGCGTTGCGGCTTTCCCAGTCCGTCATCAGGTGGAACAGGTCATACGCCAGTCTGGCATCGTGCGTCTTCGGCCGCGGGCCGAGGAACATCTTTTTGGTGTCCTCCACGTTCTGCAGCTGCAGGTCTGTCATCGTTCCGCCGGCGGGAACACCCTCCGGAATCCGGATTTTGAGAATTTTCTCCTTGTTGATGGCGAGGGCAAAGTGATCCTTCAGAGAGGTCGGGGTCGCCTCGGTCACGGTGCCGTCCAGGTCACAGTCCAGCCAGGGTGTGCCGGTGGTATAGTCCGTACTCATTCGACTTTCTCCTTTATGTGTATATTTGAGAGCTGTTGTCCTTTTTTCTGGCGTATCGGATATGCATAAAGCAATCTAAAAGGCTCTTGCTTTTATATTACAAGAGGAGTATACTTCTATTCGGAAGTTACTCGTAAATACGACTAAGTTCCGATTTGGTGAGATGCAATATTAGAAGTGAAAAAGACCCGTACTATGTCGTTCAATTCGGAAGTTGCTCGTAAATTCGACCAAATAACGGAAAGGGAAGAAAAACATGATAGAACGCAAAAGATACCTGGACGCTTTGATAAAGCGTAAATGGAACGGCCGAATTAAGGTTATCGCCGGAATACGCCGCTGCGGAAAAAGCACCCTGTTGTTTGAGATTTTTAAAGAACATCTGCAAAGGGAGGGTGTTTCTGAAAAGAATATCATTCTTCTGGCATTAGATGATGATGCCAATGAGAAATACAGAGATCCAGCCCAACTTTCCAGTTATGTCAGAGAACGGGTATCCGATCTGAGCCAGAAATACTATGTTCTGATAGACGAAATTCAGTACGCCATTACAAGAGAAGAACTGTCGCAAAACGATGTCCCTGTAAAACTATACAGCGTTTTGAACGGTTTCCTGCATATGAAGAATATCGATGTATATGTAACCGGAAGCAACTCCAAAATGCTGTCAAAGGACATATCGACTGAGTTCAGGGGACGCGGTGATGTTGTCAAGGTCTATCCTTTGTCATTTGCCGAATTTTATACTGCTGCCGATATGGATAAGACCGAGGCATATAATGAATACAGTATGTTTGGCGGCATGCCTTACCTTTTCAATCTGAATACGGATGAGGACAAGTATAATTACATATCTGAACTGTTTGAGGAAATCTATTTCAAAGATATTGAGGAACGATACACGGTAAAGCTCCCCGGCGTGCTTCGTGAATTGACAAGCTATCTTTGTTCCTCGGTCGGCTCTCTTACGAATGCAAGCAAAATAGCCAGAACCTTGCAGAGCACAAAAAAGATGAAGGTGGATGCTGAAACGATCAGCACATATCTTTCCTATCTGACAGATTCCTTTTTGTTCTCTGAGTCGGTAAGATACGACATCAAAGGCAAAAAATATTTTGAGTATCCATCAAAATATTATTGTACTGATATCGGGCTCCGGAATGTCCGCCTTGGATTGAGACAACAGGAAGAAACTCACATAATGGAAAACTGTATATATAATGAATTAATCATCCGAGGGTATCACGTAGACGTCGGGGTGATTCCGATCGTAGAAAAAAACGATGCCGGTGATCGCATTCAAAAGAACTGCGAAATTGATTTCATTGCAACAAAGGGAAATAAGAAGTATTACATTCAATCTGCGTTGAGCATAGAGGATGAAAGGAAAGAGAAGGCTGAGCTCAGGCCACTGAAAGCAGTGAATGATTCGTTTAAGAAAATTGTCGTATCAAAGACCTATGGAAAGAATTGGACTGATGAAGATGGGGTGCTCAGAATCAATCTGATAGATTTCCTCCTGGATGAAAAAAGCCTTGACCGATAAAGCAGATTTCTCAAATGCTTTCTGACCTTCTTAACCAAATATCACATAAAGGCGGTTCTCAGTACAGGGAACCGCTTCCTGTAACCGGGCACACCGTCAGGATAAGCCTTCGTACCGAGCCGCGCCCGGGTCGTTTTCAAATGGAAGGTGCTGCACATCACTCCCGGCCTGCGCCGGGGACGGTTGTACGCACAGCCGCCCCCGGTGTTTGCTTTTCGCTCAATGCAGGCTGTTGATGTAGTCTGTCAGGGCCTCTCGGTCGTAGAAGGTCTCGGGGAAGGCAAGGGTAAAGTCGGGCTCCGCGCCCTGGTCGATGTCATAGAACGAGCCGTTCTTGGTGAAAGCCAGGCGGGTGGGGCCGGAGATGCGGAAGAGGGTGCCGTAGGCGGTGGTCATCGGCAGTACGACGCAGCTTCCGCCGCCCGAGGTCCTGCCCAGCAGCGTCACCTGCTCGGAATTCTTGAACACGCTGGGTACGAAGTTGCCGCAGGAGAAGCTGCTCGAGGTGGTCAGGCAGAAGAGCTTCTTGTCCGTCAGTCCGCGGTCGTTCTCGTCAAACTTGCCGTCCAGGTTTACGTCCACATTGTAGACGGCGGTGGCAAGCGCGCCGGTCATGGTGTTCTTCAGACTCCCGTAGCCATTGCCCAGGAACGTGGCGATGACAAAGATCGCGGTGTCCGCGTCGCCGCCGCCGTTACACGAGAGGTCCAGCACCACGTTTTCTACGGGGCTGTTCTCGCGCGTGATCTGCGAGTAGGCGTAGATCATGATGCCGATGGTGTCCGTGTTCTCTGCCGTGGGCGGGGTTACATAATAATCCACACCGTCCGGAATGGGCAGGAATTGGTCAAAGGTGATGTAGGCCGTGTTGCCGATCTCCTGATAGGCCGGTACTCCGTCGGGGAAAGCCTCCGCACGGGCGGCTTGATACGTCTTGCCCTTGATGATGCTGTCGCGCATGGCGCGTCCGACGCTGACGGTGTCGAGCAGTTCTTTGGCCAGTCCGTCACGGCTCCAGGCCGATTCGGATCCGAAGGTGCTGTGCTGGTCGTCCAGGTGCATGAAGATGATCTTGTACAGGGCCTCGTCCGCGGCATTGGGGTCCGGACCCATCAGGGCCTGTTTCGCGCCGGCCTGCTGGGCCAGATCGTCAAAACAGGCGATGCCGTGGGCTTCCTTCAGACCGTAGAGGTTGTCGAAGGCCAGGCAGAGTTCGTTGTAGCTGAACTGCCCCATTTTTTCGCTGATCTGCCGTTTTTCGGCCTGATAGTACAGTTCGCCCATCGGCTTGCGCTCCCCGGTCAGGCCTTCGCCGAGGTCGCCGTATTTCACGAAGAAGACGGCGTCGCCGTTGTACAGCAGATTGATGTAATGCAGCGCCAGCAGGAAATCGCTGAAGGTCTGCATCGGCACATAGAGGCCGTTCTCGTCGGCCGCCAGATCGATGCCGTAGGCGCCGGCATCCAGGACCACGGGATCACCGTAGCGCTCGTACGAGCCCGGGGCGCGGAGGAAGAGAGAGTTTTCTTCTTCCGAATTGGCGCTGTCCGCCTCCAGGACGTCGATCAGCACACGATCCGCCTCCAGGCGTTGAAAGGCGTCGAAATCGAAAAAGGTGATCGTGTCGGCGTCACAGTCGACGATCATGGTGTAAGGGTCGCCGTCCGTCCGCGTCAGGGTGCCGATATTGCCCTCTCGGGTATAGCGCAGCCCGAATTCGATTTCCTCGTGTCCCTTGTGGACATAGGTCTTCATCAGATAGGGGTACAGCTCCGCCACCTGCTCAAGTGACATGTAGGGCACGTCCGAGTCGCCGATAAAGTAGACCGGCTGCGTACGGGTATCGTTCTCATTGCAGAGGACCCAGTTCATATCCTTTGCCGATACCTCGGAATACCCGCTGAGCTCTCTGGAGATGGCATTGCCCAGCATGTTGAACAGATTGGTCAGGTCCTCTTCGGTGACCTCGCCCTTTTCTGCCAGCTCGTTCAGATAGGTTTCCAGATCCGGCTCGTCTTTCTTCTCCTCTTCGGCAAAGGCTGTCATGCCGAGGGAGAGAACCATTGCCAGGACAAGGAGGATACTGAGTAGTTTCTTCATTGTCTTTCTCGTCCTTTCTTTTTGATGATGCTTTCCGGGATGTGCCGGGGGCGCTTGTGCGTATGACCGTCCCCGGTGCTCCCCGGGCAGGTGCTGCGAGCTTACAGGCCCAGTTCCTCCCGGACGGCCTTCAGCACGGCAATTGACTCGAGCTTGTAGGTCTGCAGCGCCTTGACCAGGTTCTTCGCCGTGAACTCTTCGCGCAGGGTCTTCAAGAATTTCTCGGTAGCGGGGCGAAGCGCCTTTTCCAGCCCGCTGCCTGCCGCGAACATGGTGGGCTCATCATCACCGGTTTTGTAATAGAGCACGCGGTCGGGAATGCCGTTCGCGTCCATGTCGGTCAGATACATGTCGAATTCGCCGTCGCCGTAAAGGTCCATGGCGAAGGTGTCAAAGTCGCCGGTGCGGTTGCTGTCGATCAGGGCAAAGTCGGTGATGCCGTCGTCGTTCAGGTCGAAGAACAGCTCGTTCTTCGGGGACGGGCAGAGCAGCTTTGCCATCTCGGCGTCGGCCCTCATGGCTGCGCGCGTCCTTGCGAGCGTGCCGGTCTTGCCGTAGACCTTTGCCTTCTCGTCGATGTCGTTCTTGATGCCGTACAGGGTATCCAGGATGCGCTGGGGATCGCTCTCCTTCAGGGCCGCCGTGATTCCCTCCCGTATTATCTGCCCGACGAACTCATGAATGCGGGCCTCGTTTTCCTTGCCGATTTTGGTATAGCTGGGTGTGTCCTGACCGTCGGGATAGTACAGGGTGGTGTCGGCGAGGCCGTTGCCGTCCGTGTCAACGTAATACAGATTCAGTTCTCCGCTGCCGGTCCTGTCGAGGGCGAAGGAATCGGGAAACCCGTCTCCCGTGGTGTCGATAAAGGCAAAGTCGCACTTGCCGTCGCCGTTGAGGTCCAGCAGGACCTCATACTTTGTGCTCGGCATAACGAATTTCGCGATCTCGGGAATCGCCTTCAGGTGCTTTCTGAAATTGGATGTGACGCTCATTTGTACGTTCCTCCTTGGATAGGGATTTGAATACGCAGGCTGTCTGCCGAACGGTCCGCCTTACAGGATCCCGTTGATGGTATCGGTCAGGGCTGCGCGGTCATAGAAGGATTCCGGGAACTGGAGAGGAATATCGGGCGCCGCGCCCTGATCGATATCGTAGAAGGAACCGTTCTTGGTGAAGGCCAGACGCGTGGGGCCGGAGATCTGGAAAACAGCCCCGGTTGCCGTACTCAGGGGAAGGATCATGCAGCTTCCGCCGGCAGAATTACGGCCGATCAGGGTCACCTGGTTGGAATTCTTGAAAATGTTGGGCACCAGGTTGCCGCAGGAGAAGCTGTTGGGCGAAATCAGGCAGAAGAGCTTTTTCTCTGTCAGTCCGCGGTCTTTCTCGTCAAATTTCCCGTCGAGATTCAGGTCGATGTTATAGACACCGGTGGCAAGTGCGCCGGACATGGTGTTTGTCACGCTGGCATAGCCGTCGCCCAGGAAGGCGGAAATCGCATAGACCGCCGCATCGGCTGCACCGCCGCCGTTGCACGAGAGATCCATCACCACATTTTCGATGGGGCTGTTTTCACGCATGATCTGGGAATAGGCGTAGCTCAGAAGCCCGATCGTGTCCTCGGCGTCCGCCGTGGGTGCGGTTTTTTGATAATCAACATCTTCCGGAGCTGCGAGAAATTCGTCAAAAGTGATATATGCCGTGTTGCCGATTTCTTCATAACCGGGCACACCATCAGGATAAGCCTTCGTACGGGCGTTCACATAAGCCAATTTCTGTGTGATACCGGCAAGAATGGTCCGTCCGTAACCGACTTTCTCTGAAAGATCATCCGTAAGGTCTTCCCGGCTGAAGGGAGAAGGTGCGGTGAAGCTGCTGTGCCGGTCATCCAGATGCTGAGAAATGATGATGTACAGGGCTGCGTCCGCGGCATTGGTGTCCGTACCCATCAAGGCATCGCGTGTGTTGGTCTGGAAAGCCAGGTCATTAAAACTGTTGATCCCGTGGATGTCCTTCAGACCGTAGAGATTGTCAAACACAAGGCACAGTTCGGCATAATTGAACTTGCCCATGGCCTCGCTGATTTCTTTCTGCTCCACATCATAAAACAAATCGGCAACAGCATCCTCATCAAGGCCGCCAAAGTCCAGGAAGTACAGTTCCTTCCCGTTGTAGAACAGGTTCATGTACTTCAGCGCCAGCAGGAAATCGCTGAGCGTCTGCGCGGGGACATAGACGGCGTTTTCGTCCGAAACCAGGTCGATCCCATAAGCCCCGAGGTCCAGCACCACTTCATCACCGTAGCGCTCGTAGGAGCTTCCGCTGACGCGGCTGAAGAGCCCCGTTTCCTCCTCCGAATGCGGGCTGTCGGCATCCAGAATGTCAAGCAGCACCCTGTCTGCCTCGGGACGGACGAAAGCATCGTAGTCAACGAAGGTAATCGTGTCGGCGGCACAGTCAAAAGTCATGGTGTAAGGATCGCCGTCCGTCCGCGTGAGCGTACCGGTCGCCCCTTCCTTGGAAAAGCTCAAATCGAATGTGACATTCTGGCCATCATGGATATAGGTCTTCATCAGGTAGGTCATCAGCTCTGCCCAGTCTTCCAGCGAGAGATAGGGGACGTCCGAATCGCCGACAAAGTAGACAGGCTGGGTGCGGGTATCCTCCACGCCGCACAGATAGAAGGTCATGTCCTTTGAAGTGATCTCCTGCTTCGCGTCGGCATCTGACAGACCAGTGCCGATCTCTTCAGCAATACGGTTGCCCAGGATGGTCAGCAGTTCAGACAGATCTTCTTCTGTGACCTTGTCCTTCTCCGCCAGTTCGCTCAGGAAGGTTTTCAAATCCGGATCGTCCTTTTCTTCTTCGGCAAAAGCCATCACTGTGAAGGATAAGGCCATTGCAAGAATCAGAATGATGCTCAAAAATTTTTTCACTGCTCTTTTTTCCTTTCTTTGCATTTCTTCTCTCTTACTTGCCGCCCCAGCAGAGGCTGTTGATATAGTCGGTCAGGGCAGCACGGTCATAATACTGATCCAGCGTGGTGAAAACATGGTCCGGGTCCGCGCCGCGGTCAATATCATAGAAGGAGCCGTTCTTCATAAAGGACGTGCGCCTGTTGCCCGAGATCTGGAAAGATGTTCCCCAGGCAGATGAAACGGGCTGGATTGTGCAGGTACCGCCGCCGGAGGTACGCCCGAGCAGCGTGACAACGCCGGACTCCTTGAACATGCAGGGTACCAAATTGGCACAGGAGAAGCTGAAGGAGGAGGTCAGGCAGAACAGATTTTTGTCCGAGATCGTGTCGTTCTCGTCAAACACTCTGTCCCGGTTGATATCGGCCCGATAGGTATTGGAGCAAATGGCGCCGGTCATGGTGTCCTTCATGCCGACAGAAGCCTCCCCCAGGAACCAGGCGATGGTAATGATCGCCGTGTCCGTAACACCGCCGCCGTTGCTGCTCAGGTCGAGGACTACGTTTTCAATCGGGCTGTCCTCACGGGTGATCATGGCGTGCGCCTTCATGATCAGGCCGATGGTATCGTCCGGGAGATCCATGGGATCTTCTACAGCATAGTAATCATCAGGATTTTCAACGGAGATTTCAAAATTATCAAAGGTGATATAGGCCGTGTTCCCAATCTCCTCATATCCGGGAACGCCGTCGGGGTAATACTCTGCCCTGGCGTCCAGCTGACGCTGGCGGAAATTGCCCATCCGCGCACGGGAGAGTCCGGTGGCCGTATAATCAACAGGCCCGTTCAGATAAGAGAAAGCGTGCCACTTGCTGTGGTTGTCATCGAGATAGTCTGTGATCAGGCGGTAAATGGCCCCGTCTGCCTGTTTCACTTCCGAACCCTTCAGCAGAGCGTCAAAACCGACCTCATGGAACAGCTTGTCAAAACTCTCAATATCATGACTTCCCTTCATGCCGTAGAGATAGTCCAGCATCAGGCACAGCTCATTGTAGCCGTATTTTGTCAGCGCCTCGCTGCGCTCGCCGGTGGGAGCGTCATAGTAAAGATCCAGGCAGGATCGGATATCTTCAGATATGATGACGCACTTTCCGTTAAAGTACAGGCCGCTCATCTGAGCAGGAGCTGTGATGAAGTCGGAGATCGTCTGCAGCGGGATCAGGTACAGTCCGTCCTGCTGAATCAGTTCAATGTCATAATCTGCCAGGGGAATCTGCAGCTCATCGCCGAAGCGGGCATAGGAGCCGTTATCGACCTTCTGCAGAAGGGAGGGCTCTCCCGCGTCGTTGAAACCGGTCAAATTGGTAAAGTCCAATATGGTCGAGGCAGTGGCCTTCATGCAGAACAGGTTATAATCCATGAAATTGATGGTGTCGTTGTCAAAATCGAAGGTCAGGGGAATATCCTGCTCATAGAGCTCGTTGGTTCTGTTAATGGTTACAACGGGTCCCTCCGAAGAGATCGTAAACTTGACACCGTCATACATTTCCGAGATCAACATCAAAAAATCGTTGGCCTCGATATAAGGCAGGTCAGTCACGCCGTCCAGGAAGTAGAGCGTCAGATCCATACCTGTTTCTGCGCCCTCAAAGTAGATAGGAAATACGGCGCTGGTGATCTCGTGCTTCATGCCGGCATCTGACAGACCGGTGCCGATCTCTTCGGCAATACGGTTGCCCAGGATGGTCAGCAGTTCAGACAGATCTTCTTCTGTTACCTTGTCCTTCTCCGCCAGTTCGCTCAGGAAGGTTTTCAGATCCGGCTCGTCTTTCTTCTCCTCTTCGGCAAAGGCTGTCATGCCGAGGGAGAGAACCATGGCCAGTGCAAGGAGGATGCTGAGTAGTTTCTTCATTGTGCTTCACTTCTCCTTTTTTATCTTTTTAATCAGTAAATACCGTTGATGAAATCGGTCAGGGCTGCGCGGTCACTCCCAGATATCCGCGAGTCTGTCCTGCAGCAGCTTCATATCCGTGCGGTTGTCCAGCGTTTCCTGCACGCGCTCGGCCATCTCGATCTGGTCGGTGATGATGCCGTCGCAGCTGCTGTCAAGAAACTTGTACATGCCTTTCTCGGTGTTGATGGTCCAGACATAGACCTCTTTGCCGCTGTTGTGGATGCTGTCCATGCGGGAAGTGGTAGCCATCTCCTCTTCCAGGATCAGCAGGTCACTGTGGATGCGGGAGACATCGCCCAGGCCGCCGAACATCAGAACGCCGGTCTCAACCTCCGGATATTGGGTCTCGGCATAGTCGATGATGTCATACTTCAGGGAGATCAGCACCACATCGTCCACGCAGTCCTTTTCACGCATCATCTTTACCACGTCATCCACCATCTGTTTGTCGGCGGTGGCGCCCTTGAGTTCGAGGAAGAGAATGATACGGTCCTTGACGACATCCAGCATCTCGTCCAGCTCCGGCACGTCACAGGTTTTGCCGGTGGTCGGATCGGTGATGACAAGCTCACGGACCTCCTCCAGTGTCAGGTCACCGGGCTTTTTCTTCACCCCGGTGAGGCGCTTGAAGTCATCGTCATGGTTGATGATGTAATAGCCGTCCTTTGTCCGCTGGGTGTCGGTCTCGGCCGCATAGCAGCCATGCTCAATGGCAAGCTCGAGACCCTCGAGCGAGTTCTCCGGGGCCATGACGCCGCCGGTCCGGTGCGCCACGATGCGCACGGGCTCATCCCTGTGGAAGAAATCGTCAAAGCCGACGCCGATGCCCACGGAGAGCGCAAAAATCAGAACCAGGATCAGGATCAGCAGAAGCAGCTTTGCCAGATAGCCCCGCCGTTCGGAGCGGGAAGGCCATTTGACCAGATCGTCCCTGGTATACTCGAGATAGCAGCGTGTCAGGCGCAGCATGAGATACGAGCCGCCGATCAGGGTCAGCAGGTAGGTCAGGAAGCTGCCGCCCAGGACGACCAGCGCGCAGAGGCTGCGGTAAACCATCATCTCGCCGTCCAGATCGGTCCCGCCGCCGTTGATCACTTCCCGGAAGTCCACCCGATGGCCCGCAGGGAACATGGCGCCCTTGGCCTCGAGCTTCTGCATCCAGAAGTCGTTCAGCATCGTAAAGCCCGCGATCAGCGCCACGATCACGACCAGGGTCAGCAGCATGACCGGCACGAAGTTCTTCCAGTTCTCCTTCCAGAGCCGGAATGAGTCCTTGAAGGCCTGCAGGGGCTTTCTGCCGTCGATCACCACGCCGTGCAGGGTGAAGATGCCGCCGAGGCCCACGGCCGCCAGCGCCGCGATCACGATCCAGTAGGCCGTGTTGAACAGCTTGTTGGCGCGCACAACTTCCATGATGAAGTTGGGGATGTAAAAGCTCTCGGTCAGGCTGATCGAAAAGCCGATCCCGCACAGCGGCACCGCGATAAAGATGTACAGCAGAATGAGCAGGCCAAAGGGGTCTGCAAAGCGGCGCAGAGAGACGAAGCCCCGGCCGACCTCGCTGCGCAGGCGCACATTCCGTCCCCGCAGGATGTCGTCATACAGATGCAGGCTGGCAAAAATCTCGAGCACGGCGAAGACCGCCACCAGCACCGCGCCCAGCACCAGGATCACAGGCCCCCGCCAGCTGAGCAGCAGGTCTTTGAGATTGGCCGTGGTGATGGCCGCGCCGCCGGACTCGGCCACGAAGGTGATGAGCCACCTGACCGCCCAGGCCAGCACGCCCAGCACAATGCTTGAAAAGATCTGAAAGCTGACGATCTCCGGTATGGCCTCAAACACCAGGCGGCCATAGCTGATTACGGAGGATTCTTCCGTGATCTCTCTGTTTTTCTTCATCTGCTTTTTTCTCCCTGAAAACGATATGGATTGGAACTGCACCCGGCAGTCCGGTTTTTTCTGATGCGATCTGTCCCGATTCCGGGGTCTTTACTGCGGGCCGAGATACTCGGATTTACCGAGGCCGAGAACCACACGGAAGATGGGCCCGAAGAGGAACAGCAGGATGCCGTAGAAGACGCCCTTGCCGAAAGCCTTGGACAGCTTCACAGACTGAATGAAATGCAGCACGGCCATGGCCAGACCTGACACACTCTGGAGAATGGTCTGCCAGGCGGGAACCGCCTCCTGGCCCTGACCGGTCTTCGACGAGAGCCAGCTTGATAGGAATGTCGCCGCGAGGAACAGCACGCCGTAAACAAGCTCCCAGCTGATGTCGTACTCCACGATGACATTATAAAACGGGATCAGAGACTTCCATCCGGCTTCCCCGGCTTTGGTGAAGATCTTCCAGTCCGCGACAACCTTGAGAACATACCAGGCGAT
The DNA here is from genome assembly GCA_017538965.1 of Oscillospiraceae bacterium. GTDB lineage: Bacteria > Bacillota > Clostridia > Oscillospirales > Oscillospiraceae > Limivicinus. The sequence goes on from JAFYHU010000015.1 coordinate 13,048, forward strand.
GACCAGGGCGACAAAAAGGCCTATGGATTTGACAGCAAACATAACAAACGCTCCTTCTGTATTTTGCTTCTGAATATCACGGTTCCCCGGAGACAGTCTGACCTGCCTCCGGGGAATAGTCTGTGCGATTGGATCCGATGATCAGTGCTTTCCGGCGGGGACCTTGGACGCGCGGTAATCCTTCAGCGCCAGGAAGAAGTCATGCGCGGCGGCAAAGGCACCGCGGATGTCGCCCTCATCCGGGGAGTATCCGGCAGCTCTGATCTCTACCTTGCTGACGGCGAGCTCGTTGTCCGTCAGCCAGATGACCAGCTTGGCGTCGGTGACCCGCACGCCCTGGGGGATTTTGGGCAGCTCGGGATAATCTTCCGTTCTCACTTCAAAGCCCTGGCCCTCTTCCAGCGGCGCGTAATCCAGATCCAGGTTGAAGTAATACACGTCGTCCAGGCTGTACACCCAGCCGTCCTTCTCGTCGGCGTTCATGAACCAGCCGTGGTTTGCGTCGATATCCACGAAATCGTTGCCGCGATACGCGCCCTTCTTGATCTTCTGGGTGGCCTTGAATTCCGCGGCACCCTTCTTCTTGTTGGCCTCGGCGACGGCGATGTTGGCCTTCACGTCGTCCAGGGTCATGGCGCTGAACTTCAGCTCACCCGGTGTGCACTTTCCGCGGCAGCTTCCGCAGATGGTTTTGCCGTCGGCGAGATCTTCAGAGCTAAAGATTCCGCCCAGAAGGCCCATTTTTTCTCCGCAGAGGTCGCATGTTTTTTTGTTTCCGTCAAAAAGTCCCATTTTTACATTCTCCTTTTATATAAATTTTTATGGGATACAAATGGATTTGTGTCAGTCGGAAAACCGGGACCCGGTTCATGAAACACAAGATACGCGGCAGAAATCTGAAGTCGGGCACTCCCAATCAGGCATTCCGGCTGACCTCGGGGGATTCTGGCATCAGGCGGCCTGTTCCAGAGCTTCGCTGAAGAATTCGTTCATCAGCGCGCTGAGGGTGTCCAGGTCGTAGAAGCCCGTGGTGGGGTTCTCGCCCTCGCCCAGCAGTTCGGCATTCACGGGGCAGCCGTTGTCTATGGTGCCGCCCTCATCGTTGACGCCGCAGCTGGACGCAGCGGAGTTGCGCATATCCATGCCGCCGACGCTGGACAGGCGGATCGCGCAGGCGCCGCCGCCGCTCTGCTCGCCCAGGATCATGGCGCCGTGTTCGTGCATGAACCAGGGAAAGTTGTTGCCGCAGGAGAAGGAGTATTTGCTGGTCAGGACGCCGAAGTTGTATCCGGTATAGGGGCTGACATCGCTGTCGTCGAAGACGCCGTCAAAGTTCATGTCGAAGAGCAGGGACTTGGTGTCGAACTGTGCATTCAGCGCGTCCTTGTCACGGACGTAGCCGATGCCGGTCAGCAGCCACTCGATGGCGAGCAGGGCGGTGTCGCTGCCGCCGCCGTTGCAGCTGACGTCAATGATGATGTTCCTGATCTCCTGGTTCTGCGCGGCGCGCTCCAGACCTGAGAGGACGGTGCCGATGCTCTCCCAGGTGTCGTTATCCTCGTCGTCTTTCGTCACCAGCGGCCGCTCGCCCGTCCCGGCATAGAAGGCCTTCCAGCCGTCGTTGTCCACGATGAAGTGGTCAAAGCGGATGATGGCGGTGTCGCCCTGCTCCGCATAGTAGTCCCCGTTGTAGAGGGCTTCACTGGCTTCCTCACACTGTGCCTTGCGCTCGTTCTTGCCGATGTTGAACTCGTAGCAGGACCTGCCGTAGTCCAGCTCCAGAATCTCTCTGGTGAGCTGTTTCGTCAGCTCCATATTGTCCATCATGACCGCTGTGGCGGCGATACCGGTATGGCCGCCGTCAAACAGCAGCCCGTTGTATACATGATTCAGTCCCTTATAGAAGGTCAGAAAGTCGGTGGCGAGCAGCATCTCCTTGATCTCGGGGTACTTGCGGCTGAGGACATCGTCGAACGATCCGTTCATCAGATTCTCGTGGATGAATTCCTGGCCGGGCTTGCCGTACCACAGGTCGATGTTGAGGCAGAGTTCGTTATAGATGTACCGGGCCAGCGCCTCGCTGCGGTCCGCTTTCACCGCCGGGAGGTAATCCGGGTCGTCCTCCATCGCGGAGTAGTCCTGGAAAGAACCCTGAAAATCATTGATGTAGATTTTTCCGCCCACATAGCTGACATAATAGCCGGTCGCGCCTGCAAAGATGTCGGACAGGGTGGGCAGCGGCGCATAAACGCCGGTGTCGTCGCCGCGCAGATCGATGTCATAGTTTGCCAGGGCGATGGCCTTCGGCGTCGCCATCTCCGGCTCGATGCTGTGGCTTGTCTTGGCAAAAGGAATGTCCGGGTCATACCCGTCGGATTCCCTGAGCAGGTGGTCGTGGGCAGGCTTGATGAAGCGATCCACATTGTCCATCACGACGGTGTCGTTGTTGACGTCGAACACCGCTTTGTCACCGCAGAAATTGGTGAGCGTATACACGCCGCCGTCGCGGGTAAAGCTCATGCCCTCGCTCAGGTCTGTCCCCGCCAGATAGAAGCGGTTATAGAAGTCCGTGACGCTCATGTAGGGCACTTCGGGCAGGTCCTCATAGAGGCGGACGGCCGCGGTCTCCGTTGTGTCCACCTCGTCCCGCACGACTGGGATGGCTTTTTCCTCATAGGGTACCGCCTTGAGCGCATCGCCCAGCAGGCCGAGCAGGGTGTCCAGATCGCTGTCCTGCAGTTCGTCCTTCTCCTTTAATTCATTCAGGTACGCGAGCAGGGCCTCCTCTTCCTGCGTCTGGGTATCCGCGAAAGCCGAGATTCCCAGAGACAGAAGCAGGGTCAGCGCGAGCAGGATGCTGAGAAATTTTTTCATTCTGCTTCACTTCTCCTTTTTTATCTTCTAATCAGTAAATACTGTTGATGTAATCGGTCAGGGCCGTGCGGTCATAGTACCGTTCGGGCTCAGAGATGGTGTAGTCCGGGTCCGCACCGCGGTCGACATCGTAGAAGGAACCGTTCTTCAGGAAAGAGGCGCGGTTGGTGCCCGAGATTTGGAAAGAGGTGCCCCAGGCGGAGGACATGGGCTGGATATTGCAGCTGCCGCCGCCGGAGGTGCGGCCCAGCATGGTGACGACACCCGACTCCTTGAGCATGCAGGGCACCATGTTGCCGTTGGAGAAGCTGAAGGAGGACGTCATGCAGAACAGCCGTTTGCCCTGCAGGGTGTCCTTCTCGTCAAAGACGCGGTCGCGGTTGACGTCGGCCCGGTAAAAGGTGTTGCCCATGGCGCCGGTCATGGTGTTCTTCGCGCCGATGGAAGCCTCGCCCAGGAGCCAGGCAACCGTAAAGACCGCCGCGTCCGCGACGCCGCCGCCGTTGATACTCAAGTCAAGAACCACGTTCTCGACAGGGCTGTTCTCCCGGTTGATGAGGGCATGGGCCTTCATGATCAGGGCGATGGCGTCTTCATCGGGGAGATCCATGGGGTCTTCCACACTGTACCAGGCATCCGGGTCTCCGTAAAGATCAAAACCGTCCAGGGTGATGTAGGCCGTGTTGCCGATCTCCTCATAACCGGGTACGCCGTCGGGATAGAACTTCTCTCTGGCGTCCAGCTGACGCTGGCGGAAGTTGCCCATCCGGGCACGCGACACACCGGTGACCTCATAATCGACAGGACCGGTCAGATAGGAAAAGCCCAGGAACTTGCTGTGGTTGTCATCGAGATAGTCGGTGATCAGGCGATAGATCGCCGCGTCCGCCTGCTTTACCTCCGGCCCCAGCAGGAACTCTTTGAAGCCGACCTCGTCGAAAAGCTGGTCAAAGGTCTCGATTTCGTGGGTTTCCTTCAGGCCATAAATCGTGTCCAGCATCATGCACAGCTCGCTGTAGCCGAACTGTGTCAGTTCGTCGCTGCGCTCGCCGGTGGGGGCGGCGTAGTAGAGATCTGCACAATCCGAGATATCACCAGAATAGATGACGGACTGACCGTTGAAGAAGAGCGTTTTCATCGCGTTGGGCGCGATGAGCAGGTCGGCAACCGTCTGCAGCGGGATCAGGTACTGCCCGTCCTGCTGGATCAGGTCGATGCCGTAATTCCCCAGGTCGATCTCGATCGACTTGCCGTAGCGGATAAGACTGCCGTTGTCGACCTTCTGCAGGATCGAAGGCTCGCCCTCGGCGTTGAAGCCCGTCAGTCTGGTCGTATCCATGATGCTGGAGGCACCGGGATTCACACAGAACAGATCGTAATCGGGGAAGAAGATGACATTCCTGTCGAAATCAATGGTCATCGGGATATCCGCATCAAAAAGCTCGCTATGCCGGTTGACGGTCAAAACCGGTCCGTCTGCCGACAGCTTACATTGGAAATCCATAAGCCCTTCAAGCAGGAACAGCAGGCCATCCGCATTGACGTAGGGAAGGTCCTTCACGCCGTCCAGAAAATAGAGCGGCACATTAATGCCGGTCTCCTCCGTATTCGCATAAAGGGGAATCTCGGCACTGCTGATCTCGTGCACGGCTTCCGCGGGCTGCCCGCCGGTCGCTTCTTTGACGATGAGGTCGCCCAGAAGCTGGAGCGCCGTGTTCAGGTCTTCGTCTGTGAGCTCGTCCTTGTTCAGCAGTTCGGTCAGCGCCGCGGACGGGTCCTCATCTTTCTTTTCGCCGTCGGCAAAAGCCGGGATGGCCAGGGCGAACAGCAGGCTGACCGCCAGGAGAATGCTGAGAAGTTTCTTCATAAACATCTTTCCTTTCTTCAAGATTATGTTAACCGAGCTGAGCTCGGATAAACTGCTTTTTGGCTCAGGCGGACTTCCAGCAGATGCTGTTGAGATAGTCCGTCAGGGTGGCGCGGTCGTAGTACTGCGCGGGCGTGGGTAGGACGAAGTCCGGGTCCGCGCCGCGGTCGACGTCATAGAAGGCGCCGTTCTTGAGGAAGGACATGCGCCGCGGACCGGAGATGGCAAACGACGTGCCCCAGGCGCTGGAGACGGGCTGCACGACGCAGGCACCGCCGCCGGAGGTGCGGCCCAGGAGGGTCACCTTCCCGGATTCCTTGAGCATGCAGGGCACCAGATTGCCGCCGGAGAAGCTGAAGGGCGAGATGAGGCAGAACAGGTTTTTGTCCGTCACGGCGTCGCTCTCGTCAAACTGCCGGTCGCGGTTGGTGTCGCCGCGGTAGGTGGTCGAGCACATCGCGCCGGTCATGGTGTCGTTCATGCCGATGGCGGCCTCCCCCAGGAACCAGGCGATGGTGAACACCGCGGCGTCCGTCGCGCCGCCGCCGTTGGCGCTCAGGTCAAGGACGATGTTCTCGATGGGGCTGTCCTCGCGGTTGATCATCGCATGGGCCTTCATGATGAGGCCGACGGTGTCGTCGGGCAGGTCTGCGACATCCTCCGCCCGATAGTAGACATCGGGGTCATCGGTGTTCATGTCGAACGAGTCAAAGCTGATGTAGGCGGTGTTGCCGACCTCCTCATAGCCGGGGATGCCGTCGGGGTATACCGCTGCCCGGGCGTCCATCTGCCGCTGCCGGTGCTCGGCCATACGGGTGCGCGAGAAGCCCTCGGCCTGATAATCGTTCGGGCCGGTCAGATACGAGAAGGCATAAAACTTGCTGTGGTTGTCATCCAGAAAGTCGGTGATCAGGCGATAGATCGCCCCGTCCGCCTGCTTCACTTCCGGACCCCTCAGATAGGCGTCAAAGCCGACTTCATGGAACAGTCCGCCGAAGCTGTCGATGGCGTGGGCTTCCTTCAGGCCGTAGAGGCAGTCCAGCATCACGCACAGCTCGTTAAATCCGAATTCCGTCAGCTCCTCGCTGCGCTCGCCGGCGGGGGCGCTGTAGTAGACATCGGGGCAGGCTCTCAGATCCCCGGAAAAGATCACGCTTTGCCCGTTGAAGTAAAAGCTCTGGGCCAGGTTCGGCGCGGTGAAGAAATCCGAGACCGTCTGCAGCGGGATCAGGTACAGGCCGTCCTGCCGGACCAGATCGATGCCGTAATCCCCCAGACGGATTTCCACGGCGTCGCCGAAGCGCTCGAAGGATTTCGTGCCGACCTTCTGCAGGACCGCAGGTTCGCCGTTGTCGTTGAAGCCTTTGGACATGGTCAGATCCAGGATGTTGGGGGCCACGGGCAGCATGCAGAACAGGTTATAGTCCTGAAACCACAGGACGCTGCTGTCAAAATCGATGGTCATCGGGACCTCCGCGGAGTAGGCTTCGTTCGTCCTCGTGATCGTTACGACGGCGTCCTCCGCGGATACCGCGAACTCGCTTTCGAAAAACATCCGCAGCAGCGTGACCAGATCGTTGACCTCCATATAGGGCAGGTCGCCGACGCCGTCCAGGAAGTAGAGCTTCATCTCCATGCCCGTGTTCATGCTGTTGGCGTAAAGGGGGAACGCGCCGTCGCTGATTTCATGCGTCCCGGCGGCAAAGGCCGAGATGCTGAGCGTCAGCAGCAGCGTCAGCGTCAGCAGAAGGCACACAAGCTTCTTCGCCGGATGCTTTCTATAATTGGATGTGGTGCTCATGGATCCCGAGTCCTCCTGAATTTGGATAATAATGGGGTTAGTCGGCATGATAGGACCGCCCGACTTCAGATTGCTGCCGTTGCGCTGATTTGTATAATTATTAAATATTTATTGCAATATTATGCAAAAAGTGCTCAAATCATCTCAAAAGCTATTTTGTAAATAAATTGTAAATTCACTGAAACGTGCCGTGGGCTGGCTTCGAACGCCCCGGATCAGGGCTTCTTCTGAAACTGCAGGCTTCCCCGTGTCGGCTCCGCCCAGCTGTAGCTGCTCATGTATTCGTCGCTGAATTCCCGGATCGCCTTCCTGTCCTCCTTCTCCAGCATCCGGTAATAATCGCAGTCCAGCATCTCAGGGCGAACGGCGATCTGCGTCCCCTCCCGGATCAGGACATTCTGCATGCCGATTTTCCCGAGGGTCGAGCGCAGGTCACAGAGGAAGTTCCGGATCCGGTGCTTCGCCTTATCCATATCATCCGCATCCCCCCACAGCATGAGGATCATCTCTTCCGCCGTACAGGCCTTGCCTCTCCGGTCGACAAGAATGGCCAGCACTTCCTTTGTCTGCCGCCGTGCAAACTTCAGCGGTTCTCCCTTCCAGAAGACCTCAAAGCTGCCGAAGCAGCGGACCTGCAGCCTGTTCAGCTCATTTCTTCCCTTCTGCAGTTCCTGCAGCTCTGTCAGCACGTCCTCCGGCGTCAGCGGGCTGATGATATAGTTCGCCGCCCGTACCCGGAAAGCATCCAGCACATACTGCGGCGTGTCCGCCACAAAGACCACGGCCGTGTCGGGCAGGATCTTCCGGAGCGTGGCGGCAAACACCAGGCCGGACATCCCCGGCATCTCGATGCCGCTGAACACGATGTCCGGGCACAGTCCCCCGTCCCGGACGGCAGAGAGCGCATCGCCGGCAAGCGAAAAGCCTGCGAGCTCCGCATTCGGGGCCGCCTTTTGGATGGCTGTCTTTATTTCTTCCAGGGTTTTCGGGTCGTTGGCTACGGCAAAGATCTGCATAATTGCTTACTCTTTCTTCGTTAATGTGCAAGTTTATAAAATCTCACAGCATCTTAACACAGAAGGCGCTCAAAAACGTCTCAAACAAGCCGCTAATAATATGCATACCTAAAAAAAGCCGGGACGCGTCCCTGCGTCCCGGGTCTGATGATTCTTCTCTCTGTGCTCATGCGCCGGCGGAACTGTCCTCCTGACGCAGCGTGCTGCGGAAATGCAGCGTTCCCGCCGTCAGCTCCGCCCAGCTGTAATTGCTCATATATTCGCCACGAAAGGCGTTGACCGCCGCCATATCGCCGGTCAGCATCCGGTAATAGTCACAGTCCAGCAGCTCCTCGCGTACGGCGATGTGCCCCCCGCGGCGGATCAGGACGTCCTCCATCCCGATCTGCTTCAGGGTCTCACGCAGATCGCTGACGAGATTGCGGATCGCATGCTTGGCGTCCTTCAGATTGCCGGGGTCGTCCCACAGCACCGAGATCAGTTCCTCCGACGTGCAGGATACGCCCATCCGGTCGATCAGATACGCCAGCAGCTCTTTCGTCTGCCTGCGTTTGAACTTCAGCGGTTCCTCCTGCCAGAACACCTCGAAGCTGCCGAAGCACCGAACCTGCAGCCGGTTCTTCTGCGGTTTCATCGCCATCGGCAGTTCGTCCAGTTCCGTCCGCACGTCCTCCGGCGTCAGCGGCTTCATGATATAGTCGTGCGCGCGTACCCGGAAGGCTTCCATCGCATATTGGGAAAAGGCCGTGACGAATACCACCCGCGTGTCCGGGGAGGCTGTCTTGAGCGCGACGGCAAATTCCAGCCCCGAGATGGCCGGCATCTCGATGTCGCTGAAAACGACCTGCGGCCTCAGCCCTCCGCTCCGGATGGCATCCAGCGCCTCGACGGCCGTGTCAAAGGCGCGCAGCACGGCGCCCGGCTCAGCCTCTTCGATGCAGCGGCAGAGCACCCGCAGCGCTTTGGGTTCATCGTCTATGGCAAAGATCAGCACGGTTTGTTCTCCTCCTTCGGCAGAGTGACGGTCACGGTGGTCCCCGTTCCCGGTGTGGATTCGACGCGCAGGCTGCCCCCGCACATCTGAGCCAGGCGCTCGCGCACATTCTGGATGCCCACATGGGATTTCCCGGGGTCCTTCTCCTGCTTCTCCGGCTTACAGCCGGGGCCGTTGTCGGTCACGGTGATCTCATAGCGGTCGGGATACTCCCTTGTGGCGATGAGCACCTCCCCTTTTCCGTCGGCGTTGCCGCGGACGCCGTGGTGCACGGCGTTCTCCACGATGGGCTGCAGGGTCAGGATCGGCAGGGTAAAGGACATGCACGGGATGTCGTACCGCACGGTCAGCTTCTCCTCGAAGCGCATCTTCTCCAGCGCCAGATACTGCCGGGTATGCTCCAGCTCCCTGGCGAAGGGGATCGGGGCGGTCGTCTGCAGCGCGTCCATGTTCCCGCGCAGATAGTTTGCAAACTGCACGGTGGCCTCTTCCGCCTGGGCCGGGTCTGAGCGGCAGAGCTCCTGGATCACGGTGAGCGAGTTGTAGAGGAAATGGGGCCGGATCTGGGTCATCATGATCTGGATCCGCTGTTCCGCCTGCAGCGCCCGCTCGTGCTCGCGCACGAACTGAAAGTGCAGCCAGATGTAGTTGATCACGCAGTCAACGACGGCGGCGATGGTGAGATAGGCGATGGGCTGGTCGAAGTCGTAGGTGTTGAAGTCCAGCGCCAGCGCGCCGATGATCAGCTCCAGCATCAGCACCGGCAGCCAGGTCTCGCGGCGCGTCGTCGGCTCAAACACGCGTATCGTCAGCACCAGCCAGCAGATGAGCAGGACCGTGCTGACATAAAAGCTCATGTTGCCCAGGGGGCCGCGATGAAAATGGTTGTCATACGAGATGTGGAAGCAGACGTCCGAAAACAGCGCCGTCAGGTAGACCGCGGCGTTCAGGCCCAGCAGCGCCCACACCCACCGCAGGCGCTTTTCCGGCGCGATCATCCGCATGAACAGGGCCAGCGCCGCCGGCCAGACCGCATAGCCGTAGATCGCCGTCAGCGTCCGCGCCGTGACATGCGGCTCCCCGATCATCAGGCGGTATTCCAGATGATCCTGGATCACCAGGCTGAACACCACCGCGATGATGATCCGCATGATCCGCTTGCGGTCGGGGCGGATATAGTCGTCGATGTTCACCACGATCGCCAGCATGCCCAGCAGCGTCAGCGTGGGCAGCAGCGCCAGCGTCGACTGATAGTTGCTGACGAGGAACACGCAGAGATTGTGATGATGAAAAGCAAGGGCCCACACCGCGAACAGAACGGTCGCCGTGACCAGCAGCGCGATGAGCACAAATCTGCCGCGGTTCGGGCTCTCCTTTTGCTTGATCCCCATCGTTCCGTCTCCTTCTCATTTCCTTACCTATGATTGGGATCGGAAGCTCAGATTCCTCGGAATCCGAAACGGAAGCATAGATTCTGTTCTGCCGGCAGCAGATATTCCGGGTGGGTCTTTGCGCCCCAGCTGTCGTCGCCGCCGATGCCCATCTGCTGCAGTGCAACGCGGACCACCGTATGGTGGATCGGCGGCAGTTCATAGGCGTGGTCGGCATTTTCCAGCTCATGCGGAGTCCAGGGCAGGACGTTCACAAACAGTTCGTCCCCGAAGAACTCCATGCCCCGGCCGCGCCGGTCCGTCACACGAAGCCAGCGTACGCCGCAGCGGCCTCCGCACTCCTGAGGGACCAGATAGCGGGACAGATTCTCGGCGACGCCTTTCTCAAAAACACCCAGCCGGGCTCCGTGTCTGCGGTCCGCATAGTTTTCCTCGGGCCCCAGACCATAGTAAGAAAAACGATCATAATCCGCATTCAGCGTAAACATCACGCCGAACTCCGGCATATCCGGCAGCCCTTTGACCGCCCGGAAGGAGAGCGAAGTCAGAACGGTGCCGTCGCCGAAGACCTCATAACTCAGGCGGCAGCCGCTTGCGGGCTGCGTGGGCAAACAATAGTCATAGGAAACCAGCACGCTGTGTTCGCGCCGCTCCACCGCAGGAAACCGTTCCGCACTCTCCCACTGCAGAAGAAGGCTGGTGAGATAGAGGCTTGCGATCTTCCACTGCGCATAGCGCTGAGGCATGGCATTGCCGCGGTCGTTGTCGGTCGGCGCCCGCCAGAAATTGGGCAGAGGGAGCTTTTCCATCCTTTCCGTTCCGTCGAACACATAAGAGGTAAGACCCGGGCGAAGGACCGAGAACTGAGCGGTGAAGCGTTCGCCGCGCACACCCAGATTCCACTTGCCCCGTACGACAGTCAGATCCTCGCCGCAGCTGAAATCCGGCCTCTCACGCTTCCAGATCTTCTGTCCGAAGGCGACCTCATGGCCCGCGTCGGCCCACAGGCAGCTCTCGCGCAGGCGGAAGGAGACGGTCAGCGCAAATTCCGGCAGCGGTCTGTCCAGGCTGACGGCAGCCTGCTCGTGCAGGGCCATTTCCTCCAGCAGTTCCGTCGGGATCGGAACCCGTTTCCGTTCCTGAGGCGGCACGGCAACGGACAGCGGGACGCGCCTGCATTCCAGGCCGTCCTTCAACAGCACAGCTTCCGCCGCAAAAACATCCGTATTCCGGAAAAGCTGGCGGTTGAAGACGGTAAAGCCCGTGTCGTCAAATTCCACGGAGATCTCCTGATAAAGATATCGAAGCTCCTGCATTTTGGGCGAGGGGCTGCGGTCGCCGCCGTAGACGATCCCGTTGCCGCTGAAGTTCCAGTCCGTCGGGCGCTCGCCGCAGTCACCGCCGTAAGCCTGAAACCATTGCCCATAACGGTCCTTTTTATAAAGTGACTGGTCCACATAGTCCCAGATAAAGCCGCCCTGATACTTCGGCTCACGCTCGGCCATCTCGGTATACTTGTGCATTGCCCCGCAGGAGTTTCCCATCGCATGGGCATATTCACAGCTGATCAGCGGCTTTTCGGGATGCTCTTTGAGAAAGCGCTCGATATCCGCAGCCGGGGCATACATACGGCTTTCCATATCGCTGGTGTCGGGGAAGCTCGGGTCCCAGGTAATTCCCTCATAGTGTACGAGGCGGTGGGGATCCAGGCGGCGGAACTGCATGCTCATCTCGCGGATGACAGTGCCGCCGTAGCTCTCGTTGCCGCAGGACCAGATCAGAATGCAGGCATGATTCTTGTCCCGCTGATAAACGGAATTCACGCGGTCGAGCAGCATGGGCAGGTATTCTCCGTGATCCTTGGGAATCACATAGTCCGGGTCCGCCTGTCCGCGCAGCAGCGCATCCCAGCTTCCGTGCGTCTCCATGTTGGTCTCGTCCATCACATAGAGGCCGTAACGATCGCAGAGCTCATAGAGCGCACTCTGATTGGGATAATGGGAGGTGCGGACAGCGTTGATGTTATTTTGCTTCATGGTAATGATATCCCGAAGCAGTTCCTCCCGATCGGGCACCCGCCCGCTCACCGAGCTGAAATCGTGCCGGTTGACGCCTCGGAAAACAATCCGTTTTCCGTTCAGGAGCATCAGCCCGTCTTTCATTTCAAAGCGGCGGAAACCGAAGGCCTGGTCCAAGACTTCCGTCTGTTCACCGGATTGATCCGACACCTCGACGTGCAGCGTATACAGTTCAGGACATTCCGCGCTCCAGAGTGCCGGCCGTTCAACGGAAAATACGGCTTCCGCGCCGGCGCCGTGAATCACGGCCGTCTCAATGCCGAGGCATTCCCCGCCCCGCCGCAGGCTCAGGCGCAGGCTGCCCTTCCCCTTCGTGCGGGCGCAGACGCTGAGCGTCCCGGAGAGGAAGTCCTCGGACAGGGTCGGGACAAGGCTGAGATCGCGGACGGCGGTCTTTGGCAGGATATACAGATACACGCTGCGGAAGATGCCGGAGAAACGGTAAAAGTCCTGGTCCTCGAACCAGCTGCCCGGGGTCCACTTCCAGACGCGTACCGCAAGGCGGTTGCGGCCCGGCCTCAGGGCGGCGGAAAGCGCAAAGTCCGAGGGGCTGAAGCTGTCCTCGCTGTATCCGATATAGACGCCGTTGAGCCAGAGGGCAAAACCGCTTTCCACACCCTGAAAGGAGATGTTTGTATCCTCACCTGCAAAGCGCTCGGGCAGGGTAAACTCGGTCACATAATCCGCAACGGGGTTGAAAACGGTCGGCATCTCACCGGGTTTCAGTTTCTCGTCCGCATCCCAGGGATATTGGGTGTTGACATAGGCAGGCTTGTCATATCCCTCCATCTGGATATGGGCGGGGACGCGAATCAGATCCCAGGAAGAAACGTCATAGTCTTCCCACCAGAAACCCTCCGGCGCACCGGACGGGTTTTTCGCATAATGAAACCGCCAGCTGCCGTCCAGCGACATGCGGAGACTTGTCTCGCCTGACGCGAGCTCAGCCTCGCTGCGGAAGGCAACATGGTCGGAATGCGCGGGAAGCCGGTTTTCGGCAAAGACCGCGGGATTTTTTACGGTGTTTTCAAAGCTGAATTCTGTCATGATGCTCCTCCATGGGTATCCGTTCACAAAGCGGCGCCCCCCTGATTGAAGGACGCCGCAGATTTACGTGCCCCTGACGCAAAAAAGTACTTGCGAAATTGGTTACAAGAGTGTAAAATATAGAAAACAAATGTTTACGGCAGCATTCTGGATGTGAGGTGAGGACAGCATGCCGGTAGAAGCACTGCGGGATGAAGCCGCGAAGCGGGGGCTTCCGCGGATCGGGACACCGCTGCGGCGGGTCGATCTCGAGCCCAATCATCTGTATGTCTGTTATATGGATGAGTTTGACAACGAATACGTCGTACGCCGCGGGATTCTGACGATCGTCTCGGCAGACGGCAAGGTTTACTGATCCCGGCTTTGAAAGCCGGGATCAGCCCTTTTTATTCGTAAAGTTCCTCTTCGGTGACACAGTCGTTCTTGATGGTCCCCACCAGCGTCTGCAGCGCATCCACAACATGGGGGCGGATGTCGCCGCCGATCAGGACAAGCATGATGTCATCCCCCGGGCGGAGCTCGCCTTCGTTGAGCCAGACCCGCACATGGAAGATGCCCTCCATCCGTTTTGCCGCGGCGACGGCCTGTTCCAGCTTTTCGGCGTCATAGGAAAAGCGCATACCCGTCACCGGTTTTGTGTCCGTCTTTCCGAGGCGGACTTTTGCTTTTGCGCTGCGGCGGACAACACCGCAATGGCTCAGGTACATACCGCAGTTTTCGGCATCCGGGGCCGCCTTGGCCTCTGCAAGCCACTGATCAAGGGATGGTTTCATGTTTTTCATCATATTTCGGTGATGACGGGGAGGATCATCGGGCTGCGGCGGGTGGTTTTGTACAGGTAGCCCGAGAGATTGGACTTGACCTTATTTTTCACGGCGTTGAAGTCGGTGATCTTCTGATCTTCGCAGTTCTCGACGGTTTCCGTCACGACACGCAGGAGTTCATCCATCAGGTCTTCCGATTCCTTGACATAGATGAAGCCGCGGGTGAGAATCTCGGGCGGAGCCAGCAGCTTGTGATCGTAGGATGAGAAGGGCATCACCACGACGAGCATGCCGTCTTCGGCGAGCCGGTGCCGGTCGTGCATGACCACGCTGCCAACCTCGCTCATGCCGACGCTTCCGTCCACCAGGACGGCGCCCGCCTGCACGGTTTCTTCACAGATGACGCCTTTTTTGGTAAACTCAATGACCCAGCCGTTTTCGGCAATGATGACGTTCTTCGGCGCGACCCCCATCATGCGGCCGAGTTCGGCATGCTTGACAAGCATGCGGTGCTCACCGTGGACGGGGATAAAGTATTTCGGCTTGACCAGCGCCAGCATCATCTTCTGCTCTTCCTGGCAGGCGTGGCCGGAGACATGCAGATCGGTATGGCGGTCATAGATGACCTCGGCGCCTTTGTGGAAGAGCTCGTCGATGACGCGGCTGATCATGTTCTCGTTGCCCGGGATTGCCGAGGCGGAAATGATGATCCGGTCGCCGGCGTCGATCTGAATCTGCTTATGCTCGGAGAAGGCCATGCGGTAGAGCGCGGACATGGCTTCACCCTGGCTGCCGGTGGAGATGATGACGGAGCTGCTCTTCGGCAGGTTCTTCATCTCATCCAGATCCACCAGCACGTTCTCCGGAACATCCATATAGCCGAGCACGATGGCGGTACGCAGAACGTTTTCCATGCTGCGTCCGGTCACAGCCACCTTGCGGCGGTACTTCGCCGCAACGTTGATGATCTGCTGGAGGCGATGGACATTCGAGGCAAAGGTCGTGATAATGATGCGCTTGTCGCAGCCCTGGAAAAGCTTGTCAAAGCTCTCCCCTACCTTGCGCTCGGAAGCCGAGTGGCCCCGGGTTTCGACATTGGTCGAGTCGCTGAGCAGGGCAAGGACGCCTTCGTTGCCCAGTTCACCGAGACGCACGAGGTCGATCATGCCGCCGGAGATGGGCGTGACGTCGATCTTGAAGTCTCCGGTATGGATCAGCGTGCCCACCGGGGTTTTGATCGCGAGGGCAACGGAATCCGGGATGCTGTGGTTGACCCGGATGAATTCGATCGAGAAGGCACCGATCCGGAAAACGGAACCCGCCTTTTTGGTAAAGATCTGGGTGGTGGTAAGCAAGTCGTGTTCCTCGAGCTTCAGCTCGATCAGCGCTGCCGTCAGGGGCGTTGTGTATATCGGGACGTCCAATTCATGCAGGACGTAGGGCACGGCGCCGATATGATCCTCATGGCCGTGCGTGATGACCAGGGCACGGATGCGGCTGGCGTTGTTGCGCAGATAGGTGATGTCCGGCAGGACCACGTCGATGCCGTACATGTCCTCATCCGGAAAGCCCATGCCGCAGTCGATAACGATCATGTCGTTGCCGAATTCCACGACCGTCATGTTTTTTCCGATTTCGCCCAGCCCGCCGAGCGGGATGACTTTCAGTTTCGGTGTCATACGTACTCCTTATATCTCCGTTCTTCCTTCGAGCGCCCGCGTCAGGGTCGCGTCGTCGGCAAATTCCAGATTGGAACCGACCGGAATGCCGTAAGCCAGCCGGGTAACTTTGATGGAGAAGGGTTTGAGCAGGCGCGAGATGTACATGGCAGTCGCCTCGCCCTCGGTATCGGGGTTCGTAGCCATGATCACTTCCTGTACTTCGTCGTTGGCGGCGCGGACCAGCAGGTCCTTCACGCCGATATCGTCCGGGCCGATGTGATTCATCGGGGAAATCACACCGTGGAGGACGTGATAGAGGCCGTTGTATTCGCGGGCGCGCTCGATGCTGAGGACGTCCTTCGGATCCGAAACGACACAGATCACGCTGCGGTCTCGGCGATCACTGGCGCAGATCGGGCAGACGTCGCGGTCGGTATAGTTGCGGCAGATCCGGCACTGTCTGACATCGCGCTTGGCCGCCGTGATCGCCTCGGCGAAAGCTGCGGTCTCCTGTTCCGGGAGGGAGAGGACATAAAACGCGAGGCGCTGGGCGCTCTTCCGGCCGACGCCGGGAAGCGCGGCAAAGCGATCGATCAGATTGTCAAGAGCAGCCGGGAAAAAAGCCATGGTTGATTTACTCCTTTATATTTGTTGCGGGAGACACCTCATCCGTCTTTGCCCTCGCGTGAGATCGGGCAAATCCACCTTCCCCATGAGGGGAAGGGCGCCTGCGGGCGCGGAGTTTGCGGATCCGCGTAAATGCAGAAAGCTGAATACGGGGAAAATAATCAGCAGGATCCTCGAAGCAATTGAATTGCGGTTTTGCGGTCGGGGGTACGGAAGACGGCGCTGCCGGCGACCAGCACGTCAACGCCGGCTTCGATGCAGATCGGGGCGGTACGGGGATCCACGCCGCCGTCTACCTCAATCAGAACCTCGCTGCCGCGCTCATCAATCGCGCGGCGGATTGCCCGCACCTTGTCCATCTGTTCCTGCATGAAGCTTTGGCCGCCGAAACCGGGCTCAACCGTCATGACCAGCACGAGATCGATCAGATCAAGATACGGCAGGACAGCTTCCCACGAAGTCGCCGGTTTGAGCGTGACACCGCAGCGCTTTCCTTCTTCTTTGACAGCCAGAAGGGCTTTTTCAATCTGTTCGGGACGGTCGGCCTCAACATGGACGTTGACGAGATCGGCGCCCGCACGGCAGAAACGCGAGGCATAGCGGATCGGCTCGGCAATCATCAGGTGCGCATCCAGGAACATGTCGGTCGCTTTGCGGATCGATTCCAGCACCGGAATCCCCATGGAGATATTCGGAACGAAAAGGCCGTCCATGACGTCAAAATGGAGCCAGTCGGCACTGGCCTGCCGAACATCTTCCATCTCTTCCGCGAGACGGGAAAAATCCGCTGCCAGCAGAGACGGGGCGATTCGAATCATAAGAGTCAACCTCCGCAAAAATACCATTTCTAATCAAATTATTATACCGCGAAAACACCGGTCAATGCAAGAGAAAATACAAAGAATTGACAAGCCCCGTTTTCATGATATAATGGGGCGGCAAATCTGAATTCGGGAGATGAATGCATTGGATATTACCCTTCAGACCACCATGGGCGAAATGCTGGAATATGACATGGGCATCGCCTATGTTCTCATGCAGTGCGGCATGCACTGTGTCGGCTGCCCCTCGTCGATCGGCGAGAGTCTGGAAGATGCCTGTGCGGTGCACGGGCTGAATCCGGAAGACGTGCTCAAACAGATTCACGCCTATCTTGCAAGCAAGGTCGACTAAAAAACAAGACGCGCACAGCGCGTCTTGTTTTTTTTTATGAAAGAACTTTGTATCCGGCTTCTTCGACGGCGGCCTTCAGGGCTGCCGGGTCGAGCGCGGCACCGGTGACGAGGGCACTGCCCTCCTTATGGCTTACTTCTGCTTTTTCGACGCCCGCGACGGCCTCAAGGGCCTTTCTGCAGCGGGCTTCGCACTTGGGGCACATCATGCCCTCGATGATCAGTTTAACTTCCATGGGTTTCCTTTCTTTTTATTTCGCTGCTCCCCGTAAGCCTGTACCGTTTCGCGGCCGCGTCCTCACAAGCTCCGGATCATTCGCTTCCCTGTAGAGACAGGAAAGCTCACTCCCTCCGCTGTTCGTCCTTTCCGATGGAAACCCGCTTTGCTGGGCTTTCCATCGGGGATACGGGGTGACTCCCAATCAGGTCATACCGTTTCGCGGCCAGGGAAACAACTGCCCCTGACGAACCGGCTGCTGCCGCGAATGGATAGAATAGAAGGTTTAATCTCGCTATAAAACGCGGCGAGGGAACGTGAGTGCGAGGAAGAAGATCGTATTCCGCGTAATTGCAGAAAGCTTCGAACGGGCTGGAAAATTATCTGTTCTTGTACTCGGGGCCGAAGTAGGAGATGATATGGCGCGGGCAGATATCGGCGCAGTGACCGCACTGGACGCATTTCGTGACATCCACCTCAGCCAGGTTGTCCTTGACGACGATGGCGTCCGCCGGGCATTCACGCTGGCACTTCATACAGCCGATGCAGCCGACCTTGCAGATTTTCATGACCGCAGCGCCTTTTTCCCTGTTGCCGCAGGCGGGCATGATCTTCTGCTTTTCCGGGATCAGTTTGACGATGTCCTTCGGGCAGGCCTCCACGCAGGCGCCGCATCCGACGCAGTTCAGGCGGTCTACGCGCGCCACACCGTCGATGATGTGCATGGCGTCAAACTGGCAGGCCTTGGCACAGTTGCCGAGACCGATGCAGGCGAAGGTGCAGAGCTTGCTGCTGTTGCCGCCGAAGAGCATGGCTGCGCGGCAGTCTTCCGGGCCGTTGTAGTTAAAGCGCAGTTCGGCCATCTCAGTCGAACCGCTGCAGGGCACGAAGGCAACCATCTTGTCGGCTGCGTCGTTGCTGACGCCCATGATCTCGGCCACTTTGGCTGCAGTCGCTTCGCCGCCGGCGACGCATTTGTTGGGCGGGGCCTGGCCCGCGGCCACCGCGGCCGCATAGCCGTCGCAGCCCGGAAAGCCGCATCCGCCGCAGTTGGCGCCGGCGAGGCAGGCGCGGATTTCGGCCTGCTTCGGGTCAACCTCGACATGGAAAACCTTGGACGCCACCGCAAGCAGCGCGCCGAAGAGGCCGCCGAGAGCGCCGAGGACGAGAATCGCCAAGAGAATTGTTTTGATCATATTCAGCCTCCCCTTCCGATCACAGGATCTTCATGCCGCTGAAGCCCATGAAGGCCAGGGCGACCAGGGCGGCCGAAACCAGGCAGATTGGGAAGCCCTCGAAGCACTCGGGATAATCCGAGAACTGGGTCCGCTCGCGCACGGTGGCAAACAGCACGATCGCCAGCATGAAGCCGAGGCCGCCGGTGATGCCGTACACGACCGACTCAATGAAGTTATAGTTGTTCTGCACATTCAGCAGCACAACGCCGAGCACGGCGCAGTTGGTGGTGATGAGCGGCAGATAGATGCCGAGAGCCGAGTACAGCGACGGAACCGCCTTCTTGAGGAACATCTCGACCAGCTGAACCAGCGCCGCGATGACCAGGATGAAGGCCAGCGTCTCGAGGAAGGCCAAGCCCAGCGGGACCAGAATGTAGTTATCGATCACCCAGCAGATGGCCGAGGCAAAGCCCATGACAAAGACGACGGCGAGGCCCATGCCGGTCGCAGTGTCAACCTTGTTCGAGCAGCCCAGGAAGGGGCAGCATCCGAGGAACTGGGAGAAGATAAAGTTGTTGATCAGGATGGCGCCGAGGGATATCTCAACGATTTTGGCAAGCATTATTCCTCAACCTCCTTCTGCAGTGCAAGCTCTTTGGCCGCGCGTTCTGCCATCTTTTTCTTCTTCTCGAACTTCTTCAGCTCATACTGCATCAGGCCGATCAGAAGGCCGAGGGTCAGGAAGCCGCCAAAGGGCAGATTCATGATGGACATGCCGTAGGATTCGGGGAAGATCTGGATGCCGCCGCCCGTGCCGTCCATCGTAAAGCGGAAGCCGTTGGCGATGTCGATCAGACCGCCGCCGAAACGGCCGGAGCCGACGAACTCGCGGAAGACGCACATGATGATCAGCACGATCGTATAGCCGAGGCCCTGGAAGATGCCGTCAAAGAAGGAATCCTTCACGGTGTTCTTCTGGCAGAAGGCCTCCGCGCGGCCGATGATGATGCAGTTGACGACGATCAGCGGGATGAACACGCCGAGGGCCGCGCTGAGCGCCGGGATATACGCCTGCAGCAGCAGGTCAACGATGGTCACGAAGCCCGCGATGACCACGACGAAGATGGCCAGGCGGATTTCCTCGGGAATGATTTTGCGCAGGGCCGAAACCACGACGTTGCAGCAGGTCAGGATAATCAGCACCGACAGGCCCATGCCCACGCCGTTGAACAGCGTCGTCGTGATGGCCATCGTCGCGCACATGCCGATCTGCTGGACAAGGACGGGGTTGTTGGTAACCAGGCCTTCCCTGAGCTGTTTTCTGCGATTCATACTCTCAGCCCTCCTTTAATTCACACTGTCAACCGCAGCGATGGAGGTTGCCACCGCTCCGGTAACCGCGGTCGAGGTAATCGTCGCACCGGCCAGCGCGTCAATCGCACCGCCGTTCTTGGAGAGCGCGATGCTGCCGTCCTGCCCGATGAACTGGGCGCGGAAGGCCTCGCCGGCCGACGAGCTTGCGGCCGCCACGGCACCGAGGCCCGAGGTCTCGGAATGCTCGATAATCGAGATGCCGGTACACTTCAGATCGTTATCGACACCGCAGACCATCGTGATGTTGCCCTGGGCGCCGGAGAAGGTCGATTTCACCACATAGCCGTTTCCGTCGTTGGAGATCATGATGCTGTCCACCGTCGGGAAGCCTTCTTCCTCGAACTCGACCTCGGCATAGCCGCTGTCGGATTTCAGGACGACGGCATAGGCCTCGAATTCCTTCGCGTGGGCCATATCATAGATTCGCTGGTAGGTCAGGGCGTTCACGATGCCGAGAACACCGGCCGTCACGGCGCAGATCACGAACAGAACGAACGCAAGCTTCAGAATCTTGTTGTCTTTCATCTTCTTGCCTCCTTCTCCGCCAACTCCTGCGCTTTCTGGAGCACAATGTCGGCCTTGGTGACACCGAACTGGTGCCGGCGGAAGCCCTTGTCAATGGCCCAGGTGCAGAGGTTCATGATCAGGATGGCATAGGTCGTGCCTTCGGGATAGCCGCCGAAATAGCGGATCAGGACCGTCAGCAGACCGCAGCCGGCGCCGAAGACCAGCTGACCCTTCAGCGTCACGGGGCTTGTCGCGTAGTCGGTCGCCATGAAGCAGGCACCGAAGAGGACGCCGCCGGAAAACAGATTGTACAGCATCCATTCTCCGTTGCCGAAGCCTTTTTTCCCGAATATCAGGGTGATCAGGGCGACCGCCCCGATGAAGGAGACGGGGATGCGCCAGGAGATGACGTTGCGGTAGATCAGATAGCCGGCGCCGATCAGAATGGCCAGCGCGCTGATCTCTCCCATGCTGCCGGGGATATAGCCCATGAAGAGCCTTCCCACGCTGAAATACGCAGGCATGACGCCGGCGGCTTCTGTCGAGTACAGCGAGGCCAGCGGCGTCGCCATCGTGACACCGTCCACGGTTCCGCTCAGGGCCTTGGGGATGTTCCAGGTCGCCATCAGCGTGGCATAGCTCGCCAGCAGGAAGGCACGTCCGGCCAGAGCCGGGTTCAGGAAGTTACGTCCGATGCCGCCGTAGAGCTGCTTGACAACGACGATGGCAAACATGGTGCCGATTACGGGAATCCACCAGGGAGCGGAGGCCGGCAGGGTCAGCGAGAGCAACAGGCCGGTCACGACCGCGGAAAGGTCGCCGATGTTCGATTCTTTCTTAAAGAGGAAACGATAAAGGGCTTCCCAGAAGACCGCCGAAACGGCGCCGATCAGGCACAGGAAGAGCGCGTTCACGCCGAACTGAAGCACCGCGACGATCACGGTCGGGATCAGGGCGATGATCACGTCAAGCATCAGTCTGCGGGTGTCGCGATCGGTGCGCACCTGCGGCTGGAACGCTGCATCCAGAACAATTCTTTCTTTCTGTCCGCTCATTTCTGGGCCTCCTTTGCTGCCTTGGCTTCCGCCGCGGCCTTTTCTTTGGCTGCTTTGGCCTGGAGCATGAGCTTGGCGGTCTTGAAGGCGTGGGTCAGCGGCATCCTTGCCGGGCAGTTGTAGGCGCAGCTGCCGCACTCAAAGCAGTCCATGACATGGTACTTCTCCAGGTTCTCGTAGTCGCCCTTGGTATAGTACATGTACATGAAAATCGGCTCGAGGTTCATCGGGCAGACTTCGATGCACTTGCCGCAGCGGATGCAGTGGGGATCCTTGACGGATTTGTCCTCGTCTTCGGTAAAGTAGAGCACACCGGAGATGCCCTTGATGGTCGGCGCATCGAAATTCGTAGCGCAGATGCCCATCATCGGACCGCCGAGGACGATCTTGCGCGGGGTTTTGACAAAGCCGCCGCACTGCTCGGCGAGGTAGCCGAGAGGCGTCCCGACACGGGTGAGCGCATTGAAGCTGCGGCCGATGGCGCTGCCCGAGACGGTCACGATACGGTCAATCACCGGTCTGCCCTCATAGCAGGCCTGGTAGACCGCGTAGCAGGTACGGGTACTGACCACATTGCAGCCGACACCCGAAGGCAGCGCGCCGGGCTTGACCCTGCGCCCGGTGACAGCGAAGACCTGCATCTTCTCACCGCCCTGGGGGTACTTGACCGCCTCGGGGACGATTTCGATGCCGTACTGTTCAGGATGCAGGGAGTTCAGCAGGTCGATGGCGTCCTGCTTGTTGACCTCGATGCCGTAGTAGGCCTTCTCCACATGGCTTGCGATGCGGACGAGCTCAATTCCCTTCAGAAGCTGCTCGGGGAAGTTGAGCATGGTCAGATGGTCGCCGTTCAGGTAGGGCTCGCATTCGGCGCCGTTGATGATCAGCTTATCGACCTTGCCGATGCCGCCGCGCACCTTGAAATGCGTCGGGAACATTGCGCCGCCCATGCCGACCACGCCGGCGTCGCGCATGCGCTTAAGGATAACGTCGGGGTCTTTCATCTCTTCCTCAGTCAGAGGCTTGAGATCGTCGCAGGGAGTGTCCCGGAAGTCATTCTCGATGACCACGGACATGATGGTATCTCCAAGAGGATGCGGCCTCGGTTCCACGGCAACGACCTTGCCGGAAACCGAAGAGTGGACCGGGGCGGAAACAGGTGCAGGGTTGTCGCCGACAACCTGACCCATCCTGACGGTATCGCCCACCTGAACAACCGGTTTGCAGGGCGCACCGATATGCTGGGCCATCGGGATGATCACCTCTGCAGGCGGCGCGACTACAGAAATCGGCACTTGTGGTGCCTTCATGTAGTTGGGATGCACGCCGCCCTTAAACGTATGGATCATAAGCTTCACCTCGAAATCGGATTTCCCAAGAATATATCTTATCATATCATAAAAGCAGGGCTTGTGTCCATAGAAAATTGTCTGTTTTTACAAGATAAGTTTCTGACAAAAGCGCAGTTTTGTGTTTTTTCTGTCATTTTGTACAAAGGGCGGCAGAACGCTTCGAACGGGGTATTGTTTTTTCCGATCCCTTGCGATAAAATGTCGTAAAAATCATATCCCGGAGGTAGTCTATGAAAGCAATCGTCAGTGTCTTCGCGAAAGACGCGCGCGGCATCATCGCCTATGTGACGGCGCTGCTGGCCGAGCGCGACATCAATGTTCTCGATATCAGCCAGACGGTCATGCAGGAGTATTTCGCCATGATCATGCTGGTTGACCTGGACGCCTGTTCCCTGCCCTTCCACGAGCTTGCCCGCTGGCTGCAGGAAAAGGGGCAGGAGCGCTCGCTGGACATTCACATCCAGCGTTCGGATATATTTGAGGCGATGCACCGCGTATGAGCTATCTGATGAACAGCAGCGAGATCCTGCAGACCATACAGATGATCGATCAGCAGCACCTCGATATCCGCACCGTCACGATGGGCATCAGCCTGCTGGACTGCGCAGACAGGGATATCACATGCTGCGGAGAAAAGATCTATGAGAAGCTCTGCCGCAGGGCGGAGCGGCTGGTGCCGGTCTGTGAGGGCATCGAACAGGAATACGGTATTCCCATCGTCAACAAACGCATCTCGGTCACGCCGATTTCCCTGGTGGCGGCGGCCTGCGAAACGGAGGACTATGCTCCTCTCGCCAGCGTGCTGGACCGCGCGGCGGAAACCGTCGGCATCAACTTCATCGGGGGCTTTTCCGCCCTGTCGCAGAAGGGCTTTACGGAGAGCGACCGCAGGCTGATTCTCTCCATTCCCCGGGCGCTGACAGAAACCAAGCTGGTCTGCGCGAGCGTCAACGTCGGATCAACGCGGGCCGGCATCAACATGGACGCAGTACAGCTCATGGGAAAGATTATCCGCGAAACCGCCGAGATTGATCCGGTCGGCTGCGCGAAGCTCGTCGTGTTCTGCAACGCCGTGGAGGACAACCCCTTCATGGCCGGCGCCTTCCACGGGGTCGGCGAGCCGGAATGCGTCATCAACGTCGGCGTTTCCGGGCCGGGCGTCGTGGCAAACGCGCTGCGCAGCTGCAGGGGTGAACGCATCGATGTCGTATCGGAGACCATCAAGCGCACAGCCTTCAAGATCACGCGCATGGGGCAGCTGGTCGCACAGGAGGCTTCCGCCCGTCTGCAGGTTCCCTTTGGGGTCGTGGATCTCTCGCTTGCGCCTACGCCGGCGGTCGGCGACAGCGTCGCGGAGATTCTCGAGCTGATCGGACTGGAGCGCTGCGGAACGCACGGCACCACAGCCGCGCTCGCGCTGCTCAACGACGCGGTCAAGAAGGGCGGCGTCATGGCCAGCAGCCACGTCGGCGGTCTGTCCGGCGCCTTTATCCCCGTGTCGGAGGACGCCGGGATGATCCGGGCGGCCGAGGAAGGCGTGCTGCAGATGGACAAGCTCGAAGCCATGACCTGCGTCTGCTCGGTCGGGCTGGACATGATCGCCGTGCCGGGCGATACGAGCGCCGAGACGCTTTCCGCCATCATTGCCGATGAAGCCGCGATCGGAATGATCAACAGCAAGACCACCGCGGTCCGGCTGATTCCGGCAATCGGGAAGGACGTCGGCGACCGCGTGGACTTCGGCGGACTGCTGGGCTCGGCCCCGGTGATTCCGCTGCACAGGGAGTCCGCCGCGGAGTTCATTCAGCGCGGCGGCCGCATTCCCGCCCCACTGCACAGTCTGAGGAACTGAAAAGTCGAGCAGCCCGTTCTCATCTTTCTGCATTTACGCGGAAAATAAGCTTTCTCCTCGCTCGAACCGTTCCCCGCCGCGTTTTATAGAGGGTTAAAGCTTATAGGTCGTCAGGTAATAATCCATTCGCGGCAGCAGAAGGCCCGTCAGGCGCTGCACCTTCCCTGGCCGCGAAACGGTACAGCTTGACTGGGAGCGTATAATAAAAAATCCCACCCCGCGAGGGGTGGGATAGTTGTTTTGGGGGAAGGATTACTCCATCTTGCCGAGGGCGTGCTTGGCAGCGATCATGCCGAAGGTGTAGCAGCGGCCGAGGGAGAGACCGGTTTGGTGGAACGGATAGTCCGCGCCGCCGTAGAACGGGCCGCCCAGGTTGCCGACCGCATACAGGCCTTCGATGACATTGCCGTCAGCATCGAGCGCCTGCGCGTTCTCGTTGGTCATGATACCGGAGTCAATGGAGCTGACACGGATGTGCTTGCGGAGACCCCAGAACGGAGCCTGCTTGATCGGCTTCATGTACTTGGCGGGCTTACCGAAGTCGAGGTCCTCGCCGCTCTCGCAGAGCTCATTGTAGCGCTCAACGGTCGCCTTGAAGGTCTCGGGATCGATGTCAAGCTCTTTCGCCAGGTCATCCAGCGTGTCGCACTTGTGGGCGTCGATCAGGTTGACGAAGACACCGGGATGCTCGCCGTCGCTGGGGATGTAGTTCTCCATCTTGTCGGCGGGATAGGGTCTGCTGACGAAGTCCTCAGCGGGCCACTCTTCGTAGCTGCTGTCGTAGACCTGGCAGTACCAGCCCTTGGATCCGTCCGGATGGTTCGCATCGACGTTGGCACCGTTGTACTTGGGCTGGAACTTGATGACGTTGCCCATATAGACAAAGCCGGTGTACTCGTTGGTGAAGCGCTCACCGTCCATGTTGACATACAGGAAGGGCTCCTCGTACATCTGGGCGGAGTCGAAGTCATGCATCATCTTGGTATGGCCGAGCGGCTCCATCTTGGCGCCGGCAGCCAGGGCCATGACGTGACCGTCGCCGGTCTTGCCATACTGCTTCTTGTCGAAGTCCGCCGTGTCGGGGCACCAGCGGGCGACCATCGGGTCATTGTTCATGTAGTCGCCGGTGGCGAGGATGACAGCCTTGGAAGCGTTGAACTGGATATACTTGCCGGTGTTGGCATCTCTGGCGATGACGCCGGTGACCTTGTCGCCGTCCTTGACGAGCTGAACACCCGGGGTCTCATAGAAGACTTCGAGGTTCGGGCACTTGGCCATGACGTTGTTCAGGACATTCTTCAGGACGTGGCCGACGTTCTGGGGCTTCGGTCCGATCCACGGAGCCATAAAGTAGCAGTGGTCTTCGCCGTAGTCATAGGTGTCCTGACGATCCTGCCATACGCCCGTCAGATCCTGGCTGGTGCTCAGGTAGGCAAACAGGCCGTTGCCGTCGTTGAGCAGGTTGGCGCAGTCGGCATTGTTGTCGATCTTGGAGCCATCACCGTACTCGGTCTCGGTGGTCAGGCCGGCGCGGTTCCAGTACCACAGCAGGGCTTCCTCGGAGTTGTGCGCATAGGCGCGGAGCAGCTTCTCGTTGGAGCGCCAGTTGTTCAGGCTGTTGGTGTGGTGGACCCACTTCTCAATGCCTGCGGGGGTGGACTTCTCTTTGATGATGGCGGAAGCGCAGTTGCCCTGAGAGACAACCTGGACATCCTTCTGGAGCAGAGCGACGGAGGCGCCCAGCTCGGCAGCCCAGCCGGCCGCAGGAACACCGGCGGCACCGGCTCCGACGACGACGATCTCATAGTCCTTCGTCTCGTCCGGAGTGATGGGCCAGAGCTCGGCAGCGGAAGCATCGACTTCTTCCTTGGTCAGCTCGGCAGGCACTTCGTAATCTGCGGCTTCGATATCGGCAGCAACCTCAATGGCTTCGCCCATCGCCTGCTTGATGCAGAGCTCGGCAGCCTTCTTGGCACCGATGGAGGTCTCGGTCGCGGTGGCAATGGCATCGATCTCGGCGCCCTGAGCGTCCATGATCATCTGGGCCAGCTCTTCGCCGTGCAGACCGCCGATGGTAGCCGTCTCTTTGGAGACATCGACAACGACATCGGTGATGCTGTTGGCGTCGAAGGTCATCGTAACGGTGACTTCTTCATGGCCCTTCGCGGTAGCGGAATAGGTACCGGGGGTGTAGATGCCGTCCTCGGCAAAAGCCGTGGCGCCAAGGCCCATACCGGCCATGGCGAGAGTCGCGGCGCCTGCCAGGGAACCCTTCAGGAAGTTTCTTCTGGAGATGTTTTCAGACAAGATGAATCGCCTCTTTCTTGAAAATTTTATATGGTCTGTGCTATAATCGGTTATACACCCTGTCCCAAGTACAGAGTCAAGAAGAAATTACGACAAATTTACAACTTTTGTCATGATTTCGGCAGAAGGACTGTTTTATGAAAACAAATACTCTTTCCAACATCTCGGGCGTCAATGCCGAGACCATCCGAAAATACCGCGACCGCTGTCTGCTGCGCCCGGAATGCAACCCGGAAAACGGTTATTATGAATACTCCCAGGCGGATTTTCTGAACCTGCTGTATATCCGGAAGCTGCGCGGCGCCAACCTGTCGCTCGACAGCATTGAGGACACCTACTTCTGCGAGGAGAGCGACACGCTGCGGCAGGGCTATCGAGACACACTGGAAGATCTGCAGAAGCAGATCCGCCTGCTGAAGCGGAAGGAAATGATGCTCCGGCTGACCTACCGCCACTACGAACGCGACACGGAGTCCGCCGGATCGATCTCGGAGATTCAGTCCTTCGGGACGAAATACGACATGTATTTTGAGACAGACGGCATCCCCGAGGAGATGAACGTCTGGATCCGGAACGTGGACCTGTTCACGCTGGTCATCAATATTGAAAAGTATTTTTTTGAAGCGGCCACGCTGCCGGTGCGAATACCCTTCCGCATCGGGATGGGAACCTATCAGGAGGTGCTGGAGGAGGAGAAAATCCCCATCCCCGAAACGGCAGCGGCGTTCCCCGAGGGGCGGTATGTAAGCTTTTTCCTTGAGATCGACAACCTGCAGTCCTTTGAAAGTACGAAGCTGGAAGAGGTGCGCCGGTATCTGAAGGAGAACGGACTGCAGCCGCTGAGCGACACGACAGCATATCTATACCGCGTAACCTTCGCCGACACCGGATACCACTTCCACTTCTGCGTCCGCTTACGTGTCGGGTGAGATCGCCCGTTCCCAGCTTTCTGCAATTACGCGGCAAAGCCCCTTTTTCCTCGCGCCATAGTTTCTCTGCCGCACTGAAAGAAGCTGGGACCAATCCGATCGTTCGTAGGGAGCGATCCCCAGATCGCTCCGTAATCAGCGGAGGCATCTGGGGATGCCTCCCTACGGATGGCAAAGAACAAACGTATCCCAAACAAACATTCGCGGCAGCAGTGCTTGTTAAGGGGCTTACCGTTCCCTGGGCGCGAAACAGTACAGGCTGATTGGGAGCGAAAATATAAAGAGGAGAGCGGATGCTCTCCTTTTATGATTGGAAATATTGTTCAGCTTCCGCCAGGTATTGGCAGACGAGGAGGTCGACGCAGGCGCCGTAGCTGCGCAGGCCGAGATCCTGGTCGTAGCTGTAAAGGAAGCCCTCGTAGACCGTGTTCGAAATGTTCTGTACCGGCGTCTCAAAACGCTGCCAGTAGTTCCGGTTGGCCTCGAAGTCGCGCAGAACGTCATCCTTTAAGCCGTCATAGACCATCTGCCAGGCCTCCGGTTTCACCCGATGCAGGGCGTTCCCAAGATAGGTGTAGGCCATCAGGCATGCCGAATAGCGGTAATCCGGATCTTCGGAGAGGAGCCCGGCATAGACCGCGCAGAAATTGGCCTCCTGTTCTTTAGCCACGCCGCGCTGGTGCGCCAGCTCATGCGCGACCGTGGCGGCGAAGAGGGGCGGCGGGAAATCAACATTGACATTGGCCTCGGCTGTAAACGGAAAGAAAAAGCCGGAAAAGTCGGTCAGACTTAACAGTTTGGAAAAGAAAAAGGGCTTGGCCGCAACGGCCGGGCCTTTGAGTTCGGGGCAGTTTTCCTCGGCTTCGCGGTAGATCGTACGGGACTTTTCAAGCACGGCGCGCCGGTCGCTCGCACAGACGCCGTCATCATCCCGCGGGACCTCGGAGGAATACTCGTTGGCCAGGGATGCAAACCAGACCGTCACGGTCTCGAGCTCGTCGACGGAGATCGCCCGGACCTCAAAGCCCGCGCGGGTCGTGAAGTCGTCCCCGTAATAGAAGACGCCCCACAGCAGGCAGAAGCCCGCATAGACCGCGAGCACAAAGCTCAGCACGCTCATGAGAAACAGGCTCAGGATCCGAAGGCGTTCCTTTTCCCGAAAAAGCTTCCATACAGTCCGGATCAGAAGAAACAGCAGCGCCGCGGACGCAAGCAGGATCAGCAGCTCGGCGACCGAAAACGGAATGCGGTCCGTCAGAACGGAAAGCCTGCGGTGCAGCGGGCGGATGATATCGGCGGAAAGCCGCCGCATCAGGGCGGTGTTCCCTCTCAGCGCGCGCTGCAGGGCGATCAGGCCCAGCGCCAGCAGACAGACAAGGCTGCGCCCCGGACAGTCATGGATGAAGAAATCTTTGATTCTTTTTATCATTTCACAGGAGCTCCCACTCAGCTTGTACCGTTTCGCGGCGTGCTCACAAGCTCCGGATCATTCGCTGCTCGTCCTTTCCGATGAAAACCCACTCCGTTGGGTTTCCCATCGGGGATGCGGATTGCCACAACCAGTGTTGCGACACTGGTTTCGCAATGACAGTAATAAAAAGCGCGGCGGAGAAACCTTGGTGCGAGGGGTCAGTTTCTCTTCCGCGCAATTGCAGAATGCTGAGAACGGGGTTGTCCGAAATGATTCAAGGCATCCCCTTTGAAAATCAATCAGGCGATGGCTTTCTTAGCCAGATCGCAGAGGGCGGTAAAGGCAGCGGGATCGTGAATCGCGGTCTCGGAGAGCATCTTGCGGTTCATGTCGACACCGGCCAGCTTCAGGCCGTGCATGAAGGTGGAATAGTTCATGCCGTTCATCTTGCATCCGGCACTGATGCGGGTAATCCAGAGCTTGCGATAGTCGCGCTTCTTCTGCTTGCGGCCGACATAGGCATAGCGACCGGACTTCATCATCTGCTCTTTCGCCATCTTGAAGTGGCGAGACTTGTTGCCCCAGTATCCTTTTGCGAGCCCGAGCACCTTGTTTCTGTGCTTGCGGGTCATCATTGCGCCTTTAACTCTTGCCATAATAATATCCTCCTGTCAACACGTCTTCCCTTACTTGTAAGGGATCATTTTCTTGATGGTGGCAACATTCGTCACATCCGCATACGTCTCCGAACGGAGGCGGCGGCAGCGCTTGCTGTCCTTCTTCGTGAGGATATGGCTCTTATACGCGTGGGCGCGTTTCACCTTGCCGCTGCCGGTGATCTTGAATCTTTTCTTCGCGCCGCTGTGGGTCTTCAGTTTGGGCATAACAACATTTCTCCTTCCTGATCGGGCTCTCGGCCCTTCAAATGCTTGATTATGATTCCGCCTCGGCGGGTACATCCTCCGACGGCTCTTTGGCCGGGGAAGGTTTCGGCTGTTTGGGCTTTGCCGGCTTTTTGGGCGGCGTCTGGGGCTTCGGGGACAGGAACATCGACATGTTCCGGCCTTCCAGTTTCGGCGCCTTATCCATGTTGGCAATCTCCGCGCACTTTTCCGCAAAGTCCTTCAGCAGCACCACGCCGATATCGGTATGGGCCATTTCACGGCCGCGGAAACGAATCGAGACCTTGACACGGTCGCCGTCGTTCAGGAACTTCTGCGCGTTCTTGAGCTTGGTGTTGAAGTCATTCGTGTCAATGCCGGGAGACATGCGGATTTCCTTGATCTCAATCACCCGCTGGTTCTTCTTGGCTTCCTTCTCCTTCTTGGTCTGCTCGAAACGGAACTTGCCGTAATCCATAATGCGGCAGACCGGCGGGACGGAATTCGGCGCAATCTTTACCAGATCATAACCGGCTTCGGTTGCAATGCGCATGGCTTCCTCCGAAGAGACAATCCCGAGCTGCTCTCCTTCTTCGGAAATCAGCCGGACCTGCGGATCGCGAATCTGTTCGTTGATCTCGTGCGTCGTGGTTGCGATGAAAAACACCTCCAGCAATGTGTAAAAAAAGCGCGGATGTACAGCATCCGCACAGAATAAACCTGTTTTCACAGTTTCGTCCATGTTGACCGCGGCTGCCTGCGGCGCCGGGTGAGGTCGGGGATGCCGTACCTTCTTTGTTTTGCGTGGGTATTATAAGAGTTGTTTCTCTGTTTGTCAAGCACTATTTTATAAAAACTCTTTCTTGACGCTCCCGGGAAAACGGTGTATCATAGATGAGCAAAAATCTGAAGTGAAGGAGGCGTCTGCGGAGTGAAAATCGGCGCGATGGAACTCATTGTCATCTTCATCGTCGCTCTGCTCATCATCGGCCCGGACAAGCTTCCCTCGTACGCGAAAAAGTTCGGCAATGCCCTCAAGGAATTTCGCAAGGCATCGGCCGACATGACGCAGGACATCCGCGAAAGCGTGGTGGAGCCTCTTGAAGAGGCACAGCGTCCGCTGCGGGAGGCCATGGAGCCGCTGGATGATCTGAAAGACAGCATCCAGGGTGTTGAGAAGGATCTGAAGAACATCGGCAAGCCCAAGCCTAAAAAGAAAGCTGTAGAAAAAGCAGAGAGCGAAGAGAAGAAAGCCGACGCGGAAAGCGCCGCGGCCGCGGAAGAGACGGCAGCGCCGGATGCAGAGCCGGCACCCGAAGCGAAAGCGGAAGCTCCGGCGGAGAAAGCGGAAGCAGAACCTGCCGCAAAGACGGAAGCAGCCCCGGAGACGGAATCCAAAGAAGAAACAGCAGGAGGAGAAACATGAAATTCGGAACTCAGGAACTGATCATCATTCTGATCGTTGTCATCATCATTTTCGGGCCCACCCAGATTCCGAAGCTCACCAAGATGTTCGGCAAGAGCGTAAAGAGCTTCAAGGACGGCATGGACGAGACCGAGGAAGCCGCCCCGGAGGAACCGAAGAAGGCCAAGAAGAGCGCTGCCCCGAAGAAGGCCGAAGAGGCGGAAGAGGTCGCACCAGCCCCGGATGAGGAAAAGTAACGCCAAAAAGAAGGAGAAGCCGAATGCTGACGGCAGCATGAGCGTTTCCGGCCATCTGAAGGAACTTAGGAACCGGATTCTGGTCTGCGTAATCCTGCTGTTTGTCGCATTCGGCGTCTGTCTGAGCTTCGCCCCGGCATTCATCACCTATCTGACGGACATGGGCGAGGCATATAACTATGTCTTCGTCTATATCGCTCCGCAGGAGCTGCTGCTGGTCTATCTGAACACGGCGCTGATTGCCGCGCTGGTCTGCTGCTTCCCGGTGATTGCCTATGAGGTCTATGCCTTCTGCAGTCCGGGTCTGAAAAAGAAAGAGCGGTTTTTCATCATTGCTTCGCTTCTGGCCGGTACGGTGTTCTTCCTGCTCGGCGTCGCCTTTGCCCGTTTCATCAGTCTCCCCTTCGTGCTGCGGTTTCTGATCCAGTTCACGGGTGAGGTTGACGTGTCGGCCTCCATCAGCATCCAGCAGTATATCAGTTTCCTGCTGACGCTGTTTGTGATTTTCGGCCTCGTGTTCGAGCTGCCGGTGATCTCGGTCCTGCTGACCGGGCTCGGCCTGATTAGGGCCGAATGGCTGGTAAAGGGCCGCAAGGTCATGATCGTGCTCATCTTTGTCTGCGCTGCGATCATTACCCCGCCCGACGTGGTATCGCAGGTCATGGTGGCCATTCCGATGATCGGCCTGTACGAGCTCAGCATTCTGCTCAGCCGTCTGGTCGGCAAGCGCCGCAAGGAGAAGCTCGGCGACGCAGAATCGGAAGAGGACGAAGAAGACGAATAAGTTACGGGGGTTGTCTCAAAACACGCTGGAGACGCCCCCGTTCTTATGTTTCTGCAATTGCGCGGAAGAGAAACAACACCCTCGCACCAAGGTTTCTCCGCGCCGCTTTTTTTCTCTATATGAACTTCCCACGCGATCCATGCGCGGCGCAACGGCTGAGAGCGAGGGATTACCTTCCCTGCCGCGCAACTGCAGGTAGTTCGGAACGGGCTTTTTTCATTCTCTGTGATAGATTCTTCTGTACTCCGCTGTCTCGTTTTCCTCTTCGTCGTGCAGCAGCAGCGGCGCTTCGACGTGCAGGCCGGGCTTCCCGTTTTTCCGCGCTTCCAGCAGCAGAATCGAAGCTTCCGCCGAAGGCCGGTGGTGTACGAAGCGAAGGCGCTTTGGTTCCAGACGTGCGCAGCTGCACTGCTGCAGCAGCTCGTTCAGACGCTCGGGACGATAGGAGAGAAATACCTTTCCCCCGCTCCGGCAGAGCACGGACGTGCGCACGCAGAATTCCTCCAAGGTGCAGAAGCTCTCACCCCGCGCCGCCGCGCGGGCTTCGTCCGGCGACAGCAGACCGCGGGAGGCCGAGAAATACGGCGGATTGGCGATGACGAAATCAAAATCTCCCTTCATCAGGTCCGGCAGGTCCTCACGCCAGTCGCCCGCAATCACATTGCCCCGTTCCTGACAGCCGTTCAGACGGAGATTCTCTTCGGCGAGGCAGGCGGCTTCGGGCTGCAGCTCCACCCCGGTCATCCTGAGGCTCCCGCTGCGCTGCAGAAGCAGCAGCATCAGCGCGCCGGAGGCGCAGCCGAGATCAAGGCCATGCGACGCCCGGCCGATTTCGGCAAAATCCGCCAGCAGTACGGTATCGGTTGTCAGTTTGGCCGTCTTTGCCTGCAGAAACAGCGGCCCGTCAGGCCAGAGCCGCTCGGCTTTCGCGCTCGCATCCATCCCGGTGCCTCTCCTCTCATCGCATTTTCGCATGAAAAAACGGAGAAGCCGAAGCCTCTCCGTTTTTCAATCAGCAAAACTCAGACCTGCTCAATAGCCTCGGCCGGGCACTGTGCCGCGCAGGAGCCGCACTCCAGGCACTTCTCAGGATCGATCACATAGTGCAGTTCGCCCATATCGATCGCTTCGGCAGGGCACTGCGCTGCGCAGGAACCGCAGGACAGGCACTCGTCGGTGATAACGTAAGCCATGGTATTCCCTCCATATTTTAATATTCAGATCATACGGTCAGGCTTTCGGAAGCGCCCGCCTTCTTTCTGTATTGTGTATTGTAGCACAACCTCCGAAAAAAGCAAGAGAAAAACCCAATATTTTTTACTTGACAATCCCCTTCCGTAAGAATAGAATAACTTGAATTGTGTTTTAGAAGGCCCGGGGAGGCTTTTAAATAACTTTTCGAATCGCGGCCGTGCGGACAGGCTGTGTCCGCGGGTCGTTTCATCGATGACTCATTTGCATATGTGAACCCACGCAAAATTCTTTAAAGAATGGAGGTGTGTTTACTGCCTATGCCGACTTTACCTACGTTTGTATGGATTCTTATCCTTCTTATATTGGCCGCCGTCGGTTTCTTCTTCGGCACCCGATATCGGAAAAATGTCGCCGAACGTGAAATCGGAAGCGCCGAGGATGAAGCCAAAAGGATTATCAATGAAGCGATAAAAAGCGCCGAGAGCAAGAAACGCGAAGCTCTCGTCGAGGCAAAGGAAGAAATACACAAAAACCGCTCGGAGTTTGAGCGGGAAGAAAAACTGCGCCGGTCCGAGGTGCAGAAGCAGGAGCGCCGTCTGCAGCAGAAGGAAGAGGCGCTCGACCGCAAGACCGACGCTCTGGAAAAAAAGAGCGAAAACCTGAGTCAGAAGATCTCGGCCGTCGAAGCCCAGCAGGCCGAGGTTGCCCTGATCAAAAAGAGCCAGCTGGAAATGCTCGAAAAGATTTCGGGCTTCACAGCCGAAGAAGCAAAGAACTATCTGATTGAAAATGTCCGCGAGGACGTCACCCACGAAATGGCCCTCAAGGTCAAAGAAGTGGAAGCGCAGTACAAGGAAGAAGCTGACAACCGCGCCAGGGAAATCATCACCACCGCGATTCAGCGCTGCGCTGCCGATCATACCAGCGAAGTCACCGTCTCGGTCGTTCCCCTCCCCAACGACGAGATGAAGGGACGCATCATCGGCCGCGAAGGCCGCAACATCCGCAGCATCGAGACCATGACGGGCTGCGACCTGATCATTGACGACACCCCCGAAGCCATCACCGTCTCGAGTTTTGATCCCGTCCGCCGTGAAGTCGCCCGCCTGGCGCTGGAAAAGCTGATCCAGGACGGCCGGATTCATCCCGCAAGGATCGAAGAGATGGTCGCCAAGTCTCAGAAGGAAGTCAACGCCACCATCAAGGCCGAAGGCGAGCGCGCCGTATTCGAGACCAACATCCACGGTCTCCATCCCGAGCTGGTCCGCCTGCTCGGCAGAATGCGCTACCGCAGCAGCTACGGTCAGAACGTGCTGAACCACTCGATCGAGGTTTCGCATATTGCAGGCCTGCTGGCCTCCGAGCTCGGCGTCGATGTGGCGACCGCCAAACGGGCCGGTCTCCTGCACGATATCGGCAAAGCCATCGACCACGAGGTTGAAGGAAGCCATGTATCGATCGGCGTGGACCTGGCCAGAAAGTACCACGAGTCCGAAGCCGTCATTCATGCCATCGAGGCGCACCACAACGACGTAGAACCGCATACCGCGGTTGCCTGCCTGGTGCAGGCGGCCGATGCGATTTCGGCTTCGCGCCCCGGCGCCCGCCGAGAGAACATCGAGAACTACGTCAAGCGTCTGGAGAAGCTGGAAGAAGTTTCGAAGAGCTTCCCGGGCATCGCAAGCTCCTACGCCATTCAGGCCGGCCGTGAAATTCGCATCATGGTCAAGCCCGAATCGGTGACCGAAGACCAGATGGTGCTCCTCGCCCGCGATATCGCCAAGAAGATCGAGGACGAGCTCACCTACCCCGGTCAGATCAAGGTTCATGTCCTGCGCGAGACCAAAGTGGTCGATTACGCAAAATAAAAGCTTCCCCTCTGCCGAACGGCGGAGGGGATTTTTGAAAGGATCCTGTTTTCTCCATGTTTGAAGGCTTTACCAAGGAAACTTCCGACTATCTGTGGGAGCTGGCATTTCACAATGAGCGCCCCTGGTTTCAGGAGCACAAGGAGGAGTATCTCCGCGTCCTGCACCGCCCCTTCCACGCGCTTGCGGAGGATACGCAGGCGCTCATGCAGGCCGAATATCCCCTGTCGGATTTTGAGCTTCATGTCTCGCGTATTTACCGCGATGCCCGCCGGCTCTTCGGACGCGGGCCATATAAGGACCATCTCTGGTTCACGCTGAAAAACAGCGGCAATCGGCACACCGAAGGACCGATGTTCTGGTTTGAGCTTTCGGCTTCCGAGTTCAGTTACGGCCTCGGTTTCTTTGATCTCACGCCGGAAGAGGTGGACGCATTCCGCCGGAGCGTCGACGCCAATCCGGCCCGCTTTGAGCGGCTGGCTTCGGACGCGCTCAGAATGCGGGGCTTTCATGTGATCGGCGAGGAATACAAGCGCCCCAAAAAGGACCTGGGGCCAGTGATCAATCCGTTCTATAACCGCAAGCGCTTCGGGCTGGAGCACAGCGCCGACTTTGATCCCGTGAAACTGGGTCCGGAGCTGCCGCAGAAGCTCTGCCGCACCTACCGCCGCCTCATGCCGATGTATGAGTATCTCTACGAATGCTACAGTTCCGTGCATTAGAAGCCGAAATT
This sequence comes from Oscillospiraceae bacterium, assembly GCA_017538965.1. Classification (GTDB taxonomy): domain Bacteria; phylum Bacillota; class Clostridia; order Oscillospirales; family Oscillospiraceae; genus Limivicinus. Next base: position 49,644 of record JAFYHU010000015.1, read on the forward strand.
TTAAACACCGGAGGCCAATCATGGTCCCCGGTGTTTCTCGTTTCAGTCTCTTTTGTATTCGCAGCTGGTAACCAGGCCCCCGTCTGTTCTGTATGTCACATAAGACAGGCGTCCGACATTGTTGATCACCAGCACATAATTATAGGGCGGGTTGTCATCGTTATAGAAGAGGCCCTGATCCGTCTCTCTGTAGAAATCTATCCCATATTCTTCATCACCGTCAAGCGCGGTCAGATGCAGAATGGCCTTCTCTCCGTCAAGCGTCACATACGTGGTGATTCTCATACAGTTTGTGTGTCGTCCGACGCTCAGGGGGATGGCTGTCTTGTCTCCGCTGTACAGGGACCAGGAAGCGCAGTAAGGGCTGTAGCGTTCCAGATTCTCCTGCCAGTACTCCCGGTCATCCAAGTCGCCGTCCCAATCATTCAGCCATTCCTGCGCAGCTGCGAGGTCGCCCTCGGAACAAAGCTGATAAAACTCTTTGGTATAATCCGTGATGTCCAGAATTTCCGCGATGCAGTCATTGCTGTCCTTATAGCCTTTCAGAGACGCAAACAGTTCTTTTACGCTCTCTGCCAGCATAGGCAGGTTCTCTTCCGCATCATCAGCCGTTTCGATTTCAACAGGGTCTTTTCCGCAAGCGGACAGAATCGCTTCGGCACAGGGGCTGTCCTTGGCCGGTGCGTGACTGCCGAACAGAACAACCCGGCTCGGACTGTCCGGATCCATGCTCAATTCGGCCTGAATTCCCCGTACATCATAATTTCGGATGATATCGAAGAAGCCGGAAGCTTTTCTGTAAAGCGATTCCTTGACCATTTCCGCGCTGTCTTCGTATTCTCCCAGAGCCTCAAACTGACGGCCGGCCTCGCTGTATTGCTGATCCTCCAGAAGCGCTGTTGCTTTCTCGTAAGCCTGCTTCAAAAGCAACTCTTCCTGCGCCGCGATGCCGTCCCGGCAGCGTTTCACGCAGGCCTTGCTGTCCAGATACCCGTCCAGTGTCTCAAAGCGTTCCAGCGCTTCCCGGAACAGCAGCATGGCCGCAGTCGCATTCCCGGGAACGTCGGACTCAGTCTTTCCGATCAGGGAAAGCGCTGAGGCGTCCCCCGCCTCGGCCTTCTTCAGCAGAGTGAGCGCTTCCTGATAGGCCTCTTCTTTTTTGGCCGCTTCCGCATCCTCTACGATTTTCTCAGCTGCCTGCGCTTCTGCCTCTTTGTTTTCACGCTCCGCCCGCCTGTTGGGGATAATGATCAGCATGGCGATCACGAGCAGCAGAAACAGCGCCGCAGTCACAATCACGGGGATCCGCTTTTTCCATCTTAAGATATCATCTTCGTCCGCATCGTCGATAGCCTGCAGCTTCTTTTTTCCCCAGTCAACCAACGCTTTCAGCTTTTCCATCTTCATCCCCCCGCAGAATTGATTAAAATGCCGTTATATATGTTTTCGTCATTCTTCGTCATTCTTCGTCATTCTTCGTCATTCTTCGTCATTCTTCGTCATTCTTCGTCTTTTCTCTTCTTTTTTTCATTTTACGTCATTTTGCGTCAAATGTCAAAGCCCTTCCGTCCTGAATATACACAAATTCGGGCGGATTGTTCCATCTTGGAATCGGCGAAGGGTTTGAAAGCCCCCGGCTGATCACCAGCCTGCCGTCATGGATACCGGATGTGAGTCCGGGAAACAAGCCCTGTCCCGGCGCATAGATGCCCTGTCTTCCGATTCTCCATTGTCCGCCGTGAGCGTGGCCAGCCAGAACCAGGTCGAACTTTCTCTCCTTCAGGTATTGCGGGTAATATTCCGGATGATGACACAGAAGAATCTTATATCCGTCCTGCTCTTCGAACTCCGACAGCCATGCGGTATCTGGCTCTTTTATCTTCTGCGCCTCTATACTCTGAACGAAAGACTCCAGTTTCTTTTCCGTCCGATATCGCCGGGACTCCAGAATATAATGCGATGTCAGACCGCCGATGATCAAGCCGTTGAAAGTAATCCAACTGTTGTCAAGCAGGACGCAGCCGGTATTCCGGATCACCTGCAGGTCTTCTTCCTTTAAGGTCCGTTCATGATTTCCCAGCGACAGAAATGTCGGCGCGATGCTCCTGCATGCTCTCAGGAACGGCAGAACATACTCCTGTGTCTGAATCAGCAGGCGCGATTTATCCGGATTTCCGCCGTAAATCAGGTCCCCGGTAATACAGATCATCTCCGGCCTGTGATTCGACAAAGACTGAATGACGGAGAAATACGGTCTGTTATGCAGATCGGCAATCAGCGCGATCGTCGCCGGCACCGGCAAATGATAGACGGTTTCAGTCATAGAACAAATATCCTCAAAAAAACTGTCAGCAGTGCGGCAGTTCTCTCTTTTTATCGATGCCGCCGGCAGAAGTCGCCCCAGCAGTTGTAAACCGCAAAATACTTGACCGCGAGAACAACAAACGCGAAAACATACAGGCTTATCCATTCTACGAAAAAGCCCGTCGCAGCAGCCGCGCCCAGGAAGATCAGCGCGAGCAGAAGGGCATCCCGGCTCATATGCGTGGTTTCCATGGCTGTTTCTTTAAAACCAAGCCGAATTTCGTATTCGATCGCGGAAAGAACGGTAACAACTCCCTTGTGATACGAGACCCGAATCAGAAGCAATATCATGCAGACAAGCGTCACCAACAGCGGCCGCATGGGCTTCAGCAGAGTCTCTCCCCCAGACAGCAGAACCTGATAGATCTTGATTCCGCTCTGCGTCAGATACAGCACCAGCGGCACGCAGGTTCCCGTAACACCCAGCAGCAGGACGATCACGGCAATAAAAAGCACTTTGTGGGTAATCTGAAACAGTTTTGCCCCCTGCAGCGCGAAACGCAGAAGCAGCGCCGCTGCCGCCTCGACCGCCATACAGATCAGAATCACAAACAAACTGAGAGAGACGACCCAGCACAGCACTTTTCCGATCATTCCCCCGTCCGGTATCGCCCCCGGAAGGATAAGGTCCATCATCTCCTTCGGCAGCAGCACGCGCAGGATTTCAAGCGGCATTGCACCGGCTTTTCCGTGAAACAGCTGCTGCAGATAGCCAAACAGACGAAAGCACCAGAGAAGCGCCACACCGCCTTCCGCCGCCTTGATCAGCGCGACGACCGCAGCAGAGGGCGTCTTGATATATCTGGAGGGATCGGCCTCCAGAATAAACATATAGGGGTTTGAAGTATGCGGATTCAAGCCCTCATCCCTCGCCTTCTGTCTGCGGGATGAGATTCTGTATCAGGTTATTCACGCTCTCCTGCACAGACGGATCATTCATCGCTTCCTGAATGGTATCGTTTGCGGCATCTACCGCTCCCTGTACTGTCTGCGTAACGGCCTGCTGTGCCTGCTCCTTAATCTCCGTCTTGTTCTGCATGCCTTTCGTCACCAGAAAGGCCACCACAAGCGCTACAATCAGAAAAATCAGAATCCCCATTCCACTGCGTCTCATAAACGCGCCACCTCCAAATTCTTTGATTCTTTGTTACTTCAGGGAATTCTCTTCCCCGTTTTTCGGTAATATCCCATATCCCAGAATATATGTCACCGACTGATAGTTGGGATAGGAAAATTCTTCGACCTTTGTGCTGTGATTTCCTTCGATTGTTTTCAGCGTGCCGTCTTCCGTACCGATCACAATTCCGACATGATCGGCCCGTCCGTCGTCAAAGTCAAAGAAAACAATGTCTCCCGGAACCGGTTCATATTCTCTTGCCTTGCCGAACTGCCCGTTTCGCATCAGCTTATGAACCCAGCTGACCGTCCCGCTCTCATAGGGAAAGACCTCTTCCGGTATGCCGGCATAGTGCAGGCAGAAGGAAACAAACATTGCGCACCATGCTCCGTAAGGATAGCCGTACCAGTCGCCGTAGCGGGTATAATGTCCGCCGTAGAACTCATCAAAAACGTCGATGTTTTTCTCGCTCTGCTCATAGCCGAGCTGGGTCTGCGCAACGGCAAGCAGATCCTTGTTCCAGTCTCCGGTGAGTTCCGCATCGGCGACGCTGGCCGCCCAGTCCTCCTCCGTTTCCAGGTCCGCCTCAGGCTCGCTGACCACGGTCTCTTCATCGCTGTCAGGATCGATTTCCACAATCACCGTTTTAAAGCATTCCTCGCCGTGGACATGCTCCTCCAATTCCGGCAGTGTACATGTCAAAACGCTGTCCTTATAGCAATCCTCCGTGTGCGTATGCAGCTCCAGCTTGCCGCAGACCAATTCTTTTTCGGCGTTATAGCAGGTATCCGTGTGAATATGCGGCGGAATACAGGGAAGCGGGCAGCAGAGCTCACAATAGCTGTCATAGCAGTCGCTGTTATGCACATGAACGGCATAACCGGCATAGCCTTCGCCGACAGGCGCCTCATAGCGGCAGTCCAGCACCTGTTTCTTCTCCAGTTCCGCCGACGCCGCCCCGGAAAACAAGCCGAACCCCATCGCCGCAATCGCAACTGAGCATATAATTCGATTATGTCTCCTACTTCTCAATCGTTGCATTTCCTCCGCCATTGAACTGCAGTTCTTTCTGCATCTCTTCCGCGATCCTGTACCAACGCTGGACGGTATTCTCCAGGAAGAAATAGTGCCAGAAATAGAAGCCAAGCAAAACCGCCAGTCCGAGCATGATCACGGCCGGAGCAATCCCCAGGTCCGGATGCAGCAGCACCAGATCCGCCACAAACAGCTCGCATATCACCACCATCACCGTAACAATCAGGTGCACCAGCCGCTCATGCTGAATCCACGCAATCATCCGCAGATGCTCCTCCAGCAATTCCTCCGTTGCATCCGCTTCAAGCATCTTCTCATGCTCCCGACAGAACTGCTTCATATTGATACCGTATTGGCCACTCATTTCTCTTTCCATTCGACGCGTTTCCTTCGCTATCCAGCCGTCGATCTGCTATGCAGGGGAAAACCCCTGTTTTAAAATGCTGATCCAGTCGCGCTTTCCGTACAGAAATCGGACAATATCAACCCGTTTTTCTTCTTCCGATATGATATAGAAAGCCAGATAGTTCCTGATAATTACGAACCGTATCCCCCATGCCTTCAGGACAGGGTCATCAACAACTGCATTCTTTGCCGGGAATGTTGTCAGCTCGTTAATTGCCCGTTCGGTTTCCCTAATAAGAGTATCAGCAGCCTGTGCATTCAGCAAAACATGCTCGATATAATCCACCGAACTGTTAAGATCGCGCTCTGCCGCACGGGTGATACGGACTTCATAATTCATTTGTTTCTCCTTGCTCTGAGTTCGGCAAGTGCAGCGGAAAAAGGCCGGGTTTCTCCATTTTTGACATCATTCATTCCCTCTTCCAGAAGCGTATACAACTCGAATCGTCCCAGAAGCTGTTCATATGATTCAATGCTCATAACAGCAAGATCTCCCTTGCCGTTTCTGGTAATAAAAACAGGTTCTCCGTATTCGTGGCAGAGAGCGGAAATTTCATTATAACCGTTGCGCAAATCCGCGCTTGATCTAATCATAGGCATAGTCAACACCTCCCACCATTGATAAAAAAATTATAGCCGAATTTCTTTATGTCGTCAAGTCAGTTTTCTCTACACGAATTAAACCCGCCGATTCTCTCTTTCCTTGTAGAGAACCGACGGGTTACTTGAATTCCGTGTTACACCGGGGAGTGTTACATCCCTATCGTCACATTCAAACGATTTACTTGTTTTTCCGTGTAGACTGGCTGACCGACGGATCAGTAGTCATACCGGCGCCTTTAATATAGGTATATGCCGTGGTGGCTTTCTGATTCCATCTTACGTCGCTGCTGCTGAGGTTTTGCAGGTCATTTTGACTGATGCCAAGGTTGACCCAGAGCCTTGCGCCTTTCCCGGTGTTATCGCCAGAGCTGTTGACTGAGTTGGCGATATAGTTTTCGCTTGTGTTCTCGGAGACATCATAACCGCTTTGCTCAAATACGTCGGTAAGATAAATCTTGTTGTGATATTTATCGCTATTGCTGACTTCACCTTTTACGATCGTGCTCTCCGCGAGCGTAACGCACATCTCTTTGTTGTTGTTCAGGCTCTGTACCAGTTCTTCATTTTTGCCACCCGTATAGGATTTCCCTTTGAATTCTGATTTCACGTCTGTGCCGTCAAAAAACAGGTCGTGAAGTTCACCGTATGTCATGTCCCGGAATACGCTCTGCAGGCTGTTAAGCAAAAGCACGTCCCGATCGACCTTCTCTTTCTCAGTTAAGCTGGCATATTGCGCTGAATTGGTCACATTGAATCCGGCATAGGCTCCCGTTAGCCAAATAATTTGGCAGACGTTAGTATTCGGGATATATCGTACAGTACACTGCCCTTCCGCTTTGGGCTTCCCAACCCATTCTGTAGACGGAACGCTTCCGATTGACATATTTGCAACGTCAGTGCTCCAATCGTCCTGTTTTTGCTTAAGGGGTTCGATGACAGCCTTGAAAGTGCCGTCAGACTGTTTTATGCTCTCATCATCTATGTTGGCAGCTACCATTACTTCGGCATATGCGCTCCTTACATTTGCAAGGTCAGTCGCTTCCCTGCTTTTTTCCAATTGATTGGTAAATATCGGAATTGCAATAGCAGTAAGAACCGCAATAATCGCCACAACAATCAGCAGTTCCGCTAAAGTGAATCCTTCTCTATTCTTATGCATTTTCATTTCATTCCTTTTGTTCATATTCCCAGTAAAAGCACATCCCGCCGAGGCTAAATCAGTCCGATTCTATTCTCTCTCATAGCAACGAATACTTCTACACTGTTCCTTGTTGTTTTCGACGCTTTCGACTATTTGTATACACTGTAGCATATAACAACCCAATCGTCAATATGTTTTACATATCGCGAATCAACCATTCCCATTGTCATTCACATACCCCATTCCCAAGAAGACAAACAAAAAAGGGGCCGTGCAGAAAATAGTATTACCAAAGAACGCTGAAACAAGATAGCCAAACGCTCCTGTTAAACAAACGAGACTAATCCGTGTCAAGTCTATTCTCCATTTTAGCGCTCTGATATAGACTCCAAAAATACCGGCCAGGTAAAACAATCCGGCCGGGATGCCATAGAACAACGTATACTGCAGATATTCATTATGTACACGTGTATTCTTCGCATATTCCTTCAATCCTCGTGCACAGACTCCTTCAAAGCCAATACCAAAAACGGGTGAATCAGCTATAAGTTTCAAAGCACGCTTCCATATGATCCATCGACCTGAACCGGCATGATTAGAATTCTCAGCATGTGTCGCAATACCAAATAAATCAGCGAATAACTGTGCAAAGTTCTTTGTCAGGTTTCCGTTGACTACTCCGAAGATGACCAACAATAACAAGTAAACTGTTACCACAAATACTGCCTGTTTATTAATCTTATGTTCCAATATACCGTGAGTAATCAATAGAAAGAGCATAGCAAATGTGCATGCTACCCATGCACCCATGGTGTTATTATAAGAGAGAGTTACGGTATTGACCATCAACGTGACTATGGAAAAAACTTTCCATTCTGCTTTGCTTTCCGCAATAAACATTGCCGCTGAAAGGGGAATAGACACCGAGAGATAATAGCCGTAATAATTGATGTTGCTGTAGATCGCAGTAACGCGTGGAGTCCATATGAAAAAGACGGAGTCTATCTGTGTCTTCCAAAGCACAAAGGCCGTAATTGCGAGGAACAGACAGACTCCCTCATGAAGTCGTACTATGATTCTTTTTTTCTGTTCATATCTCACAAGAATAGCAGCCGGAAAAACGATCAAGAAATACCCGAGTTGCATGAAAATGGTTTCAAATCTCAAATGAATACTGTCACCATATAAGCAGTATGAATTCCACCCATTTATGCAAGTAGATAGTACCATCCAAATCACAAGGCCAAAGAAAAACATAATCCCTGGATTATCCCGCAGCCATACTCGAAGTTTACTTCTTTCTCTTTGTTTTTGCCATAGTTCGATCACAATGGAAATCCCTCCGGTTAAGGCAGAGATTGGCCAAATCCAATTATTAAAAATAACCGGATGCGTATATATCGTATAATCGATACTGTGATGGATCAGGCACAAGGCTCCGACAATGAATGGAGATATGATAAACAGACTAACGCATAAGAAAGCAGCCCACGATGAGAAATCTGCGGGCAACGCAGGAAAAACATGAAGAAAAGGCACCTCAATTTCTCTATTCCAGATGGATTTCTTTTCCTTCATTTTCGTCTCTCCGTTGATTCATGTTTCGTGCACAGCATAACAGAACTGAAGCACATTATCAAGTGAAATGAAAAGTGATTTTTTACAAAAACAAGAATAAGCCCTATCTCTCGGATGCGGCCTTTCTATTATAACGTTCTCCAATTAACTGGACTTTTTTAATGGCAGAATATCTACGACTACTTCCTCAGATACATCAATATCCTTCAGGTTATATTTCCAATGAAATACGACAGGTTCGGAATTGACTTCTTTGAAGTATAGATAGATACGATCAGCCAGTTCCGCTTTGGACTTGACCCGTATGCCCCGGAGCATCTGCTTCGTCATCTTACTGAAGAAACCCTCGACCATGTTCAGCCAGGAACCATGCTTGGGTGTAAATACGAATTCAAAGCGCCCAGGTACTGTGGCAAGATACGATCTTGTTTCCTCAGAAGTATGTACTTTCAGGTTATCAAGCACCAGCCGAATCTTGTCCCCTTTTGGATACTTATTATCGAGTATTTTGAGGAACTCAATATAGTCCCTGCTGTTGTGGGTTTCGCTGACCAAAGGAATCGCCTCCCCGGTCTGCAGGTCAATTCCTGCGAGTAACGACAACGTGCCAAGCCGCCTGTACTCGTAGTCCCTGCTGATTGTCCCGTGAGATTCATCAGGCTGGAGATCTTCCGATGTTGTGGCAATTGCCTGTATGCCTGGCTTTTCATCGTAAGAGAGGACATGCACAATCTCTTCGTCTTCCGGCCAGGGGATAAAGTTTCCCTCCTCATCGAATTGCATGGACAGTTGCTTATAGACCAGAAGGACGTTGTGCATCTTGTCATCGAAGTCGGGATCACGGTTTTCGCAATAATACTTGATCCGGAACGGCTTGATCTCGGCTTCATCAAGGATCGTATGTACGGTGCTTTTATGAATTGTTGAAAGCCTTGTAAAGCCGGCAGCCTCCGCATTCTTATTGATATGGGATGTCAACTTTGCATAGGTCCAAGCCTCCGCAGAGTATCCTAAGTCCTTTGGCTTTTGGCAGGCGATATTGATGATCCAAGCCTTTTCATCATCTGTAATCTCCGCATTACGACCACGGCCAGGTGCATCAAATAAAGCATTTTCAATGCCGCCTTCCGCGTACTTGTTGAGGCAGAGCATCACGCTTTTGCGATTAATACCGACCTTATCAGCGATATCATCAATTGAGCAGCCATCTGATTTTAAAAGCAGGATACGCGCTCTGTTTACTGTCTGAGCCTGAATCGTACGGGCACGGGTTTGCGTTTCCAGATACTCGCGTTCTTCAGTGGTAAGGTTGATGACACTTGATTTTCGTCCCATGGTGCAATGCCTCCATCGATTGATGAAACCATTATACCATAGAATTCGATTTTAGTCCAGTTATTTAAAAGATATTATACTATATAACGAATAATTCCCTTTGCATGCAAGATCAGATCATAAGCTCACAAAGAAACCCGCCGATTCTCCCTTACCCGGTGAGAGAATCGACGGGTTGTTTTGTTGAATTTCGCTTTTGTTACACCGGGGACTGTTACAACAGAATCATCCCCGTTGTACATCCGTTGTTTTGTCTTAGGAACCGGTAAGGAAAGAACTTCTGGCAGTCTCGGTTCCAACAGTAGCCACACCTTGATCGGTAATTGCTACATCAATACTACTTTTCTTGGAAGAATCACTACCAATAACTGTCTTTGCTGTAACACCAGCGACTTCTGCATCCGCGGCGCTTTTCCAATCTGTAGTATTACTCTGGAGAGGAACTGTAGCAGTATGTGCATTATTGTCTTCCAAAAACGCCGCCATCACTTCGGCATATGCTGAGCGGATGTTTGCCATATCAGTTGCCTCACGGCTCTTCTCAAGCTGATTTGTGAACACGGGGATTGCAATAGCAGTCAGCACGGCCGCTAAGCACTACAGACCATCGGCGATGTGGGAAATCAGATTCTTGGCTTTTGGTAACCGATTTCGACAGTTGGAAACGGAATCTGCCTACTGGAAACGGGCAGAGAAAAAGCCCGGAGAAAACGGTCTCTTCTCGCTCTCCGGGCTGAATTCATGCCGCTATTTTCTTCACGACGTTCTTTGCAATTTGTCTCCCTCCAGGTGTGCCGGCTGTGAGCAGACAAAAAGTCCCGAATAGCAGCCAGCCCCAGTTCTGGCTCAACCAGGCGGTAACTTTCCCGATGTTGTCAGTCTGAGCCTCCTGCAGCCGTATCACCCTATTTGTATTGTTTTCTTCGTGCCCATCATAGTCGGCGTTTTCTCGGTGGATGAAATCAAGCTTCTCTCCCATTCCGAGTTTCTCATCGTCCAAGATTGCCTGAACTGTTTTCTCATGCATCGCCTTGCCGCTCATGGCCTGAACCTGCTGTACCAGGTTCTCAGTGTCGGTGGCATTCTTTTGAGTGTTGTCGAGCGATTCCGCCAGGGTTTCGCTGATCTCGTTTACGTTAATGTTTTCCATGCTGACCCTCCATTGTCACTCGTTTTCTTCCGGCTCTGCGGCCTCTTTCAAAATAAGCATGATTCTGTTGATGTGGAATATGGCATCTTCATCCGACCGCTCCAGCAGCCGTGCAAAATCTGCTATCGCTTCAAGACGCTCCGCCATCGATATGCCGCCTGGTTTTCGTTTTGAGTCTTGTCCTTCATTTTCAATAAGTGTGTAGGTAAGGAGCCGATTCCCAACCAGATACTGCTCATACTTCCCGCCGAAGTTTTTGAGTAAGTAGCTGGAGATTCCACGCAGCCGCTTGCCGTATGAGAAAGAGTCGACCAGCTCATCTGGAATTCGTATATCGAGATATACCCTGTCATCGTCCGTGGGCATTGGATATTGGAGAACAACATCATACCGCATATTGAGATTCAGGCTGGCATTATTAGACGCCAGACGGATATCCTGGATGCAATCGATAGCCCGAAGATCGGGACTGGCAAATTCAATGATAACTCGCTTTGTTACTGCCACAACAATCACCTCCTCAGCACCGGCAGTATTATTCTTTTCTCTTGCAGTATATATTATCGGAGTATGTGTTGTCAAGCAAAACTTTTACTGTTTACACTGACAGTATTAAACAGAGCCGACAGTATTCACCTGCCGACTCTGTTTGCCAAGTCCTGTGTTCAGATTTTAACCTGTTTCTCCGTGCCGTCCAGGAACCGGATCACCAGCTCCGTGGGCGACTGCACAATGATCTCTTCCAGCACCGAGCGCGTTAGCTCCGGCACCTCGGTGTCCAGCGGCCCCTCCGCGGTCATGGCGAGGAACATCCGGGCGCGGTAACGCTGCAAGGCGTCGCCCTCGGTGGCCATCCGCTCCCACTTCGGCAGGTGCTCCTGCCTGTGCTCGATGATGCTGTTCCATGCCACCACCATCCCGGCGCGCAGGGTCTCCTCGCGGATGAACTCCGCCGAGCAGGTGTGACCCTTCCTCTTCTCGGCGTTCTCGCATTTCCAGAAGACGGCGCGGTTACCCTTCCAGTATTTGCGCACGAACTTGCCGCCGCAGGCTGCGCAGAAGACGCGGGAGTAAAAACGGTCGCCTGTGCTGCTGCCGACAGTATGGATGCCGTGGCGCTGTCTGAATTCCTCCCGCCGCTTCATCTCCACCTGCACTGCTTCCCACTCTTCACGCGGGATGATGCCCTTGTGGTTGTCGCGGATGAAGTACTGTTCCAGCGCGCCGTCGTTGTCAGCCTGCTTCTTGGTCAGGAAGTCAGCGGTGTAAGTCTTCTGCATGAGCAAATCTCCGACGTGCTTCTCGTTCTGGAGCATCCGCTCAATGGTGACCGGGAACCAGCTCGCCTTGCCGTGAACCCCCGGAATGCCCTCGGCGTTGAGCCGCCGGGAGATTTCCGAAATGGTCCATCCTTCGAGGAAGTCCCTGTAGACGCGGCGCACCGTGGCGGCCTGCTCCTCGTTGATAACCAGGTTGCCGTCAGCGTCCTTGTCGTAGCCGAGCAGGGATTCGCAGTTGATGTGCGGGATGCCCTGCTGGAACTTGGAGCGAATGCCCCACTGGGTGTTCTCCGAAATGTTCCTGCTCTCTTCCTGGGCCAGCGAGCTTAAAATCGTGAACATCAGCTCCCCGGATGCTTCCATCGTATTGATCGACTCTTTTTCAAAAATGATCGGAATGCCCAGGTTCTTCAGCTTCCGGCTGTAGTTCAGGCAGTCGGCGGTGTTGCGGGCAAACCGGCTGATCGACTTCGTGATCACCAGATCCACCCTTCCTTCGTCGCAGGCGGCGATCATTTCCATGAAGCCGCTGCGCTTCTTCGTGCCGGTCCCGGAGATGCCGTCGTCGGCGAAGATGCCCGCCAGCTCCCAGTCGGGATTGTTGTTGATCAGTTTGGTGTAGTAGTCCACCTGGTTTTTGAAGGACCCTTCCTGCTCTTCATGGTCGGTACTGACGCGGCAGTATGCCGCCACCCTCTTTTTCCTCCCGTTTCCCCCTGCGGGTTTACTTCCGCCTGTCGGGTTTGCGGGAATAACCGTAACCTTCCGTGCCATTCACTTTCTCCTTTCCAATGTAGAAATCTCCCGCCATATTTGCCAGCGGTTTCAGCTTCTCGTCCGGCACCCGGACACCCTTGCAGAACTGTTTTCCCTGCCGACTCAGTCCGTTGCAGATCCATGTGACCTTGCCGGCGTTCGATATGATCCTCCGCAGCCGTGACCCGCAGTACTTGCAGTAGACGCGGTTCATGTACGGGTAGTTTTCCTCGTTAAGCTCCGGCGCTCCATTTGCATGCGCCGCCTTTGCGTGAGTGCTCTTCCACTCCGCTTCCGTCATATGGCCGTGCCCTGTGGTTTTCCCCTTCGCCTTGATGGCGAACACGTAGTGACCGCCGTCCGAAAGCGGCAGCCACGAGCGCACTTCGTCGTCGGTGACGCAGACACCGTCGCAGAAGTCTTTGGAGAACCGCGCCTTTCCGTTGCACTCCCATAGAACGCGCCCGGCACGGACGGAGCGGTTAAGCCTGTGTCCGCACCCGGCGCAGAACAGCTGGTGGCGGTATGGGTAATTCTCATCAGTCAGATCGGCGGGCTTGCTTTTTGTCGGCGCGACCCTGTGCGTGGCGGCGTTCAACGTCTCCTGCGCCAGATCCCAAAGCTGCGTGGTCACAAGCGGAATGTGATCATCCTGGATGTAGTACATCTGTTTCTCGCCCCGGTTTTTCACCAGACGCCGCTCGTCATTTACAAAGAACTGCTGCGCAATGAAGTCTCCCTTGTAGGCTGGGTTTCGGAGCATCCGGGTGACGCTGGCGCGATGGAAGGCGCAGCCGTTATGGTTGGTGATGCCCTGCGCGTTCAGGTAGTTGGTGATCTGCGCTGCCGTGTAGCCGTCCGCCGCCATCTCGAACATTTCCACCACCAGCGGCGCGTACTCGTCCGGGTAAAACTCTCCGTCCTCGCCCTTGCTGTAGCCCATGCTGCGCTGAAGCTGCCGGGGCGGTTTGCCTTCCTCATATTTGCGCTTCAGCGTCATCAGCGTGTGCACCCGCGCCCCTTCGCTCTCCGCCTGTCCGAATGCGGCGTAGAGCGTCATGAGCAGTTCGCCCTCCTGCGAAAGTGTGTCGATGCCCTGAAGCTCAAAGTACACACCGATGCCCAGCTCTTTGAGGCGGCGCGTTGACTCCAGCACCGTCCGTGTGTTGCGGGCAAACCGCGTGATGGCTTTGGTGATGACCTGCCGGAATCGCCCCGCCTCAGCGTCTTCCATCATGTGCTGGAATCCAGGTCGGCTTTCCTTGAAGCCGGAAATGCCAAAGTCGTAGTAAATCTCCACCAGCTCGTAGCGCGGGTCTTCTCCGACGGCCTGTGTGTAATGGGCGATCTGGTTTTCCAGGGAATCGCCCTGGTGCTCGGATTTGGTAGAGACACGGCAGTAGACCGCAACCGGAATTTTTCTGTTGGCGTCCGCCGGTCTCTGTGGTATGATCGTGACATTCTTTTTCATGGTGTCTCCTTAGAGCAGAATGAAATCCGGCTCCGGGGCGGGCGCCTTGATCCTGCGGTTCGCTTCAAAGGCCGCTCTCTGCTCCGGCGTGCGGAAGCAGGAATCGCCCGACAGGTTTTTCAGAAGCTCCGCCCGAGTGTCAGCGTAATCCGGACCGGTCATGCCGAGCGAATTCAGCCAGACGCGGAAGCTGTACTTGTCGTTGGTGACCTTTGGCGCTCTGGCTTTGATCCACCGGTTTGTAACTGCAGAGTGGACGATCCGCTCCGCCAGCGTCCGGCAGGCCTCCGTTTCTGGAAAGCCGGTGAAGACAAGCTGATCGGCTGACAGCCAAAGCCCCTTGATGGCGCTGTCCCCGCCGCAGCGGTTCAGCACAGTCATGAACTCGCTCATGGTCGTAGGCGACACCGCCTTCAGCTCTTTCACCAGATCCACTTTCATGTGAAAGGCATTCGGCACGGCGATGGCCCTGTTGATGAGCACTTCCTTTGCCGCCAGCGCGTTTACGATGTTGTTCATGATCCTGCCGTCAAACCCGGATGCGTCAAACGCGATTCCCGCAGGCGCTCCAGCCTGTCTTTCGATCAGCCCCTGCTCCGCCAGCCGGCGCAGGAGCGCGGCGTTTGCTTTTGCCTCCGGCACTTCCATGCTCCCGTCCCTGAGAACGGTGTAGGGGCCGACCTGGTAGCGGAATGTCGGCATACCGCTGTAGGCTGCGGTCTGCCCAGTCTCCCGCTCCAGCGCCGCGACCAGCGGCTGCCTGTCTGTGAGTAATCCTCGGATTTTCAATGCGTCCACCTCCCTTCGCAGTCCCATGTTTGCTCTGTTTTGCCACAATAGCAAGTTAAATCAGAGGCACGAAACGGACAAAAACTACCAATTATAAGGCATCAGATTCGGGCAGTTTATGGCCGTTCCGGTGGAGCATGAAGCAGTGGCGATTGCAGTATTTCCGCTCCCTGGTTCCGTAAACCTCGAAGGTTTTTCCGCAGTACGCGCAGGTGTGCGTATAGATCGATTTGGGCCTTTTCTGCACCTCGGAGCGGTGGATGCGCCAGTATTCCCGGCGGCAGTCATTTCCGCAGTAATGAGCTTTGCGGCCTACGCCCTCCTGATGCGGCAGATCAGCTCCGCAGTACATACAGGCAATCCCGCCACGCATCTTCTCTTCCAGATCGACGGCTTCTTCGACGGGGTGGATATCCTTGCACAGCTTGCTAACCACATTCTTCGTCAGTCCCGTCCAGCTTGCGGTTTTTCCGAGGCTCATTCCTCTGGCGCGCAGGATCTTCGCCTGTTCCTTCTGCAGCGGTGTGATGTCCAATTTCTTCATGTCGTCCATCTCCTTTCACCTTCCTACGCCCAGAAATGCGCTGTTTTTGCAATCACAGCGCAAAAAAATAACGCCGCCCGCAGGAATCCCCACGGACGGCGTAGAATACCTTCATTATTTAAATACGGGTCGCGTAGTCGAGCGAAATCCAGCCCGCGCCGCTCTTCAGCCTGCCCCAGCCGGAAGCGGAGCCTTCACCGGCGGCAACCTCCACGATCTCGAAAGTGCCCTTCCCGGTAAACGCCCCGGTACGCCCGTAGTCGGTGCCGGGCCCCCGCCGGATGTTCAGGTTGGAAATGCTCACCCTCACCATAAAGGAGCCGTCAGCGTCAGGCGTGGTCTGCACCGGCGTGGCGGCGGTTCCGGCATACTTGTCATAGTACTTCTGGCCGTAGGAGGCACGCTTCTTCTGTACGCTCTCGCTCTGATCGGCGGGGCGCTCAAACTGCTTGAGCACCACATCGGAGGCGGTGCGGACAGACGCAGCGCTTCTCAGCGTGGACAGCACGGTCTTGTAGCCCTCCAGCTCCTTGCACAGGAAGCCGAGCTGCATGGCAAGATCGCCGATGGACTTTCCTGCGTTCTGCGCGTATGCCAGGAGCGCCGCCTTCCGGCTGTGGTACGTCCACTGGGCAAGCCCATAGCCGTATCCGTCGTGGACGAAGTTGTCATACGCCCCGGCGTCCATCGCGGCGGTAAACTCGTCATCGGTCATGCCGAGCACCTTGTTCCCGTTGTTCTGGAGATTCTTCGGGTTGAGCGCGGACTCGGCGTACAGATTGCCCATCAGGCCCGCCACGCCACAGGCATTGCCGATGAAGCCCATGAGGGTATCCCAGATGGTCTTCTCAGGATCGGTAACAGGCTCTGCCGGAACAGTCGGCGTGACCACGGGCGTAGGCGTGACCTGCTGCGCCGTGTCATAGGCGGGGCGGCCATAGCCGAGGATGCGGCTGTTGGTCAGCGCGTAGTTGCGGCGCGCCACCTGGTTGCTGGTATTGCCCTCGATGGTATACACCTTCGAGGCGGTGACCTTCTCCACGATGCCGGTATGACTGCTGTCACTCAGCGATGTGCCAAAGAAGATCTGATCACCGGGCTTGGGGCCGCTGGTGTGGAACTGGCCCTTGTTCTTGTAGTAGCGCAGCGAATAGGTGCATCCGGCTCCGGCGCTCCTCTCCGGCTGGCAGAGAAGTCGCAGGGCGTTCTCATAGCCATAGGCGGTCAGGAAGCACCAGTCCACAAACATATCGCACCAGGCGAAGCCGTTCTTCTTGCCGTTGTACCAGTTGGGATACTTCTTGTCGAAGTCACGGGCGTATTTGGTATAGTTCGCGGAACCGGCGTTGGCGGTCTTGTCATCGAGCTGGCTGTTGCTGGCTTTCTCCTTGTAGCCGATCTCCGCCACCGCTACGGCGAGTACTCTGGAGACATCGCACGCGGGCGCAGGCGGAAGCGCGGCATACGCTTTTTCGAGCGCAGCCCTGCTCTGCTCGTCATATACGCCGGTGGCCTCCAGTCCGTTTGCGGTCTGGAAAGCGGTCAGCCCGGCGAGAGTGTTCTTGCCGAAGTCGCCGTCCGCCCCATCGGGGCCGCAGGAGAATCCGCAGGCGATCAGCATGTTCTGCATGGTTGCGACGGCACTCCCGGTGTCGCCCTTCTTCAAAATGGTACTCATGGTCATTCCTCCTTCTCTGCTCGGTCGTGAAGCTGCTCAAGCACAGCCTTCAGTTTCTCCGGGACGGGCAGTCCCAGGTGCGCGGCGTTCTCCACCAGGGAGACGCCCTCGTTGGACAGGTAGAAAAAGATCACCGCTGTACGCAGGATGCTTCCGTTTCCGATGACCTGCGTGTCGATGATGTGGCCGACGCCCACCAGCAGGAAGATGATCACCTTCCGGGCGATTCCCCGAAAGCCGACCTCGCTGGACAGCGTGTGGTCACTGATCGCGCAGAGCACGCCGGTCGTATAATCGATGATCACAAACGCGATCAGCGCGTACAGCAGTCCGTCGCAGCCGCCCAGGAACCAGCCAAGCCAGCCTCCTATGGCGGTGAAAATGAGTTGAATCGTGTTCCAGAATTCCTTCATGGTCTTTAGTCCCTCCTTGAGCAAAAAATAAGAGCCGCTGCTGCGACCCTGTGTTACCGATTCTTCCGCGCCTCGTTGAAGGCGATCATGCTTTTGAGGAGCGGCGCGTCATACGCCCCGGCGATTGCCGGCACATCCTTGTTCAGGCAGTGGCTGTCCCAGTACGGCCTGTCCCGGTAGACGAAGGTGTGGGAAGGCTCCACCCTCGGGTCGAGCACAAAAAGCTCCCGCAGATCCTCATAGCAGACGCCCGCTTTCCCGGCAATGTCGAAAAACTGGTGGCAAAAAGATACCTTCATGGCAAGCCAGGAATTCTCCATGTATTTCACCAGCTCCGCCGTCCTGGCATCGGTGATGCGGAAGCTGTGCCTGCCGTCATAAACGTGCTGGAGGATCTGCGCCACCTTCACGCAGGCTTCCTTCTCCCCGCCGAGGATCGTGAATGGGAATGAGAAATTGTTGCAGTGCTGCGTGCCGCCGTAATACTCCGGGCTGAATATGACAGCCTTGCCGCTCTCCGCCGCCAGCGCATCCGTCGTTCCCGGCAGCACCGTGCTCTTGATGACAAACACCTCAGCGTCATGCTCCATGATGGCGGCGCGCACTTCTGAGATGTCGCAATCCGCACCCGGCGTATCGACGCAGACAAAAGCGGCGTCATAATGAACGCCGCCCTGCCTGGTATCGATGCCTTTGTACTTGTCATAAAGCTGTGGTTTGAGCGCGCCGAGCTCCCGGCTGAGGTTCCCGCCGACCGTCCCGACGCCAATAATCAGAATATCCATCCCGGCCTCCTATTCCAGCGACTCGATGTGCCTGATCCACTCGTCAAAGGTGAACTTCTCCAACAGCACGCCCTCCTTGAGCACGCGACGCTTGGTTCCCGCAATGACGTGATTCCTGACCTTCGGGTCAACCGACAGGAACAGGGCGCGGTGTTTCCGGTAATACTCCTGGAAGCATTTCTCCGTCTCATACCGATATTTCACGTTCATCGGGTCAAGCCAGATCGGTTTGTTGAGCATGTAGTAGGTGCCATAGACGAGCACCGCCGTGTAATACCGGGCCTGATCCACCATGCCGCGGTCCAGAAAATCCTTGACAAGCCAGCCGTTGGAGTAGATCATGCGGGTATAGGTTTTCGGAACATACAGCGGGTCTTTCCGGCAGATGGAGCCCTCCCGCCACTTCCACAGGTAGAGCGGAATCTGGCAGTACTTCACGTCCTTCGCCACCTTCAGAGCGAGGCAATTGTAGCCGCTGTCCTCGTGGCACTTTACATCAGGGTGCCACACGATGCCGTTGTCGAGCAGGAACTGCCTGCGGTAGACTTTCCCGTGCACAAAGGTGCTGTCCTTTTTGTGCGGGAAAAACATGGAGCGCCCGGTCTTCCGGTCGATGACTTCTTCCATGAAGTCAATCACCAGGGCATCGAATCCCTTGTCGGCATAGGCCAGGATCGTATACAGCGCGAGGTTCGTCAGGAACATATCGTCGGCGTCGCAGAACATGACGTAATCCGCCGTCGCCATATCGAACAGGCGGCCGCGGGTTCCCGGCAGCCCGTAATGATCGAAATACATATATCGGATGGAAAAAGGAAAGCTGCCGAGGAGCTCCTCCGACAGCTTCACCTCCGATCCGTCATTTCCGATCAGGACTTCGATATCGTTTTTCAGGTCCACGCCCTGCTGGGTGCGGATGCTGTCCAGCATCGGGCGCATCACCTCGTCGGTTTCATTGAACTGGGGAATCAGCAATTGCAGTTTCATGGCGTCCTCCTTACGATTCCGGGTTGATGTACTGGGAAATGGCGTCGTAGATAGTCTGACCACCGTACTCGGTGAGATAGGCGGCCAATGCCGCCGCGAAGCTGGAACTGGAAACATAACCGGCTGATTCCAGATCTGATTCCGTCATGAATTCAGTCAGGGCCGCCAGACCTTCGCTCAGGTAGGACGTAATATCCGCGTTGGACAGATAATCCGACAGGGCGTCGCTCACATAACCCGAAACGTCCGATTCAGACATGTAGTCCGACAGGGCGTCACTCAGGTCGGATGCCCGGACGAATTCAGTCAGCGCCTGGAGCCCGTCACTCACATAGGCCGTGATGTCCGATTCGGATAAATAATCCGACAGGGCGTTGCTCAGATCGGATTCACGGATGAATTCCGACAACGCCGCAAGCCCCTCGCTCAGGTATGAAGTGATGTCCGTTTCGGAGAGGTAGTCCGACAGGGCCTCGCTCAGGTAATAAGACGTTACATAGTCATACAGCGCCTCGCTGATGTAGCCGGAAAGCTCCGAACTGACAACGTAGTCCTCAAGGGCATCGCTCAGTCCGGATGAGGATACATAATCATCCAGAGCGTCACTGAGGATGCTTTCCACGTCAGAGGAACTGACATAATCGCTCAGAAAATCGCTGAGGCTGGATTCCGTCACATAGTCTTCCAGGGCATCGCTCAAATAAGACTGGGTTACAAAACCGCCCAAAGCTTCGCTCAGGTATGATTCTGTCACATAGCAGTATAATGCTTCGCTCAGGTCATAGCCGGTTACATATTCGCTCAGATAGGTCGGCAGATCAGAGCCTGTAAGATAGCTCCCCAACGCCTCGCTCAACGCGCTCTCCGATATATAATCGTCCAGATAATCGCTGAGTTCTGATTCCGTCACCAGACCGGCCCCGCTCAGATAGCTTTCCATCAGGGCTTCCAGCGTGATCTGGTTGGTCTCGCTCCCGTGGTTCAATACCAGGTGGTCGCTTACGCCCGCCGAAGAAGCGACAGGCAATTCGCTGATTTTCACTCCCATAATCGTTTCCTCCTTAATCGATTGTGAGTACTTCATTGCTTTCCGCAAGCAGCTGATCCCCGGATTCCGTCGTCACGGCGCCCGGTTCTTCATCCCCGGTGTCGATCAGCAGTTCCTGCCCGTCCTCGGTCAGAAGCGTATCGCCGCCCTCGGTCTGGATGCCGTCACCGCCGCCGGACGGAATGATCACCGCAGAGGCGCGGATTTTGTACACCGTCCCATCCCTTTCGAGAAACAGATAGTCCGTTTCCCGCAGCGATGAGACAGACGGCACCAGGGTCAGGTCGCCCTGCTTCCCCATAAGCGCAGCATGGATACCGCCCGATCTCACGGCGTTGCGGCTCCCGGCAACCGGCTGCTCGTCAAAGACGATCTCCGGAATGCTGTCCCGGATGGCGGCATACACACCCCCGGAGGTTACCGGGTTCGCGCTGTTCTCGGTCGGTGCGGTGTCGAATGTCAGCGTATCCTGCTTGCGCCCCAGCGCGGCATGGACGCCCCCGCTCGTGACCGGATTGCGGCTGCCCGATACCGGAGCTTCGTCGAATGTCAGCACATTCTGCTTTCCCTGCAGGGCGGTGTATATGCCGCCGCTGGTTACGGGATTGCTCCTGCCCTCGCGCGGAGAAGTATCAAATACGAGCGTATCCTGTTTCTGCTGGAAGCGCGTATACAGCCCGCCGCTCGTCACAGGATTCGCGCTTCCCTGGACTGGCGCCTGGTCAAAGACGAGGCTGTTCTGTTTCCTGGAAAGCGCGGTATGGATACCACCGCTCGTTACGGGATTCGCGCTGCCCGCTGCCGGCGCGGTGTCAAATACCAGTTTGTCCTGCTTCCTGCCCGCGGCGTCGGCGTTCGCCTTCATCCGGGCGTCGATGGTATCGAAGTTCCCGTTCAGGTCCTCAATGTTCACCAGATCGGCCCCGTCAGGCTTGATCAGTTGATAGTTCCTTGTCCTGGTCGCCATGATCACCACCCCCTCTTACGCGCCGACCTGGGCATATTCCGTGTCACCGTAGGTGACGGTACCCGTGAACAGTTCCGGGAACTGCTCTTTCACTTCCTGGTACAGGGAGCTTTTCGAGTAGGTCAGATACGGTACTTTCCCGCTGTGGGTAATGCCGTCGCATCCGCTGGCCGCCGAGCCATGCTGCACGATGGTTTTCAGCACGGACAGGTCATGCGGCAGATCGTCATACCAGCACCAGGGCAGCGCCAGGATGCCGGGAATGTTCACGATGCTGTCGTCAGGGAATGTGACGTAGTTCGTGTACATGGTCTCGTCCGAAACGTCCGGCAGACCAAGCCCCGCCATCTTACGGCAGATGCCGCTTGTCGCAGAGTTGTGGCCGCCTTTCAGACCGGAATCACAGCGGGTGTAGTCCGAGGCGTTGAGCGTGAAGGTCAGCACATGGATCTGGTTGTAGGCATACAGGTTCGTGTACGGATAGTCCACGATGCTCGGTCCCGGCAGCGACTGCGGCTTTCCATCCTTCTTCATCATGGCTGCGATGATATAGATGTCAGCTGTCGCGGAGATTGCGTTCCTGCCGTCCGCGGAAGCATAAGTCCCCGCGGGCAGCTTCATGTACGGGATATCCCCATACTGGCTGTAATCGGCAAAGGCACCTTTCTGCGCCAGGTAATCCACGATACTGCTGTAGGTGTCCGTCGGCAGATAGTAGTCACCATCCGCCGGGATGTACGGAACGTCCTGCGGGTAGAATCCGTCCCAGAAATCAGACGGCAGGTCCGGATTGAACTGGAGCCCCAGGTCTTCGCCGATGAGCTGGCCGATCACGTCAATGGGCACGGTCATGGTCTGGACGTTCAGCAGGGTCGAACACTCATACTGGTCTCCGCCCGGCATCTGATAAACCGCCTGGAGCGTTGTGCCATAGGGCGTCATGATCGTCCCGTTTTCCGGGTAGAATGTACAGCCCGGAGTGACTGTCACAATATCGCCGGACCGCTTATACTTCAGCGCCACCGTCGCGCCGGTCAGGTCGAGCGGCTCTCCTTCGGCGTAGCTTGCCTTGTTGGGCATATGCGTGAAAAAGAGCTTCTCCACCGTATCAACCGTCAGTGTGTATTCCGCGCCGTACTCAGATCCCGTCGCGGGATTGCGCCAGGTGGCCTGGATCTGCTGCGTGTCCATATGGCCGAGCAGCTCACCCGCCGCCGGATAAAAGACGACAGACGATGCGTCCACCGGCCGCACCGTCCCGTCCGTATACCGGGCGGAAAGCACCGCACCGGAAAGGTCAAGGGCGGCGCCCTCTTTTTGCGTGGGATTGCCCAGCGCCGTGAACAGAAGGGTCTCCACATCCGCGACGTCGATCTTCGTATCGGCGGTGAACTGGTTCCCGGCGTGGTCGGTATAGCTGGCGTTAATGTTCAGCTCGCCGCCGTACTGAAGGAGCGATCCTTCCTCGGGGTCATATCCGCAGACGCTCGTGATATCCGACGCGGTGCCGTCTTTGTAGTACGCCATCACCTGTCCCCCGGAAAGGGAAAGCGGTGACCCGGCATACTGCGGCGTGGGCGGGTTTCGCACCCATCCGATTTTGCTGGTGACGGCGTTATAGCCGAAAACCACGAGGCGCGCCTGCCTTGCTGCTAATCGTAATGCCATAGCGCCCTCCTTAGCCGTCCGTGATGGAATAGGTGATTTTCAGCGACTGGGAATCCGTCTTCGTGACCGGCTCCTCCAGATTGCAGATGGTGCCGATGTAGATCTGGCAGGCATCGAAATACTGATAGTACGACGTGAACATGCGCAGGTCATCGGTCACATAGCCGCAGAAATCCTTCAGGTACCAGGAGCTGGTCGTGTAGACAGCCGTGTCGCAGCAACATGTGCCATCCTCATAGATGATACCTTTGGAGCGCCGGTTCTCCGTGCCGCCCGTCGTGGTCGTCGCCTGGAACATGAACTCCGTCCAGATGCCGCTGTCCCTGTGCGGGTAAATGCCGCAGTCCATCATCTGGAAACGCTCGATGTCCGGCGTGAACTTCCGGATCAGCGAAGTGTCGGTCAGGGATACCCTGTAGACGGATTTGCGGTCATAGCTCAGGGCATAAAGATAGCCATGCGATACGCACAGCGCCATATTGTGATAGTTCTTACTCTGGCTGGACGGATAAAGCTGCACATCCGGCAGCGTCAACGTCTGCCTGAAATCCTCGTCCTCCTCCAGCGAGAAGTGGTCAGAGGACGCTTTGAGCCTTCGCAGATACACCGTCGCGCTTCCGGTCTGGTTGCCCTGCGTGGCAAGCAGGTAAATATAACCGTCATAGTCCGGCGTAATATCCCAGTAGTTCCGGTCCGTTATGGTCTCCCCGGACAGGCTCCAGTTAAGCGCCGTCTCCTCCGCTCCCATGAACGGTGTGTTCACCCGGAGCAGATGACGGGAGAGCTTCCGTTTATAGAACGAGATCGTGGCGGTCGACTGGTAGTTGTAACTGAAATAGGCGGTGTCCGTCTCCGGGTCCATCGCCACGAAATGCCGGTAGGCAGAGCTGATCGTATTCCAGCCGTTGCACCGGTACATATGGAAAGGCGCCGCGCCGGCTTTCGCGTGGGTCAGCGCCAGGGCCGCGATCACGCCGTTGCCCTGGTTGGGCAGGAAGTTCCAGACCGTTGTGTACGTCCCGTTGCTGAAGCCGGACGCCGCGCCATCAATCGTGCCCTGCAGGCTGCTGGCGGGCGCGCCCGCTCCTCTTCCGGCACAGCCGGTCAGATGCACGCCCATCGGAAAATGGATGTTCCCGGCGTCCTCCACCAGAGGGCCGTCAAACATGAGCAGGCCGCCCAGCCCCTTTGTCCCCAGCGGCAGGAGGCTGTATTCGCTCGAATACAGGTTCAGCGTATCGTTCGAATCAATCCCGGCGCGGAACGCCAGGGCGTTGGTGAGCATGTTGTCACGCTCGGTTGTTTTGAGCTTCCCGGTTTTATGGTCGAGAAGCTCGATCTTCACATGGCCTTTCATCATTCGGTTTCTCCTCCCGCGTTCTCCTCTATAGCGCCGAACATCGCCGCCAGCTCCAGCCTCACCTCTTCCGTGACGCCGAAAGCGCCGGAGCCAAGAATCGTGGCTGATGCCCGTCCGGTTATGCCGCCAATCGCCTCCGCGAGGTCGCCGTGGATGACTTCCTCCACAATGATCTCATTGCCGAAGCCCTTCTCGATCTGGCGCACACGGTTTTCCAATGCCGCGATCCTGCGCGTCAGGACGGTGAAGTCGGATTCCTCCGCCACCACGCAGGCAAGCGTGATCTTCACTTCATGGACGCCTTCGTCCCCGCGCTGTATGTCGAAGGGCGTGGAGACTGTCAGCGTCGTGTTTCCTGTCAGTCGGTAGTCGCGGCAGCTGTAAATGAGCCTTTCATCCAGATACACGTTGGCGGTCACGATGCTGGGCTCGTCCAGGGCGTAGGTGCCCGTCCAGATGATCTCGCCGCGGGACTTGTCCGTCTGGATCTCAAACTGGGTGGCGCACACCACGGCCTCATCAGCCGCAATCGACATGTCCGCCGGGCTGTAGGCGTCCGACATCCAGAAGGTGGACGTACCCTCGATGCCCTCGTTCTGGGCGAGCAGTCCCTCGATATCTTTCGTGTACCGGCTTTTCGCCTGGTTGAGCCTGGGGTTCTCACCGACGCATTTGATATGGCTTTTCCCGTTGATGCGGTATACAATCTCCGTAATACAGGCGATCTCACCACGGGCCTGTCCGCCGGAAAGGCTGAGCACGTCCATCGGGTCGATTGCCGGATCGCCGGGGATATCCGCCTCAAAGGGCGTATAGGTAGTAGCCGACAGGTGGTCGATGATGCCCTGCAGGATGCGGCCGCGCTCCGCGCCGGCGGCGATCTGCAAAAGAGGGTTTGTTCCGATGTTATAGATCAGCCCGTCATCCGGCTCCACCTTGTAATATTCCGTCACGCCGCCCGCGCGGTAGGTGGCGTAAAGCCCGGTGTATTTCGTGATATAGTCCGCGATCTTTGAGGAATAACGCCACGAAGCGGGTATGTCCATCACGGGCGTATTGGAAAACGGGATCACCGTCAGTGTGCCCGACCGGTCGATCTGGCAGACGCCACAGAGCACCGTTGCCACCTGGGCGATCAGATCACGGTAGGTCATATCCTCTTCCAGGTTGGTAAAGGACAGGCTCCGGTCGCCGTTTGGCATGGCCGCCACTGCTTCCTCGGACACGCCGAGCGTGACTTTGCAGGCGGCGCAGGCAAAGGAGAGCCATTCATAAGGCGTCCGGGCGGTGCCGCTGTTGACCATGCTTTTATCGAACCTCAGCATGAAGTCATAGGCCTTCAGCTGTATGATCGTGAGCGTCCTGGTCGCCTCCGATATGACAAAGCGCCCCATCGGCACCGTCTCCGGCACATACTGCACGTTCCATGCGGTCCCGGAAATGGAATCCCAGGACAAAGAGCGCAGCTCATTCCAGCGCCGGGTCTCTCTGCGGCGGAACACAAAGAAAAGGTCGATCACCGCGTCATAGAGGCTGTAGCGGTCCACGTCCAGGAACAGGGAGATATCCAGCTCGGCGGAATACACTGAGCCAAGCTCCAGCGACGTGCTGCCCGCGCAGGAGCGCGTCAGCGTGCCGCTGCCCTTTACGATATCCTTTGTGGTAAACTCATAGACCCTTCCGGCTTTCGTGGTGATCGTCCCATACCAGTCAAACTTCCGGCTCCGGCCCCGGATGGCCTGCCTGTATTTTTCCGATACCTCATACATCGTCCAGATCCTCCAGGGTGAAGGAAACCGTCCACAGGCCGCCGGCGCTGGTATCGTGCTTAAGGCTGACCTTGAAGCCGTCCATGTACATGATGCCGGTGGAAAGCTCCCCGGTCTCCGGGTCGCGCCATTCCACGGTAAGGAAAGGCTCCTTTTTCAGTTTCCGCAGCTTCTTCAGCCAGGTGATGGAGACAGGAATCGTGACGGAGATGGACGGGACGCCCTCCCGGATCACATCCCGGATGGTCGTGCCCGCCTCCGTCACACCGCCGCTGTCCGCCACCACGTCGCTGTAGTCCACGGAATAGTCATCCTTCTGCACGGGCAGGGCCGTGCCATTGATCCTCAGATAAGTCAGAAATGTCATGCCCTGCCTCCTGACCGCAGCGCCCTTCGCTGCTGTGCCGTGACGATCATTTCATCGATCAGGTTTCCTCCGATATAGACGGGAATCGTGATGTTCCCGGTATCCGACGCGAGCTGCGTGTTCGAGACCGCGCTCTGGATCATGTCCATCAGGGACGACACGCCCACCACCGCTTCCGGCCCGGCCTCCCCGCCGCCCAGCAGGCGGCTGCCGGACGCGCCGAAGATCGTCGGGCTGTTCAGGATCATTCCGTTGTTCATGGCCTTCCTGTACCACTCCACGCTGATATGAGGGATGGAAGGCGGGTTCAGGCTGAATGATCCGGAAATGGAGAAATGCGGTAGCTTGATATGCGGCAGGCTCCAGCTGAAATTGAAGATGCTTTTCAGCTTCCCGACGATTCCCTGGACAAAGGACCACACACCGTTGAACACATTGGTGAATGTGGATTTCAGCGCGTTCAGCGCGGTGGATGCCGCCGACTTGATCCCGTTCAGCCCGGTCGTGATGCTCGTTTTCATGTTTCCGACCACCGTGGTGACGGTTGTCTTGATTCCGTTCCACGCGGTGGACGCGGCTGATTTCACGGCATTGAAAACAGTGGAGGTCGTGGACTGGATTGCCGACCAGCCGGTGGAGACTACGGATTTTGCCCCGTCAACCGCCGTGGAAACAGCGGATTTTATGCCCGACCATACCGTAGATGCCGTGGATTTTACAGTGTTGAAAACGGTAGAAGTCGCCGTCTGGATCGCCGACCATGCCGTGGAAACCGCTGTCTGGATGCCGGAAATGATCGGGGCCAGCGCCGACTGGATGCCCGACCAAATGGTCGTGGCCACGGTCTTCACAGCTTCAAACGCCGTGGATGTCGCAGTTTTCACAGCCTCCCAGGCGGTGGAGATTCCCGTTTTGATCGCTTCCAGCGCCGTGGAAACGACCCCTTTGATCGCCTCCCACGCTGTTGTGATGATTTCTTTGCAGTTTTCCCAGATAAACTGGAACGGCAGGGTGATGATCGTGAGCGCCGTGGAGAAAAACTCCCCGATTGCCATTACCGCGAGCTGCACGACATTTTTGATCGTCTCCCATGCCGTGGAGACAATCTCCTTCATGCCCTCCCAAAGCCCGGAGAAAAATTCCTTCACGCCTTCCCACAGCCCCTGGAAAAACTCCACGAAGGATGTGAACGCCGCGGGCACGGTCTCGGTGAAAAACGTGGCGATTGCCTGTACCACGGTAGAAACCGCCGTTTTGATCGCTTCCCACAGGCCGATCCAGAAATTACGGAATTCCTCGGACGTGTTCCAGAAATAGATGAAGGCGGCGACAGCGGCTGCAATGGCCGCGACGATCAGCACGATGGGATTCGCCATGATCACGCCCCACAGGGACTGCAATCCTCCCATGAGCTTTGAGCCGATGCCGATCACGCTCTGCACGCCCGATACGATTTTCGGCGCGAAGGTCATGATCGTGCCGACCGAGGAGATCACCTTGCCCACAACGATCAGCAGCGGACCCAGCGCGGCGACAACCAGTCCGATCTTCGCGATCGTCTCCTGCTGCGCCGGGGTCAGGGCGTTAAACTTATCGACAAGCCCCTGGATGAAAGTGGCGACCTTCTGGATCGTCGGAGCCAGAGCCTCACCGATGGAAGTGACCAGGACATCAATGGAGCTTTTCAGCTTTTCCAGCGAACCGCCGAAACCGCTCATCATGGCCTCTGCCATCTCATCCGTTGTACCGGCGCAGCTTGACAGGGCTGCGTCCAATTCCCCGACTTCCTCCGGCGCGGTATTGATCAGCGCCAGCCACGGGGCCATCTGGTTCTTGCCGAAGATGGCGGACGCGGCGGCGATCTGCTCGGACTCGGACAGCTTGGAGAAAGCGTCATGCAGTTCCTTCTGAATCTGAACGGAGCTTTTCATCGTGCCGTCAGAATTGGTGACGGAGATGCCCAGCTTGTCCATCATCTCCGCGCCTTCCTTTGCGGGAGACACCAGTCGGGCAAGGCCGGTTTTCAGGGAGTTGGCCGCCTTATCCGCGTCGATACCATTGTTCGCCATGATGCCCATGTACAGGGCGGCATCGTTAACACTGTATCCGGCGGAAGAAAAGATCGGGGCCGCCACGCTCATGGCGTGCGACAGGCTGTCCACGTCCAGGGCGGAGTTATTACAGGCCGCGGCAAATACATCGGCGTAATGCCCTGCTTCATCGAAACTGCCGTGGAAGCCGTTGATGGTAGCGACCAAGCCGCCGGATACCGTGTCCAGGTTTCCGCCTTCACCGGCGGCGAGGTTCATGGCGGGCGCCAGGGCAGCGGCAGCCTCCTCCGCAGTCAGGCCGGCGCGGGCGAAGTTCAGCGTCGCGGTGGCGGCGTCCTTCATCCCGAAGGTGGAATTTGCCGCCGCGTCCTTCATGGCCTTGTTCAGCAGCTGCGCCTGCTCCTCGGTGTTGCCCATCGTCTTGTTGGTGAGCTGCATGGTCTTATCGACCTCGGCAAAGCTCGCCACGCCCGCAGCGCCGACGGCGGCAAGCGGCAGGGTGACGTGGGTCGTGAGCGTTTTGCCCGCGCTCTCCACCTTGCCGCCGAACTCCTTCATCTTCTCCCCGGCGGCGGCAATCTGCTGCGCCTGCACGGAGCCGAAGTTCTTATATTCCTGTTCCAGGCTCTTAAGGCTCTGCTCGGTTTCCGCGATCTCGCGCTGGAGCGCGTCATACTGCTCCTTGGACATTTTGCCGTCCGCCAGAGCCTGGTCAGCCTGTTTCGCGGCTTCCTTCAGCGTGTCCAGCTTTTCCTTTGTCGCCTTGATCTCCGTCTGCAGGGTCTTATACTTCTGGGAAAGCAGGTTCGTGTTGCCGGGGTCCATTTTCAGGAGCTTGTTGACATCCTTCAGTTTGGACTCGGTGTTTTTGATCTCGGTATTGACGTTTTTGAGGGCGGTTTCCAGCTTGGTGGTATCGCCGCCGATCTCGATTGTGATGCCCTTAACTCTGCCACCCGCCAAAGCTGATCCCTCCCTTCAAAACGGTCAAAAAGCGTCCATCTGCGCCTGCGTCCCGATCTGGGCATATGTCTCGGAGTCGTTATCGCTCTCGATGTACATGTCGTTGACCAGGCCCACGGTCAGAAGGTCCAGGTCACGAATGGATATGCCCAGCTGGACGCAGCGCAGAAGAAACAGCGGTGTCGTCATCCTCCGCTCGGTTCCGGGCCGTTTTTTTTAGCGGTGGACTGCGTCTGCACATTCAGCCCCCAGAGCTCGATGATCTCCGGGAGCACCTGATAGATGGAAAAGACGCTGAATTCGTCCAGCCACTCCTCGGCGGTGTCCGGGAGCGACGGGTCGGCGTGCTTCGCCATCAGGTACGCGATATTCTCAAAGGTCTCCAGCGAGAACAGGTCAAGGTTGCTGTCCTCGGCGCTGTTATCGTTCAGCGCCTTCTCCAGCTTCATCAGGTCCTTGAAAATGTCGCGCCCGTATTTCACGCGGTAAATCCGGGGAATGGCGGCGGATGCCTTGAAAGGCACCTTTTTGCCGTCAATCTCCACTACTTTGGTCATGCTCATATCCGCCCCTCCTTAGCCGTTGCCCGGGTCTTCCGCGGGCAGGTACACCGCGCTGTACCAGTTCTGGTAGACAGCGTCCGTGGTATCGTCGCCGGTCTTGGCTTTCACGATGCCGTTCGCCATTGGCGTGGCCTTGATGGAGAGCGTCTCGGTCTGCACCTCGACCTCTTCCTCATTGGTCTTGGATTCCACGCCGGGGCGGGAAGCGGCGCACTTGTAGAGCACATGGCGGATCTTGCGGATGTCGCCGTCGAACTCAAAGAGCAGCGCGAAGTTCACGGTCTCCGTGTTCGCGTTCTCTATCAGGACATTGTTGGCATCCAGCTGCTCGCCGAGCACGTCGGTGCGGAAGGACTCCGGCACCATCGCCAGTTCCAGGTCGCCCTCATAGCCCATGTTGTTGCCGATGGTATAATAGGCATAACCGTCGGCATAGAAATTGGTCGGCTCGCCGTTCGCGTCCAGCGCAAGCGACACCGCGCCGGGCATCGCCACAGGCGTCCCGAAGGAAAACGTCCCGTCATCCGCGACGGTCAGGATCGCGTAGTGGACGTTGCAGATATTGAATTTGACCTTATTCTTTTTCTTCGGCATAACTCAAAGCCTCCTGTTCAAATTGGTAGAGGACCTCGTAGAGCTTTTCGCTCTCGATCCAGACCTCCGTCTTCCGATAAAAAATGCCGTGCCCATCCAGCACAGCCTCCACGCTGCCCTCCAGCGCCGGGTCTTTCCGGTCCGTGTACAGCTCGATATGGATTTCATCGATCTTGTAATAGGCCCCGCCGTCGGCGGCGAAGTTGTCGCTGCCGGCGGTGAGGAAAACGAGAAAAGGCGGGTCCGGCCCCTCGCCCTCCGCGAAATGATGATAGGCGTAGGGCAACCCGATCTCGTCCATGATTGCGATTAGTCTCTCCATCACAGCCTCCCAAGCGCGGTCTCGATATTCCGCTCCAATGATTCCGCCGCCGCTTCCTCCGCGGGCGCGATGTGCGGGATCGCCGCCACCCGGCCTCCGCCCCGCTTGGCGTGGCCGTTTTCCAGAAGGTGCGTGAGCATGTAGCGGTTTTTGGAATGTACGGTAACCTCCAGCGAACTGGAAGTCTCGCTGACCTTTTTCACCGCCCAGCTTTTCGCGTAGCGGCCGGTCCTGCGCGGCGCGGTCTGCTCGATCTGCTTCTTCGCGGTCTTGCCCGCCTCCTGGATTTCCTTCTTCAGTACATCAACAGCGAGATCCTTATATTCCTCAAGGCCGGACATGACCTCCTGCGCCAGTTGCTCCGGTTTGATCGTCTTTCCCATCGGCGTCACCTCTCAGTCAGCACGGTATGGAACTTCCGGCTGTTTTTCCGGAAGCCCATCTCGTCAATACTGGTGATGTCGTAGATACGGGAGCCGATCAGGATACGGTATTCCTTTGAATTGACGGCGGCTATCTCGCTGCACCAGCGCACAGTGATATCCAGCCGGTCCGCTTCCTGCGTGTATCCCGCCTCCTGGCTTTCCTCCGCGCTCCTGCCGCTGGTGACACAGGTCGCCCAGCAGGAAAAGAAATCTGCCCAAACGGAGGTGTGGTTCTTATACCGGTCAACGATGGTCTGATTCTTCTGGATTATGATCCGTGTGTTCAGCCCCGCGATGTCCATCACACCACCCCCTCCCGGATGCCAAATAGCAAGGAGCGCAGAGTGAGCATCAGGGCGTGGTGGTCCGCTTCCTCCCGGTGCTCAAAAAGATACCCGAGAGCGTAAAGAACCGCCACGCGCAGGGTCTCCCGGACGGCTGCAAGCTCCGCGGCGGTGTATCTCTCCGAACGTGTCTTATCCGAGTCGATATCCGCCCACTGCCCATCCGTCAGCCGGGCGACGTCCCGGCAGAGGTTCCCGGCGGACGCCAGGAGGCCGCCAATCACCGCGTCCTCATCGGATGTATCCACGCGAAGGTACGCCTTCGCCTGTTCCAGCGTGACAAAAATCATGGCAGCCTCCTTCCGTCAGGTTACTGGCCGCCGTCCACGGGCGGCTCAATGAGCGTGACGGTCACATCCACTGCCGGGTATCCGTCCGCTTTCAGCGTGAACATCTTGGGCGTGGAGATCACCTCATCCGCCCTGATCCACAGCACAAACTCGCCGTCGGAAAGACCGACGGAGGAAGCCTCGTCCACATCCGCCTGCGCCGCCGCGCCGCCGTTGTAGGTCATGAGCAGGATGGAAGAAAGCCCGGTGCCGACGCCAAGGCCGATCCACTTATGGACGCCCTGCCCCGGCGCTGCGCTCTCAAACGCCTCCAGCTCATCAAGGCTGGCTGTGATGGTGATCACGGTCCCGTCGATGGCGGCGGACGCCTTCGCGTTATTCGCCCCGGCTTTTCCGCTGGCGGACGGAGCGACGCGGGCGGTCAGCGCCCAGGCGTCCGGTTCCATGATGCCCGCTTCCTTCAGCTTCACGAGAAGCGCGTTGAAGTCATTCTTCAGTCCCGCCACCTGCGTCGCGGTGCTGGCGGGCTGATTCTGCGCGCCGGAGGGAAGCCCGGTGACGCGGGCTCCCTCCCTGACTTCCAGTTCCCCGCCGATAACGGTGCGGTCACCGCCCTTATCGGTATAGTTCTTTGTCGTATAGCTCATGGCGCACCTCCCGTGATCAGCCGTTGCCCTTGCCGCTGCCAAGGGCCATGACCTGCATGGCCTCCGGCAGGATCAGCTTGCCGTCCACGCGCTGGGTGCCGATGAAGCCCACCTGGTCGGTGACGGCGTACAGCTCGTTCAGGCGCTTGAGGGTGCGGCTCTGGCGGTCGGCGATCCAGTAGTAGCTGAAGTCGCCGAACAGAAGAACCTTCTTGTTCTTGTCCTGCGCGGCGTCGCCGGAGATGGCGGGCATATAGCCGCTGGTGTAGATCGGGCGTCCCAGGATGGTGTCAGGCTTGCCGACCTCAAGGCCCGGCTTCCAGATGTAATTGCCGTTGCCGTCCTTCAGCAGCATCAGCTGCAGCAGCAGGGTCTCGTTGCACAGGAAGGAAGCCTTCCGGCGGTACGGGGACTTGAGGCTGTAGTACAGCTTGTAGATGTTGTCGAAATGGACGGTCACCGCGTCCTCGGTAATGTTGCCGGCGGAAGCGGTCAGGCTGGTCAGGATGCCGGTGGGCTGGGACGGAGTCACCTGCGGGTTCGCGGACGGACCGGTGCCGTTGATGAAGGCGTCCTCCTCCGCGTTGCCGAAGCGCACGCCGAACCGCTGCGCGATATGCGCCGCGATATTGAAAGCGGAATCGTTGAGCAGCTCGTTGCTGACCTTGATCATGCAGCCGAGCTTATAGGCGGACAGGGTCTCCTGCGCGAAGCTCATATCGGATTCCTGGATGGCCGCGCCTTCCTCAATCCAGGAGGCGGAGCCGGAATCGGTCGCCAGCGGGATGGTGCGGGTGCCGGAATTGGTGTGGATGGTGTGCGCGAGGGTGCGGAAGATGTTGTTCTCTTCCAGTCCCTGGATCAGCTGCCTTTCAAACTCGTCAGGCACGGTAAAGCCGCCGTTCTCATTGACGCCCACGGATAGCGCGTCCCTCACTTCCAGGGAATTGTTGCCGCGCATCATATCCCAGAACGCGCGGTTATAGCCTTCCGTCGCCGTCGGTCGTGCCGCCTTGCGCGCGTCAGCTTTCGGATC
Source organism: Oscillospiraceae bacterium (assembly GCA_017538965.1). Classification (GTDB taxonomy): domain Bacteria; phylum Bacillota; class Clostridia; order Oscillospirales; family Oscillospiraceae; genus Limivicinus. The sequence continues at coordinate 83,489 of JAFYHU010000015.1, forward strand.
GGCATGGACCGGCGCGGAAGTCGGCGCGGACAGGCGCGCGTCCATCTCCATCTGGTCTTCCAGACGGGTGATCTCCTCGCCCAGGGCCTTCACATCGGCGGCCATCCTGTTGTACTGCTCCACCGCGTCGGCGGCCACGAGGCCGTTCTCATCGCGGTGCTGTTCCAGGAAAGCCTTGGTCTGCTCCCACAGGGTATTGCGCTTGTTTCTCAGTTCGATAATCTTAGACATAGTCAAATCCTCCCATAAAAATAGCCGGACTTCTCATCGAAGGAAGTCCAGCTGGTTTTTGAGTATTTCGAAGGGAACAGCCCCTTCAGCGGTCCTGCCGTCCATGCCGATCATCGGCGCGGCAGGTCTCTCCGGTGCTTTATCGGTAACACCCAGGCGGTCGAGGATCGCCTGATCCATCATGCGGACGGAATAAGCCAAAGCCTCCACGCCCTGTCCGTCTTCCGGTTCCACCTCCGGCTCCGCACTCTCCTCCGGCTTTTTGCCGTCATAGAGCATTTCGTCGGCAAAGCCCAGCTCCACCGCCTTTTTCGCGTTGAGCCAGGTCTCCTCGCTCATCAGCCTGCTGACACGGTTCCGGCTAAGGCCGGACTTGGCGACATAGGCGTTGATGATCGATTCCTTGACCTCGTTCAGCGTGGCGATGGCCTTCGCCATGTCGCGGGCGTTGCCCATTGCCACCGTGGACGGGTCGTGCAGCATCAGGAGTGCCGTCGGAGACATCAGCACCGTGTCGCCGGCCATCGCCACCACTGACGCGGCGGAAGCGGCAAGGGAAGCGACCTTCACAGTGACCTTCCCGGCGTAGTCCTTCAGCATGGTGTAAATCTCAGCCGCGGCGAACACGTTCCCGCCGGGGCTGTTCACCCAGACCGTCACGTCGCCCTCCTCGGCTTCCAGTTCCGAGCGGAAATCCTGCGGCGTGATTTCATCGCCCCAGAAGCTCTCGCTGTCGATTGGCCCCTCCAGCCGGAGCGTGCGGCCCCCGCTGTCATCATGGACCCAGTTCCAGAATTTCTTCATCTCTTCCTCCTGTTCGTGGTCTTTTCAGGTTCCTGCTGTTCTTCCTTCTCCGGCCCGGGGGCCGGTGTTTCGCCTGCCCCTTTGCCAGCGTCCTCCAGGCGGACGTAGCCGCCGTTGAGATAGTAATCGTCGCCGCCCTTTTCAGCGGGTATCAGGTTCATATTCTCAAGGCGCCGACAATCGTTCGGGGACAGGAAGCCGTTGCTGATGCCGGTGGCATAGCCGCGCATCCGGCTCTGGTAGTCGCCGCGCAGGAGTCCGTCCACATTGAATTTCGGGAAATACTCATCCTGCTCGTCAGGGAGCAGAAGGTCTTTCACGATGGCCTGCTCGAAACGCACCAGCCAGGGCGTCAGGGTATGCACCACGAAGTCGATGGACTGATGCTCGATATTCGAGAAGGTTGCGTGCTCCAGATCCTGCACCAGGTGCGGCGGTACGCGGAAAATGCGGCAGATCTCGTTTACGCCGAACTGCCGGGTGGACAGAAACTGCGAATCCTCCGGCGGGAGCGATATGGCTTTATACGCCATGCCCTCTTCCAGCACTGCCACGCGGTGGGCGTTGCCGGGACCGCCATAAATCTCAGACCAGTTTTCCCTCAGCTTTTCCGGGTTCTTCAGCACACCGGGATGCTCCAGCACGCCGCTCGGCTGCGCGCCGTTTTTGAAGAATGCGCTGCCGTATTTCTCCACCGCCAGCGTGGTGCCGAGGCTGTTCTTCATCATGGCGATGGGCGAAAAGCCCACCAGCCCGTTGAAGCCAAGACCGGGGACGTGGAATATCTCATCACTGCGGAAATAAATATCCTTGTCCTTTTCTCCCGGCTTTTCGTCGGTGTAGGCGTGGTAGATGTAGTAGATATGGCCGCCCTCGTCCCGGTCGACTTCCACGTTCTCCGGAAGCAGCGGATACAGCGACATGACGCCGTTCCTGCCGTCTCGGATGATCTGAGCGTAGGCGTTGCCATATAAAAGCAGGTGCGTCATCAGGGTCTCGAAAAACGAAAAGCTGGTCATCTCCGGATTCGGCTGCCGGTAGAGCAGCTTATACAGCGGATGCTCCGTCGCGCGTTCCTTATCCCTTCCGGTGCCGTCGGCGTACTTATACAGATGCAGCGGAAGCCCCGCCACCGACTCCGCCAGGAGCCGCACGCAGGCGTACACCGTAGCGATCTGCATCGCTGATTTTTCATTGACCGTCTCGCCGGACTCAGCCTTGCCAAACACAAAGGTCTGGCCGGAATCGCGGACGCTGTCCGTAACCGAGGGAGCGTCCCTCGCGCTGATGCCCAGCCATTGCAGGAATCCCATCGTCAATCCCTCCCATACAAAAACGGACCTCCCGGAAGTCCGGGAAGCCCGCGCGCTTTTTCACGATATAAGGGTATCACAAAACACAAGATGAATCTTATCAGAAAGTGGACAAGGTCAGAATGACAGCAGGCCTCGGGTATCATAGACGCTCTCCCCGATATCCAGCCCGCAGCGGATCGCCCGGTCCAGCGCCATGATGGTCGCCACCGCGCCATCGATCTTCTCCGTGCTTTTCTCCTTGTCCGCCTTGATATTCCCGGCGGGGTCCTGCCGGATGAAGATGTTGTCCATCATCCATCTGAGCACAGGATGGCCGCCGTGGGCGATCCGCTTTTCCAGCACCAGCTTCATCAGTTCCTTTGTCGGCGGCGACATATCCTTGAAGCCCTGCCCAAAGGGCACGACCGTGAATCCCATGCCCTCAAGGTTCTGCACCATCTGCACCGCGCCCCAGCGGTCAAATGCGATCTCACGGATGTTGTACCGCTCGCCCAGGCTTTCAATGAACTGCTCGATGTATCCGTAGTGGATGACGTTGCCCTCCGTGGTGAACAGGACGCCCTGCCGCTCCCACACATCATACGGCACATGGTCGCGCTTTACGCGCAGGTCGAGCGTGTCCTCCGGCACCCAGAAATACGGCAGGATGAAATATTTGTCATCCTCCGATTCCGGTGGAAAAACTAACACAAACGCTGTAATATCTGTAGTAGATGACAGGTCAAGCCCGCCATAGCAGACGCGCCCTTCCAGATCATCCGGGGAGACCGGGAATGCACAGGCGTCCCATTTGTCCATCGGCATCCAGCGCACCGACTGCTTCACCCATTGGTTCAGACGGAGCTGGCGGAAGCTGTTCTCCTCGCCGGGATTCTGCTTCGCCGACTCACAGGCGGCCTTCACCTTGTCAATGCCAACGGTGATGCCCAGCGACGGATTGGCCTTCTTCCACACTTTCGGATCAGTCCAGTCCTCGTCCTCCGCCGCACCGTAGATCACAGAATAGAATGTCGGGTCGATCTTCCTTCCCGCCTGGATGTCCAGCGCCTTCTGGTGCACCTCATAGCAGATGCTGTTCGTATCGTTCCCGGCGGTCGTGATCAGGAAATACAACGGCTGCATCCGCGCGTCGCCGGAGCCCTGGAGCATGACGTCAAACAGCTTCCGGTTGGGCTGGGTATGCAGCTCGTCGAAGATCACGCCGTGGGTATTGAAGCCATGCTTGTTCGCCACGTCGGCGGAAAGCACCTGGTAGGAACTATTGGTGGGCAGATAGGTGATCTTCTTCTGCGATTCCAGTATCTTCACCCGCTTGGACAGGGCCGGTGAAAAGCGCACCATGTCCACCGCCACGTCAAAGACAATCTTCGCCTGGTTGCGGTCGGCGGCGCAGCCGTACACCTCTGCGCGCTCCTCTCCGTCGCCGCATAAAAGCAACAGGGCCACGGCGGCGGCAAGCTCGGACTTGCCCTGCTTCTTGGGTATTTCGATGTAGGCGGTATTGAACTGCCGATAGCCGTTGGGCTTTAAGATACCGAAGATGTCCCGTATGATCTGCTCCTGCCAGTCGATCAGCTCAAAGGGCTGGCCCGCCCAGGTGCCCTTCGTATGGCAGAGCTGCTCTATGAACATGACGGCAAAATCGGCGGCTTCCTTATCGTACCGGCTGTCCTTCGCCTTGAATTTCGTCGGGGTGTATTTCTTCAGCTTCCGCATGGGCATCGTGCTCCTCTCCTTCCTCTTCGTCTATCGGAATCAGCCAGGAAGGATCAGCGACAAAAGCGTCATAGGGCAGGTCGTGCCTGTCGATCAGGTATTTCATCGCGCCACCTCCGGGCATGGAAAAAACCGCTGCCATGACCGGCGCGGCTGATATTTGCAAAAGCAAATTGTAAATTTTCTTCAAACATCACAGATCATCTTGACTGAACACTGCCTGTCAGGTAGAATCAATATGCCTAATGGCGGGTGTATCTCAGCCCAAAGTGAGACACTTAAAAGCGAGTTACTCTTGATTCCAATCAAGACAGTAAAAGCTGCCGCCACAGTATGCGTGGTGACAGCTTTTTGTCATTCTGGGCGATGCTGATGGATGATGGAGAGGATCTTTTCCTGCTCCTCCGCGCTCACGCCGATGCTTTGAAGTGCCTGCCGTGTCCCGCAGTCGGGGCAGATCGGCGTTTCGTTATCCGTGCGCGAAAGCGCCGGTGGATCGGTGTAACTCTGACCGCACAGCGGGCAGACCCTGATCGTTCTCTCATTTTCCTTCATAGCGGCATCCCTCCAGACTGGCTTTGAAAGCCTCAGACAGTTTCTTTGCGTCGAACCCGAAATCGGCGTACCCCTCGCGGCACACATCCATGTAGTACTTCGACGGAATGCCCACCTTCCGGTCCTCGTGCATGATGTACACAAACACCGTGCGAGTCCGCACCTTCCCGCTTTTGATGCCGGTGACGGGCAGCTCCATTTCCGCCTTGTAGTAGAAGGACGGGAATCCCTCATAGTGGTCGAGCGCACGCTCGTCATCGCCGGTCACTGCCCAGACCGCCACGGGGACGCTTCCGCCCTCGCTCGGCTCGATGGTCAGGTAGGCGCCGGTGCCGCTGCCCTTGAACAGCAGACGGTAATCCGGGATCTGTGATGTGCCGATGATCCTTGCCGACGGACAGCGGTAGCGCATCTGTTCGACGTTCAGGTTGCTGCCGTAAGCGATGTAGTAGCGGCGCGCCGTATCGCGCACCCGGCCGTAGGCCATTTCGTATCTTGCTGGCATGATCGTATCCATCCTTTCCGAAGGCTTACCCTTCTACCACCGAAAGCCCGCCGGAGCGGGTAGGTTTCGGTAGGAGGAGGCTAAGTCCTCTGTGCCCTTCAGGCAGCGCGCCCGTTGCGGAAGGCCGCGTCCCCGGTGAGGTTCCGGGTCAGGAAGTCGCGCGCGGTTGCGAATTCCTCTCCGATGAAGCCCATCCTCATCAGCCAGGTGCGCATCGCGAACTTGGGGTTCTCGGTCTGCTGTGGCTTGGGGCTGGCGGTTTTGACTTCCTTCGCCATCTCACTGAGCGCGAGGCAAAGCTGGATGTAACTCCGTAATTGTCCGGCGTGTATGCCATTCTGCCGCTCGCCGTCGGGCGCGTCGAACTGGAAAAGCCGGAACTCGATGGTACCCTTGGTGAAGGTCGCATGGTAATTGAGCATTCGATACCGTGACCGGTTGTAGTGTTGGTTGCGGCCGCAATCCTCGCCCTGGCTCGTGTACCAGATGTCCGCGAGCTTTGCCATCGTGGCGGGCTTTTTGCGGTTCAGTTCCCTGAGGAAGTTGGGGTCAACCGTGCGGCAGTAGCGGTCCATGCGGTGGCGGTCGAGCTTCAGGGCGTCGGCCAGAAGGCTTTCGTGGCTCGCCATGATGTTGGCGAGGTTGCGGAGCGTCTGCGGTGTGTGCCCCTTGGCCCCGATGTGAATGTGGACCCCGCAGCCGCGGGTGGCGTCGCTCTTCGCGCCGGCGTGGCGCAGGCGGCGGCAAAGCTCCTGCAGGGTTTCGATGTCGCCGTAGGTCAGGATCGGGGTGACCAGTTCACATTTGTGCAGGTCATCGCCCGCGATGCTGACGTCCAGCTGGAATTTCCACTCCCTGCCCTGCGCATCCCACGCGCTGTAGCTTGAGTAGCCGTTGCGGTAGGCGGTGTTTTCCCAGCGGCCGGTGCCGAAGTACTCGGCTGCGATCTTCGCGGCGTCCGCGCGGGTGATGTTGTTCATCTCGACCTCGACCCCAATGGTCTGCTTCTTCATTTCAGTCTGCTGGCGCTCGGTGTTTTTCATGGCTTTGTCCTCCGTTTTCCTTGTGTTTTGGGGCTTTTTCTCCCCTTCGGTAGTGACATATTTGCTCTACTGGGCCCGAATAGCAAGTTAATTCGAGCCCATAGAACCCACAAAGATACAGCCATGAAATTGTGTATTTTAGCGCGGTTTGACCTTGCGCACGACGTCCTCCCCATAGACCACGTTGAGGCCGGAACCGTTCTGCCAGCGCATGATCAGGCTGGCGGTATCGTCCACGCCCAGCACTTCGCCGAGGGTACCGGCGGGCGGGGCCTGCGGGTCGTCCATCTTCACCAGCTCCACGATGGTGCCGGCGGGGTACTCCCGCCGGACGCGCTCCACCGTTTCTCTGTCAGGGAACCTCATGCTTCCACCTCCGTTTCCGCTGCCTTCGCAGCCTTCGCGGCGTCGCGCTTTGCCTTCTGTGCTGCGAAGAATGCGTCGGCGGCTGCCTTGTTCGGGAAAGCGGACGCGCCGGAGAGGTTCTTCAGCAGGATCTTGCGCTGCGCCTTGCAGGTGTTCCCGATGAACCCCAGCCGCAGGAGGAATCCCCGGAAGGCGTACTTTTCGGATTCCACTTCCTTCTCGGTGGCGGTGACGCGCTTCGCTTCTTTCGCCATTTTGCAAATCGCCGCGATGAACGCGGTGTAGGCCTGCGCCTCGTCTGGCGAAGGCATCCGGCTCCACCACGGGAACCGCACCGTGCCGTCCGATGCCTGAATGGTCAGCTGGTCCGCGCCGAGCGCCTTCTGGATCAGCTTTGCCTTGGAGTCCACCAGCTTCTGCAGGCGGTCAAGGCTGTCCGGGTTGAAGCCGTCCAGCGGCAGGCTGATCGTCAGCCCGTCGGTGTCGGTCGCGCCAAACTCCGTGGCCTCCTCCGCGGGAGCGCCGGTGTCTTCCCCGAGGTCGAAAGCCTGGGCTTCAAAGCCCTCCGCAGCCAGAGCGACGATCAGGGTGTTGACCGCCTCGCGTTCTCCGGTGCTGACCCGTCCGGCCTTGTCGATGGTGAAGCCGCCGACGCGGTAGGCGCAGGACGGCACGCCGAGGTACTTCGCTTCCGCCTGGGCGAAGGCGCTGACGGCTTTGACCAGCCGCTTGCGCTCGTCGCCCGTTACGTTGAAGTCAAGGGTAAATGTTCTCTGTTCCATGTGGGAACCTCCTTTGAATTTGGTATGGTATTCATCCCTCTTCCGGGCTCATAAAGCAAGTTAATTCAGAGCCATCCGGGGGAGAATACCCGCCAGACATTTACCCCTGTAACTGGTCACAGTACACAATCCCCGCCAGCACGAACCACGCCACGCTCAGGCAGATGCCGTTTCCCCAAAGGCGGTATTCGGCACTATCCAGATGCGGATTCTTAAGCCATTTCACGATCTGGGCGCGGGTCCTGGGCTTTTTCGCGCCGGTGACCACCCTGCGGTGCGTCTCAAAGACCTCCGTCCAGAAGGCGATGTCCTCCTCCGTGGGCTCCGGTGTTTCCAGTCCCCGGCACCACCAGTCCGGGAAGCCCTGGAGCCGGGCGCACTCGGTCGGCGTCAGGCGGCGCACGATATAGTACGGCTCCGCGCTCACCACCGGCGGCTCCTTGTACTCGGTCGCCACCAGTGTGTCGATGGCGGGCGCGTCCGAGAATTTGGTCAGGTGCGAATTCTTCGTGCCGTGGTAGACCGGTGCTGCCACGCCCTGCTGATCAGTTCCCGTGAGCGTAAAGGCGACATTCTCTCCGACACCCTTTCCCCGCGGATCATTTTCATCGGAACGGCCGATCATGTTCCCCTGCAGGGAATACGCCTTCTCTACCACGGCGATCCCACCCTGGTGGCAGCCGGGATGCCCGCACTGCGCGTCCAGCGTCCGGCTGGTATCCGCCTCATAGATCCCGGCATGGGGATTGTCCGAGAGCATGGCATGGCTCTGATCGGAACTGATGCCGAAAGCGACCGGCCCGTCCGGTGCCATGATGATCGGGACATTCCCACCACCGGTGCCCATGCGGGTCGCCAGCGTCTGGACGATTCCGTCCTCCGCGATACCGATCCTTGAGTCAGCGGGATGATGCTCCAGCGCGATGGCCGCGGGCACGACACCGGCGCGCAGCGTGGGCGAGGTTTCTTCCTCATAGCCGATGGTGCGGCTCTTCGCGGAATGCTCCGTGCAGAAGCCCGCCGCCATCACTGCCGGGTGGTTGTCATGGTCCTGCGCCACCAGCGTCCCGGCCACATCGACCGTCAGGGATACACCGCTGGAGCCCTGCGGGTTCAGGCAGAGAGCAGGCCCGCCTGCCTCTCCAGCGCCAGCTTCAGGATCACGGGCAGCTCTTTTCCACGCTTCGAAGCCCTCCGGAGAATACCCAGACAGGCCTTCGGACTTAAATAATATGTCTCCGGCACGTTCGCCTCCAAAATCTGCGACAAGAAAGATTCTTGCCCTTCTCTGGGGTACACCCCAGAACTGAGCGTCGAAAAGGCGGTATGCCACGCTCCATCCGTCACCCAGGTACACGTCGGCGTAGGGCCATCCGCCTTTACCAGGCGCAGGCACCTCGCAGGACGGTTCTTTGACGCCGATGACCGCTTCGAGGACTGCCTTGAAATCCTCTCCGTTGTTGCTGCTGAAAGCGCCGGGGACATTTTCCCAGACGCAGAATCTCGGATACACATTATGCGTACTCTCCCTCATTTCCCTGATGATACGGATGGCCTGATGGAACAGGCCGCTCCGCTCCCCGTCCAGCCCGGCCCGCTTGCCGGCGACCGACATATCCTGGCACGGGCTTCCGAATGTGATGATGTCCACCGGCGGCAGGTCGCTGCCCAAAAGCTGTGACACATCCCCGTAATGCTTCATGCCCGGCAGGCGCTTCGTGGTGACGCGGATGGCGAAGGGCTCCACCTCCGACGCCCAGACCGGCTCAATGCCGGAGAGGATGCCCGCCAGGGGAAAGCCCCCGCTGCCGTCAAAGAGGCTGCCGAGGGTCAGATGTTTATCCCGCATTCTCCGCCACCTCCATCCGTGCTTTCGCGTCCTCATAGGACAGCCGCTCGCCGCCGCGCAGTAGATACACCTCCGCGTCAGGAACCGACGCCCGGAACCGCTCCACCGCCACGTCCACGAATTTCTGTTCCAGCTCCACGCCATAGCAGATCCGCCCGGTCTGCTCACAGGCGATCAGGGTGGACGCGCTGCCGAGGAAGCCGTCCAGCACCAGGCCGTTGGTCATGGTGCACTGGCGAATCAGATAGGCGATCAGCGGCACCGGCTTTGAGGACGGATGGCCGAAGCCCTCGGTCTCCGAATCCTTGATGCCGTCAAACTCGAACACGGCGGTCTGCTTCTGATCGCCGTACCAGATGTGCTTGCCGTCCTTACGCCAGCCGAAAATGATCGGCTCCATGTTGAACTTCCAGTCCGTGCGCATGAACGGCGCTCGGGGTTTCTTCCAGACCAGGCCGGCGCCGACCTTGAAACCGGCATCCTCGAAAGCGTCATAAAACACGCGGGTCTTCATGGTTGCGTAGAACTCGTAGATGGAGGCGTCCTTCGCCATCGCGTTTTTGAAGTTGGAAAAGACCTTCATCAGAAACTCGTAGGCCTGCTTATCGTCCAGGTTGTCGTTGGCGATGGTGCCGGACTTGTTTTTCAGCTCCACGAAGTACGGCGCGTCCGTGCAGACAAGGTTCACCTTCGTGTCACCGAGCAAATCGGCGAAGGTTGCCGGGTCGGTGGAATCGCCGCAGATGACCGTGTGCTTTCCCAGATGCCAGATGTCTCCAGGCAAAGAAAAAGCGGGCCTGTTCAGCTCCGCTTCCACATCAAAATCATCATCTTCGCCTTCGTCTTTGAACAGCGCCGCCAGTTCCTTCTCGTCAAAGCCGGTCAGGAGCGGATCATAGTCCATCTCCTGCAAAGCCTCGATCTCCACGCGCAGCATCTCTTCATCCCATCCGGCGTCCAGCGCCATGCGGTTGTCCGCCAGGATGTACGCTTTCTTCTGCGCCTCGGTCAGGTGGTCGGCATAGACGCAGGGCACCTCGGTGATGCCCTCCTCCTTCGCCGCCATAATCCTGCCGTGACCGGCGATCACATTGAAGTCACGGTCGATGATGACGGGGTTGACGAAGCCAAATTCCCGCAAAGAAGCCCGGAGCTTCTTGATCTGCTCCGGGCTGTGCGTCCTCGCGTTATTGATATACGGGATCAGTTTTTCAACCGGCACCCGCTCCATTTCAGAAGTCATATTCATCGTACAAGCCCCCATTCCGCAAACGCCTCAAAGCCGCCGAGGTTGCGGATGTATTCCCGCGCCTCCTCCACGATCTGGGAGTACGGCAGGTCGTCAACAGTGTCGTCGCCTATGGCACAGCAAAGCTCCACGGGCTGCCCGGTGCGCTGGGCTTTCAGGAATGCGTGGATATTGACGGACACATCCGCCTTGGACAGATCCTTCCCGTGCAGGCCGCCGCCCGTAACGGAGTCCGCCATGTCGCTGCCCAGCTTACGGTTGGTCGCGCCGCTGTCCACGTCGCTGCCGCCGGTCCAGTCGCCGAGCGGGTTGACAGTCGCGCCGGGATACAGCGCCGAGAGCGTTGCCGCCGATGCGTTGCTCTGGCAGATGATCAGGCGTCCACCGTCCAGAATATATTTCCCGTCGTATGGCCAAGCGGCAAAGATCACCCTGGCGATCCGCGCCAGCTCCGTCTGCTCCTGCGTCACGGGCACGCCCCTGAAGATACCGTTGTCACCGCAGCGGATGGTGGAGGCCTGATTCTGAGCAAGATGTACATCCTGCGGCACTTCCACATAATCCGCGAAGACGCCGTCCCCGGCGATACGGGTCACGGTCTTCTCAACAAAGTCCCGCGGGATGCGCACCGAGGTCTCGGCAATGATATGGCACATGCCATGACCGAGCAAAACCTCCACCGCGATGCGGGGATTCTCCTCCTGGCTGTAAGCGTAGTCGACCAGGGCTCCGGCGATCCGATCCGCCACCTTGTCCGGATGATCGGGATTCACTTTCTCATACATACTCTTTCCCTCCATGAATGTGTTATTATGGGTTTGCGGGTATCGCTGGCCTTAGTCACACTGCTTCGCTCGGCAGGCGCGTTCCTGCTCCACGGTAGCGTTGCCAGCGAATGGGGGCGGGAGCGCAGACCTGCCACTTTTTAATCAGTTCCCCCTTGCTCTGAGCAGTCTCTCCATCAGGTCATCCTGCGGCGAAGCGCCACTCTCATAATCCGCGGAGCAGTTTTCCTTCACGATCTGGAAGATCTCATTCCACAGCCGGATTGCCTGGTTCATGTACTGGATACCGATGTTGATAAACGGACTGGGAATCGGTTTATTGGTCGTCGGGTGCTTTCCCAAAAATCCGAGCTTGCTGGTCATTTCTTCACACTGTATCCAGCGGGCGCTGCTCATGGCGTACCGCTCGATCAGTGCGGGCGACACCTTGGCGGCACAGCCGATATTCTTCAGCCACTGCCAGGTTTCCTCATAAATCTCCTTTGCCTGCAGGGGATTTCCGTCACGCTGATCGGCGGACAGGAAGTCATGGGGCTTTGGCATATCCGCGCCTTCCATCTCCGGGATGTCGAGCACCTCCAGCGGCCGGCCGCCCGGATTCCCCGCAGCGGCCTTATCCTTGACGGCGGACTTTTTCCGGCCGGCGCCGGGTCTTGCGCCGCCCCTGCCGCCGATGTTGTTTGATTTCGTGGGCATGGTTTTCTCACCGTCCTTTCCAGGGACCCTTAATTACCCTTCAGATTTCGCCTTTTTCGCACGCGGCAGGGGCCGACGGTCTCCGTCACGCTTCGCCACAGAGAAGTGAGCCCGGCCCCGGGGCGGTCACACACGCCGGTTCCACGACTCCACGGCCAGTCGCTCTGCCTCGGTGGAGGCGTTGCGCGTGCCGTAGTCCTCCAGCTTGTAGCGGCCCGAGCGCGCGTTGCACTCGGTGCAGCGCACGAAGGCGACCCTCGTGGTCTGCGCGTTGATGAATGCTCTGTGTTTACGTTCCAGGTATGCTTCGCCGCCGCAGTGCGGGCAGGGTTTCAGGTTGTAGTACATGGCTCCCATCCTTTCTCTTTCTCAGTAGTGGTACACCGGATCGTGGTCCTCACTCCGTGTCTTCCGGCTGTGACAGCTGTGGCAGAGCGCCTGCCAGTTGTTCTCATCCCAGAACAGCACAGGGTCACCACGGTGCGGTATGATGTGATCAACGTCGGTGGCGCGGACGTACCATCCGTCCTTCATACACATGACGCAGAGAGGGTGCTTCTCAAGGTAGCGCCGGCGCGCCCTGTTCCATTTGGAACCGTAGCCACGCCCACCGGCGGACCGGCTCTCTTCCGGGTGCAGCGCCGCGTGCTCATCGCAGTATTTCTTTCCCCTGGGCACCAGCCTCGGACAGCCGGGATGCGAACAGGGATGGTCCGGGAATCGCGGCATGTGGAAGACCTCCCTCAGCTTGAAGCGGAGAATGTACCAGCATTGCTCCGCGTAGGAAACGCGCCTGTACGGCATTGCGAAAACACCGCTTTCTGTGGTATAATGCCGCCACCACATACAAGGAGGTACCCTTATGGACAAGTTCATCCCTTACGAGAAGCTCTCGAAGAAACAGCGGCGGGAGCACGACAAAAAGCGCAGGGTCATCTGGGGATTCAGCCCGGTTACCCGGAACACGCAGAACCCCAAGGCGTATAACAGACAGAAGGCACGGAAGTTTGATCGTTACGATCCAAGCACCGTGCCTTTTGCGTTCCCGCGCTTTTTCATGATACCAGTATAGCGGAAATCGCAAGATGAATCTTATCAGAAAGTGGACACGGTCACGCTTTGCCAAAAAGCAGCACAGTCAGGTGGTCGAGGGCACGGTTCTTCTTCCGGTAGGCCGACGCCTGCTCGATCTCGAAATGCTCGGCGATATACCAGGCGGCATTGCTGCCGTAGGTGTTTTCGTCGTAAAACGTCTCAAGCACATACTGCTCCTCCTCCGAAAGCTGCGCCCACGCGGGCTCGAACCACTCCTGATATTCCACCGCCTGCCGGTACCGCTCTTTCAGGATGTCGATTTCCTCAATCCCGGAAAGAATGCGGTCTTCTCCGGCCTGTGGATTGTGGGCGTGCGGCAGGCCGTCCATGCGCACCGCGCCGATGCCCGCCATCTTCTCCCGCTCCGCCGTGATCTCCTCGTCGGTGTGGTCGATGATGAATTTCATGCTGCCGCGGTCCTTGATGGCGGCGATGGTCGCCGACCGCTTGTCCAGATACTTCCAAATTACGCTCATGGCTCCTACCTCCGAAAAAATGATTGATGTATTCCCCCGGATTGCCATTCAGATTGTCAGCTGGGCCTTCACCGCCGCGATCAGTTTCTGCTGCGTGGTGTCTTTCCGCTTCAGAGCCGAAAGCACATCCCCGTCAACGGTATCCCCGCACACGATATGGTGGATGGTCACCAGTTCCTTTTGCCCCTGACGCCAGAGCCTGGCGTTTGTCTGCTGGTACATCTCCAAAGACCAGACCAGCGAAAACCAGATCAGGATATGGCCGCCTTCCTGGATGTTCAGCCCGTGACCGGCGCTGGCGGGAGAGATCAGGCCGACCTGTATCTTTCCGGCGTTCCAGTCCGCGATATCCTTTTCCGATTTCACGTCGCGCGGCTCATAGCCCAGCGCCGTCAATCGCTCCATGATCCGCTCGTGATCATGGCGGTACCAGTAGGCGATCAGCACATTCTGGCCATTGGCCTGCTCGATCAGGTCTTCCAGCATGTCCAGCTTTTTGTCGTGGATCTGCACCATTTCCCCGGCGTCGTTGTAGATCGCGCCGTTCGCCATCTGCAGGAGCTTGCCTGACAGGACGGCGGCGTTGGCGGCGTCAATCTCCTCGCCCTTCACGCGCACCAGAAGGTCGGCCTTCATCTGCTCGTACAGCTTCCGCTCAGATGGCTCCATGCTGACGGTGTGCGTGACCGGCACATAATCCGGCATGTCGAGATAGTCCAGCGCCTTCATGGAGACCGTGATATCGGAGAGGCGACTGTAGATCTGATCCTCCGCGCCGGGCAGCGGATTGTAGTTGTATACCACGCCAGTGTACGGATTCATCCGCCCGGGCCTGAAGAACGCGCTCCGGTACTGGCCGATGAAGCGCCCCAGCCGCTCTCCCTTGTCAATCAGGAAGACCTCCGCCCACAGATCCATCAGGCCGTTGCTTGCGGGCGTGCCGGTCAAACCCACGATCCGCTTTATGCGCGGGCGGACTTTACGCAGCGCCTTCCACCGCTGAGACTGATGGTTTTTGAAGGACGACAGCTCATCCAGCACCACCATGTCAAACGGCCACGGGATACGGCACTGTTCCAGGTAGTCTACCAGCCACTTCACGTTCTCGCGGTTGATGACATACACGTCGGCGGGAGCCCGGAGAGCCGCCACTCGCTCTTTCGCACTGCCAACGATCACCGACATTTTCAGGAAGTCGAAGCCGTCCCATTTGCGAAGCTCCGCCGGCCACACATCCCGCGCGACCCGGAGCGGACCGATGATCAGCGTCTTTCCGACCTCGAAGCTGTCAAACATCAGATTCCTGATCGCCGACAGTGATATCGCGGTCTTTCCTCAACCGAGGCCCATATCAAGCAGGAGCAGCGCCTCGTCATGCTCTTCGGCAAAGCTGATCGCGTATTTCTGATACTCATGCGGTATGAACTTCATTTCGGCATCACCTCTCTTTCCTTCGCATACAGGCGGCACCGCCCGCGTCAATCTCGTCCTTGATCTTCCGCAGCAGCGTCGGGCCGTCCACGTCGGACAGCTGCTCAAACCACTGGGAACAGAAGAACTTCGTAATATCCCTCACCTCGTCCTGGGCGGCTTTGCTGTTGGGAAAACGCTTCATCCGCTTATAGGCGGCTTTGAAGTCCTTGGCCGCCTGGATGATGATGGCGTTGGCCAGCGCCTCATACCCGCTCATCGGTTTATCTCCCGCCAGGTGATACAGCCAATGGCGCCCGCCTCGGTGGACAGCGCCTTCCGGTCGATCTCCTTCTCACGGATCAGCGCGGCGATAGCCTCGCTGTGCTGCCGCAGCTCCGCCATGACCTCTTTGTGCCGGGCACGCAGTCCGTCGGCCTCCTTTTCCAAATCGGCGATGTAATCATCAGCGCCGTCATCTTCAGAAAGCCTGTCCTCCAGCCACCGACGCATATCCATGCCCAGGCGCTCATCCAACAGTTCCAGCGCGTCGCGGTCATTGCAGATAATGTATGTGCCGTCGCCCGGGAGCCTGATCACGTCCGCCATGCCGCCACCTCCTCCAGTATCCACGGGATCTTCTCCGCGTCGTCCAGCACGAAGACCGGAAAGCCCAGAGCGCGGAGCTGCCGGTGCCGGTGCGACTGAAGCGGGCGCGGACTCTCGCCAGGAGCCTTGACCTCCACAAAGCCGATGCGTCCGTTCGGCAACAGCACCATGCGGTCGGGCACTCCGTCCATGCCGGGGCTTACCCACTTGGGACAGATGCCGCCGGCGTCGCGCACGGCCTTTACCAGTTTCTGTTCTATCTGTTTCTCTCGCATACGATATCCTCCACAGGGTCTGCAAGGTTGAAAGCGGCGTAGATAGCGGAGTAAAAATCCGTGATGGGCCTGCCCTTATAGCGGCTGGCCGCTCTGCCGCCCGCGCGGGCGGTGTATCTCCCGCCGCTCTCAAAGATCTCGACTTCCCGTCCCCGGTAGACGCGACGCCAGTATCCGCGCCACGGGTGCTGCCACTTGTGCTTCAGGAAATTGCGCTTCCGCTTTGCCCGGTTGGCCATCTGCCTCTCGCGTTCCTCTGCCGCCAGGACATTGCCCTCCATGATGCCGGCGCAGATACACCCCACGGTGACCGGCTCGAAGTACAGGTCGTTGTCCATGATGTGCTCATAGCGCACGTGGGCGCAGCCGCAAAGCTCACAGGAAGAAAGCGGCGCGTCCCGGTCATCCTCGCGGACATCATTGATGCCGATACAGCGCCAGCCATCGGTCGGCGCGCCCCATTCTTTCAGCTGGCGGATGCACCTGGCGTAGAAGGCTTTGTCCGCGCGGTGTTTTACCTCTCTGTCTGCTGCGTTCATCAGAAACCTCCAGAAATCAAGGAGTTTCAGGGTTCTGTCCCTGTTGTCACGTTTGTCCCTTATAGATATAGATAAAAATGAATTTGGGGAGTTTTGTACTCACACAGAGAGAAGAAGAATAATTCATTTTGTCTATATAGTTGTTTCGGACAGAAAGGACAGAACTCAAAACTCCAGTGTTTTCAGGCCTTCCGGCCTTTTGTTGTGTCATTTCACGGCGTGACTTTTCCCGGATCGATGAGACGAAATACCTTCAATGCAATCGGATTGACGGCATATTTGGGGAGCGGCGGCCTGCCCGAAGCATAGGCCTTCTCAGGCATACGCGCGATGTATCCATAGTCGTCCAGGAAGTCCAGCACGGGCTGTATCTCCGCCACGGTCTTAAAGGTGCGGCAGTTGCGCATCGCGGACCGGCGGTCAAATTCAGTCAGCTTCTTTTCCTCGATCATCTGGAGGATTCTGGCGGCCTTCCTGTACATGCTGTCCTCCGGCATCACGTCGTACACCGCCTGGGCGTGGTTAAGGTAGTAACGGCCAAGCCGTATGGCGTTCGCCATCGTCCCGCCGCTCACCACCAGCTTCTCTCTGCCGTTCAGGAATTCCGGAGCCCGGTAAATGCCCGCCCTGCAAAGAAGTCCGGCGATCCGCAGCGTATTGCCTACGAGCTTTCCCACCCAGTCTGCCATCTCGGCGTACTCCTCCGTCAGTTTCGGTTCGATCTCCTCCGCGAAGGCGGTCAGCATATCTGACGCCTCCGGCGACAGCGTGATCGTCTCAGGGGTCGCGGGATACTCATCTTCCAGAAGGTTCACGATCTTCTGCTCATACCGCTGGTAAATGGCGGGCTGGACGGATTCGCTCTGGAACCGCCTGCTTCCCACAGAAGAATCGGGCATACAGTAAAGGAAACGCGCCGTCAGTCCGCGCCCGCGGAATGTGGCGTTGCTGAGAACATCAGAGACTACCTTCGGCTGCGTCATCAGCAGGATGGTCAGCGCGGGGTCCATGATGCTCTCGCTCTCACGGCCGATACGGTCAACCCGGATGGTGTCCCCGGAGTAGCCTTTGAGCATGACGTCGATATTGACGTTCTTGGTGTAAATTCCTGCCAGCGTGTCAAAGATACCGCCCTCGCTGGAAACCAGCGCCGCGCGGCCATGATTGGACGCCATGACCGAGACCAGCTTCTCCGTGGTAATATCATCCACATACAGGTGCAGCGGCTTCTCTTCCACGAAGTCGGCGACTTCCTGGGCGACGCGGTCCAGTTCACCCGGCTCTGCCTTGCCCTTCGCCACCTGCTCTTCCACGGCTTTCTGCCTGCGTTCCAGGATGCGTTTCTGCATCTTGCTGCCCTCAACGCGGGCGGCGTTGCGCTGGTTGTACTGAAGCTCGTAGGTATCCAGCGGATTCGCGGTCGCGTGCAGGACGGCGGATTTCCTCTCTGACGGCATGGCGATGACATTGGCGTAGAGGTTCAGCGGCTCAATCCAGTCGGGTTTTCCCTGGACGCGGTATTTGCCCTGGATACAGACAGCAAGCAGCGTCAGCGCGGCGGTGCCGGCCATGTCCACAGGTGTCTGCGTGCTCTCCGCCACGGCGGAAACATAATCCGCTATCTCCGTCGGCAGCGCGTCGGTCGGGAATGCCGCCATCGTGTATTTTCCGAAAGGAATGGGCTCCGTCCACCTTGGCGGCGCCGTGCCGTTGTACTCGTCGGGTTTGACGTACCCCGGCTGGCTGGCAATGGTCTTATAAAACTTCTCGGCGCTGCGCCAGATCGTGTCCAGCTCACCCTGATCAAGGGGCGGACTGCATTTATCGGCCTGGTCATCAAACCGCTTCCTGGTCTCGTCCGTATTGCCATAGCGTTTCAGCGCCCGTACCGCCCAGCGGAACATGGTATCGTTCCTGCTGCCCTCGGGGATCGCATCCATGCCGGCGTCGAAATCTTCCTCTTCCTCTTCAAAGAAATCATCCAATGTTCTGTCACCAGGGAAGAACTCCACCTGTGGGGACGGCGTGCCAAAAAAGAACCGGGCGGCGTCCATCGCCTTCTTATCAAATAAAGGAAGGACGCCATAGACGCGCTGTTTCATGGCGGCATATTCCTCTGCGCTTTTGACCGGCCGGATACGCAGGAAGCAGTGATGCCTGGGCCGTGCGGATTTTCCGTTTTTCGGTTTCATATGATGGCGGCTGTAATGGAAAGCCATCTCCACTCCGGGGAATGCCGCCGCCACGTCCTTCGGCCAGATCCAGTCCTTCGGATTGTCGGAATGGTCGTTGTCGCATTCCACCGCGAGGCAGTCGCTGACCTCGAAATTGTCATTGCTCCTGTAATTGCCCTTATAGGTCGCGCATACATAATCGTAGGAAGCCGCCTCCGCGAGGGAAACGGCGTCCGTGATATCGACCTCATGCGGATACAGGCAGTTGCTCTTTACGCCGACACAGTCGGCGCGGTACATCTTGAACATGGGGTCCGCTCCTTTCTGTCAGTCGTCGACTTCGCACCTCTGGTCGTTCAGGGCGTCCCGGCAGAAGTCCAGCGCCTTCATCAGCGCATTCAGCCCGTCATCCCCGCATGCGGCGATTACGACGCCGACCTGTCTGCCGTCATCATCGGTGACCGGCTGGAAGCAGAAGTCCCCGGCAACACAGTCGATGCGCAAGAAGGTGCGCCCGCCGACGTTCCGGCAGCAGCCGCCCTTATAGCCCGTGGTGCCCGCTTCCACTTCCAGGCAGGCGTGGCCTTCGACCACCTCGCGCTGGAAGGTATCGACCTCGACGTCGTTGACTATTTTCAGTCCCTCTTCAATCGCGTACATATAAATCCTCCTCCGTAATGTGCCTGACCGGAATCCCGGTCTCGTCGGCGTGGGCGATCTCCCGCGCCATTCCCTCGCTGATCTCATCCCCGCACACCCACAGTTCGTCGCAGCGTTCCAAGAGCCGAAGATCCATGCTGATCGCTAGCTCGCGCTCCGTCTCTTCCGATAAGAACTGGGGCAGCCACAAATGCGGCGTCAGGGGTACGCATCCCCGGTCGGCGGCATACCGGCTGTAACGCCGGGCCATCGCCATGTTGTGGGCGATGTTGCCTCTGTACCGGGAACAGATATAGACGATTGGTGAATCCCTGTTATTCACGCGCACGCGCCTCCTTTCCGGTTTCTACTTTCCTACGCCCAGAATTCAGCCGTTTTTGCAATCAGAAAACAAAAAAAGCGGGAGACCGTTCATTGCGTAAAAGCAACGAGCAGTCTCCCGCTTCCTTTTTTATATGAAAAATGTGATCGCGGCGTCCGAGAATTTTTTTAGATCGCATTGCAAAAATGGGCGGTTACTGGGCGTAGGAAGGTGAGAACGAAAGAAAGGAGGACAACCTCAAATGAAAAAGTCAGATAAAGCAGTTCTCAGTGAAGGCCTCCGGAAGCTGTCGGCGCTGGCTGCGGAGATCGCGGATCAGCTGGACGGCGTAACGGAGAAGCGTGAGGAACCCACGCCGACCCCGGTGGCAGACGAGCCTGTGAAGGCCGTCACCCTGGAAGACGTCAGGACCATCCTCGCGGAGAAATCGCGCACCGGCTACCGGGCTGAGGTGAAGGCGCTGCTCACGGCGCACGGGGCGAATAAGCTCTCGGACATCACCGATCCGGAGGAGCTGGCGAAACTGGCGAAGGAAGCTGAGGTGATCGGCAGTGCCTAAGCATGCTTACCTCTCCGCTTCCGCAAGCCACCGCTGGCTGGCCTGCCCGCCGAGCGCAAAGCTCTGCGCCCAGGTGGAGGACACCGGCAGCCCCTACGCCATGCAGGGCACCTGCGCCCATGAGCTCGCCCAGTATCTTCTGGAGAAAGCCCTGGGGCGGCAGTGCCGTGACCCCACCGAAGACCTGAGCTACTACGACCAGGAGATGCAGGAGGCGGCGGAAAGCTACTGCTCCTTCGTCATGGATCAGGTCGAGGCGGCGAAGAAGCTGTGCAAAGACCCGCTGGTCTGCGTCGAGCAGACCCTGGACTTTTCAAAATGGGTCGAACACGGATTCGGAACCGGGGACGCCGTCATTGTGGCGGACGGCCTGCTGCACATCATCGACCTGAAATACGGCGTCGGCGTTCTGGTCGAGGCTGATCATAACAGCCAGATGATGTGTTACGGATTGGCAGCTTTGGACACCTTCGGTGATCTCTACGACATCGAGCGCGTCCGGCTCAGCGTATTCCAGCCCAGGCGCGACAACGTCGATACCTGGGAGACCACGAAGGACGAGCTGCTCCGGTGGGCCGATGAGGTACTGGCCCCGACCGCGAGGCTGGCATACGACGGCGAAGGCGAATTTGCCGCCGGAGAACATTGCCAGTTCTGCAAGGTGAAGGCCACCTGCCGCAAAAGGTCCGAGTACGCGATGGAACTGGCGAAGTACGAATTCGCCGATCCGCCCACGCTGGACGAGACGGAGATCGCGGCAATCCTGCCGCAGATCGACACCCTGGTCTCATGGGCGGAGGACGTGAAGGCATGGGCTTTGCAACAGGCGCTCTCCGGCGTCCGCTACCCCGGTTTCAAACTGGTGGAAGGCAGGTCCATCCGCAAGTACACAGACGAGGCGGCTGTTGCCGACATCGTCAAAAAGGCGGGCTTCGACCCGTTTGAACAGCGGCTGCTTGGCATCACGGCGATGCAGAAGCAGCTTGGCAAGAAGAGGTTTGACGAACTGCTCTCCGGGCTGGTCATCAAACCCGCAGGCAAGCCGGTCCTGGCGCCGGCATCAGACAAGCGCGCGGAGTATAAATCCGCCGCGGACGATTTTGAGGAGGATTAAATCATTATGAGCAAGACTACTGTTAAGAACCCCTGCAAGGTTATCACCGGACCGAAGACCATCTTCAGCTACCTGAACGTCAACGAGCCCAAGGTTCCCCTGGGCGGCGGTACCCCGAAGTATTCCGTCAGCCTGATCATCCCGAAGAGCGACACCGTGACCTACAACAAGATCCAGGCCGCCATCAGGGCCGCCTATGAGGAAGGCCAGGGGAAGCTCCGCGGCACCGGCAAGTCCGTCCCCGCGCTGGAGGACCTGAAGCTGCCGCTGCGCGACGGCGACAAGAAGGGCGACGACGCCTATAAGGGATGCTGGTATATCAACGCCAACAGCACCACCAAGCCGGGCGTGGTCGACGCCGACCGCCAGCCGATCATCGAGACCAGTGAGCTTTACTCCGGCATCGTGGGCCGCGCTTCGATCACGCTGTATGCCTTCAACACGAACGGAAACCGCGGCGTCGCGGCGGGTTTGAACAACCTGCAGAAACTCGCCGATGGAACCCCGCTCGGCGGCCACAGCCGTGCCGAGGATGACTTCGCCGATCTGGACGATGACGAGGACGGCTTCCTCGACTAAACCCACGCGGGCGGCGGGCACACAGCCTGCCGCCCATTTTGAGAAAGGAATGGTGATATACATGACAACAGCACGTCTGGCCGATCTGATCATTATCGGCTGTTTCTTCGGAGCCCTCGGCGGTGCCGCCGGGCACATCCTCGGCAGGTTCGTCTGCTGGGTAATCGACAAGGTGAAGACAATGCGCGAAAAACGCGGGAAGGATATGACAGATGGAGATGAAATGGAACAGTGAGCGGCTTACCGCTCTGATCGACCGGGCTGGGCTTACCCAGCCCCAGGTCGCGTTGGCGACGGATATCAGCCTCGCCACCATACACGGCTACTGCTGCGGCAGAGTAACCCCCGGCCTCTCTTCGCTGATCGCGATGGCGGACTTCTTCGCCGTACCGCTGGATTACCTGTGCGGCCGCTGCACGGAAGAACAGGCGCGGGCGATCCTGGCCAACTACAATGAGACTTTCATGGCTCTGCGCCGGGCGCCTTATGAGTCGTATCTGGTCTCCGGGCGCAAGCCTCTCAATGCCGGGCGCTATACCGAGTACGAATCGCCGTGGCCGTACAATCTGGTGGATACCATCCTTGGAAAACCCATCGACTGGATACTCAACGAAGACCATCTGGCCGCCCTGGATCAGGCTATGAGCGTACTGTCCGAGCGGGAGCGCAAAGCCATCCTGCTCTACTACAGGCATGGTAAGAGTCTGGAGGATTTGGGCTTGGAATTCAACGTCACCCGTGAGCGCATCCGGAAGGTCATCCTAAGAGGCATAAAGAAGATGCGCCACCCCAGTCACATCAGTGCGCTGCGCACAGGCATGGGCGTCGCCCGGGATACGGAGGCGGCACGCGCGAGGCTCCTGGAACTGGAGACGCAGATTGACAGCCTTGAACAGAAACTCGCGGATCACAAAGCCGCCGTAAATGAAATGAGTGCCATCTGCGCCACTGTTCCAAACGCCCTCGCCAGGCCGGACACATCCGTATTTGACCTCGGCCTGTCGGTCCGCTCCACCAACTGCCTGTGGCGCGGCGGCTATGACACGTTGGGCAAGGTGATCGACGCCGCCGAGGCGGGACAGCTGAAGGGCGTGCGCAACCTGGGCATGAAGTCCCTGGAAGAGATACTCGCTGTGCTGTACACGATAACCGGGAAGAACTATCGGAGGGCGTGTGTATGAAAGAACTCCATCTGGATCTCGAAACCCGGAGCAGCGTCGATATCAGCAAGGGCGGCGTGTATAAATACGCCTCCTCTCCCGATTTTGACATCCTGCTCCTGGGCTATTCCGCCGACGGCGGTGAGGTAACCGTTATAGACCTGGCGTCGGGCGAAGTTGTGCCGGATGAGGTACTGCGCGCCATCGTCAGCGACGACGTCATAAAGTGGGCCCACAATTCGAGCTTCGAACGGGTCGCTTTATCCTGCTGGCTGCGCCGCCACCGCCCCGACCTGTTTGTCGGCTATGGCATCGACGGTGATCCCACACGGAACTATCTCGACCCGGTATCATGGCGTTGCACGATGGTGCTCTCCGCCTACAACGGTCTGCCACTTTCCCTGGACAAGGTTGGCGCGGTGCTGGGCTTTGAGGAACAGAAGCTCAAAGAAGGCCGCGACCTGATCCGCTACTTCTGCACGCCCAGCCGCACGGAAGGCCGGGACTGGAACCTGCCGGAGCACGCGCCCGACCGGTGGGAAGCCTTCAAGGCTTACAACACGCGAGATGTGGTCGTGGAAATGTCGATCCACAAACGTCTCCAAAACTACGCCGTGCCGGATTCCGTCTGGCAGGAATACCATCTGTCCGAGGAGATCAATGATCGTGGGATTATGATCGACCGCAGGCTGGTGGAGCAGGCCGTCCGCATTGACGAGCAGACGAAGACCGCTCTCATGGATGAGATGCGGACGCGCACGGGACTGGACAATCCCAACAGCGTCACCCAGCTCAAGGACTTCCTGAACGATAACGGCATGGAGGTTGACAGCCTTGGCAAAAAGGAAGTCGCCGGCATGATGAAGGATGCCCCGGAGGATCTGGCACAGGTGCTGTCACTGCGGCTGCAGCTGGCGAAAAGCAGCGTGAAGAAATACACCGCCATGCTGGCGTCCGCCTGTGACGATGACCGCTGCCACGGAATGTTCGCTTTCTACGGGGCCAACCGCACCGGGAGGTTCGCGGGCCGCATTGTGCAGCTGCAAAATCTCCACAGGAACGAGATGCCCGATCTGGAGCAGGCGCGGGAGCTGGTGCGCCAGGGTGACTACGACACTCTCTCGCTTCTGTATGATTCCGTGCCGGAGGTATTGGCCGAGTTGGTGAGAACGGCGTTTATACCGGCGCCGGGGTACAAATTCGCCGTGGCGGATTTTTCTGCCATCGAGGCCCGTGTTCTCAGCTTCCTCGCAGGGGAACAGTGGCGCATGGACGTGTTCCACAACGGGCGTGACATCTATTGCGAGAGCGCCAGTCGCATGTTCAACTGCGTGGTGGAGAAGCACGGGCAAAACGCGCATTTACGGCAAAAAGGCAAAATCAGCGAGTTAGCGTTGGGTTACGGCGGCTCCGTCGGCGCGCTCAAAGCGATGGGCGCTCTGGACATGGGGTTGACGGAGGACGAGCTTCAGCCGCTGGTCACCATGTGGCGCGGCGCCAACCCGCGAATTGTGGAATATTGGTGGGCGGTTGATCACGCTGTGAAGAAAACCGTCAAGCGGAGGGTTTCCACACGGGTCGGCTGCGTCGGCTTCGAGGCGCGCAGCGGCATGCTGTTCGTCACGCTGCCTTCCGGCCGGCGGCTCTCTTACGTCAAGCCTGATGTCGGGCAGAATCGTTTCGGCGGCGAGAGCGTCACCTACCTGGGCATCGATGGTACAAAGCACTGGTCTCGCATCGAGAGTTATGGTCCGAAGTTTGTGGAAAACATAACTCAGGCCATCAGCCGCGACATTTTGTGCCACGCCATGCGGACGCTGTCCCACTGCCGTATCGTCGGCCATGTCCACGACGAATTGATCATAGAGGTCGGCAAGGACGCTTCGCTGGAAGCGATCTGTGAGCAGATGGGCAGGACGCCACCCTGGTTGCCGGGAATCGAGTTGAAAGCTGACGGTTATATGTGCCAGTTTTATATGAAAGCGTAAGCGCGAAAACGGGCAGCTCCGATGGTGGGGCTGCCCGTATTCTGTTTCGATCCAAATACAAAAATGTGTAATTCGGTTAAAAAATCTTGACCGTAGTTAATCCAAAATGGTATTATGTCATCGGAGGTAGTGCTATGGCTACAGAACAGTCTTTCCAACTGAATAGATTACAAGAAAACCTTCCAGCCATTCGGAAAATCGCAGGCTGGCGTGCCGTTGATTTAGGGAAGTTGATTGGCGTCACAAAGCAAAGTATCAGTAATTTAGAGAACCACAAGTCAAAGATGACGCTAATGCAGTACATTGCGATCAGGCACATGATTGATTACCAGATACAGAAGCAACCTGAAAACAAAGCACTGGCACAAATCGTCCCTCTGCTTTTGGATGCCGTGTCACAGACGAAAGATGAATACGCCAACGTCAGAGCATCCGCTGAAGAGATGGCAAATGCTGCGGCAGCGGGTGTCAGCGACGGAACCCTTAATGCGATATCCGAAAAACTTCTGCCAAAGAAGAAACCTGCTCATGCCGCAGATTGGACTGCCGCCATCATGTCCAGCACAGGTGAGCACAACATGAAATAGTCACTGGAGGCACAGCCATGAATAAGCAAAAACTCGCATCCACAATCTGGGAATCCGCTAATGAGATGCGTTCGAAAATAGAAGCAAACGAGTATAAGGATTTTATCCTGGGCTTCATCTTCTATAAATACCTCTCCGAGAGTGAAGTACGCTTCTTGCGCGCTGAGCAAATGACTGATGAGGATATAGAACATCTGGATGAAAGCGACGAACAGTTTGTTGACTATGTCAAAGACAAGATCGGGTATTTCATTGAGTACAAGAATCTGTTTTCGACCTGGATCGGCAAAGGCGACGATTTTGATGTCTCCGATGTCCGCACCGGCCTCTCCGCCTTTTCCCGCCTAATCGGGGCTACACACAAGAAGGTTTTTGATAAGATCTTCACCACCCTTCAGACCGGACTATCCAAGCTCGGTGAAAGTGCGTCTACGCAGACGAAAGCTATCAGCGGTCTTATTACCCTCATCAATCAGATACCGATGGACGGGAAACAGGACTATGACGTCCTCGGCTTCATCTATGAATATCTGATCAGCAACTTTGCCGCAAACGCTGGAAAAAAGGCGGGCGAATTCTACACTCCCCATGAGGTTTCGGTCCTCATGTCAGAGATTGTCGCCGAGCATCTGAAAGACAGGACATCCATCCGTATTTATGATCCGACGTCCGGCTCCGGATCGCTGCTGATTAACATCGGTGCGGCAGCATCCAAGTATATCCACGGCGATAACAAGATCACCTATTATGCGCAGGAGTTGAAGGAGAACACCTACAACCTTACGCGCATGAACCTTGTTATGCGTGGCATCGCTCCGAACTGCATCTTTGTCCGTAATGGGGATACCCTTGAACAGGACTGGCCTTTCTTCGAAGATAATGAGCCCGAAAAATACCAGCTTACCCGTGTAGACGCTGTGGTTTCGAATCCGCCATACTCTCAAAAGTGGGATGTCAAGGACAAGAAATTTGATCCACGTTTTAAGCAGTACGGCGTCGCTCCAAAGGGAAAGGCAGATTATGCCTTCCTTCTCCATGACCTCTACCATTTGGAAGAGGACGGCATCATGACCATTGTCCTTCCGCATGGCGTATTGTTTCGTGGAAAAGAAGAAGAATCCATCCGCACAAATCTCGTGGAAAACAACAATATCGACGCCATCATCGGGTTGCCTGCCAACATCTTTTTTGGAACCAGCATTCCGACGATTATTATGGTCTTACGCCGCATCCGTAAAAACACGGATATTCTGATCATCGACGCCTCAAAGGGTTTTGAGAAAACGAGCAAGAACAATGTCCTCCGGGCATCGGATATAAAACGCATCGCTGACACCATTAAAGCCAGAGCTGCTATTCCGGGCTTCTCTGTACTGGTCAGC
Source organism: Oscillospiraceae bacterium (assembly GCA_017538965.1). Taxonomy (GTDB): domain Bacteria; phylum Bacillota; class Clostridia; order Oscillospirales; family Oscillospiraceae; genus Limivicinus. The sequence continues at coordinate 110,315 of JAFYHU010000015.1, forward strand.
AAAGAACAGGTTGTTGCAAATGGGTACAATCTGAATATTCCCCGATATATCGATAACACGGATCCCGTGGAACCCTGGGATATCCACTCTATCATGTTTGGCGGCATTCCCAAGAAGGAAGTTGCGCTTCTGCAGGAATACTGGGATGCCATTCCCGGATTGAAAGAAACGCTCTTTACTGAAGTGTCCTCTGACTATGTACAGTTCTCGTGTGAAGACATCGCCGCCCATGTTAATGAGCATCCCGCTGTTGCCCGTTACCACTCCCAATATGCAGAGGCTTTCTCTGGCTTTGCCGAGCTACTTAAAACTGACCTCATTGACCACCGCCATGAGATCGGTGTGGAAGCAGAGGAAGAAAAAATCAGTCAGGAAATATTCCGGCGCATGGATGGAATCCCAGTTATCGACCCATACAACGCATACCAGGTACTGGATAATGCCTGGGTGCAAATTCGTATTGATCTGGATATTCTCCATACCGAGGGGGACACCGCACTTACCACGGTAGACCCAAATATGGTGACGAAGAAAAAGAATGACAAGACCATTGAAGTTCAGGAAGGCTGGGTTGGCCGTATCCTGCCCTTTGACCTTGTACAGCGTCAACTGCTGACCGATGATCTTGAAGCCCTTGAGGAGAAGCAAGCAGAACTGGCGGAGATTGATGCCGTCTATGAGGAAATCATAGATTCGTTGGAAGATGACGAGCGTGAGGGCAGCATCACAAATGAAGGCAACATGTCCTTCTCTTCCAAGGGGGTCAAGGAGAAGGTGGCTGACATTTTGGAGGATGTTGAATCAGAGGAGATTACCGCTCTGCAGAAATACCTGACACTGTCCCGCAAGGCTGACAAACAGAACTATATCCGCGACTGCAAAATTGTGGATTGGTCGGCTATTACCTACAGCGCAAACGGCACATATACGAAGACTGCCATTACTAACCGTATTGCCGAATTAAAGAGGCAGTTTGAATTCCCGGAGGATTCTTTTGAGCATAAGATGCTGTTGGTTCTCGATACTATTGAACGGGAAACTCAACTTAAGCGAGAGGTAAAGGAGATGTCTTCGGCGCTCCACGAGAAAACAAAAGCAACAATTGAACAGCTAACGGTTCATCAAGCATTGGATCTTTTATACAAAAAATGGGTAGACCCTATCACAAAGGGTATAAACCTGCTCCCTTCTCAGTTAATAATGACTCTATTGTTAAAGCTTCATCACTTAAGCGACAAGTATAAAGTCACGTTTTCTGAAGTAGGAGGTAAAATAAAAAAATCCGAAACAACTCTTTCTTCATTTGTTGGTGATCTTACAGCTACAAGCACGTTTGATCTTAGTGGTCTAAACGAACTGCGTGTGTTATTGGGAGGCGACAATGAGTAAAAAACCAACCCCTTCTATTCGATTCAAGGAATTTTCCGACAAATGGGAAGAGAAAAGAATAGACGAATGGGGCTTCTTTTACTACGGGCATAGTTGTCCAAAATGGTCAGTAACCCCCGATGCTACTATACCATGTATACGTTATGGTGAATTGTACACCAAATTTGGTGCAAAAATCGACAATGTTCACTCCTATACAAGCATGCCAGAGGATTGTCTTCGTTTTAGCAAGGGAAACGAGGTTCTGATCCCTCGGGTTGGAGAAGACCCAATGGACTATAATCATTGCACGTGGCTCTCATTAAAAAATGTTGCCATAGGAGAAATGATTTCGGTGTTTAATACTGAACAGAGCCCTTATTTCACCGCTATCATGTTTAATGCAATGCTTCAAAAGGATTTTGCTATCCGAGTAGAAGGGGGAAGCGTAACAAATCTATATTATGATCAGTTGAAGGAGATCCTTGTTTCCTATCCTTCAGTAGGTGAACAAGAAAAAATCGCTGCATTCTTCGATGGAATTGATACAACAATCCAACTTAATAAAGAAAACCTGAAAAAAATGCAGCAAATTCGATTATCATTCTTGAAAACACTCTTTGCCTCCAAGGATGAAAAAATTCCACAAATCCGTTTTAATGGGTTTAATGGTAAGTGGCCTATTACACAACTGTCAGTTGTCATTAGCCCGTATAACGACTATCTTCAAACCCCTACTGACGGTTACACACGCCTCGGAATCCGCAGCCACATGAAGGGAACCTTCTACGAGTATGTGGCTCCCAGCAAGCAGCTCGGCGAAAAACGGCTCCAGCGCGTAAAACGTGACAACTTCATCGTCAACATTGTCTTCGCCTGGGAGCACGCCATAGCCGTCACCACCGAAGAGGATGAAGGGAAACTGGTCTCCCACCGCTTTCCACAGTTCAGCTTCAACAAGGGAATGTATCCGCGCTTTTTCCACTACGCTCTAAACGATGAGCGGTTCCGCCATCACCTCTGGCTTGCATCGCCCAGTGGCGCAGGGCGGAATAAAACGCTGCGGATTGATGAGATGCTGGAATATGAGCTCCGCGTCCCGGAATACGAGGAGCAAAAGAAAATCGCCGACTTCCTGACTTCACTGGATGAGCTTATCGAACTATACGACTATCGAATCACCAAGCTACAAAACATCAAGGCCGCATGCCTGCAGGGAATGTTCGTATAGGGAGGTTGTCCCATGACATATGAAACCGAAAAAGAATTTGAAGAGGTTGTCATAGCACAGCTAATCGAAGGTGGATGGAAATCCGTCATCCGCTACCCTACGGAGGAAGAACTGATCCAGAACTGGGCAAGCATTCTCTTTGAAAACAACCGTGGGCGGGATCAGTTGAACGGCTGTCCGCTCACCGGGGGAGAGATGGATCAGATCATCGAGCAGATTATTGCGCTCCGCACACCGCTGAAGCTTAATGACTTCATCAACGGAAAAAGCGTTTCTGTCCGACGAGATAATCCTGATGACCCGGAGCACCTCGGTCAGGAGGTAAGCCTCAAGATTTACGACCGGCAGGAAATCGCAAATGGGCAGAGCCGGTACCAGATCGTACAGCAGCCTAAGTTCAAAACACGTGCTGTCCTTAATGACCGGCGCGGCGACCTGATGCTACTGATCAACGGTATGCCCGTCATCCACATGGAATTAAAGCGCAGTGGTGTCTCTGTCAGCCGGGCATACAACCAGATAGAGAAGTATGCTCACGAAGGCGTGTTCACTGGCCTCTTCTCCCTGATCCAAGTCTTTGTGGCGATGGAGCCAGAAGAAACGGTGTACTTCGCCAACCCCGGCCCCGATGGTGAATTCAACAAAGCGTTCTATTTCCACTGGGCAAACTTTGACAATGAACCGATCAATAACTGGAAGCAGGTCGTATCCGAGCTTCTCAATATCCCGATGGCACATACGCTGATCGGTTTCTATACCATTCCAGATGCAAAGGATAACACACTTAAGGTCATGCGCAGCTACCAGTATTACGCTGCGACAAGGCTTGCTGACAGGGTTACGGACAAAGACTGGTCAGATACCGACCTTCTCGGCGGGCATATCTGGCATACCACAGGCTCGGGAAAGACCTTAACGAGCTTCAAGTCGGCGCAGCTGATTGCCAGCTGGCATGATGCTGACAAGGTTGTTTTTCTCGTGGACCGGAAGGCGCTCGGCAGGCAGTCGTTTGACGACTTCACTGCCTTCGCCAGTCCGTCTGAGACTATTCAGGCCACCGAGGACAGCACCGAACTGGCTGCTAAGCTGAAAAGCGATTCTTCCCAGGATACGCTGATCGTCACTTCCATCCAGAAGCTCAGTAATGTGACGAAGGATGATGCCAACATCCGCGCCGCAGACCTGCAGAAAATTCTCTCGAAACGGATCGTCATCATCATCGACGAGGCGCACCGCTCCACTTTTGGGGAGATGCTCTCGAATATCAAGACGACGTTCAAGCATTCCCTTATCTTCGGTTTCACCGGAACGCCGATCCAGGATGTGAACAAGAAGAAGGATAATACCACGACCACAGTATTCGGCAGTGAGCTTCACAGATATACCCTCGCTGACGGCATTCGCGATAAGAACGTGCTCGGCTTCGATCCCTACATGGTACTGATCTATAAGGACCATGATATCCGAGAAAAAGTTGCTCTTATGAAAGCAAGGGCCAAAACGGTTCAGGATGTCTTCAAAACCAAAAAGCAGGAGAAAATATACTATCACTACATGAATGCCTCCAAGGTGAAGATGGCCGGGGAGAAAAAAGGCGAAAAGTACATTAAAGGCATAGAAGATTTCGTACCCAATTCACAGTACGAGGAACTCGTATACCGCAAAGCAGTGCTTCAGGATATTCTGGACAATTGGATTAGCCTAAGCCACAATGGCCTGTTCCATGCGATCTTTGCAACATCGACCATCCCGGAAGCTGTAGCATATTACAGGCTCCTTCGGGACATGGCGCCACAGCTGAATATCACGGGCGTTTTCGACCCAACCATCGATGACAACGGCGGTCGATCCCTGGACAAGGAAGATGGTATTGTTGAAATGCTCGAAGACTATGAGCGGATGTTCGGTCAGCCATTTTCCATGTCCGCTTATGATCAGTTCCGGGAGGATGTACAGCTGCGCCTTGCGCATAAAAAGCACTACAGTCACATCGGTCCCGACGAGCAAATCAACATCCTGATTGTTGTAAATCAAATGCTGACGGGCTTCGATTCCAAATGGATCAATACACTGTATATGGATAAGGTCATGGATTACGAAAACCTGATTCAGGCCTTCTCCCGTACCAACAGGCTATATGGCGATGAGAAGCCATTCGGAATCATAAAGTACTACCGCCGTCCGCATACGATGGCGCGGAACATTGAGGAAGCGGTGCGGGCGTACTCCGGGGATATTCCTATTGGTCTGTTTGTCGACAAGCTGCCGGGAAACCTACGAACGATCAATCGCCTGTTTGGTGAGATCTCTGATCTGTTCAAGAATGCTGGAATCGAAAACTTTGAGAAACTCCCGGAAGAAAAAGCGGTCGTTGGCAGATTTGCAAAGCTTTTTAAGCGGCTGAACCAAACTATCGAGGCCGCAATGATCCAGGGCTTCAGCTGGCAGAAAAGCCAGTATAGTCAAGTGTTGGATGATGGAACGGAGGATTTCATCCCCGTGGATCTTGACGAACCAACATATCTGGCACTCCTCCACCGCTATAAGGAGCTTTCCTCCGGAGGCGGCGGTGGCTTTGGTGGAGATCCACCGTTTGAAATTGATACACATATCACCGAGATTAGAACCGACGCCATCGATGCGGATTACATGAATTCCCGCTTCGATAAGTTCTACAAACTGTGGGAAAAGGGCGGTTACGACCAAGAGACCTTCGACAATACCCTTGCTGCCCTTCATAAGTCGTTTGGCATGCTCAGCCCTGAGGAACAGAAATACGCCAACCTGTTCATCCGCGATATACAGTCCGGCGACATCCGGGTAGACCCGAGCAGAACATTCCGGGATTACATCTCTGAGTATATGCGGCGTGAGGAAGATTCTCGTATTGCCCGTATGGTCAGACGGCTTGGATGCTATGCGGACAAGCTGAGAGAATTCCTCGACCGTAAGGTCACAGAAGCAAATTACAACGATGGGAACCGGTTTAGTGAATTAGTGGCGAGCGTGGATCGCGACCGGGCACGGGTCTTCTTTATGGCTGTGGAGAAACAGAACTATAGAGAATTCCGCCTTGGAATGCTTATCCACAATTACCTGAAACACTTCATCCTCACCGGCGGCAAGGATATGTACGATGATGTTGCCGAACCCAGAACGGAAAGCAATACTGCTTCCGAGCTAAGCGGTTCTCCACACAGATCGAATACCCAGAGTAGTTCCTCCGGCGGACACGTCGTGATCAATGGTGTACAATACAGCGCCTCTCGCTCGGTCGAAAAGAAAAGCCTTACCACATGGTATTCCGGCAGCGGAAAGAAAAACGCCGTCGCCTGTATGATGGATACCGGCTGCTTCGCTTATTTGGAGGAGAAGGTTTGTCTTAATCAGGAGCTGTATGTTCAGCGTGGTACCGACGGCAAAATGCACCTGACCGAATATGCTCGTTCCCACGAGGATGAATGCTTTTTACAGTTTGTCACAGACGATGACGGCGTCCTCCATTATGTGGTATTGCCAAAAAAGCTGGCTGATAAAGAATTTGAATACTCGAAGTTCATCTCCGAAGACATACTCAAAAAGTACGGTCTTGTCTGCGAGATGGCGCGGCTGATGCTTGAGGCGATTGAGCACATGGAATTCGGCCCCGCACTGAAGAAGCTCATGAGCAAGGGAATCTGCAATTACACCGTGAGCTCGCTTTACACCACCACGGGGCTGGACAACCATACAATCTCCAATCTTCGTAGCGGTAAGAATTTGACAAACGTCAACGTAGTCTCCGCCCTCCTTGGTATTCAGGTGCCATATCCTGTAAGCGAGGCGATGTTGAAGCTGGCGAATATCTCATTCCCAACAGACCGCGGACCGGATAGCAATAAGATGTATGTAATGCTGCTCAGTACCCGGTGGGCTGCTCCATACTATGAGATTTACGGAGATCTTGAATCCGAAGGTATGCAGGACCTGATAAAACAGCCACCGATTTAACCGAATATCATACCCGATAGGCCAGACGAAAGTCTGGTCTATTTTTTTGCTCAAAAAATTATTTTCGCCTTGTTGAACATTCTTCAATGGATAACAGGCTGTCTGCGTGACTGGAGCACCAGGAAGCCCACATTCCTCCATTGAACTTCCTACAATGCGTCTCAAATCCAATCGGAATATTATGTACATGTTCTTAAGAACAAATCGGCAAAACGCCCCGCCAGTCTCTTATAGAGAGTAGGGGAAGCCAACCGGCTGACGAGTCGGAAGGTAGCCGATAGAACACCATCATCCACAACGACGCAGAGGGGCCGGATTCCCAAAGCAGCGCAGGGCCGGAGTGGATGATAACGAAAACGAGCCAGCAACCCTTGCGCAGGCTGGCCACCAACCGCAGAAAACGGGGTGGCCAAGGAATGAAGAAAGTGAATATCGCTATAGCGTCTGCTCCTTTTCTGCCTTCAAGAAAAGGAGTAAGACAAAATGGCAAAGAAGCAGTCCGTTGATTTCAGCACCTACAATTTTGAGCAGAACCCTGACAACTACACCGTGGAGGAGACCATCACCATCAAGACGATGATGGCGGCCAATGAGCCGATCTATCTCGCGCCCATCCGAATCGAGATTAGGGAGCAGTTGGAGAACCTCCACACCGACTACGCGCACTGCAAAACCTGGCACATTGGCGCTGAGGCGGTCACCGTCAAGCTGACACCCTGTAACGAGGCGATCTACGACATGATGGTGTCGATCCTCCGCACCGAACACAGGGACGGCGTTCGCAAATCTCGCTGCGTCGTGCGTGGCAAGCGCGGCGGCACCATCCGCTGTGACGAGCAGAACAAGTGCCGGGAATGCCCGTATGGTCGAAAGCCCGAGGATCGGGAATACCAGGAAGTATCCTGGGATGAGCTGGTAGAGACCGGCTTTGACCCTGGTGCGGCTGACACCACCTCCGCTCCTGTCCTGCTCGACATGGCGGTCGAGGACGCCCGCAGGCAGATGGCCACTGAGGACCCGCGCCTGGTTACGGTTTATGACATGTTGGACGAGCACAAGTCCGTTACCGACATCATGGCGGCGCTCGGCATCAGCCAGAGGCGGACTTATCAGCTGATCGCCCGGTGCCGGGAGATCGTAAAAGCCAATCTGTAAGGGACTATCATCGCTACGAGGACAAGCAGCCCATTCGGGATACAGCATGGCTGCATTCTGGGTGGGCAGCGAAAATAAGCAGTAATGCCATCATCGGTTTCGCGCCTTTGATGGCATTATGCGCTATAACGAGATAGGGGTGGAAATGTATTATCGCGCAAAATAAAAACCCCGACGGGAAGCCGAGCGCAACAAAATAAGTAGTTCACAGAAAAGCCCCCGGGCGATGGTGCCCGGGGGCTTTCATGATTTTTCATTCATGTTCACTTAAAGGGATTTTGCTTTAGAACCTGCTGTTCCATCAACCACGAATGTCGGAGCAGTTGTCCCATCAGCATAAACAGTAACAAGAACGGTATTCCCTGTTTTTGGTGTAATCTTAGTTGTTCCTGACTTGAGATCAACATCAGCCACAGTTGCTTCTGCAGAAACCCAATCTTCGGTGGTCTGCTTTATATCTACAGACTTACAAACCGAATCATATGTTGCTGTATCAATAGTCAATACTTCTGCTGCACACTCTGCATACGCAGAACGAAGGTTAGCAAGATCTGTCGCCTCTCTACTCTTCTCCAACTGACTTGTGAAAATCGGAATCGAAATCGCTACCAGCACGCCCCACAAGGACTCCAGACCTCGGATGCTGTGTTAAATTTCTGATAACGAATGTAGTGCGGTTTACGGCCCGCCGCACACTCATCTTCCATTCCGTGCCAACAATGGCTTTCTGCGCTACCGATGGAAATGTGCGCTATTTTGAGTACGAGCAAAAATGCAACATAGCGCAGAATGTACGGAGGCAGTCGAGGAGGCCGATTTGGTCGGTATCGGCAGATGTGCAACATAATCCGAAACTCACAACCACAGAGGCTGCCAGCATTGTGGCGGCCGTGCTGACTGCTATCGCCATCCCGGTTTTCACAAGCCAACTGGAGAAGGCGAAAGAATCAACTGACTTAGCTAATGCCCGTTCTGCGTACGCAGCCTGCATGGCGGCTTGCCTTGTGGAAGATCCAGCTCCTGCGTCCACAGACAAGATCACTTACACTCGTACAGGAGATCAGGGAGCTTATGTCTATACAGCCGTTGTAGACATGACTCAGGGCGAAGATGGCTGGAAAACCACTGATGGTGACAAGGCGGTTGCTGGCATTCAGTCAACTGGTAGTGTTACTGGAGGCGGTACTTGCACTATCACAGTTACCGAAGGTTCCGATACAGTTACTATTGTATACGCCTAAAGCTGTATAATTCAGACCCCCGGGAAGGCCTGAAAACGACAAGAAGAGCATCCTCTGCATGCGGGGATGCTCTTTCGTTGTCCGTAGGAAAAGCCCCGTCCCGCATGCTGGGACAGGGCTTTGTTGCCACCCTCTCTCTTCCCGGAGAAGAGAGGCGACAGGTTTTTAGTTGATTATGCGTAAACGATAGTAACAGCGTTGGTCGCCTGAGTCCAAGTGATTGTAGCAGTTCCACCAACGGTCGGGCTACCAGTAGCGGTAATACCGGCAACAGCAGTAGCTGCACCACTTGTCTGCCAATCAGCCTGAGCCTGCTTCAGATCAACGACAGCAGTAACTGTACGAGAACCAGCGGCACCATCGCAAGTAAAGGTTACGCCATTATCAGTATGTGTCGTTGCACCGTCATCGAGCGCATCGACCATAACCTGAGCATAAGCCGCACGCACATTCGCGAGGTCAGTCGCCTCACGGCTCTTCTCCAACTGTCCTGTGAACACCGGAATCGCAATAGCAGTCAGCACGGCGATGATCGCAACGACGATCAGGAGCTCTGCGAGGGTAAAGCCTTTTTTGTTGTTCTTTTTCAAGTTCTTTTCCTCCTTAAAATATTTATGAAGTGTCGCGAAAGATTTGCTTCCTCCGCGTTTTTCACTGTAAACCAAAACGCTTTGTGAAGCTGGTTTTATTTCAAGGCTACCGGGAATAGCCTCGGAAATCCATTCTCTGTATCGGTCCTCGATGCTCTTTTTGTGGGCTGGAAAAAGGCGCATCATTGATAGCGCAGCATGATAAGCTGTTTATCCTGACACGCAGATCAGTTCCCGGCCTCACTGTGCATCTGAATTCTGCCCGCGCGTAAACCGCGCTGTTCATACGGCTTCATGCAATCACGCGCCTTTTTCCAACCCGCAAAAGAAGAATCAAGGAAAAACGCCGAATTTCTTGTTTCCAAGTCACTTTTTGACTGTTCGAGTCATTATAGCATGAGTCTATTAGGAAAGCAATACAATTCTTTTACATTTTAAGAAATATTTAGATTCAATGGCATGGCGTATTTCACATGACGCTGTACATGCTGAAGATAGACATGTAGATTGCGATGACGATGTACCCTGCAATGCCGGCGAGCACAACCAGGAGAGCCGGTTCCAGTTTGGCAATCGCCGCGGCGACAGCGGTTTCAAGTTCGACATCATAGTAATTGGCAATGGTGGTCAGCGTGGACTCCATTTCACCGGTTTCTTCACCGACCGAGACCATGTCAATCAGAATATCGGGCATCACGCCGCTTTCCCGCATACTGGCGCCAAGACTGCGGCCTTCTTCCAGTTTGCCGGCATATTTGCCGACTTCCTGACTGATAAAGTAGTTATCGATGACCTTGGCCGTGATGGAAATGCTCTTCGTCATGGGCAAGCCTGCTTTCAGCATTGTCGCCATGGAATTGGCAAACTGGCTCGCGGAATTGAGCTCGGCAATTTCGCCGAGAACCGGCAGCTTCAACTGCCACTGGGCGAACTTCAGACGGCCTTCTTCGGTATTGCCATAGATCTTATAGAACAGAAAGATCGCAACGCCTATGCCAAGCAGGACCATCCAATATTTAGTAAAGAAGTTGGAGAGTGCAATCAGAGATTTTGTGATCGCGGGAAGCTCAGCACCGTAACTGTCAAAGATGGAGGTAAACGTCGGGACAACCTTGACCATCAGGACAACCACAACCGCAATCGCAATGACCATAACGAATGCCGGATAGGACAGGGCGCTTTTAACTTTGCCGGCCATTTTGGTCTGTTTGTCAAGGTGGTCACCGACGGACTGAAAAGCGCTGTCCAGGCTGCCGGATTCCTCACCGGCGCGGATGGTCTCAATAAAGGTAGGCGGAAGGAGCTTGCCTCCGCGCTCCTCAAAGCTGGCGGCAACGGACCGTCCGGATTCGACATCGCCGGCAACCTGATTCAGAATTCGTTTGAGGTTTTTGTCGGTCGTTTTCGCGGCAATCAGGTGGACGGTACGGGAGATCGGGATACCGGCTTTGATGATAATGGCAAACTGATTGCACATCAGCGTGAACGCCTTCATGTTTAGCTTGGTGCCGCCGAGGTCTTTATTCAGAAAGCCCATGCCGCCTTCCCCATTGACCGGGGTAATCTTCAGGACAATATCACAGGTTTCCCGGATATGATCGACGGCGTCCATCTCGTTAAATGCCTCGATGACACCGTTAACACGCTTGCCGGAATGCGAGATGGCAGTATATTTGTAGGTTACCAGAGACGATCACATCCCTCCGGGATAGAGTAGAGAATTGAGAGTTGAGAGTGGAGAGTTGAGAGTTGAGAGACGGGAGATCTGCTGCGGCAGAATAAGAGAACGGATTGCCACAACAGTGACATCGGTCACTGTTTCGCAATGACAGAGGTCTTTGGGATTAATCGTAATGGGTCCGTGGATTCAACTTAGACCGGTTCGGGATTTCAAGAAACCATCCAAGATCAAAACGACAAGTCGGATAAGCGGAAAGCCGCTTTCCTTAGATAGCGGTTTTCTTGACGTATTCGGGTTCGTGGGCGTATTTGACGGCCATTTCGCGGGTGATCTGGCCAGCACGGACGAGGCGGACGAGGGCCTGGTCCATGGTCTGGCCGCCGATGGCGGCGCTGGTGGCCACAGCGTTGGCGATCTGCGGGGTGTTGCCCGCGCGAATCAGGTTGCGGATGGCATCCGTGACGATCATCAGCTCGCAGGCCAGGGCACGTCCCCCGTTCTTCTTGGGAACCAACTGCTGGGTCAGGACGGCCTGCAGGCACATGGAAAGCTGAAGGCGGATCTGCGTCTGCATGCCCTCGGGGAAGACCTGAACAATACGGTCGACCGAGTCGGAGGCACTGCCGGTGTGCAGGGTGCCAAAGACAAGGTGGCCGGTCTCGGCCGCGGTGATGGCGGTTTCGATCGTGTCCTTGTCACGCATTTCACCGATCAGAATGACATTCGGGTCTTCACGCAGGCTGGCGCGCAGGCCTTCGGAGAAGCTGACGGTATCCTTGCCGACTTCGCGCTGGTTGATAGCACAGAGATCTGGTTTATACAGATATTCAATTGGGTCCTCGAGCGTGACGATGTGGTCGCGCCGGTTGTGATTGATGTAGTCAAGCATCGCCGCCAGGGTCGTCGATTTACCGGACCCGGTTTCACCGGTGACGAGGATGATGCCCTTATGCTGCTTGGTCAGGTCCAGCGCGGCCGGCGGAAGGCCGAGGGACTCCAGCGGCGGGATCTGCTCGCGCAGGAGACGCAGGGCCAGGGAAGGCACACCCTGCTGACGGAAGAGGTGAACACGGCAGCGGTTGCCGCCCCAGGTCCCGGCAGAGTCTACCTCGCCGATCTCAGCCATCTGTTCATAGGCGTCGCCCGCAAGCTCACGCGCCATCTGTTCGCAGTCCTCCCTCGTCAGGGGGACGTCAGACATGTCCTGCAATTGGCCGTCCTTGCGGTATTTCGGAGGCAGGCCGCAGATCAGGTGAAGGTCCGAGGCGCCGTCTTCTTTGCATTTTCTAACCAGAGCATCTATATCTACCATGCGGGAAAACCTCCTAAGGAAAACAATGTGCCCGTTCGCAGCTTTCTGCAATTGCGCGGGAAAGAAAGCAGTCCCTCGCACTTAGGTTACTGCACCGCGCTAACTCCTCACAAGCTACGGATCTTTCGCTTCCCTGAAGCGTCAGGAAAGCTCACTCCCTCCGCTGCTCGTCGTTCTCCGATGAAAACCCGCTTCACTGGGCTTTCCATCGGGTATATACATAAATTTAATTATCGTCGTTGACCACGCGGAGGATTTCGGACGCAGTGGTCACGCCCTCGCGGGCAAGGTTCAGAGCGCTTTCACGGAGCGAAACAAATCCGCTGCCGGGTTTGTGGAGTTCATCCTCGATCTGCGCACGGGGAGCGCCGTTGGCAATCATGCGGCGCAGCACGGAATTCAGAGTCATAACCTCGACCACGGCGGTACGGCCGCGGTAGCCTGTATTGAAGCAGTTGGGGCAGCCTTTGCCGTGATACAGCGTCAGGCCTTTTTCATCCGGAATACCGAGCTCCTGCAGTTCTTCCTCTGTGGCGGTATAAGCTTCCTTGCAGGTCGGGCAGATCTTGCGCAGCAGACGCTGTGAGACCATGCCGCGCATGGCGCTGGCAACCAGATAGGGCTCGACGCCGATGTCTTCGAGACGTTCAATCGTACCGACGGCGTCGTTGGTGTGGATGGTGGAAAGCACGACGTGGCCGGTGATGGCGGCGCGCATTGCAATATCCGCGGTCTCACCGTCACGGATTTCGCCGACAGCGATGATGTCCGGGTCCTGACGCAGGATGGAGCGCAGGCCGCTGGCGAAAGTCAGGCCGACCTTTTCGTTGATCTGGACCTGGTTGACGCCGTCGATGTTGTACTCGACAGGGTCTTCCAGCGTGACCAGGTTCACATCGCGGCGGTTGATCTCATGAATCATGCTGTACATGGTTGTGGTCTTACCGCTTCCGGTAGGGCCGACGACGAGAATGACGCCGTTGCGGTACTTCAGCAGATTCTTGATGGCAGCAAGGCCCTCTTCGGTCAGGCCAATGTTCTCGAGACTGACACGGCCGCCGGACTTATCCAGCAGACGGGCGACGATCTTCTCACCGTAAACCGTGGGCAGGGTGGAGACACGAAGGTCGATGTTCTTGTCCTTGACACGGACGTTAAAGCGGCCGTCCTGCGGGATACGGCGTTCGGCGATGTTCAGGCCGGACATGATCTTGATACGGGACAGAACCGAGTTCTGCAGATCGCGCGGAACGGTCAGGATGTCCTGCATGATGCCGTCAATACGCATACGGACGAGAAGCTCGGTCTCATGCGGTTCCAGATGGACGTCACTGGCGCGTTCGAGAACGGCACGCTCGATGATGCTGTTGACCAGACGGATGGTCGGCGCGCTCGAAACATCGTCGACACCCAGCTGGTTCGTGGCAAAGGCGTTGTCCGTCTCAGGAGCCGTCTCGCCGGCGTTGGCTTCCCGCCGCATCTCTTCGATGGCACGGGCGGCGCCTTCGTTGCCGTAGAGGATCTGAATGCTGTGCTCAATGGCCTTCTTGGTTGCGAGGACCGGCACCACTTTACGGCGCACGGCCTTGCGGACTTCTTCGATCGCATAGAAGTTCAGCGGGTCGCTCATGGCGAGGTACAGTTCGTCCTTGACCGCGCGGATCGGGACGACCATGTACTGCTTGGCGATGTTCTTCGGAACGACCTGGGCAAGTTCAGTGGGAATATTGATTTTTGTAAGGTCAACAAACTCGATGCCGAGCTGCATCTGCAGCGCTTCGATCAGTTCCTCCTCGGTGATGATGCCGTTGGCAATCAGCACGTCGCCGAGGCGGCCCTTCTGTTCCTTCTGAAGCGCCAGACCTTTATCCAGTTCTTCCTGGGTGATGGTGCCTGCCGCGATGAGCAGTTCACCCAGCCGCATATAAGCCACCTGTCTGCCTCCTGAGCAAAAACGGAATGCAAATTCGCCGTAAACATACGGCTTTATTTTAATATTTTACATCAAAGTGACATAGGTTGCAAGACTTGTTGACGCTTTTTTGTTGAAAAAGCCCGCTGAGCGGGCTTAATTTTTTCTTAAGGCAAAGAATACCTGCCGCTTCGGAGTCTCCAAAGGGCAGGTATTGGTTGTTATGAGCCTGATCAGTTGATCTGTTCCATGACGAAGCATTCAATGATGTCGCCGATCTTGACGTCGTTGAACTTCTCGATCTGCATGCCGCACTCATAACCCGCGGCGACTTCGCGCACGTCGTCCTTGAAGCGGCGGAGCGAGGCAAGCTCACCCTCGTGGATGACGATGTTGTCACGCAGGACGCGCACATCGCAGCCGCGCTGGATCTTGCCGTCGGTGCAGTAGCAGCCGCAGACGGTGCCGACCTTGGAGACCTTGTAGGTCTCGCGCACTTCAGCGTGGCCGATGATCTGTTCGCGGAACTTCGGCGCCAGCATGCCCTTCATGGCATCCTGAATCTCGTTTATGCAGTCGTAAATGACGCGGTAGAGCCGGATGTCGACGTTGCTGCGGGCGGCAGAGTCGCGCGCAGCATTGTCCGGGCGGACGTTGAAGCCGATGATGATCGCATCCGAGGTTGCGGCCAGCATGACGTCGGACTCCGTGATGGCGCCGACGGCGCTGTGGATAACCTTGACGCGGACTTCGTCGTTCGAAATTTTCTCGAGCGAGGTCTTGACGGCCTCGGCAGAGCCCTGCACGTCGGCCTTGACGATCAGGTTCAGGGTCTTCATCTCGCCGGCCTGGATCTGGCTGAACAGATCCTCGAGCGAGACCTTCTTCGCGGGGCCGGCGGCGGTCGCCTGCTGGCGGCGCTCTTCGGCAAGCTCGCGGGCCATACGCTCATCCTTGACGGCGTTGAAGGTATCGCCGGCGCTCGGGACTTCGGACATACCCGAAATCTCAACCGGCATTGAAGGTCCGGCCTCGGTGACGCGGCGGCCCTTGTCGTCGGTCATGGTGCGGACACGGCCGACCGAGGAGCCGGCAATAATGATGTCGCCGGACTTCAAAGTGCCGTTCTGGACCAGGACGGTCATAATCGGGCCGCGGCCTTTGTCAAGGCGCGCCTCGATGACGGTGCCGCTGGCGGCACGGTTCGGGTTGGCCTTCAGTTCCTGCACCTCCGCCAGAATGACGAGGTTCTCAAGCAGATTGTCGATGCCCATGCCGGTCTTGGCCGAAATCGGGCAGATGATGGTGTCGCCGCCCCATTCCTCGCTGACCAGGTCGTACTCGGTCAGCTGCTGCTTGATGCGGTCGGGGTTGGCTCCGACGGTATCCATCTTGTTGATGGCCACGACGACCGGAACACCGGCGGCCTTAGCATGGTTGATGCTCTCAATGGTCTGCGGCATGATGCCGTCGTCGGCAGCGACGACCAGGATCGCGATGTCCGTCACCATGGCGCCGCGGGCACGCATCGAGGTAAAGGCCTCGTGGCCCGGGGTATCGAGGAAGGTGATGGGGTTGCCGTTGATCTCGACGGTGTAGGCACCGATGTGCTGGGTGATGCCGCCGGCTTCGCCCGATACGACGTTGGCATGGCGGATATAGTCGAGCAGAGAGGTCTTGCCGTGGTCGACGTGACCCATGACGACGACGACCGGGGCACGCGGACGGAGGTCTTCTTCCTTATCCGGGGAGGCGTCGATCAGGCGCTCTTCCACGGTCACGATAACTTCTTTCTTGACCTCGCAGCCCAGTTCCATGGCGACCAGCGCCGCGGTATCATAGTCGATGATATCCGAGACGGAGGCAAAGACACCGAGCTTGATAAGCTGTTTGACGACTTCGGCGGCCGTTTTCTTCATGCGAGAGGCCAGTTCGCCGACGGAGATCTGGTCCGGGATCTCGACCTTCAGCGGCTTCTTCTTGGCAAGCTCGCGCTGTAGGCGGTTCATCCGGTCCTTCTCTTCCTGGCGGCGCTTGCCGGCGGACTGCTGCTGGGCCTGCTGGCGCTGCTTGGACTTGGAGCTGATTTTCTCCTTGGTGGTTCCGCCCTGGCCGCCGCGCAGCTTGGAGGCGTTGGTGCGGCTGCCGGCCATGTCTTCGAACTTCTCGTTGTACTTCTCGATATTGACCGCCGCGCCGCCGCGTGTATCGACCACACGCTTCTCCGCGACCTGACGCGGAACGTGCGGTTTGTTTTCCTTCTTCTTCGCAGTCCCGACGGAAGCCTGCCCGGGCGCAGGCTTCGCCTGCTGGGCCTTTTTGTCGGCCGCTGTCTGCGCAGCCGGCGTCTTGCCGCCCTTCGCAGCGGCAGCCGGTTCTTCGGCCTTCGGCTCCTCAGCATCTTCTTCAGGCTTCTTGACCTCGGGAGGCGCAACCTTGAAGATGTCCTCCAGACTCTCAACCTGGTTGTGCTGCGTCATATATTCGAAAATGACATCCAGCTCCGGGTTCTCGAGAACCTGCATGTGGTTCTTCGGAGGCGCAATATAATCGGTCAGAATCTGCGAGATGACCTTGGACGTGGTACCAAAGTCTTTTGCAACCTCATGAATCCGGTACTTCAACATAGCCATAAGCGTTCTCCTATCCTTGTTTGGTCTATCCTCTATGACAAACTCTCTCTTTGTTTCTTCATAAATGCCTGCGCAAAGCCTTCGTCGCAGACCGCGAACATCGCGCCGCCGTTTACACCCAGCGCCCGGCAGAGCGTGTCCTTGTTTTCATCCAGGCGAATGAGCGGGACCTTCGCCGTCCCAGCAAAGCCATCTGCGCGTTTCACAGCGTTCAGGGAGGCATCGGCGGCTACAAGAATCAGCCTCGCCGTGCGTTTCCTGACCGCCTGACGGACGCCGTCCTCGCCGGCGCTCAGCTTCCCGGCCCGGCGCATCAGGCCGAGGGTTTTCAGCAGATCATCCTGCATCGGTGCTTTCCATCTCCTTTTCCAGACGGGAGAGGACGTCCTCGGGCACCGGGGTGCCGAAGGCGCGGGACAGCGCGTTCGATTTCACCGCAGCCCGCAGGCACTTCGCGCTGCGGCAGAGGTAAGCCCCGCGGCCGTTTGCCTTGCCGGAGCAGTCAAGACTGACCTGCCCTTCGGGCGAGCGCACGATGCGGACCAGTTCCCTTTTGGGTTTGTGCTCGCGACAGCCGAGGCATTGCCGCATCGGGATCTTCTTCTGCTGACCGCTCATGGTTTATGCCTGCGACTCGGGCTTGATATCGATCTTGTAGCCGGTCAGTTTGGCAGCCAGGCGGGCATTCTGTCCTTCCTTGCCGATGGCCAGGGAAAGCTGGGAATCGGGCACGACGACCGTGCAGCTCTTTCCGTCTTCGAGCATGGTCACGCTGATCACTTCGGAGGGGCTGAGCGCCGCGGCGATGTATTCTTCGGGAATCTCGCTGTAGTTGACGATGTCGATCTTCTCGCCGCCCAGCTCGTTGACGATCTCGGCCACGCGCGAGCCCTTCGGGCCGACGCATGAACCGATGGCGTCCACGTTGGGATCATTGGACCAGACCGCCATCTTGGTGCGGCTGCCGGCCTCGCGGGCGATCGAGCGGATTTCGACCGTGCCGTCATAAATTTCGGGCACTTCCAGCTCGAACAGGCGTTTGACCAGACCGGGATGCGTGCGGCTGATCATGACCTGCGGGCCGCGGGTGGCGTTTTTGACTTCCACGACGTAAACCTTGATGCGGTCGCCCTCATAGAGCTCTTCCCCGCGGACGCGCTCGTTCAGAGGCAGCATGGCCTCGGTAAACTCGCTGTTCGAGGAGATGCGGATCGAGACCGCACCGTTGCGGGGTTCCACATGCGTGACAACGCCGGTCAGAATCTCGTGTTCCTTCGAGGTGAACTCTTCATAGATCAGACCGCGCTCCGCTTCACGGATGCCCTGAATGATGACCTGCTTGGCAGCCTGGGCGGCGATCCGGCCGAATTTCTTGGTCTCTACCGGAATCGCGACCGTATCGCCCAGCTTGGCGCGGCGCGAAATTCTCTTGGCGCTGTCCAGATCGATCTCATGAGCCGGGTCGGTCACTTCTTCGACGACGAGCTTGTTGATCTGCATCTCTATGCGCTTTTTATCTTCATCCAGGATGATTTCGACATTGTCCTCGTTCTCGGGGTTGTCGCGGCGGAACGCGGCCAGCATCGCCTGGCGGATCTTGTCGTACATATACTCGCGGGGAATGCCTTTTTCCTTTTCAATGTCTTCGATGGCTGCAAAAAACTCTGCATTCATGGTTGGTTTACTCCGTTTCTGAATTGACAGTATTCTTTAGGAAAGGGATCAGCCGTCTATCTTTACATACAGACGGACCTGTGCAATCTGGTTCTTCTCAAAGCGGGCCGTTTTCCCGTCCGGCAGGAGGATGCTGACAGCGCCGTCGTCATAGCCCTGCAGCGTGCCGACAAAGCGCTTGCTTCCCTTCATCGGCTGATACAGCCGGATTTCGACCTCGCTGCCCGTGAATTCCTCAAAATCTCCCGGCCGCTTCAGTTCCCGGTCCGCGCCGGCCGAACCGACCTCGAACACATAGCTCTCCGGGATCGGGTCTTCCCTGTCGAGGATCGGGTCCAGCGTCCGACTGATGTTTTCGCAGTCGTCGATGGAAACGCCGCCGTCCTTATCAATGAAGACCCGCAGGTACCGGGTTCCGGCTTCGCGGACGTATTCCACATCCCAGAGCCGGCAGCCAGCGGCTTCGACCACGGGCTTTGCAATCTCGGCAATTCTGTCAGTCAATCTGCTCAAAATGCTTTCCTCCGTATTCTCACAAAAAAGAGTGGGTACAGACCCACTCTTCAACCTAACACACATATCCCTTAAACCGTAGACGATTATATCACGTTTTTTTCATTATGCAAGTACTTTTTTAATATTTAAAGTCCGGCATATAGTGCTTGTAGAACTCCTCGTAGCAGATGCCATGCTCCATGATATAGGTAGCCGCTTCCACGCCCACATAGCGGTAATGCCAGGGCTCGTCCCAGCCGGTCAGCAGCAGCTTGCGCGTCGGGTAGCGCTTGATGAAGCCGTATTCGGCGCAGTGCTCGTCCAGCCAGGCAAAGAAGTCCTGATCCATGTTTTCGTAAATCAGACTCTTGTACTGGCGGTCCATGATGTCCACGGCGAGGCCGAGCTGATGCTCACTGCTGCCGGGATACATGACATACTTTTTGGCCTCCTCGGCCGCTTTCTGATAATTTGGATCAAGGTAATCAGTCACCTGATACTTATCCCAGGCGATGCTGCTCGACTTGGCGTTGTACATCTGGGTCTGATAGGAATAGGTCCGGTAGGCGGCAGCGACGTAAACCGAATGTCCGGCTTCTTCGGCCGCATGGATCATCGCGTTCAGATACGGCAGCGCGTCGATGTCGAACATCATGTATTTGGTGCCGTCAATGACGCCGCAGGTCGGCTCGAAGGAGGAGGGCAGCAGGTTTTCGACATCATCGTTGACCATGCGGTACTGGCCCTGCGTAATGTCGATATCCGGCCAGCCGTCATTTTCGTCCACTTCCGGGGTCGGCGTCGCATTCGGATCCACGGCGAAATAGCTGTCGGTACTCACATAAGCACCGTCAACGCCGCCGAAAATGATGTCTGTCCCGCTCTGAGCGCGCGAAATGACAATGGCGACCAGCACCATCGAAAGCACCGCCATGCAGAGCAGCCATAGCACTTTTTGCCTCATAGAGCCGAGCTGATCTCCTTTCCGGTCAGATTCCGTGCCGTGATTTTACAACAGGAAGCGGGAAAATTCAATAAGAAAACGTGAACAGTCAGATGCCGAAGAGCGTTTTGCCGTTTTCAAGCGTGCGCGCGGCCAGCTCGTCAGGGTCCATGCCCTTGAATTCGGCCGCTTTGGCGCAGATGCAGCAGAGATTGCGCGGGTCGTTGCGTCTGCCGCGCAGCGGGACCGGCGAAAGGTAGGGGCTGTCGGTCTCCAGCAGGATGCGCTCCGGCGGGCACACAGCCAGCACTTCCGGCAGTTTCCGGGCGTTTTTATAGGTAATCGGTCCGTCGAAGCCCAGATACCAGCCGAGCCGGAGAAGTTCCCGCGCGATCTCCGCGCTTCCGGAGTAGCAATGGAACACGCCCCGCAGGCCGGGATACTGCCGGACGATCGCCAGGCAGTCGCCGTGTGCGTCGCGGTCGTGAACGATGACCGGCAGGTCTTTTTCGCGGGCGAAGGAGAGCTGACGGTGGAAGAGCTCCTGCTGGCGCTCTTTCTGCGAATCATCCCAGTAATAGTCGAGGCCTATCTCGCCGATCGCCGCGCATTTGGGTTCTGCAGTAAGGGAAAGCGTTTTTTCGAGGCTCTCGTCGGTATAAGATGCGAGCTCTTCCGGATGGATGCCGACGGCAAACCAGACTTCCGGATGCCGGGCGGCAAGCAAAGCTGCCCTCTCGCTGCTCGCGGGATCGCAGCCGGGGTTCAGGACCAGCTCGACGCCGGCAGAAGCAAAGCCCGCAATCAGGTCTTCTCGATCCGGATCAAAAGCCTCGTCGTCCAGATGGGCATGGGTATCGAAATACATGGAAACGTTCCCCTTAAAGATAAAGTTCAAAGTTTAAAGTTCAGTGGACAGCAGTCAACGATCAGTGGTTAAACATCAGAATAGCACAGATTTCCGATTCAGGCAATGAAAAAAGCCGCCCTGGGGGCGGCTATGGAAGGGGGAACGAAAGATTACTTGATTTCAAGACGGCGCGTGGGAGGAACGGTCTCGACCTTCTTGGGCATGGTGAGCTTCAGCATGCCGTCGGTGTACTCGGCCTCGATCGCGTCGACATTGACACCGGAGACATCAAAGCTCCGGCTGTAGGAGCCGTAGAAACGCTCGCGCTTGATGAAGTTCTTTTTCTTCTCTTCCTCGTCGACCTTGCGCTCGGCAGAGATGGTCAGGCAGTCATTCTCCACATCAATCTTGATGTCCTCTTTCTTGAAACCGGGGAGCTCGGCATCCAGAACGAATGCGTCGCCGGTATCGGTGACATCGGTGCGGAAGGAACCGAGCGTCGGATGATTGCCGCTGCCGAAGAAGCTGCGCTCCATATCATCGAACATCCGGAAGGGATCGTAGACGGAAACACGGTTGCCTCTGTGATCAAAAGGAATCAGTTCAAACATGATAAAAACCTCCATACAGTTTATTTTACATTTTCGTTTCGATGAAATCTGTATTTCTTTCGTTTCATCGTGTATATAAAATATCATACAATTATGAATGATTCCACGATATTATATGAACGAAATATGAATATTAGCACTCTTTCGTAAAGAGTGCTAATTCTTCTTTTAATTCTTTTTATAGCGCAATGGGGATAGCGTCGGGTTCGATCGGGCAGACATAGCCGTCGGCGGAGCGCTCGCGGAATTCCTCGTGCGCTTTCTGCAGAAGCTCCGCATCGCTCAGAAGATCGATCGCCGCGCCGGCGATGGCTTTTGCCGCATAGCGCATGCCCCTGTGAGCCAGGCTGCTCTTGCCGCAGGCGACGATCTGCCACGAGTGCCCTGGGACGCCGGCCGGCCAGCAGGCAGTCTCGATCTGCGCGGTCGGGGTCAGCCAGCTGACATCGCCGACATCGGTGCTGCCGGGGAAAAAGGCGGTAGACGAGTACGCCGGAGCGAGGAAATCGTTGATTGCCCGGGTGCCGTTCGCAGTCCTCTCTCTCAGCTTTCCTGCGATTTCCGTATCTCCGCAGGCAGCGTGGATGGTCTGCAGGCCGCTTCCGGGATAGGTCTTCTTCAAAGCTTCTGCCAGCTGCCAGTCTTCTTCGGCATAGGCCGGTACGCCGATCTCTTCAAGATTGCGGTACAGGATCTCTTCCAGGGTAAAGTTCGGAAGAAGCTCTGCCGTGCCGTCGATGAAGGTGCGCGTATAGCCTGTCCCGGTCATCAGCGCAGCACCCTCGGCGATCGCGTCGACCCGTTTCTGCAGCGCAACGGAATCCGCCACCCGGTTGGCTCGGACCATATAGAGGACCGCAGCCTTCGCCTGGACGACGTTGGGCGAAATGCCGCCGGTATCGGTGATCGCGTAGTGGATGCGGCAGTCAGGGGTCATATGCTCACGCAGGAACTGCACGCCGATATTCATCAGTTCGACCGCGTCGAGCGCACTGCGCCCGTTGTGCGGGTCTCCTGCCGCATGCGCCGCAACACCGCGGAATTCATACAGCACCTGGATGCAGGAGTTGTTGGTGCCTGTCGCGGTCTGGTTGGCGTCGCCGGGATGCCAGGTAAGCGCTGCGTCCAGCTGCTTCCAGAGTCCCTCGCGCGCCATATAGGCTTTCCCCGCGCCTCCTTCTTCGCCGGGGCAGCCGTAATAGATAACGGTACCCGGTGATCCGGTGGCTTCCAGCCAGCGCTTCACGGCATAAGCCGCCGCCAGCGAGCCCGCGCCCAGCAGGTTATGACCGCAGCCGTGGCCGCTTCCGCCTTCGACGACGGGAGCAGGCACTACAGCGCCGGCCTGCTGGCTCAGGCCCGACAGCGCATCATATTCGCCGAGGATGCCGATCACGGGTCTGCCGCTGCCGAAGGAGCCGCAGAAAGCGGTCGGGATGCCGCAGAGATTCTCGGTGACGGTAAAGCCCAGTTCCCGGAGCGCATCACAATAAATCCCTGTCGCCTCGAACTCTTTCAGCGAGAGTTCGGGATGCTCCCAGATGCGGTCGGCGATCTCTTCGAAGAGAGAAGCCCTCTCATCGATCAGCGAGAGGGCGGTTTTCTTCTCTGTGTTCATACCAGTACCTTCGAGAGGAAGTCCTGCAGACGTTCGTTCTGCGGGTGATTGAAGACGGAATCGGGCGTTCCCTCTTCAAGGATCTTCCCGTCATCCATGAAGACCACGCGGTTGCCGACTTCGCGGGCAAAGCCCATCTCGTGCGTGACGACCACCATGGTCATGCCGGACCGGGCAAGGCCTCTCATGACGTCCAGCACCTCACCGACCATCTCGGGGTCGAGGGCCGAGGTCGGCTCGTCAAAGAGCATGACGTCCGGTTCCATGGCCAGAGCACGGACAATCGCGACACGCTGCTTCTGACCGCCGGAGAGCTGGATCGGGAAAGCGTCGGCACGGTCGGCAAGGCCGACGCGCGTTAGCAAATCCATCGCCTTTTTCTCGGCATCGGCAAGCGGCATGCCCTTGACCTTCACGGGGGCAAGGGTCATGTTCTGCAGGATCGTCTTGTGCGGGAAGAGGTTGAAGTGCTGGAAGACCATGCCCATCTTCTGACGGTGAAGGTCGATGTCCAGTTTCTTGCCGTCGGGACCGCGTTTCTGCGTGATATCGACGCCTTCGAAGATGATGGAACCCGAGGTGGGAATCTCCAGCAGGTTCAGCGAGCGAAGGAAGGTGCTCTTGCCGGAGCCCGAGGGACCGATGACGACCATGACATCGCCCTTGTTGATGTCGATGCTGATGCCGTTGAGAGCCTTGATGTTTTCACCGTTGTAGTATTTCTTCAGGTCACGGACCTGAATCAGCTTATCGGATATCTCCACGCCGCATCCTCCTTTCCATGACGCCGACCAGCTTGCTGAGAATAAAGGTCA
The DNA here is from genome assembly GCA_017538965.1 of Oscillospiraceae bacterium. Taxonomy (GTDB): domain Bacteria; phylum Bacillota; class Clostridia; order Oscillospirales; family Oscillospiraceae; genus Limivicinus. Next base: position 134,434 of record JAFYHU010000015.1, read on the forward strand.
GAACGAAGTAAATAATACCGACGATGACCAGCGGTTCGATCGTCAGATAGGTGGCCCCCTTGACAAGCAGACACTGGGTCATCAAGTCGCCAATGAAGAAGGTGGAAGCCAGCGAGGTGTCCTTGATGACCATGATGAACTCATTGGCAAGCGCCGGCAGGATGTTCTTGATGGCCTGCGGCAGGATGATCTCGGTCATGGTCAGACGCTGCGAAAGCCCCAGACTTCGCGCCGCTTCGGTCTGTCCGATGTCGACCGCCTGAATGCCGGAACGGATAATCTCGGACACATAGGCCGCGCTGTTGCAGACAAGCGCGATGGCCACGCAGGCATACTGCTGCTTGTTCAGGATCGGGATCAGCATGGGCAGCGCAAAATAGAACAGATACAGCTGCAGCAGCATCGGCGTGCCGCGGATGATCTCGGTATAGACGGCTGCAATCCAGCGCAGAGGCGCCACGCGCGACATGCGCATCAGCGCGATCAGCGCCCCGAAAACGGCGCCGACGCAGACGGTGATTGCCGCCAGGGACAGGGTGTATTCCAGACCCGTAATCAGGAATTTGTCCCAGTATTTGATGAACAGCTTGATGATATTCTGTCCAATGGTTGCGAAATTCATCGATTTCCTCCCCGGTCAAAACTTGGGGGCGCTCCATGCGGGGCGCCCCGTGATCGTTATGAACCTTCGATACAGTCAGACGGAGTCTCAGTCTTCCACAGAGACTTCGATGGCGCTGGCACTGGCCGCCAGTTCCAGAGCATCGGCGTACCATTCGCCGTAGAAGCCGCTGTCATAGGCCTTCGCCAGAGCCGCGTTCACGGCGGCGAGCAGTTCGGGCTCATCCTTGTGCATCATGACGACGTTGGCCTCATACTCGGCCTTGACGTCAAACTTCCAGCTGCACTTGATGAGGTCGGGGTTGTTGGCAATGATCTGGGTACCGTTGCCGTCGGCAACCGCCAGGCCTTCGATGTTGCCGCTCTGGAGCTCCAGAACACCGACGCCGATCTCACCGATGGTAACCATGTTGGCATTCGGAAGCTGCTCCGAGACGAGCTGCATCTGCAGGGAGGCATTCTGGGCACCGACATCCTTGCCGTCAAAGTCTTCCGCCTTGGTGTACTTGTCGGCATCCGCGGCACGGATCAGGATGACCTGCTCGGTCTCGTTCTCACCGGCATAGTAGTAGTCGGAAAGGTCGAAGTTCTCGGCACGGGTCTCGGTCCAGGAATAGCCGGAGATGGACATCGGCACGGCACCCGTCGAGACGGCGGTCTGGCAGGCATCAAAGCTCATGGCCTGGATTTCCAGCTTGACGCCGAGCTCTTCGGCCAGATACTTGGCAAGTGTCACGTCAAAGCCGACATACTGATCCTGACCGGACTTGGACGAATCCACAAACTCCATGGGGCTGAAGTCGGGCGACAGGGCAACGGTCAGAACGCCGTCGGCCTTGATCTTCTCCAGCGCATTCTTCGGCTCGGATTTGCCGCAGGCGGCAAGACCGAGAGCGAGAGCGAGGACCAGAACGGCGCAGATCAGTTTTGCATATTTTTTCATTGGTTTCTTCCTCATCTTTCCTTCATTTTGTCATTCTCGGTCCCGTTTCGGGACATTGCGCATGATAGCACGCCCTATACCCGAATGTCAAGCGCTTTTGCAACAATATTCGTGAAAATTTTGCGGTTTGAACGGAATATTCATTTCTTTTTGAATATTTTCGGTTTTATACAGCAATTGCCGCTTGTCGGGCAGGCAGGGACCGTGGTATACTGCCCTTATCCGAATGCAGGAGGACGACAATATGAACATCTGTATCTACGGAGCCTCGTCAAATCAGCCCGATTCCGTCTATTTTCGTGAATCGGAAACAGTCGGCAGGCTGATCGCCGAAGCGGGGCATACGCTGGTCTTCGGCGGCGGCAGGGACGGCCTCATGGCTGCGTGCGCCCGCGCGGCGCTTTCCGCCGGCGGCAGGGTGATCGGGATCGCGCCCGAGATGTTTCTCGATCCGGGATTTCTGCTGGAGGAATGCAGCGAGATGATTTTAACCGAGAGCATGAGCGTCCGCAAGGAAAAGATGCTCGCCATGAGCGATGCCTTTATCGCCCTGCCGGGCGGCATCGGGACCATGGACGAGTTTTTCGAAACCGTCACGCTCAAGCAGCTGGGTCTCGTCAGCGGGCCGCTCGTCCTGCTGAACACGGAGGATTTTTACGCGCCGCTTGTCGAGTTGCTGCGCCGGATGGCGGAGGGCCGCTTCATGAGCGAAAACTGCCTCGGTCTGGTGCGCGTCTGCAGCACGCCGGAGGAAGCCCTCGCAGCCGCCCTCCGACCGGAAACTCTCCAGGGCAGTCTGGAAAGACTGGAGAAATAAAAAACCGCCGACGGCGGTTTTTTTATTTCTATTGTTTCAGGCTGCGGATGGCGCGGAGGACGCGGGAGACGTTTCTGCGCAGGCGGTCTTCGGTGAGCACGCCGCGCTTCAGGGCATTGCGGATGCTCTCGGCGTCTGACGGGGAGCCCGGCATAAAGAGCTCTCCTCCGGCGACCGCCACGCGTCCGGCATCGGCATCGGGATACCGGTTCTTTCCGCCAGAGAGCTCGGCAACGACCCAGTCGGTCATCACGAGGCCCTGATAGCCGAATTCTCCGCGGAGAATGTCATTCAGAATTCCTTTGTGTTCGGAAGTATGCGTGCCGTTCAGGAGATTATAGGAAGTCATCAGCGCCGCGGGCTTCGCGAGATGGATGCAGATGCCGAAGGCGCGGAGATACACCTCGCGCATGGCGCGCTCGCTGACCACGGAGTTCGAGTTGTAGCGGTTATATTCCTGATTGTTGGCGGCATAGTGCTTGATCGTCACTCCCCTGCCGGGATGCGCCTGTACGCCCTGCGTGACGGCAGCCGCCATAAGGCCGCTCACGAGCGGGTCTTCGGAATAGTATTCAAAATTGCGGCCGCAGCGGACGTCGCGGTGGATATTCATGGCGGGCGCCAGCCAAAGGTCGATGCCGAAGCGCTCCATCTCATCGCCGATGATGTCGCCGCAGCAGCGGGCAAAATCGAGATCCCAGCTCTGGGCCAGCGCGGTTCCGATGGGAATGGCCGTGCAGTACTGGTGCATGACCTCTGCGCATTTCGGCGCTTTGGGGCGAATCAGGCTCAGCACCCAGGCGGCCGGCTTCGGCAGCATTTCCGACATTCCCCCGGGCAGTCTCTTCTCGAGCCCGACGGGATGTCCGTCCCGGATGACATAGTCCCTGCTGATACGCAGGCCGGCCGGGCCGTCGGCCATGACGATGGTCGGCACGCCGAATGCCTCCGAGACCTTCGAGGTCTCGCCTGCCGCTCCGGCCACCGAGATGCCGGCATCGCCGACGACGGCGGCAAGCCCGCCCTTCGGATCATAGGCGCCGAGGCTCATGTCGATCAGTTCATCGATGCTCATCCTTCTGGTCAGCGGATCAACGGTTTCTTCCGCCGGCTCCGCCGGTTCAAAGCGCGGGATGGCTGCCGGGTCTGCCGTCAGAATCGGCACGTCGGGCGGAAACATGTCAATCGTCTCGAGCTTGGGCTTCCAGTCGCCGAAGTCAGGCACGCCGCAGACGTTTTTCGCCCGGCGCGTGACGACCTCTTCTTCCAGACGAATTCTGGCCGCGATGGTCGGATCATCGACGCCGTTTCCGAGGCGCAGGAAGTAGTCCCCCTTCTCCAGAACCCAGCACTCGCGCTGGCTGTCGTAAGAAGCGAGATCAGACAGCCGGAAGCACAGGGTCAGCGTCTCTTCCCCGCCGGGGGCAAGCTCCTTCGTCTTGGCAAAGGCGACCAGGTCCCGGAAGGCCTGATCCAGCCTGTCCTCGGGCTTGGATACATACAGCTGCAGGATTTCCCTGCCCGGAACGGCACCGGTGTTCCTGACAGCCGCGCTGAGCGTCACCGTCTCCCCTTCCAGCGCGGTCTTCGTCTCGCCGCGTTCGAAGCTTGTAAAGGAAAGTCCCCAGCCGAAGGGAAACAGCGGCTGCACCCCGGCGGAATCAAAATAGCGATAGCCGACATAGATGCCCTCGCGATAGCGGGTGTCGTCCTTCCCGCCGAAGTCGCCGATGGTCGGATAATCCGAGGCCGCGGCCCAGGTCGTCGCGAGCTTGCCCGAGGGATTCGCCTTTCCCAGAAGGATGTCGGCCAGCACCGCGCCGGTCTCGACACCGAGCTGCGAGAGCAGCAGAATATTGCCGACCTCATTCACCACGGGCGAAAGGTCAACCGGACCGCCGACATTCAGCACCAGCAGGAAACGTTTCGCCTGGTGCTGCAGGGCGAGAATATCGCGGACTTCACTCCCGGTCAGCAGGATGTCGCCCGGGACATGGGAACGGTCGCTTCCCTCGCCCGAGTTGCGGGCCAGGACATAGACAGCCGTCTCGTTTTCCGGGTTCAGCGGGAGACCCACTTCCGGTTCGGGCATGACTTTCCCCATGTTTTCCGCCACATTGCTGCCGAAATGCCGGGTAATGTCTGTCCGAATCTGCCGGAGAAAGGCTTTCCTCGCCTGTTCGCGGATTTTGTCATAGCCATCGAGCCAGTCTTTTGTCGTGAGCGTGAAGCCGGCCGCCTCCAGGCCGTCCTCCGCCGTCACAAAGAAGCGCGAATTCACCTCGCCCGAGCCGGTTCCACCCTTGACGGTATGGCGCGCGCCGCTGCCGTAGAGAGCAAGGGGGCAGGGCCCGTCCAGGGGGAAAGCACCGTCTGTCTTCAGAAGCACCGTACAGCCGGCAAGGTCTTTTCTGAGCATCTCCAGATGCGCTCTTTCATAATCCAGAAGTTCCATGTTTGCGCCGTCCTCTCCTTTGATGGCACCATTATACGCGATGAACGGAAACAAGTCCATCTGTTTTTTGATTTCTTCTTGCCATTTTCTGCCTCGAAAGCTATAATCCTGTCGTTAGGAAAGACGAGGACAGGATCATGAAGGAAATCTTGAATCTGCTGCGTTCCCAAGCATCCCGCACACTGCTCTATACCAAAGCGCTCGGAAAATGGGCTCTGGTCTCAGGCATTGCGGGAATTTTATGCGGGCTGCTCGGCTCGGCTTTTCATCTCGGTGTCGACTGGGCGAACGAGCTGCGGCTCGCGAACCCATGGCTCATATGGCTGCTGCCTGTCGCCGGACTTGCCATCACGGGGATTTATGCTTTTTTCTCGGTGGAAGGGCAGAGCACCAACAGCATCATCAGCGAGGTGCAGTCCGGGAAAGGCCTGAAGCTGACCCTGATTCCCTCGATTTTTCTGTCAACCCTGCTGACGCACCTGGTCGGCGGTTCGGCCGGGCGCGAAGGCGCCGCGCTGCAGATGGGCGGCACCATCGGTTTTGAAGTCGGCAAGCTTCTGCATCTGGACGACCGGGATCTGCGCACGGCTACGCTGGCCGGTATGGCCGCCTTCTTCTCGGCGCTGTTCGGGGCACCGCTCGCGGCGACGATCTTTGCCATGGCCGTCATCAGCGTTGGCCTTATCTATCACTCGGCTCTGATTCCCTGTCTGCTTGCGTCCCTGACGGCCTACGGCGTCTCCTCTCTTTTTCATATTATCCCGATGCACTTTTCGGTCGCTGTACCGAATGTGAGTCTCGGCATGCTGCTGCGCGTTGCGGTTCTGGGCGCACTCTGCGGCTTTGTCGCGCTGCTGTTCTGTGACACCCTGCACCTGTTTGAGCGGAAGATGGAGAGAGCTTTTTCCAACCCCTATGTGCGGGCCGCCGTCGGAGGGACGGGGCTGCTTGTTCTCTCGCTGCTGTTTCCGAGCGGAGACTATAACGGGGCGGGCGGAGCCGTCATCGTCCGCGCCATCGAAGAAGGGCAGGCTCAGCCTTTCGCCTTTCTGCTCAAGATTCTGTTCACCTCGCTGACGCTTTCCGCCGGTTTCAAAGGCGGCGAGGTAATCCCCTGCTTTTTCATCGGGGCCTGCTTCGGCTGCACGATGGGGCCGCTTCTGGGCATTCCGGCAGGCTTTGCGGCCGCCGTCGGGCTGATCAGCGTGTTCTGCGGCGCGGTCAACTGTCCGATTGCGTCGACTTTCCTGGCGGTCGAGCTTTTCGGCTCCCCGGGTCTGCTGTATTATGCGCTGGCCTGTGCGCTGAGCTTTGTGCTCTCGGGCTACACGGGTCTGTATTCCAGCCAGCGCATCCTGTATGACAAGCTGAAGGCGCAGTACATCGACGTACACGCCAACGCCCACCACGAAGGCGAGCTCACGCCGATGGAAGAAAAATACCACTGAAAAAAATGTTCACCCCCGCCTTCCGGCGGGGGTGATGCTTATTTGATCAAGTCATTTACGACCTCATTCGCCAGCAGAAGGCCGGCGGCGGCGGGAACAAAGGCCGTGGAACCGGGGACGGAAGGATCTGTTTCGTCTCCCGCGCCGGCAAACGGTACGGCCGGTTCTTCCGGAGACCAAACCACCTTCAGGTGCTCGATGCCGCGTTTTCGGCATTCTTTGCGCATGATGCGCGCCAGCGGGCAGACGGAGGTCTCATAGAGATCCGACACTCTCAGCTGCGCAGCCTGTCTTTTGTTTCCCGTCCCCATGGCCGAGATGACCGGAACTCCGGCCGCCTGCGCCCGTTCGATGATCAGGAGTTTTGCCGTGACGGTATCCACGGCATCCACGACATAGTCGAAAAGCGAGAAGTCGATGCGGTCCGCGGTTTCGGGAAGAAAGAACAGACAGTGCACGGTCACGGAGCAGTCGGGATGGATGTCAAGCACGCGTTCGCGGGCGACATCGGCCTTGAACCTGCCCAGCGTGGACTGCAGAGCGAGAATCTGCCGGTTCAGGTTGCTGACGGCGATTGTATCATGGTCGATCAGGTCCAGGGCACCGACCCCGGATCTGGCCAGCGCTTCGACCGCGTAGCCGCCGACTCCGCCCAGGCCGAAAACCGCCACGCGGGACGACCGCAGCTTCTCCATGGCCGCGCTGCCGACAATCCGTTCGGTCCTTGCAAAGGGGCTGTCCATTATTCCGCCTGCAGCTTGTTCAGGCCGATCCGCAGACGGCGCAGCGTTTCCTCTTTTCCGAGGATGCGGCAGATTTCGACCGCGCCGCCGGGCGTCACCGCCTTCCCTGCCGCCGCAATCCTCACCGGCCACATGACCTTGGCGTTCTTGACTTCCCACTCTTCCGCGAGGGAGGTCATGGCGCCGAGGATTTCTTCATCGATCCAGGCGGGCAGCGCTTCGAAACGCGGAATTATCGTCTGCAGCACCTGCCGCGAGCTCTCGGCATCCGATTTGGACTTCTTGTGCGTAAACAGCTCGGCATCATAGTCCGGCAGTTCATCAAAGAAGTCAAGCTTTTCAGGAATCTCGGTCAGAACTTCGGTGCGCTGCTGCAGCAGGGCCGCGATCGCAGCGGCATCCAGGTTTTCGTTCTTCACGGCCTGTCGGATATAGGGTTCGGCAACTCGGGCAAATTTCTCCGGCGACATCGCGCGGATGTAGGCGGCGTTGAAGTAGCGCAGCTTCTCGATGTCGAAGATGGCCGGAGATTTGGACACACCGGCGATGCTGAAGATGTCCTTCAGTTCTTCAAGGCTGTAGATTTCCCGCTCGCCGCCGGGGCTCCATCCCAGCAGGGCGACATAGTTGATCACCGCATCCGTCAGATAGCCCTGCGCGATCAGGTCTTCATAGGACGGGTCGCCGTGCCGCTTGGACATCTTGTTGTGCGCGTCGCGCATGACCGGGGAGCAGTGCACGTACTTCGGAATGTCCCAGCCGAAGCCTTCATACAGCAGATTGTATTTCGGCGCCGAGGAGAGGTATTCGCTGCCCCGCACGACGTGGGTAATGCCCATCAGGTGATCGTCGACGACGTTGGCGAAGTTGTAAGTGGGCAGACCGTCGCGCTTCATCAGGACCTGGTCGTCCAGCGTACTGTTCTCGACACGGATGTCGCCGAAGATCTCGTCGTGAAAGACCGTCTCGCCCTCCTGAGGGATCTTCTGGCGGATGACATAGGCTTCGCCCTCCGCCGCACGGCGGTCGGCCTCTGCGGGGTCCAGAGACCGGCAGGGGTCTTCCGCACGGGAAAACTCTCCGCTCTCCTCTTCGCTTTCGGCCTTCTCGCAGAAGCAGCGATAGGCGTGCCCGCGGGAAATCAGCAGTTCGGCATATTTCCCGTACAGTCCGCGCCGCTCGGTCTGGATATAGGGTCCGACCGGACCGCCGAGATCCGGACCTTCGTCGTGCGTCAGGCCGCATTCCTGCATGGTCTTATAAATAACATCCACTGCGCCTTCGACCAGACGGCCCTGGTCGGTATCCTCAATGCGGAGAATAAAGGTGCCGTCGGCGTGGCGGGCAATCAGCCAGGTATACAGCGCCGTCCGAAGATTTCCGACATGCATGTAGCCCGTCGGGGACGGCGCAAAGCGTGTACGGACCTTTCCTTTCGGGATTCTCGCTTCCATTTCATCAAACCAGCGGAGATCTGTGGTTTCAGGCATCTTGTTGTCCTCCCGTTCTTTTTCGCTTTCTCTATTTTATTACCATTTTACCTGTTGTCAAGTTAAACTTAATCTGGTATAATAATTTGATTTTATCACAAGATATTGTAATGGAGAAACGACATGGATCAGCAAACTGAAGTGAAAAAGAAAGTCATGCTCTCGGGCATTCAGCCCTCCGGCGATCTGCATCTCGGCAACTATCTGGGCGCCGTGAAGAACTGGGCAGAACTCGCAGAGCAGTTTCAATGCTATTATTTCATGGCGGATCTGCACAGCATTACCGTGCGGCAGAATCCGGCGGATCTCCGCCGGCGCTCGATTTCGCAGCTGGCGCAGTATATCGCCTGCGGGCTGGACCCGGAGAAGAACACGCTGTTTCTACAGAGTCATGTGCATGAGCATGCCGAACTGGGTTGGATTCTGAACTGCTATACGATGTTTGGCGAGCTGAGCCGCATGACGCAGTTTAAGGATAAAAGTGCGAAGAACGCCGAGAATATCAACGGCGGTCTGTTCACCTATCCCGCGCTGATGGCGGCCGATATTCTGCTGTATCAGGCGGATTTCGTCCCGGTCGGGCAGGATCAGAAGCAGCACTGCGAGCTCACGCGGGACATCGCCATCCGCTTCAACAACATCTACGGTCCCACCTTCACGGTTCCCGAACCCTATATTCCGAAAGTCGGCGCGCGTGTCATGAGTCTGTCGGTTCCCACTTCCAAGATGTCGAAGTCGGACCCGCAGGGCTGTGTCTTCATCATGGACCCGCCGGAGGAGATCGCACGCAAGTTCAAACGCGCGGTAACCGATTCGGATACCGAAAACTGCGTCCGCTGGGATCCCGAGCAAAAACCCGGCGTGGCAAACCTCATGAACATCTATTCCGCGGTAACCGGGCTCAGCTTTGAACAGATCGAGCACGATTTCGCCGGAAAGGGCTACGGCGTCTTCAAGCCCACCGTCGGCGACGCCGTCATCGAGACGCTGCGGCCGATCCGTGAGGAGAGCAGCCGGATGATTGCAGAAAAAGAATACCTGCGCACGGTCTATACCGAAGGCGCTCAGCGCGCCTCCTCGGTCGCCCGCAGGACACTGCGCAAGGTTTACAAGCGCGTGGGTTTTGTGGAGAAGCCTTTCTGAGCAGCCGTGCTGCCATCAATCGATAACGGAGAATCAGCATGAATATTTCTCTGGATTTCCCCGCATGGAAACTTTTGACGGGACCGCTCGTGGCCTTCCTTGTCTGTTTTCTGATGACGCCGCCCGTCAAGCGCTTCGCGGAAAACATCGGCGCCATCGACATTCCGAACGATCGCCGTATCAATACCCAACCGATCCCCCGCATGGGCGGTCTGGCCATCTTCTGCGGCTTTCTGATTTCGGCGCTTCTGTTTGTCGAGCTGGACATGCAGGTGATCGGTCTCCTGCTCGGATCCGTTACGATTGCCGTTTTCGGCATTCTGGATGACATTCTGGGTCTGAATCCCTGGATCAAGCTCGGGGGGCAGTTTCTGGCTGCTTTTGTCGCGATGCGCTGCGGCATTGTTTTTGATGTCATTTCGAACCCCGGTTTTCTGAACGCCGGAGATCAGATCTCGATCGGCTGGCTGTACGTCCCGTTTACCATTATCTGGATCGTTCTCTGCACCAATGCCGTGAATCTGATCGACGGGCTGGACGGGCTGGCCGTCGGCGTTTCTGCCATCAGCTCGGCTTCGATGATGGTGGTTTCGATGATCGTGCCCATGTCAACCGGAAACGTCCCGCTGCTGCTGGCCTGCCTGACCGGCGCCTGCATCGGCTTTATGCCCTACAACATGAATCCCGCGAAGATCTTCATGGGCGATGTGGGCTCGCAGTTTCTGGGCTACGTACTGGCCTGCGTTTCGATCATGGGCCTGTTCAAGTTCCATGCGATCATCACCCTGATCGTCCCCTTCCTCGCCCTTGCGTTTCCGCTCTTCGACACGATATTTGCCTTTTTCCGCCGTATTCTGCACGGGCAGAGCCCGTTTCACGCTGACCGCGGGCATATTCATCACAAGCTTCTTGCCAGCGGTCTCAGTCAGAAGCAGGCTGTGGCGACCCTGTACGGAGTCTCCGCCGTGCTGGGCATCATCGCCGTCATTATCGCAGGGCCCGGAACCGGCATCCGCATTGTCTGTTTTGCTCTGGCTTTCGTCATCTCGGTTTCCGTGTGGTTTTTCGTCTTTCGGAAGGGGAAATAGTTTTCCCTCCCAATCAGCCTGTACCGTTTCGCGGCCAGGGAAGCTGTTGCCCCTGAACAAGCTCCTGCTGCCGCGATTCATTAAATTAACCAAAAAGCGCGGCGCAGGAGTTTGGTGCGAGGGACATGTTTCTCTTCCGCGCAATTGCAGACAGTTACGGACGGGAATGAAACACAGATATCAATAATTTCTCTATTTCCGGCAGAGTGTATGGATACGCTCTGCCAGTTTTTTTGGTGCCAGATGCTTCTCGCTCATCTCGAGCAGGCGCTGGGCGAGGTCCTGCGGCATGCGCGCAAACTCCTCGTCGCGCAGCTGCATCAGGATTTGGAAGAAGGAGTCGGTCTCGGCACTCTGCTTTCCCGATCCCGGCAGATCCGACAGCCACTCGGCATCTCCGAAATGCCTGTTTTCGGTCTCCCGGTTCAGCGATATGCCGACCGTCCGGCAGAAGCGCCCGAGAATCCGCTCGCTCAGCGCATCCTCCGCCCGGATTTCCTGCGGTGCTTCGCCGCGCAGGACGAGCGCCTGGGCAAAGGGCTGCAGCAGGCTGTCGTAGGCGCCGTCATCACCGGAAGAAAAAGTCAGAAGGCGTTCTCCCTTCGGGCTGACGGCAGCGAGAATCACGGCGGCGCTGTCGTCCCCTTCGCCGCTCAATGAGAAACGCCGGGTGCCGCAGAACCAGATGCCCTGTTTCTGCATGCGGCGGACGGTCTCGGTCAGCACCTCGTTTTCCAGTTCCGGTCCCTGCGTCATGAGCGTTTTCCCTTCTGCCATCTGTATTTCCTCCCGATGAAAGAATCGTTCCGCCTGTCTCAGGCTGCCTGGGCTTTTGCGTAGCGCAGGAGAATCTCGGCCGCCTGACCGCGAAGCTCCGCCGTTTCGGCACCCATCAGGATGAGCACAATCGTATGCGTTCCGTCCCCGCGGCTGACAGGCATGGACGCCGCGACGCAATAGCCCGCACGGTTGGTATGCCCTGTCTTCAGGCCGTCTACGCCCTCGAGATTGTACACCAGCGGATTGGAGTTGACCGTCCAGTAATCATTCAGGCTCGGCATGTGGGCCAGCTGCTTTGATGTGATCCAGGTGATCTCGGGGTAATTCTTCAGAATATACCGGCACAGGCGGAAAAGATCTTCGGCGCTCATCAGGTTCTGCCGTTTGACCGGGATGGCAGCATCGGTATAGGAAGGCAGCCCGTTGCAGTTCCACATGGTTGCCGTTGAAAGGCCGAGTTCCTGCGCCCGCTGATTCATGCGCGCGACGAAAGACGCCTCATCTCCGCAGGTGTATTCGGCAAGGGCCAGCGCGCTCTCGTTGGAGCTTGCGATCAGCATGGCTTCAAGCAGTTCCTGGAAAGGTACCTCGGTCCCGGCGTTCAGCGTAACCATGCCGTCGCCGGAGCGCGAGATCTTCTGGGCATTTTCCGAGATGGGAACCATGCCGTTTTCGTTGATTCCCCGCTCGCGGGCGGCTTCCTTCAGAATTACATAGCTCAGAAGCTTACTGAGGCTGGCACAGGGAACGGCCGTCTGGCTGTTGCGCTGAAACAGCACTTCTCCGGTGTCAGCGTCCGCGAGGTAAATACTGCCGACGCCGTCAAAAAAACCTGCGCTCAGGAGAGCATAGGGATCCGCGTGAAAGCTTTCCCCCGTGTTCAGGGAAAAACTCCCGTCCGCTTCGCGCACCAGGTTCAGATCCAGCATCAGCTGCAGATCCGTCACGCTCAGATACAGATCGCCGTTCTGGGGATTGAAGCTGTAGTACTTCCGTTCGTTTCCGTCAACCTGCAGGCGGTTGCGGGACAGGTTCATCGAAACAACCGGGCTCTGCTTCGGCAGGCCTTCCGCTCCGGATGCCATGACTGCCGATTGACCGCGGATAACGGTGAAGACTTCCCCGTCAGCGGTTGACATAACACGTTCAAAGCGAAACTGTTTGTCTGTTCCTGAGAGTGCCGCTGCTGCGTCCGTCAGGGACAGAAAGACGTTTTTTTCATATGAGCCGTCCAGGGCCCGGACGTCTCTGGGACTGCCGTCGACGATCAGCGTCTGGGCATAGGGCTGGATGTCGGCCCAGGCCTGCGTCGGCAGTGCGAAGGCGGACAGAAGCAGAAGGACTGTCAGAAATGCCGAAAGCTTCTTTTTCATCTTGCTGCGTTCTCCTTTCTGCTGAAAAGGATCGTCCCTCCGGCCAGAACCGTTTCGCCGGACTCGTCATAGACCACGGCGGCCTGTCCGGGCGCGGGCGCGCGCTGCGGCGCGTCAAAGCGGATGATCAGCCGGTCCCCTTCCTGCTCAACGGCAGCGGGACGTTCCGGCTGGCGGTAGCGCAGGCGGACCCGTCCGCGGATGGATTTTTCCAGCGGCCGGCCCGAGAGGACGTTGACCCGGTCGGCGACGACGGTGTCGATCATCAGCTCTTCTTCCCTGACCAGCGTGACCGTGTTGTTCACCGGGTCGATGGCGGAAACATAGAGCTTGGTCTCGGCCGGGACACCCAGACCGCGCCGCTGGCCGACGGTATAGTGAATGATGCCCCGGTGTCTGCCGAGAACACGTCCGTCCGGACTGATGAAATCCCCCTCGAGAAAGCGCCGCCCCAGCCGTCGTTCGATGAAAGCGGCATAGTCGCCGTCCGGCACGAAACAGATGTCCTGGCTGTCCGGTTTGCCGGCATTGAGAAAGCCGTGCCGCTGAGCCATTTCCCGGGTCTGCTGCTTTTCCAGCTCTCCCAGCGGGAAGAGAGTATGCGCAAGCTGTTCCTGCGTCAGGGTATACAGCACATAGCTCTGATCTTTGGAGAGATCTCTGGCCTTCTTCAGAGAATAGCGTTCGCCGTCAAAGCAGATGCGGGCATAGTGCCCGGTTGCGACGGCGCCGCAGCCGAGGATCTTTGCCCGCTCATAGAGGCGGTCAAACTTGAGGCAGCGGTTGCAGTCTATACAGGGGTTCGGCGTTTTCCCTTCGGCATAGCTCTGCGCAAAGGGTTCCATGATCTCGCGTTCAAAGGCGTCGGAGAAGTTGAAGACGTAATAGGGCATCCCCAGCCGGAAGGCGACGCTCCGCGCGTCTTCGACCCCGTCCAGGCTGCAGCAGCTCTTCTCGGCTTCCGTCACCGACTCCGTCCGAAACAGCTTCATGGTGCAGCCGACGCAGTCATAGCCCTGTTCTTCCAGAAGCAGGGCTGCTACGCTGCTGTCGACCCCGCCGCTCATCGCGACCAGGACTTTTTTTGCGTCACCGGGGACGGTTTTCACGGACACCTTTACGGACCCTCTTTTGTTTTTCAGACTTCTGTGATAGAATAGCACAAAAAAGAAAAGAAGAAAAGAGGTTCGCAAAAATGCGCGCTGTTGTCACAAGAGTCAATCATGCCTCCGTCCGCATTGACGGGGAAATCCACGGACAGATCGGAAAGGGTCTGCTGGTGCTGCTGGGCGTTCATCGGGACGACACCGAAAAAGAAGCCTCGAAAATCGCGGACAAGATCTGCGGCCTGCGAATTTTCGAGGATGAAGTCGGAAAGATGAATCTCTCGCCCGACAAGATCGGCGCCGAGCTTCTGATCATCAGCCAGTTTACGCTTTTTGCAGACTGCCGCTCACGCCGTCCGGGCTTCTCGCTGGCCGCGCGGCCCGAAACCGCCGTCCCTCTCTACGAGCAGGTGATCCGGGAATGCCGGGAGCGGGGCTTTACGGTTCAGACCGGCGTGTTTGCCGCCGAGATGATGGTGGACTCCGAAAACGACGGCCCGGTCACCATTCTTCTGGACACCAACGAACTATAAGAAACGTGATTTACGGCGGCTGACTCCCAATCAGGTTATGCCGTTTCGCGGCAAGAGAAGCTGCTGCCCCTGACCGACCGGTTTCTGCCGCGATTAAGGATAATAAGAATCCCCGATAGAAAGCCCAGCGGAGCGGGTTTCCATCGGAGAGCGACGAGCAGCGAAATGAGCAAGCTTTCCCGACGCTTCGGGGAAGCGAATCGATATGGAGCTTGTGAGGAGCAAGCGCAGAGGAGAAACCTCAGTGCGAGGGGTTGGCTTCTCTTCCGCGCAATTGCAGATACTTACGTACGGGCGTTTTAAGACGCCCTTTTATTTTTTCATGTTCTGGAGCTTGCCAAGGAGGGCGCCGAGCAGACCATCATCGCCGGTGCTGCCGGGGTTCATCAGCATGGGCAGTATGTCGCCCAGTTCCAGACTTTCGCCCTTCAGAATCCGCGTTGCCAGCTTCTTGCTGTCCGCGCCGGCAGCACGGTAGAGTTCCAGGAACTTCTGCTCCGCCGGAGTCAGGGTCTTGGCTGCGGACGAGGTCTTCGCTGCTGTTGTTGTCTTTGCGGCGGTAGATGTCTTGGCCGCAGTCGACGTTTTTGCCGCAGCGGAAGTCTTCTTCGCAGCGGTGCCTGTCTTTGCTGCCGAAGAGGTCCCGGCTGCAGTCGACGTTTTCGCAGCCGTCTTCTTCGCTGTTGTGGTTTTCGCAGCCGTTGTCTTTGATGCGGCCGATGTTTTTGCTGCCGCGGATGTTCTGGCCGCCGTTGCGGCCGAGCCGCCCTTCGGCGCTTCCAGAAGCGATTTCTGGGTGATGCCGAGCGCCTTCGCAATCGCTCTCAGCTGGGCATCGCTCAGGTCCTTCTCTCCGCGTTCTGCCTTCCCGATATCGCTGCCGCTCAGGCCGTCAATCGCAGAGGCCAGCTGCTCCTGGGAAAGTTTCTTTGCCGTCCGGGCTTCCCGAATCAGGGTCCCGACTTTTTTTGCTGCCATACTGTCTTCTCCTCTCTATTTTCAGATTTGTTGGGTATTTCTTTCGTTCATCAGCGGGCTGTCTTCCGCCGAAGCTTTTTTTATCAGTTTCATTGCCGCGCCGAACATCCATGCCACGAAGACAAGGAAGAGGATGGTCATCAGGTCGCTCTGCAGCGATGCAATAAAATCATACGCCCCGTGAAGCAGGACGGGAATCAGCAGCGCCTTTCTCCGGGCACTTTTTGACTCACGCGGATAACCGGCCAGGTCCCAGCGTTTCGCAATGCCGTACCAGACGCCCATAAAGACGCCGAAACAGGCGTGCCCCGGAACTGCCGTCACCGCACGGGCAAGCGCTGTGCCGATGCCGTACTCCAGGACATAGCCGATGTTCTCCCAGAGCGCAAATCCCAGCGACAGAAACACCGCATACACAACGCCGTCAAACTGACAGTTAAAGTGCGGGCTTCTCCATGTCCGTATTTTCAGAAGCAGGTATTTGAAGCCTTCCTCGGACAGCGCGACGACAACGAAATACAGAAGAAAGTTGTACAGCAGGCCTCCGGCCGGCAACGCGTCCATCAGAAATGCTTCCCCGAGCTGCTCGGTAACGGCGGCCAGCGTCGTCGAAACAATTCCGAGCAAGACAATCCCGATCAGCATGCCGACAGGTTCCTTTTCCAGTTTATCGGCACGGTACACGCGGATCAGCAGCCAGACTGCCGGAACAATCGCCGCCGCAACCAGAATCAATTCATACATGACGAACTGCCTTTCTTATGGTTGAAGCCCGGTCTACACCGGGCTTCAATCTCTTACTTGTCCAGATAGGTCTTCAGAAGCTCCTGCAGCAGTTCGTCCCGGTCCAGCCTGCAGATCAGACTGCGTGCATTGTTATAGCTGGTAATGTAGGTCGGGTCCTCTGAGAGAATGTAGCCGACAATCTGGTTGATCGGATTGTAGCCTTTTACCATCAGGGAATTGTAGACGGAAGAAAGAATTTCTTTCATCTCAGCCTTGCTGTCAAGCGCTGTGAACTTTCTTGTGACATCCTGCAAAACGAATCACTCCCCACCGCTGATCTTTCTGGTATTATACCACATTTTGCGATCAAGTAAAGACCTATTTTGCAGATTTTGTGGTGATTATCGGATTTGGGCGGAGAAGTTCTGCTCGAGGGCGGCGAGGATGCGCCGGACGGTGGCCTCGGCGTGCTCGTCGGTGAGGGTCTGGTCGTCGGAGCGCATGGTCAGGGAGAATGCGATGGACTTCTTCCCCGGGGCGATGCCGGTGCCGGTGTAAACGTCGAAGACGCGGACGTCCTTGAGGGTTTCGCCGCCGGCAGCGCGGATGCAGTCCTGCATGTCCCCGGCGGGGACGGCGGCGTCGCAGAGCACGGCGATGTCACGCGTGACGGCCGGGAAGCGCGGGAGCGGGCGGAAGACCGGGGTGGAGCCGCGCAGGGCGAGGAGAGCGTCGAGGGAGAGCTGGGCGCAGTAGAAGGGGGCGTCGATGCCGTAGTTGCGCATGACGAGGGGGTGGATTTGGCCGAGGGTGCCGATGGGGACCTCATGGGCGCCTGCGGGCGGGACCGCGAGGGTATCGGCGGAGCGATCTGGGGATCGCTCCCTACGGGCATTGTCGGAGGGTACAGCGAAGATTTTCGCGCAGCGGGTGGGGTGGTAGGAGGGGTTTTTATCATCGGCGGTGAAGCGGGCGTTCTCGATGCCGAGGGCGGCAAGCAGGGCTTCGCCCCAGCCCTTGAGGACGAAGAAGTCCATCTTCTCGCCGTAGGCGCCGAGGGAAACGGTCTTCGGCTCGTCCGCCAGGCCATCCGGGCGCGGGAGGTACGTCCGGCCGATCTCGTAGAGATAGGCTTCCTTATTCCTGTAATTGTAGTTGCGGGTCAGGATCTCGAGCATGGAGGGCAGGACGGTGGTGCGCATGATGGATGTGTCCTCGCCGAGGGGGTTCAGGATACGCAGGCTGTTCCGCAGAGGCGAGTCCGCGGGCAGGCGGATCCGGTCGTACCAGGAGGGGCTGATGAAGGAATAGGTGATGATCTCGTCCATGCCGAGGCTGCGGCAGACCTCGCCCACGCGCTTTTCCGCCGCCTGCTCGGGGCTCAGGCCGCCGCAGGTGGAGATGCCGCCGGTGAAGCGGGTCGGAATCTCGTTGTAGCCGTAGAAGCGGGCCACCTCTTCGGCGAGGTCGGACCAGTGCTCCACGTCGGCGCGCCAGGAGGGCACCGTGACCTGCTCGCCCTCGACGGCAAAGCCGAGTTTGCGGAGGATGACGCGCATGGTGTCGGCATCGATGTCGGTGCCGAGCAGGGCGTTGATCTTTCCGGGCTCGAGGTTCAGGACGGTCTCCTTCCTGCCGGCGGGATAGACGTCGATGATGCCTTCCACGACCTCGCCGGCGCCGAGCATCTCCACGAGCTCGCAGGCGCGCTGAACGGCGCGGAAGGTGTTCTCAGGGTCGAGGCCCTTCTCATAGCGGGAGGAGGCGTCGGTGCGCATGCCGAGGGCGGTGGCCGTGCGGCGGATCGAGACGCCGTCGAAGTTGGCGCTCTCAAAGAGGACCATGGCGGTATCGCCGACGATCTCGCTGTTCTCGCCGCCCATGACGCCGGCCACGCCGACGGGCTTCTCGGTGTCGCAGATGCAGAGCATGCTCTCGCTCAGGGCGCGCTCGGTCCCGTCCAGGGTGCGGATCGTCTCGCCCGGCCGGGCGCAGCGCACATGGATCTCGCCGCCGGTCACGCAGCTGAAGTCGAAGGCGTGCATGGGCTGGCCGTATTCGAGCATGACGTAGTTCGTGATATCCACAAGGTTGTTGATCGGGCGCATGCCGGCGTTGCGGATGCGCTCGCGCATCCAGGCGGGCGAGGGAGCGATTTTGACGTTGCGCACCATGCGCGCCGTATAGCGGCGGCAGAGGGACGGCTCGTCAATGACAATCTTCGTCAGCTCACGGATGTCCCCGCCGGCCTTCGCCTCGACGGCGGGCGTGTGCAGCTTCAGGGGCCGGTCGAAGGTCACGGCGGCCTCGCGGGCCAGGCCGATCATGCAGAGGCAGTCGGGACGGTTCGGGGTGATCTCGAACTCGACGACGTGGTCGTCGCGGCCGATGAGCGCGGCGACGTCGTCCCCGGGGGCACAGTGCTCCGTGATGATGAAGATGCCGTTTTCAATCGCGTCCGGATAATCGTGGACGGTGAGGCCCAGCTCCTTCAGGGAGCAGAGCATGCCCTCGGAGCGGACGCCGCGGAGCTCGGTCGTGCGGATCTCCATCCCGTTGGGAAGCAGGGCGCCGTCCAGCGCCGTCGGGACCAGGTCGCCGACGGAGACGTTCTGGGCGCCGGTCACGATCTGCAGGGGTTCCTCTCTGCCGACGTCCACGGAGCAGACCCACATGTGGTCGGAATCGGGATGCTTTTCCATCGCGGCAACGCGGCCCACGACGACATTTCTGCAGGTTTCCGAGAGGTCCTCGGTCACCTCCACCTTGGAGCCCGAGACCGTCATGGCCTCGGCGAAGGCGCGGTCGGGAACTTCGGAGAGCGGGAGATCAACAAATTCATTCAGCCATTTTCTCGACAGATTCATGGTTCGGCCCCTCCTTTAAAACTGTTCCAGGAACCGCACGTCGTTCTCGAAGATCAGACGCAGGTCCGTAATCTTGTATTCGCCCATCGCGAGGCGCTCCAGCCCCATGCCGAAGGCCCAGCCGGAGTACACGTCCGGGTCGATGCCGCAGCCGGCGAGCACCTTGGGGTGGACCATGCCGGCGCCGAGGATCTCGATCCAGCCCTCGCCCTTACAGGTCGGGCAGCCTTTGCCGCCGCACTTGTGGCACTGGATGTCCATCTCGCAGCTCGGCTCGGTGAAGGGGAAGTGATGCGGGCGGAAGCGCGTGACCGTGCCGGCGCCGTAGAGGCGCTCCACCACGAGGTTCAGCGTCGCCTTGAGGTCCGACATCGTGACGCCCTTGTCAATGACCATGCCCTCGATCTGGTGGAACATGGGCGAGTGCGTCGCGTCCACCTCGTCCTTGCGGTAAACCCGCCCGGGGGCGATCATGCGGATCGGCAGGGGCCGGGTCTCCATCGCGTGCACCTGCATGGGCGAGGTCTGCGTGCGCAGGCAGACGCGGCTGTCGGGGTCGAAGTAGAAGGTATCGGTCCACTCGCGCGAGGGATGGCCCTCGTCGATGTTGAGCTTGGTAAAGTTGTAGTCGGACAACTCCACCTCCGGGCCGTCCACGATCGAAAAGCCGAGCGCAATGAAAATGTCCTTGATCTGGTCCAGGGAATTGTACATCGGGTGCTTGTGCCCCAGCTTCCGCGGCAGGCCGGGCAGCGTCACGTCCACCGCCTCGCGCTGCAGCTGCAGCTCCAGCATCCGGTCGTTCAGATCGCGCCGGCGCTGCTCGATCGCTTCCTCCAGCTCGGCGCGCAGCTGGTTGGCCAGCTGGCCCATCCGCGGGCGCTCCTCCGCCGTGAGCTTCCCCATCTGCCGGAGAATCCCCGTCAGCTCGCCCTTCTTCCCGAGGTAGCGCACGCGCAGCGCCTCCAGCGCCTCCAGATCCTCGCTCTCCAGGATCGCCTTGCGCGCCGCCGCCTGCAGGTTCAGCATCATTTCTCTCATTGTCATCAACCTCACTCAAAAAAATAAGCTCCCGTCCCCGTAAATAGGACGAAAGCAGGACTTCCGCGGTACCACCTATCTTCGGCATGACGCCATGCCGCACTCAGCCGGGCTTAACGCGCACCGCCACGCCGGTGATTGGCCGGAGCTCCCGGGCGAACCAAACAGCCCCGCCCGAGAGGGCTCTCAGCCGACGGCCCCCACTCTCTGCCGGGCAGGAAACTGCTATTTTCCCGTTCACAGCCCTGACAGAGTAACACAGAACATGGGCTTTTGCAAGAGGAGAATTGACAGTTTTTGAAAACTTGCATATAATATTTTCAGACTGATCCCGCAGGAGGCCGCAGATGAGCGAGAATTTTTTTGCCTATCTTTCCCGGATGCGCTACATCGGACGCTGGAGTCTGATGAGAAACGCGCTTCCCGAAAACATTCAGGAGCACAGCCACATGGTCGCCGTGCTCGCCCATGCGCTCGGCGTCATCCGCAGGGACATCTTCCATGTCCCCTGCCGGCCTGAGGAGGCTGCGACGGTCGCGCTGTTTCACGACAGCTCCGAGATTCTGACCGGCGATCTGCCCACGCCCATCAAGTATCACAGCGACGAAATCCGCAGCGCTTATCAGCAAGTGGAAGACATCGCCTGCCGGAAGCTGCTGGAGACGCTGCCCGATGAGCTGCGCGGTCCGTATCAGGAGCTTCTGATCGGCGAGACGCAGAAGAAAGTGCACGATCTGGTCAAGGCGGCGGACAAGCTGTCGGCGTATATCAAATGCATTGAGGAGCGCAAGGCTGGAAACAATGAGTTCCTCTCCGCCGAAAAGCAGACCCTCCTGACCCTCCGGGAATACCATATGCCCGAGGTTGACTACTTCCTCGAGCACTTCATCCCCGCCTTCGAGAAAAACCTGGATGAGTTGGGTACAATAGAGTAAGATCAAACCCGATTCAAAATACTATTCTTGGGAAGCTGTCCAGCGGGACGGCTTCCCGCATTTCATGCCAAAACAGCCTGATAAAAACAAGAATTCGAGGCAGCCCACCCCGATGGGTTCTTGGGATGGGGATTGGAGGGCATCACGATTTAAGTCATTTCGTCAAGGCTTCTTTTGCCCATGCAATGAAGAAGTCCATCTTTTCAATTGCTTTCTTGGTCGTATACTCATCTATGGAAATCTGATTAGGGTAACGAACGTCAACACTGTAGTCCGATAGCTCGTCAGCCATGTCCAACAATTCTTCCGTGATCTTAATTCCTTTTTCTTTTGGAAGAATGTTCTTCATTTGGTTCAGAATGAAACCAATGTCATGCTTCAGTGGCATTCCACCAGGGCTTCCCAAATCGGCTAAAACCGCCTTCGTTGCCTTTTCTGCTGCTTGGGAGCAATGGTAGCAAATGATTTCAAGCTTCTTCGGATGGAAAAAGCCTTCATACAGATGATGGGCTGCAGCACAGTCGCCTTCAGCATATAGCATCCATTCCTCTGCTTCCTCCCTGTGCTTGATTATTGCCTTCTCCTCCTCAGTCAACCCATTCAGCGCAGGACTGGTTTGTTTTTTCTCATTCAAATTGTAGTCTACTTCACTCATAGCGTACTCCTTTGAAAGAGATTATCTCTGCTTTGATCATAAAGAAGCCTTCCTTTTTTGAAAACCTCGCCCTCGATGAACAAGGTGTCATCAGAAGTCCCGTACTTTTCAAACCGAGAGTTAGTGCCTACCACAATATCCACAGGACGTTTCTGCACATATCGTATTGCTCTCCTTGCCATCTTTCTTGTCTCCTGGGGATTGACCTGATCATTTACAACAATGTAAAAATCGTAGTCGCTTTGATCAGTATATGATCCATCGGCAAACGAGCCAAACAGGAAAATCTTTAATGGTGAAAGATGCTCAACGAAACGCTGTGTGATTTCCTCAATGTTTTGCGCAGAGGCTCTATCCTTAACTTGATCCAAGCCTACCATCTTTTGATCCTCCTTTCAATGGCTCGTCACCAGGTGGTCATACACCACCTATTTTAAGTAATATTTTAAGGCTTGAAGCCCTTCATGTCAAGATTCTTAATGTTTCCAAGCTCTGAATTTTCCATGATCGGCCCCTCCTTTCCAGCCCCTACTGTGTAAATGGTAAACCGTCCATAAGTTGGCCAGAAGATGGAAAAGTGGGATAATGGCGTGAAAAGTTGTTCATTTTTCACACTCACACTCATCATGCAGATCAAACCCGATCCGATAACGGGTTTTCTCCCCGGAGCCATATTTCAGGCTCCGGGGAGATTTGGTTTTATACGCTGAAATTGTTTTTACCGGGGCTTACTCGCCCTGGCCGGAATCCTCATCAGGATCCTCGTCGTCAGAGTCTCCGTCGTCGGAATTACTGTCATCGGTATCACCCTCGCCGGTATTGCCCTCGCCGGTATCGCCGCCAGTATATCCGTCATTGATATTGCCGTCGTTGGTATTGCCGTCGCTGATGTTGCCATCGTTGATATTGCCGTCGCCGGTATTGCCGTCGTTGGTGTTGCCATCATCGGTAATACTGTCGTTGGTATTGCCGTCGCTGATGTTGCCGTCGTCCGAATTACCCTCTTCAGAGTCTTCCGGAGGCGTGGCGGTGCTTCCGCCTCTCATCATAGACAAGGATCTCTGCCCCTCCGTTATGGTTACGGTAATCACATTCGACTCAATGTTATCAACAATCAGCTTATAGCGCCAGATGCCGACTTCATCCAAGGTTTCCGAATATTCAGTCCCTTCGCTCGCAACCACTGTCCAGGTTTCTCCGTCAGCGCTCTTATACCAGGTATAGCTGGTTCCGGTTTGGTCAACCTCGCTGTTAATCGCAAGCTCAACTGACCCCGCATACGATTCGCCATCCTGCTCGCTGCTGATTTCAACCCAGTAGTATAGGGCGCTCACACTGACAGTATTGGATATTACATTATCGACAATCAGTCTGTAGTATACGACCGAGCCTACACTCCCTGTAACCTGGTAAGCATCATAGTATTCATTATACCCGACTTCATAGGATTCAGCATCGGTCCAATTCACATTATCGCAGCTCTTCTGCCAAGTCATACCGGCTAACTGTTCCTCGGTTGCCCACTTTATGATAACATTGACGTTTACAACCGGGACCTCGGGCGACTCAGACGCATACGGATTGAGCACATAGGTCTTCGAGGTTGCACCGTCGTCTGCAAAGGCGATGGCCACTGAAAGATCCGGACCCGTGATCGTCATACCTTCGGTGATCGACAGATAGCTTCCTTCTCCTCTGTACATGATTTTCGTATACTCGTTGTTCTCGCCGAAGCTCTGAGTGCTGGGTTCAGCCGAACTGACAAGCGCCTTGAGAATATCATTGTTGCTGATATCCAGCTCCGTCATTCTGAAATTGCCGTGGCATTCCAGTCTGCGAAGATTCGGATTATTCGAAATGTTCAGACTGCTTACGTTATTGCCCGGCAGATAGAGTTCTTCCAGATCCTCGAGATCTTCGATAATACTCAGCTCTGTCAGCTGGCAGGCATTGAGTCTCATAATTTCGATCGGAAGATCTTTGATATCGCTCAGGTTAATGCCCTGGTTGCCGGGACACTCAAGAACGCGAAGATTTGTGAAATACCGGATGCCTTCTACCGTTCCAATCGTCTGGCCGCCCAGATTCATGTTTTCGACATCAGCGACTTCTTCATCGCTCAGGAATCCGTCTCCATTTGCATCATAGCGTTCGCTTACAAAATTGTGGAATTTCGCATCCGGGAAATTGGTTTCGTTGATTTCCGCCAGCTCGATCATCACGGTCACCGTGCTGCCCTGATAGTTCAGCGTCGGGGCGCCGGACGCGTTCGAACCCACCGTCAGCGTGACATGCGGAAAATCATTCGCCGTAAGGGTCAGCCCGTTACCGGCAGTGACCGTATCTGTCGCGACATTCAACGCCCTGAGCTCATGAGCCTCCATCTGCACCCCCGTACCGTACAGCAGCTGGCCCTGGATTTCGTCTCCGGGCACGGCATGGATCACGCGCTGAGGACCAGAATCTGTCATCCAGTACAGATGGTAAGTGCTGTCGATGACCTGCAGACCGCAGACGTCGTCAAATGGTCTTCCGTCGCCCCAGGTGCCGGTCACGCGCAGGTTAATTCTGTTTCTGAAGAGCTCATTCACCGTGATTGTCGCATAACTGCCGTCCTGAGAAACAGCAATGCTCAGGTTGTTCTCATTCTGGTTCGTCACTCGGTTCAGGTGTGCGCCGTCCTCGGCGACGAGATAGATCGTGTTCTCCGTGCCGTCATAATTCCATCTGCCGAGATAGGAGTCCGTGGTGAGAGAACTGCTTGTACTGAAGGCGACGCCCGGGATTCCCGACTCGATTCTCAGCTCCATTCCCTTGTATCCCAGTGTGACGGAACCGATGCCCGTGGGCAGGAATTCGATGAATCCGCCATCCAGCGTTCTGTTGACGGTAAGGATATTTGTATTCGAAACCGTGACATCGTTAAAGCTGACCGTCTTCAGATCGTTCATGGTGCCGTAGACCAGTTCACCCATGCAGAGAGTGTCGTAATCCATAAACACATATGACATCGGCGCGTCGTCCGTCCTCTGCCGGGGTTGCCCATTAATCATATCCGCCCAGCGCCAGCCGAAGAAAACCGTCGATGTGTCAGGTTCCCATTCCGCTATTACTTCGATGTTCTGATCCAGCTCGATGAATCCGATGCACTCGCCGTCCACGGTCCATCCGGCAAAGTTGTATCCCTGCCGTACGGGCGGCTCTTCGCCGATGGTATACAGACTGCCTTCGGGTTCGCGGTGCGTGCGGGTGTCGCCCTCTCCGGCCCAGAAGCCGCCGTTGGCGTTGTAGGTCACGAAATGGGCCCACTGTGCCGTCAGCGTAATGTCTTCCGTCATCTCAATAAGGCTCGGGAATTCGCCGTCCTTGTCCATCCAGCCGTCAAAATCGGCGCCCGGTCTTTCAGGTGACTCCCAATACGTGGGATTAATTACCTCTCCATAGTGGAAATATCGTTTCTGGGGCTCCGGACCGTCCCGGAAGCTGCCGCCGTTGGGATTATAGATCACGGCAACCAGATCCTCCCACACGGCATAGAAGGTCGTGTTCTCGTTGATGACGGTTTCCGTACCGTTGCTGATTCCTTCCGTCGCGTTCGGATCCGTGCTCCAGCCCAGGAAGCGGTATCCCTCTTCGTGCTCCGGATCACCCCATTCCACCCAGCCGACATGATAGGAATAACCCGGGTCGACCATATGGCTCTGCGAGGTAATCGGGGCGTTATTTTCGTCTTTGCCCCAGCTGCCGCCGTTGGCGTCATAGGTCACCACCGGTCTGTTGCCCCAGACGGCATACAGAGTTACATTGTTTTCCGACGTGAGGATATCTTCCGGCTCATAATCAACGGTTGTTCCTCCCTCTACGGTCGTATAGCCGAAGAACCATTTGCTCTGGTCGTCGCTGTACGGCCGCCAGCCGTCGACTTTGTATTCGCCGCTCAGCCCATCTCTCGTAAAGGAGGTGATCATGCTTCCGTTGTCATTCCATCCGCCGAGTGACGTGACATAGGTCACCGTGATCCATTTCCGCCATCCGGCATAGAAGTCATAATTCAGCTTATTCGGATCATTCAGAACGATTTCGGTGTCATTGACATCGTTTCCGTTGCTCGCGGCATCATACCAGCTGTCAAACTGATAGCCTTCCCGATAGGGCAGATCCTGTCCGACATAATAGATCCGTCCCTGCTTCCGGTACTCGACTTTC
This sequence comes from Oscillospiraceae bacterium, assembly GCA_017538965.1. Classification (GTDB taxonomy): domain Bacteria; phylum Bacillota; class Clostridia; order Oscillospirales; family Oscillospiraceae; genus Limivicinus. The sequence goes on from JAFYHU010000015.1 coordinate 160,382, forward strand.
GTCTCTTCATTGCCCCATGTTCCGCCGTTGCCGTGATAGGTGATCGTCACCAGCGGCTTCCATACCGCCTTCAAAGTCTGGTCCGCATAGAAGGTCTGCATGGTATCTCCCACCAGCGTCGAACTCACCGTCGGGGTCGCATCCGTCGTCCAGCCCAGGAACTCATAAGCCGGTCCGCGGGTTGCCCAGAAGTTGTTGACCCGAAATTCGTGTCCGTATTCGGCGCTCACGGTCTTCGTATCCAGCTGGCTGCCGTTTATGTCAATCTTGCCGCCGTTGGCGTCATAAGTGACCGTCAGCAGCGGATGCCAGATGGCATAGAAGGTCGTGTTCTCATCCTTGCTATCCAGTATGGTCTCATAATCTGCCTGTACTGTACTGTGATCCGCAACCGTACTTGTTTTCGCCCAGCCGACGAAGCTGCAGCCGTCCTTCTGCGGCCATTCCTCGCCCACGTTGTAGCTGCCGCTTCTCTCTTCATACACTCTGGGTGTATTGTCCCCGTTCCAGGAACCGCCGTTGGGATTATAGGTCACCGTAACAATCCTGCGCCAGTTTGCAGAGAATGTGTAGTTCAGCTCGTTCAGGACAAGCGGAGTATCATTGAAATCCACGACATCCTCGCCGTCCGCGTCGGGATCCACCCAGCCGGCAAATTCATAGCCTTCACGATGAGGCTCCTCGATGCCGACATAGTAGGTCCGTCCCCGCTTCTGATAGTCATTCCGCACCGTTTCATCCGGTCCCCAGCTGCCGCCGTTGGCGTCATAGGTAACGGTCGTCCACTGCCGGTAAGCGGCGTACAAACGCGTATCGGCATACAATTTTGTACTGTCTTTCAGAATCGGCGAATTCTCGTTTGCGTTCGAATCTTTGGTCCATCCGAGGAATTCATAGGGCATGTCGCGGTTCGCGTGCCCGCCCCAGATCCCGTAATCGCGGCCATATTCCGCCCGGTCCGTCATGGTGGTGACAAGATTTCCCTGGTCGTCATACCACAGCCAGCCGCCGTTGGCGTCATAGGTGATCTTCAGATCCGGATACCAGATGGCATAGAACGTTTTATCCGCCTGCAGATTGTACTGATAGTCCGTCTGGACCGTGCTGTAATCCTCAACCGTATCTGTATCCGCCCAGCCGAGGAAGGTATAGCCATCCAGCTGCGGCCACTCCGTTCCGACGTTGAAGAAGGGATCTGTTCTCTCTTCTCTTACTCTCGGCTGGGTCGAATTCCCCCAGGCGCCGCCGTTTGGATCATACGTGACATGCACGGTCTTCCACCATGCCGCGTCAACATAGATATGAGCTCCCTCAACCAGCGTGACCTTCTCCATAGACTGACCGTTTACGCGCCAGCCGTCGAACTGATATCCTTCCGGCGCATCAGGCATCCGAAATCCGATGTAATAGGTACCCACCGCCGCAGTTATATCATAAGTATCAAAAGTCGTATTTGTCTGATAGTCCGTCCAGGAACCGCCGTTGGCGCGGTAGGTCACCGTCGCTGCCTTCGCCCACTGGGCCGTCGCCGTCGTATCGCCTATAATCAGCTTTTTCTCTACTACTCTGGTGCCGATCTTCCAGCCGAGGAACACATAACCCGTGCGGCTCGGAATGTTCATGGTATCCAGATAATAATACTTGTTGCCAATGGCCTGCTCGGTCCTGGTCGTAATCGACTGATTGTTCTCATCCGTTCCCCAGCTGCCGCCGTTGGCATCATAGGTCACCGTATAGAAAGGTCTCCAGATGGCCGTGACCGTCACATCCGCCGTCACGTTGATCTTCTGTGAAGGCGTATTTCCCACGCTCCAGCCGCCAAACGCATACCCCTGCTTCACCGGCACCTCGTGATCAATCCGGTACTCCCCGGCCTTTACAGTAACCTCATGGTTTGTCTTTCCATCACCAAAAACGCCCTCATTGGCATCATACGTCACCGTATAAAACTGTCCCACCGTCAGTGTCGCCGCATTCGAGGTCACACTGCCAAAGCTGTTGCTTACTATACAGCGATATTGATTCCCGTTCTTGGCTTCTGTAATATCGATGGATACTGTCGCTGTTTTGGCGCCTGTTGCCGGAGAATTCTTCCATCCCAATGACGCC
>JAFYHU010000016.1 GCA_017538965.1 Oscillospiraceae bacterium
AACGGCAAGGCTATCTCGTGACGCCCAGCGCCACGTAGATTATACCCCGCCCTCTTGCTCTTGAAAAGTCCCTTTTTCAAGGGGCTGAGATTTTTGCGCCCACTTTCTGGATGGTACTCAAATTACAATGTTTCAACCTTGGTTTTCTCCTTCAGAATGTTTTCCGTTTTTTTTCGGAGCGAGGAAAGGTCGGAATCGTTGACGATGACGGCATCGCAGTGCCCGGCGTACCAGCTGTCGGGATGCTGGGCGGCAATGCGGAGCTCCGCATCCGCGCGGGAAAGGCCGTCGCGCGCCATGATGCGCTCCGTGCGCCGCTCGGCGGGTGCCGTGACGGCCAGGCTGAGGTCACAGCGGTCACCAAGGCCGCTTTCGATCAGTTTGACGGCGTCCACGGCGGCATGCGTACCGCCTGACAGGGCATGACGGCGCAGAAGACGCTGCACCTCGTTCAGCAGAAAGGGATGCGTCACGGCATCCAGGAGCGCGACTGCCGCTGGATCGCGGAAGACGATGTCGCGGAGGGCAGGGCGAGAGAGCCGTCCGTCACGGACCGTGCCGGGAAAGGCAGCCTCGATGGCAGCCGGCAGTTTTGGATTCTCCTCCAGCATCCGGTGATAGATCTGATCCAGGTCGAGAGGCAGAGCCCCGAACTCGGCACAGACCTGAAGAACCGTGGTCTTGCCGCAGCCGCTTGGGCCGGTGATGCCGATCAGGAAGAGGGCATCGACAAGCGCATCTGCCAGTTCCTCTTCGGTGAGCGATCCCTCCCGCAGGACGCGGTAAGGCACGGATGTAAGGTCAAAGACCGTCGAGGCACGACCGAGCGAGCAGGGGCCGCCGTCAAGGACGGCATCGATTTTCCCGTCGAAATAGGCGAGGACCTCCTCCGCGGTCGTGGGGCTTGCAAGCCCGGAGGGATTGGCCGAGGGAACGGCCAGCGGAAACTCCAGCAGGCGAAGCAGACCGAGGGTCTTTTCATGCCGGGGGCAGCGCAGCCCGACGCTCGTACCGCCGGCACGCAGCAGAGACGGGATCGTATCCCTGGCAGGCAGAACCAGCGTCAGAGGGCCGGGCCAGAAACGGCCGGCCAGGACAGCGGCGGCGGGGGGCGCCTCGGGGCAGAGCGCAGCGATCGCCTCGGAACCGGGAACCATGAGTGCAATGGGCTTGACGGCGGGGCGGCCTTTGACATCGTAGATTTTCTGAATCACGGCAGGGTCGAGGCCGTTTCCGGCGAGGCCGTAGACGGTCTCGGTCGGGACGGCGACCAGGCCGCCGCGGCACAGGATTTCGGCAGCTTCCTCCAGCCGGTCGGTAATCACACGCGTCTTCAACTTTCCGCCTCCTCATGCACTGCCTGCAGCCGCTCCGCCCGATTCTGGGCGATCAGGGCATCCAGCATCGGGTCGAGGGCACCGCTCAGCACAGACTCGAGGTTGAAGCTGCGGCCTTCGCCGGTCAGCCGGTGATCGGTCACACGGTTCTGCGGGAAGTTATAGGTCCGAATACGATCCGAGCGGTCGCCGGAGCCGATCTGGCTCTTCCGTTCGGCAGCAAGCGCGGAACGGCGGGCCTCCTGTTCGCGCTCGTAAAGCTTGGAGCGCATGACGGACAGCGCGCGGTCCTTGTTCTTGTACTGACTGCGCTCGTCCTGGCATTCGACCACAAGGCCGGTCGGCAGATGCGTGACGCGGATGGCACTCTCGGTTTTGTTGACGTGCTGACCGCCTGCGCCGGAGGAGCGGAACGTGTCGATCTTCAGCTCGTTCATGTCCAGTTTGAAGTCGGGCTCGTCCACCTGCGGGAGTACGGCAACCGTTGCGGCGGAGGTGTGAATGCGTCCGCCCGATTCGGTGACGGGCACCCGCTGAACCCGGTGGCCGCCGCCTTCAAATTTCAGGCGCGAGAATGCCCCGTCGCCCACCACAAGGAAGCTGATTTCCTTCAGGCCGCCGAGCTCGGTCTCGTAAGCGCAGACGGTTTCGATTTTCCAGTGCCGGCTCTCGGCATACAGCGTATACATGCGGAAGAGGTCGGCAGCAAACAGGGCGCTCTCTTCCCCGCCGACGCCCGCACGAATCTCCAGAATGACGTCCCGCCTGTCACAGGGGTCGGCGGGAAGCAGCAGAAGCTTCATCTGTTCTTCCTCCTCCGCCCGGCGGCGGAGCAGCTTCTGCTGTTCTTCGGCGGCAAGCGCACGCAGTTCCGGGTCTGAGAGCATCTCTTCCAGACCCTCCAGTTCGAGCCCCGTCGCTTCCCAGCGGGCATAGGCATCCGCCAGCGGGGTCAGTTCCTGCAGTTCCTTCTGGCAGCGGCTGAAGAGCGCCGGGTCCTGCCAGATTTCCGGTTCCTGCAGGCGGGCGCGAAGCTCTTCGGCCTGCCGGCTGACTTGTCTGATTCGTTCAAAATTCATCCTGTTATCCTGACGCCGTCCCTGTCAGCTGCCGAAGAGACCGCTCATCCGGTCCATAAAGGCTTCCATCGTGTCGATCAGCTGTTTGACGCTCTCGGCAAAGCCTACCACCTGATCCTTGGTCTCTTCTACCTTCTGGATGGTCTCTTTGGCATCCTCCACGCGTTTTTTCAGCGCATCGGGATCCAGCTTTTCGAGCGTACGGCTCAGATCCAGCAGCTGTTCGACCTGTGCATCCGTCAGGCGCACCTTATGCCGCGAGGCGATATCGCGAATGGTCTCGCGGATCTCATCGTCCGTCATGTTGGGCGTTTTATCCAGCATTTCCTTCAGTTCGCCAATAATCGTCGTCGAATCATTCGCGCCTATTTCTTCCGCGAGTTCTCCCGTGACGGTCAGCTCCTGTGCACCGGCATCCTTGGCCTGCTCGTCGAGACTCTGCCCGGCGATATCCTCATATGCCTTGTAGATTCCGGCGATCGCGCCGGTCCCGCTGACCGAAAACGGCGCGGCGACAACCACGCGGGCATCCTGAATGCCGATGGTCTCCAGCGCGCTGGTGATCATCTCCGGTGTGCACCAGGTGATGTTTTCAAGGCGTACGTCGTAGCCGCTGCCCTCCGGCAGAAGCTCCAGGTAAACGCAGGAGATGGTTTTGGTTCCGAGAACGCTCTCGTCCACATGACCGCGCATGGCCTCGTGCTCTTCCGCACTGGTCAGCCTCAGTTCCGGCACCTTCCAGCGCGGGAAGCCGAACAGATCATAAACCTGTTTGATCTGCTCCTCCGTCAGATCCGCTCCGATCACGGCCCGTCGCAGATCGGCGCTCATCGGGGATGCGGTCGGCGTCGGAGACGGAACCGGTTCAGGAGATGCGGCTCCCTCCCGGCCGCAGGCAGACAGCAGCATCGTCAGCAGCGCCGATACCAGGAAGAGAGACAGCATGCGGAAAACCCGGTTTTTATTGTTGCTTTGAATCATATCGCGGAAAACCTCCGTATCGCAGCAGAGATTCTGATTCCTTTCTCACGGCATGTCGAATGGTACCACAGTTTCAGACAGAAGAAAAGCGTATTTTTATTAAGAATTCTCAATTTTCTGCGGTTTTTTTCAGCTTGCGCTTGACGATTCTGCAAAAAAATCATATACTTGCGTGTAAGTACTCCTTATATTTTGTGTTTATCAGGAGGGAACCATGAATAAGATCTTACGTACTGCAGGAATTCTCCTGCTGATCTGGGTCCTGATCAGCGCTCTTGCCGCCTGCGGGCAGACTGCCCAGCAGACACAGACACAGACGCCGACAGAGACGGAAACCAAAGAGATCGTGGTAGAGACGCCGCCGGCTTCTCCGACGCCGATGGCGACGCCCACGCCTTCCGTTCCGCCCGTCGCGGTGACCACGGTGCCCATGCCGATGCCTTCGGTATCTCCGACCCCGGGTGTCACCACCACCGATGCCGCAACGACCACCGCAGCGCCGGATGCTTCGCCCGTCGTTTCGCCGAGCCCCTCGGTTTCTCCGAGTCCGGCCACGCCGGTCTATTCCGCCGACGCCGCCTTTGCTTCGACGATCCGGCCTGACGGGGCCGTGGGAGGCGAGAGCACCGTTCCCGGTTTTGTCTCCGGCAACGGCGTCATCTTCCGTGCCGGCCCCAGCGCCAGCGCCAGAGCCATTGCGACGCTTGAGAACGGAACCTATGTCGACATTGTCGGTACCGAATACGGCTGGACCGAAGTCATCATCAACGGCGTGTACGGCTATATCAGCAGCGACTATGTCACCCGCGGCAGCTATGTCGGCGGTTCGACAGGCAGTTACGGCGGCGGCAGCAACTCGACCGTGGTCGTTATTCCGGACAGCGAGCATCACAGCGCGGTGGTTACCAATAACGACGATTACTACTTCCTGGGCATTAAACCCGACTGATTTATTGAAAGCCCGATTATAGCTTTCTGCAATTGCGCGGCAGAGAAACCGATCTCATCGCACCGAAGTTTCTCCGCCGCGCTTTTGTATTTTATAAGCTGCAGATGTCTGCGGGTCTTCGTTCAAAGGGAATCTGTCTGAAAGCAAGCGCCCGTGCGGCGCTTGTGCTTTTTCCCTGCCCACGACAAAGACCCGCAGGCGTTTGGCCTGCGGGTCTTCGTTCAAAGGGTATCTGTCTGATGCAAGCGCCCGTGCGGCGCTTGTGCTTTTTTCCTGCCCACGACAAAGACCCGCAGGCGTTTGGCCTGCGGGTCTTCGTTCAAAGGGAGAAAAGAGAGGATATAGGAGTAGAAAAGTGTCAGAATCAGGAGTCGGGTTTGGCTTCGTCAAAGGTGATGCCCAGATGAAACTCTTCCCCGGCACGGTAAACCGTCAGGCTTGTCGTATCGCCTGCCGAGAAGTGACGCAGCGCATTTTTCACTTCATTGTAGCTTTCAACCGTATAGTCTCCGACGGCGGTAATGATATCGCCGGCTTTCAGCCCCGCCCTGTCGGCAGCGGTACCGGCGGTCACTTCGCCGACATAAGCGCCGAGCGGCATGCCGTAATACTGGCTGTACATCGAATTATAGCGCGAGTCGAAACTGACGCCCATATAGGCTTTTCCGGTCACGTAACCGTTATTGATCAGGTCATCGGCAATTGCTTTCACATCGTTGATCGGAATTGCAAATCCGAGGCCTTCCACGCCTGAGGAGGAATACTTCGCGGTGACGATCCCGATTACTTCGCCCATGGCGTTGTAAACCGGTCCGCCCGAGTTGCCCTCGTTGACGGCAGCGTCGATCTGGAACATGTTGATCTTTTCGCTCTCCTGCGTATTGATCACGCGGTCCAGGGCGCTGACGTGTCCGCTTGACATGCTGAATTCCAGTTCGCCGAGAGGATTGCCGACGGCATAGATCGCGTCGCCGACCCGCAGCTCGTCGCTGTTGCCCAGCGTCGCGGCGTTCAGGTTCTTCGCGTCAATCTTCAGCACGGCAACATCGTTGTTCGGCTCCACGCCGACGATTTTCGCGTTGTACTTGGTGCCGTCGTAGGCCATAACCTCCACATTGAGGTTCCCGACATAGGCGTTTTCGACCACATGGTAGTTCGTCAGGATATAGCCGTCCTCCGAGATGATGAACCCGGAACCGCTGACCGCGCCCGAGCTGGTCATGCCGAAGAAATTGGTCATGGTGACTTCCGTCCGGATTCCGACCGCCTGCTGCAGTGCCTGTTCGTAGATTTCTGCGGGATCCATGACCGCCGGCGTATCCGAGATCAGATTGTTGGTTGTCGTGCGGGGCGTGTTGGCTGAAGAGACGGAGGACGCCCTGCTGTTTTTCTGAACCATGGCAGCTTCATAGCTGCTCATGCTGCTCTCGAGGGTTTCGATGCGCTCGCTCAGTTTTCCGGATGTCAGCGCCGCACCGGCGAATCCGCCCAGCAGCGCAGCAACCAGAACCAGACAGATCGTCCCGGCAACCCTGCCGGCAGAAGTTTTTTTGCGTGCCTTTTTCTTTCTGGGTTCTCTGACCGGTTTTTCGGGCGGCGTATAATAACGCGGCGGAACCGTGCTTTCATCCGCGGGTTCGTAATGCGCGTCCGCGTAATCCTCGCGTCTGTATTCCGGCACAAAATGGTATTCCCCGTTGATCGGCTCGTGCCGTCCTCCCGCAGAATTGAATTCTGCCCAAAAATCCCTGTCTTCCTGCTCGTTCATGGACCAGCCCTTCTTTTTCGTTTTATACAGACAGAATACCGTGGAATTATTACCCTGTAATGAACAAAAATCAGAGGAAATATGAAAAACACAGAGGCCCGGACCCCTGTGTTTATCCTGCTCCGCAGATGCTTATCGTACGCCCTTTCCGGCGCGGAAATCCGGCTCGGTCCCGGCAAGAAGACGCCGGATGTTCTCGGAATGCCGGTAGACTGCCAGGATCATCCCGACCGTTGCCATCACGATCATCGGCGGCCGCGGCGCAAACACCAGCGTCGCCGGAACGATGGAAATCGCGGCGCAGATCGAGCCGAGCGAGACCTTCCTGCTCAGCAGGGCAACGATCAGAAATACGACGATGATCACCGCGAAAACGCGCCAGTCGATCATGAGGCCGAGGGCGGCGCCGACCGAAATTCCCTTGCCTCCCTTGAAATGGTGAAATACCGGCCAGCAGTGCCCTACCATGCTGCCGATTCCGCCGAGACAGATGCCGACATCACCGAGCAGGGCACGGCCGATCAGCATGGCCGCCACAGCCTTCAGAACGTCGAAAACCAGCGTCGCCACGCCGGCCGCCCAGCCGAAAACACGCGTCATATTGGTCGCGCCGGCATTTCCGCTTCCCTGCTGTCGTATATCGCGCCCGAGCATCCTGGACAGGATAATGGAAAAGCTCAGCGATCCCAGCAGATAGGCGGCCGCGGGCACGAGCAGCCATTTTAAGACAGTCATCGAAATCACCCGGTTTCAGAACGAGAGGATACGGTCATCAGACAGTCAGAAAAGATGAATCGCGCCGAGCGTGGCTGCCGTCATAATCGCGGCGGCGATGCAGACACCGACGAAGATGATCGGAACGGCCTGCTTCAGCTTCATATCCAGGAGGGCGGCAATCAGGGCGCCGGTCCAGGCGCCGGTCCCCGGCGCGGGAATGGCGACGAACAGCAGCAGCCCCCAGGGGCCGTAGCGTTTCACGGTCTCGCCCTTATTGTCAGCCCGGTTCTCCATGGCCGTCACAACCCGGTTCATCCAGGGCCAGTACCGGCGGAGCCAGGCAAAAACCTTCTTGATAAAGATGATGATGAAAGGAACCGGCAGCATATTGCCGATAATACAGGCCGGCAGCGCCAGATACAGCGGGAGCCCCTTGGCAATCGCCAGCGGCAGCCCGACGCGCAGTTCGCCCACCGGAAGCATCGAGATCAGGAAGGCATATAACATTTTCCCGGCAGTGGTGCCAGTCAGCCAGTTCATAAAGAGTACCTCAGCAGTTAATCTCTTTTCACTATAACACATGCCGTTGCGGGACGCAACGGCATTTTTTCACGCTTCTACGGGCTCCATGTGCTCCATGCGTTTCATGGCATTCTTCACATGGATCAGGACGGCTTCTTCGGCGGCATCCGGGTCGTGGGAGGCCAGCGCCTGATAAATGGCCATATGCTCGTCGTTCGACTGCAGCGCGCGGCTGTGCTCGCTGACCGAGGCCTTGCGGTATTTGGTCATCTTCTTATGGATGCGCAGGAGCACATCCGTATAGGCATTGCTTCCGCTGCATTGGTACAGAAGTTCGTGAAACTGCGAATCCAGATTCTTGATGTGTTCGGAACGGCTGCTGCCCTGCTTGTTGATGTAGTAGCGCTGCAGTTCGGTCAGTTCAAGCATCTGCGCCAGCTGATCGTCCGTGATATTCTCGGCGGCGCGCCGTGCCGAGGGGCCTTCCAGATGGATGCGGATATCGTACATATCCAGCATGTCCTCGCCGGAAATGCCGATCACCTCCATGCCGCGTCCCGTCTCACGGAGAACGTTTTCCTGTTCCAGCCTCAGAAGCGCCTCGCGGATCGGCGTCCGGCTGACATCCAGCTCCTTCGACAGACGCAGTTCGCTCAGAATCTCTCCCCGTTTGTATTTTCCCGAGAGAATATCGCGCTCAAGCTGATCAAAAATCTGATCGGCGATGGAAATGTTTCTGTGTTCTTTCATTGCGGTACTTCCTTAACAGCAATCCGTCTACCGGTATAGCTGTGTACAATTATAGCGATATTCCATTCCGCCGTCAAGAGGCAATCTTCTCTGCGGTCATCTCCGTCAGGGCAGACGGAAGCAGCATGTGCGGATTGATTCCCGGGTTGATCCATCGGTCGGTTTCTTCTTCCGGCAGAATCAGCGGCATCCGGTCATGAAGGAAGGAGACGGATTCTCCGGGCGGCCGCGTCAGAACCACAAAGTGCGGATAGCCTTCCTCCAGACGGTACAGCCCGCAGAGCCATGTCACACGTTTGTCTTTCGGCGCGATTGCGTATTTTGCACGCGGTCTGCCTTTTTCGTTTTCTGTCGGATCACGTCCCCATTCCATATACCAGGAAGCCGGGATGACGCAGCGATGCATCGCCCAGCTTTCCCGGAACGTTGCTTTTTCCGCGGCAGTTTCCGAGCGGGCGTTGATGATCGGCCGCGCAAGCCCCTCAACATGATAACCCCAGATCATGGGAAAAACCGCTTTCCTCCCAGTCCTGCCGGTCGCGATGACAGGGACAAGATCGCCCGGAGAAACCTCGCCTTTGATCTTCAGAGGTCTGGGGACGGTTCCGATATGATCCCGATAGAGTTTCGATCTTTGGGCTGCCTCGACAATCGGGCGCAGTTCCGGTGACTCTTCCATATAATAGCGGCAGCACATTTCCGTCATCCCCTCCTGTTCTTCTTCCGCAGCTTCCGTCCCGAGAGCATATTCCTCCAGCTTGCTGTCGATCTCTTCCTCAAAGCCCTTCAGCGCCGCAAAGGGAGAGAAAATCTTTGCCCGCCGGTCCAGGTTCATTCTGGGATGCCGAAAGGCAAATTCCGCGTCGTTCGTATGCTTCGGCCGCTCCTGCCGGAAAGCGTTTCTGTATTTTTCCTCTGCTGTCTGTTCCATATTTTTTCGTATTATGCACGGTGTCCTCCGATCTGCCTGCTGCGTTCCCTCGCCGTCGCACCGTCAAGGTAACTCATCCCCTTGAGGACGGAGGATGCGCCGTATCGCTTTTTGACCTCCAGCAGCGCCTTTCGAAGACATTTTTCCTTTTCAAGCACCGTGTGATCCGTAAACATATCCATCTGGAAAACGCTTTCATCCGTCCGGACATCCTCCGCGCAGATATTCAGTCTGCGGAACAGGAGTCTGTGGTCGGTTCCGGCATCAAAGGCGTCGGCAAGCGCTTTCCCGATGATGCTGAAGGCGTTTGTCCGGGAACGGAGCCTGACCGTACCGCCGCTGTGGCAGGGGTGAAGCCGTCCGTAAAAATCAAGCTTTACCGGTCCGGAATAGCTCGGGTTGACTTCCAGGCTTTTATAATCATAAGACACCCACCATGTCAGGGCCGGTGTCGTCAGGTTCCCGGTCAGGAGATCCAGGCAGAGGATATCCAGCATCTCCGTGAATACGACCTTTGCTTCCTCGTAGGGATAGGGCCGGGGAAGCACCTGCCCCGCGGAAAGACTGTTGGCCTCTGTTTTGAAGGCCTTGATATTCTCCATGTTCACCGGTTCGATTCCCCACGCGTGGTCGATGAGAATCTCTCCGTCTATCCCGAAGATGCGGTAGAAAAACTCCTCATCCCGGAGACTTCTTTCCGCAATGTCGCCCATGGTAAAGAGCTGCGCGTCCATGAGCCGGCGTGCCTTTCCCGGCCCGATCTGCCAGAAGTCCGTGAGCGGCGTATGGTCCCAGAGCAGCGCGCGGTAACTCTGTTCGTCCAGTTCCGCAATTCTGGCGCCGTTTTGATCGGGCTGCGCTTTTTTCGCCACAATGTCCATGGCGACCTTGGCAAGATACAGGTTCGTCCCGATCCCGACCGTCGCGGTGATCCCGGTCTCAAAAAACACCTTGCCGATCACGGCTTCGGCCATGGCGCGCGCGGCGCTGATCCCCTTTCGCTCCGCATCCTTCCGATAGCGCGGCAGATAGCGCGTGCAGTCGATAAACGCCTCGTCGATGCTGTAGATATGGACATCCTCCGGCGCGGCATAGCGGAGATAGATGCCGAAAATCGTTGCCGAGATTTTTTCGTATTCCGCCATCCGGGGACGCGCAATAATATAGTCTGTCCTGGTGTGATGCCGGGCATCATGACGCGCTATCGCCTGTTTCGCTTCGAACAGTCTCGGGCGGGAGGGAACGCCCATCGCTTTCAGCGCCGGCGAGACCGCAAGGCAGATGGTCTGATCGGAACGGGTTTCATCGGCAACCAGCAGGCGGGCTTCCAACGGGTCCAGCCCGCGGGCAACGCATTCCACGGAGGCATAGTAACTTTTGAGATCAATACACATGCATGTTCTGCCCATCAGTGCCTCCGCTTCCGTCTATCCCGCCGCGCCGTGAATCGTGAGAAAGGCCTCGATGTCCTCCTCGCCCGCGATTTCCTCCGGGGAGGCAATGCCGAGCACCCTGCCGATCAGATAGACGGGCTCCTCATCGGCAAAGCGCAGCACCTCATAGTTCTGATTGAGGGAATGCAGGCCGTCTTCCCGGTATTCCTTGATGTAGGTCTCGTTCCCGACAATAAATGCGCCGATTTCTCCGAATCGGAGGGATGAACTTCCGGAGAGCTTCTGCACAAGGACAAGATCTCCCGAACGGAACTCCGGCTCCATGCTGTCCCCGTTGACGCTGAAGACATAGTCCGCCCGGTCTACCTCCGGAGAGGCATAGAGCCAGATCGGCTCGGCCTCCTGTTCAAATTCCGTCGGGTCGCCGAAGCCCGCGGCCAGGGAGCGCTCGAAATACAGAAGCTCCCGGATTCCCGGCCGATTCCCGGCCCGCTGGACCAGACCGAGCGTTTCAACGGTCTTGTCCACGGCATAGCGGTTGCCGGCATTCAGCGCCCGATAGCCCTCGATCAGTTTCTTTTCCCGCTCATCCATCCGGTCGACCGGCATTTTCTCGCCGTAGAGATCATACAGCGTGATCTCCAGCGCCCTGCAGATCGCCGGGAGGAGATTCACGTCGGGCCGCGACCGCCCCCGCTCCCAGTTGCTTGCCGCATTCGCCGTGACGCCGATCAGCCCCGCAAATACCTTCTGCTCCAGGCCCCGTTTTTCACGGTAAAACCGGATTCGCTCACAGATAAGCGGGAGCGCGTTTTTTTCGATCGGCGCTCCGGTGGCGGCATTGACGACCTTTGCCTCTGCCGGCGCGGAAAGATCAATTTTACGACGCGCCACAATCATCCCCTCCTTCATTCAGGCAAATCATATCACATTAACTTGCGATTGTAAAGATTAATTTTTGTTATTTATGTATTTTTATGTGTTATCAGGCAGAAAGCAACCCGATCGGAACCTTTCGCTTCGATTCCGACCGGGTAATCTGTTGATGGGTTTTTTCAGAAGGCTTACTCTTCCCGGCAGAGCTGATCAGCGTGGGCAAAAACCGAGGCAACAGAGGATTTGCCGTCGTATTTTGCCATGCCGCAGGCGATCACCACGCCGCCGGACTCGCGGTTTCTGCGGCTGATCTCTTCCATCTCCGCCTTGAGTTCTTCCGCATGTTCATAGTCATGGCCCTGGGCGACGGCGGCAAACTGATCGCCGGCGACACGGAAGACCGGGCTGTGCTTGAAGACATCGCAGATGACGGCGCAGGCATCCCGGATCAACTGATCCCCTGCCTCGCGTCCGCGTGTCTCGTTGACCTCCGCGAGGCCTTCCACGCGGCAGAGCGCAATCGCATAATGGACGTCCTGCCCGCCCTCGATCTGCCGGGCGAGGTTTTCGGACATGCTTTCGTAGGCGTTTTTGTTCTTGACGCCCGTGAGGGTGTCGAGATTGGCCTTGCTGCGGGCGGCGGCGAGCTTGCGCTCATATTCCTGCTCGCGCCGGACCTGGGCGTCGACGTCGGTAACGCCGATGATCAGCTGCGGCCCGTCCTGCTCTTCGACCAGCGTCGCCTTGAGCCCGGTGTAGTGCGGTTCGCCGTTGATGTTCATCCGGTACTGCATCGTGAAGAGACCGTTCTTCCGGATCTCGTCCATGATCCTTTCCTGCGTAAGCATCGTCTGGAACTTCTCGAGATCCTCCGGCCAGACAAGGCGGGCGCTCTGAATCCGGGATACGGAATAGAAGTCATCGCCTTCCTTCGGGATCTGGAGACCGGAATACCCGGCGGTCGCGCCGTACTCCACGAAGTGGCCGGTGACGGGATTGACCGTGTAGATGCAGACATAATCGCGGGAGAGGGCATTGATGCGCGAATAGGTGATCTGCTCGGCCTTCAGGCGGTCCATTTCTTCCTTCTGCCGCATCTGGGCGTCCACGTTGCTGACACCGATGATGATATGGCCCTTGTCCATCTGCATGCGCACGGCTTTCATGCTGACATAAATCGGGTTTTCGCCTATGAGCAGGCGGTAGTTCAGCGTGAAGGTCCCGTGCTCGTCCAGCGTGCGGAGGATGTTCTCCTTGGTGAAGGATTCGATGAAATAATCCCTGTCTTCCTTGTAGATGAACAGCTGGGCGTCTTTGGCGCTGGCATGGAAGAAGTCTGTGCCGCGGCGCTCGACGGAAAGGTTCTCATGGCCCGAATCCGAAGTGTACTCGATAAAGTCTTCGGTTTCGATGTCGACATAGTAGAGATTCATATAGTCCGACGAGAGTGCGCGGGAGATGCTCTCAAAGCTGGCGCCGGCGCCTTCCTCTGCTTCTACGACGGCCAGGACGGCCACAGCGATGGCCGCGTTTCCCGAAACGGGGTTCACGGCGATGCGGCGGATGAAGGTATGGATGGTCGTTTTTTCGTCGACCTGCTCATCGATGAGCGCCCGGTTGCCGTCGTGGCTGCAGCGGATGATCGCGTTCATAAAGGAAGTTCCTTCCCCTTTGGGCATGTCGTTGGCATCGACGACGACCTCCGTCTCGATCGCAGCGCCGAAGAGACGCTTCATGAAGTTGCGATAGGAACGGTTGCAGCGGATATACCACGCTTTGGAGCCGTTGACTTCCATGACTGCCATGGGGATGGTGTCAAAATACCGCCGCAGCGACTCATCCTCCTCGCTGGCCAGCATGCTCATGTCGTACAGATTGATCTTCCCGATGGCGGTATAGTAGTCCGCCTCCGCGGGGTTTTCAAAGTCCAGCTCCATGCCCGCTTTGTACTGGGCCAGCAGATCATCGAAGGACTTCGGTCTTCCGTAATAGAAGCCCTGAATCTTGGTGACGCCGATCTCGCGGAGAAAGTCCAGCTGCTCCTGCGTCTCCACGCCCTCGCAGACGGTCTCGATCCCCAGGCCGGCGGCCATCCTGCTCAGCTCGGTCAGGATGATTTTCGCGTCGTAGTTCTCGAAATGCTCCATAAAGCGCATGTCGATCTTGATCTGGTCAAAGCGGATCTGCTGCAGAACGTCCAGCGACGAGTACCCGCTGCCGAAGTCGTCCATCCAGACCTGGAAGCCCAGTTCCTGAAAACGCCGGACCTGTTCCCGCATGAATTCAAAATCGCTGCCGACGGTGCTCTCGGTGATCTCGATCGTCAGCATCGAGCGTGCAATCCCCGCAGCGTCGACCCGCTTGCGAATCTCTTCCACGATATCGCAGCTGTCGAAGTCCGTGCGGGAGAGGTTGATCGACTGCGGCACGGTAAAGATTCCGACTTCCGCCTGCTTCTTCAGTTTTTCCAGCACGCGCTCGACCACGTAGAGGTCCAGCTTGTAGATCAGCCTCGCTTCTTCCAGCGTAGGGATAAAGTCCGCCGGCGAGAGGAAGCCCCTCAGCGGGTCGATCCAGCGGGACAGCGCCTCTTCGTCGCAGGCCATGCCGTCAGACGCGCGGACGATTGCCTGATAGAAGACCGTGATCCATCGCTCGGTGATCGCGCGGTCCAGATTGTCGATGATATACTGTTTCTTTTCGGCCTCTGCCAGCATTTTCTCGTCAAAATACTGGAAGCAGGACACCCGGGTGCTGCGGTTCAGGTCACAGGCCATCTTCGCGCGGTCGCAGGCCGTCCCGATTTCCACGCCGTCCCCGGTAACCGGGTAAATGCCTGCCCGCACCGGCAGGGTATTTCCGCCGTTGAGCAGGATGCTCTCTTCAAAGATCTTTATCAGCCGCCGATCAATTCCCTCGGTATCCGCCAGAACGGCAAAATGATCCTGTCCGAAGCGGGCGCAGTTCTCATTGCCGAATTCTTCGGCCAGAATGTTGCCGAAGGCCTGAATCAGCTTGTCTCCTTCCGCAAAGCCCCACTTGTTGTTGAAGGCCTTCATGCCGCAGAAATCCACAAAGAGAATGGCAGGCTGCCTGCCGCTCATTATCAGATTTTTGATCCCGGTCTCTGCGAGTTCGAAGAAATACGTCATATTGGGAAGCCCGGTCAGCGTGTCGTAGTGAATCTTCCGGCTTGCGCTGTCTTCCCGCAGCATTGTATTGTAGGTATTGGTCAGGTTGCTGTTCTCCGTCTTCTTTTCGCTGTATTCACCCTCGTCGAAATACCATACATAAGCAAGTCTTACCCCCGTCTCGGTAAAGACGTGGCGGCCTCTGGCGTGAACAACGATGATCTTGTCGCTGTTCTCCGATTTGGAGCGATAGACGACGTCATACTCGCCTCCCTCGGTGGCAAAACGGAAAGCGGCATCGGCAATGCGGGCTTTGTCGTCCGGATGGGTGGAACGGTACATGTCGTTGTCCATCGCATAATAGGCCTCTTGTCTGTCCTCAAAGCCGAACAGATCACAGAAGCCTCTGGACAGAATAAGCGTCACAACCCGCCTGTCCAGGAACTGATAGACCGCAAAAGGAATCGGAGAATTCTCCAGACTGCTTCTGACGGCCGGTTCAAACTGATACTTTTCCATATGTGGCACTCCTTCTCAACGGGATGATGTCACAGTCCGACAGCTTCCTGCCACCTGCCTGCTGATGCCAATACACAGTCAGTTTACCATACCCCGTGCTGAAACACAACAAAAAATACAGACGGTCCGTGGAAAACCGTCTGTATGGCACATTATTCTGATTTCTCTTCCTGCGGAGGCTCGGTCTGCGGAGCTTTCTCTTCCGCCGCTTCCTTTGCCGCGGTCTCTTCTTCCCCGGCCGCGGCTTCCGCCTCCATGATTTCGCTCTCCGCCGCCGCGTCTTCCGCGTAGCCGTCGATCATCGAGATCTTTTTCGCCGGGCGCTCGATGGTCTTGTCGCTGCGGGCCTGCTTGCCGGCCTTGACGGACTCGGGCATGAACTCGCCGTGCTCGAAGTAGTAGTTGAACTCTTCCGCTTCGATGGTCTCGTGCACCAGCAGATACTCGGCCAGGCCCTTCAGCTGTTCGGCGTGCTCGTTCAGGATCTTTTCGCAGCGCGCGGTCGCCTGGTCGAAGATGGCCTTGACTTCCTCGTCGATGATGCCCGCGGTCTCTTCGGAATAGCTCTTCATCTGGCCGAAGTCACGGCCGATGAAGATGCTGTGGCCGGAGGTGTCATAGAGGATGGGTCCCAGGCGTTCGCTCATGCCGTAGCGCATGACCATGTCGCGCGCAAGCGAGCTCGCCTGCGTGATGTCGCCCGAAGCGCCGGTCGAGATGTCGTCCAGGAAGAGCTTCTCGGCAGTCCGTCCGCCAAGCGCCACCACGATGTTCTCAAACATCTCTTCCCGCGAGGTGAAGTTCTCGAGATCCTCCTGCGGGCGGAACAGCGTAAAGCCGCCGGCCGGTCCGCGGGGGATGATGGTGATATAGTGAACCGGGTCCACATGCTCGCAGAAGCGGGCAGCGACCGCGTGGCCGGATTCGTGATAGGCGGTCAGGCGTTTGGCCCGGTCGCTCATCTTGCGGCTCTTCTTCTCCGGACCCATCTGAACCTTCAGGATGGCCTCATCGATATCGTCCATGGTCACGAAGCGGTGCTTGCGGCGGACGGCCAGCAGAGCCGCCTCGTTCATCAGATTCTCAAGGTCCGCGCCGGAAAAGCCCGGAGTCCCCTTGGCGATCGAGTTGAGATCGACATCGTCGCCCAGCTGTTTGTCGCGCGAGTGAATCTTCAGAATGGCTTCTCTTCCGCGGATATCCGGAAGGCCCACATAAACCTGCCGGTCAAAGCGGCCGGGACGCAGAAGCGCGTTATCCAGAATGTCCGCGCGGTTGGTGGCCGCCATGACGATGACGCCTTCGTTGTTGCCGAAGCCGTCCATCTCGACCAGCAGCTGGTTCAGCGTCTGTTCGCGCTCATCGTGGCCGCCGCCGAGGCCGCTGCCGCGCTGTCTGCCGACGGCATCGATCTCATCGTTGAAGATGATGGCCGGGGCAACTTTTTTGGCCTGGTCAAACAGATCGCGGACACGGCCGGCGCCGACGCCGACATAGAGCTCGACAAAGTCGGAACCGGAAATAGACAGGAACTGAACACCGGCTTCGCCGGCAACCGCTTTGGCAAGGAGGGTCTTGCCGGTTCCCGGAGGGCCGACCAGCAGCACGCCCTTGGGAATGCGGGCTCCCATCTCGGTATACGCTTTCGGGTCTTTCAGAAAGTCGACGATTTCCGCCAGCTCTTCCTTTTCTTCATCGCAGCCGGCCACGTCGGCAAAGGTTTTCTTGTTCTTCTCTTCGCTGCCGAGACGGGTCCGTGCCTTGCTGAAACGGGCAATCCCGCCGGCGCCGCCGCCCATGCGGTTCATCATCACATACCACAGCGCCATCGCGCCGCCCATCAGAATCAGATACGGGATGATGCTTGCCCACCAGGGGACGACAAAGCCCTCGTTATAGTCGTAGTCTTCGATAATGCCGCGCTCGTGCTGATCCATGATCAGATCGCTGAAGTCCGAGTAAAACACGTTGAAGCTGTAAAGATCATAGATCTTCTCTTCGGTCTTCTCGGGGTCGTCGGTACGAAGCTGCAGAATGATCTTGCTGCCCTCGGTCGAAAAGGACTGAACCTTTTCCTGCTTGAACAGGTCAACAAGGTCGGAATAATGCTCGACGCTCTCGGGTTCGCTGTCCTTTGTCATGGTGAAGATAACTGCCGCGAGAATCAGCAGAAGCAGGACATAAAAGCCCACGTCGCGGGCGCGGTTGCGTTTTGGATTCAAATACGTTCACATCCGTTCTAAAAGGGAGATTGCTCAGGAGTAGATTTCCGGCTTTAAAATGCCGATATACGGGAGGTTCCTGTACCGTTCGTTATAGTCCAGCCCGTAGCCCACCACGAAGGCATCCGGCACCTTGAAGCAGGAATAATCCGGCTGAATGTCCGCCTTTCTTCTGGCCGGCTTGTCCAGAAGCGTCGCGATATGGATCGAGGCCGGCTGGCGGACCGTCAGGTACTGTTTCAGATAGTTCAGCGTCACGCCGGAGTCAAGAATATCCTCCACGAGGATCAGATGCCGGCCGGCGATGTCCTCGCTCAGGTCCTTGTTGATCTTTACGGCGCCGGTCGAACTCGTTCCGCTGTAGGAAGAAACGGCCATAAAGTCCATGGAGCAGGGAATGTCCACGTTGCGCATAAGGTCTGCCATGAAAATGAAGCAGCCTTTCAGAACGCCGATAAAGATCGGGTTTTTCCCGTGAAAATCCTGCGAAATCTGTTTTCCGATCTCCGTAACCTTTGCCCGGATCTCTTCCTCCGAGAGGAGCACGCGCTCAATATCTTTCGTCATGGTTTTCCTTTCCGTCCGCCGCGGCCCCTGCAGGGCCCGCGGGCACGTAGATGGTATCTTACCACAGAAGTACGAAGTTTTGAAGATGCAAGTTTTGAACAAGCCGTTAATTTCTATTTTTCAAAAATGAGTTCGCCCTTCTGCCGCCGGACCTTCTGGCCCGGCAGTTCCAGCACGCCGCGTTCGGTCCCCCCTGCAAATGCGAGCAGCGCCCGGGTGCGCTCCATGCTGACGCCGGTTCCGCACAGAAGGCGCAGGACCCGGCTCGCCACAACCGGCTCAAGCCTGGCCAGCTCCGCCGCGGGAAGCCGGTTTCCGTTCCGGTGCTCCCTCAGAAAGTCCTCCGCCATTCCGCTGAGGAAATCCTCATCCGCACGCAGCAGCGAGGCGGTTCGGCCGAATGCCGCCAGCACGGAGGGGTTCATCTCTTCCAGCATCGGGATCATCTGATGGCGGATGCGGTTTCTCAGGTTCCCGTCTTCCTGATTGCTGCTGTCCTCGATGTGCGGAATGCCGTTTTCCTGAAGCCAGGCTTCGATCTCCGTCCGGTCTGTCTGCAGCAGCGGCCGGATCAGCCTCCCCCGAACGGGCGGGATGCCCGCCAGACCGCGCGTGCCGGCGCCCCGGCACAGATTCATCAGCATGGTCTCGGCGTTGTCGTTCCGGTTGTGCGCTGTCGCAATCCGGTCGCAGCCGAGCCGGTCCGCCGTCTCGTCGAGAAAGCGGTAGCGCAGAATTCTCGCCGCTTCTTCCAGACCGATTTTCTGCCGGGCGGCAAAGGCAGGGACATCCCCTTTCCCGAGGGTGAAGGGAATTTCCAGCTTTCGGCACTGCTCTTCGGCAAACCCGGCATCCCGAAGAGACTCGTCTCCGCGGATGCCGTGTTCAAAATGGGCTGCATACAGCGCAAACCGACGCTCCTGCCGCAGCTGCCGCAGCCAGTGCAGCAGGCACATGCTGTCGGCGCCGCCCGAAACGGCACAGAGCACCCGGCTTCCCTCCGGAAGCATCCCGTATTGATCAATCAGATCAGTTTTCATCATCATACCGCCGTTCAACCGATGAAAACGACGTGTATTCCGGAAGCCAGTTGAGCTGGATGGTTCCTGTCGCGCCCTTGCGGTTTTTCAGGATGATGGCCTCAGCCAGGTTCGGGTTTTCACTCTGCTTGTTGTAATACCCGTCGCGGTACAGACCGATGACCACGTCGGCATCCTGCTCGATGGCGCCGGATTCGCGCAGATCCGAGAGCATCGGGCGCTTGTCCTGTCGCGACTCGTTGGCACGCGAGAGCTGGGAAAGGCAGATCACCGGGACGTTCAGTTCCTTGGCCATGATCTTCATCATCCGGCTGATGTCGCTGACCGCCTGGGTACGGCTCTCGTTGGACCAGCTGTGTCCGCTTCCGGCGGACTGCATCAGCTGCAGATAGTCGATGACCACCAGATCCAGATTCTTGACGCGCCTGCACTGGGCGTTCATGTCCGACACCGTCAGCGTCGGGTTGTCGTCGATGCGGATGTCGGTGGTGCTGAGGGTCTGCGCGGCGTCGGTGACGTCACGCCATTGGCGTTCGGTCAGCTGACCGGTCTGAAGATTCTGGGAGGGGATCAGCGCCGCCCGCGAGAGCAGGCGGGAGACCAGCTGTTCCCGCGACATCTCCAGGGAAAAGATGGCGACCGTTTTCCCGAGATTCAGCCCCGCGTTCAGGGCCATGTTCAGCGCGATGCTGGTTTTTCCCATGCCGGGCCGCGCCGCAATCAGGATCAGCTCTGATTTGTTCAGGCCGAGAATCATCCGATCGAGATCCGACAGCCCCGTTGAGATTCCCGGAAACTTTCTGCCGGAATCCGCGGCTTCGGACATCTGGTCGAAAACCGTCTGTACCACCGACGATACCGGCACCAGACCGCCGACGTTTCTGCCCTGGCGCAGGGCATAGATTTTCCGCTCCGCTGCTTCGAGAGCGGCATCCGCTTCTCCGCTTCCCTCGTAAACCAGCTTGTTGATGTCGTCCGCAGCCTCGCCGAGCCGGCGCAGCAGCGCGCGGTCGCTCACGATGTCCGCATATTCCAGGACGTTTGCCGCCGTCGGCGTCATGCGCATGACTTCGGCCAGATACTGCTCGCAGTTGTCCTGCCAGACGCCTCGGGTGCGCATCTGGTTCAGAATCGTGACCGGGTCGATCGTAATGCCGTAGGCAAACATGTGGTAGATCGTCTCGTAGATATCCCGGTTCAGTTTTCCGTAAAACTCTTCCGCGCGCAGCTTTTCCATCACTGCCGGCGCGCAGTCCGGATCAATCAGAATCGAGCCGATCACCGCCTGTTCCGCCTGGGCGGAAAACGGGACCTTTCTCCCTAACAGCTCGTCCATGAATCAGCCTTCCACCACCAGAACAGAAATGTTTCCGCTTACCTCGTATCCGAGCTTTGCCTTCACGGTATAGCTTCCGTAGCTTTTGATGGGCTCGCTCTGGACGATCTTGTTCTTCTCGATGTCCATGTCAAACTGTTCCTTCAGCGCCTTGCTGATCGCTTCGGAAGTCACGGCGCCGAACAGTTTTCCTCCGTTGCCGGCTTTCGCGCGGATGGTCACCTGGACGGCTTCAAGCCGCTCGGCATATTCCTGCGCAACAGCCTTCTCCTTCGCCGCCTGCGCCGCTTTGGCCTTTTCCTTCAGCTTGATGGCATTGATGGCATCGGCCGTGGCCTCGGAGGCCAGCTTGCGGGGCAGCAGATAGTTGCGGGCGTAGCCGTCGGAGACTTCCTTGATCTCGCCCTTTTTCCCCTGCCCTCTGACATCCTGATTAAAAACAACCTTCATTGTCTTCTCTCCCGTCTTTGAACTTTGAACTCTGAACTTTAAACTTTAAGAGTAGTACTCATTAATCGCCGCCAGGATTTTCTCCTCCGCCTGCTGCGGCGTCGTATTGCCGAGGCGGGCCGCCGCGGCGCTGCGGTTTCCTCCGCCGCCCATTTTTTCCATCAGAATCTGGACATTCAGTTCTCCGATGGAGCGGGCCGAGACATGCATGCCGCCCTCGCCGTCCGGAGAAGCGACCACCGAGGCTTCCACGCCCGAGATGTTGAGCAGTTCGTCCGCGGCCTGAGCCGCTACGAGGCGCTCCTGCTTTTCATCGGTTACCACCACGGCAACCCCCCGGTAGAGCTGCGCGTTCTGCATCAGCTTGTAGCGCGCCACGGTGGTGTCCATATCAATCTGGAACAGCTTTTTCACTTCCGAGGTCTCGGCGCCTGCCCGGCGCAGCCAGGCTGCCGCATCAAAAGTCCGTTCGCCGGTGCGGATGGAAAAGCTCTTGGTGTCCAGAACGATGCCCGAGAGCAGCGCTTCGGCTTCCAGCTTCTTCAGATCGGAGGGTTCCATCAGCTCCTGCAGGATTTCGGTAATCAGTTCGCAGGCAGAAGATGCATAGGGCTCGATGAATCCCAGCGCTGCGTTCTGAATGTAGGTCGCGCCGACCCGATGATGGTCGATGACGGCGACCCGGTTGCAGGACGCCAGGAGGCTGGCATCCTCGACGCTCTCCGGCCGGTTGGTGTCGACGACCACCAGCAGCGTGCGCGCATCCGCCAGGATCATGGCTTCGTGCGGGGAAAGGAACGCATCCCGATAATCGGCATCCTTTTTCGCACGGTCGATGAGCATTCCTGCTGCGCTGAAGTTCTGGTCAATCACCACATGCGCCTTGATGCCCAGCTTCCGGGCCATACAGCAGATGCCCATATCGGCGCCCACGGCATCCAGATCGGCATATTTGTGGCCCATGACGAAGACATGGGACGAATCCTTCATCAGTTCGGCCAGCGTATTGGCCATCACGCGCGATTTGACCTTCGTGCGCTTTTCAATCTCCAGTCCGCGCCCGCCGAAGAACTCGAAGTTGAGCCGGTTTTTGATCACCGTCTGGTCTCCTCCCCGGGAGAGCGCAAGCTCTGTGCCGATATCGGCAAACTGCAGGCCTTCTTCCAGGCTGCCGGCGTCCTCTCCGAATCCGATGCTGATGCTGGCGGGAATGCCGTTGGGATTCTCGACCTGATGCATCTCGGTGACAATGGGGAACTGCTCCTTCCGCATCTGATCGATGTCCTTTTTCTCGAACACGGCCAGATAGCGGTCTCTGTCATAGCGGCGCAGGAAGCCGTGATATTTCTCGCTCCACTTGTGCAGGCGGTCTTCCACGTTCTCGCGGATGTCATTTTTGACGCGGTCGGGGTAGTTGCGTACCAGTTCGTCCAGATTGTCAAGGACAATGACGGCCGGCACCGGACGCGACTGCTCGTACAGAATACGGGTGTTGTCGTAGTCCGTCACGTCCAGCCAGTAGGTAATGCCCATGATGGCATTGTTTTCATCGTCTTTATCTCCGCGGATCAGATTGCCGAACATCTGATACTTGCGCTCCCGGATCTCGATCAGGCTGGGATAGCGGGTTTTCCCTTCCATCAGCCACTTTCCCGAGAAATCCGGAATCAGGGAAGCCAGCTGCGCATCAATACGCGTTCCGCCGACGCCGAACATCGCGAAAAACGCGTCGTTGCCCCAGACCACATCGGAATTGGAGAGCCGGAACACCGCCATCGGCAGCGGAAAGCTGAGCAGCGTGCTGTTCTTCGCGTTTTCCGTGTCATACGTGATCGATTCGATGTAGGCATCCAGGGCTTTCGCATTGCGTCTGCGGGTAATGATGGAAACGATGAGAAGGACCAGGAATACTACCCCTTCCGCGATTGCCAGCCGGTAATGCTTCAGCAGGAACGCGGCCAGGGCAAACAGCGCGATGAAGAACAGATAGAGCACCTGGGTCGGTTCCAGAATCCGTTGATAAGACTGTTTGGATTTCACTGCGCACCTCAATCTCAGCAGGCTAAGATACAGCAAAGCCTTTTCCGATATAAAAAGTAAAGTTTATTATATCAGAAAAGGCTTATAACTTCAACTACCAACTAATGCGCTTCTGCCCACGTCCGTCCCCAGTTCGCCTCTACCGTCAGCGGCACCGACAGCGCCGTCACCTGTTCCATCTCGGCGCGGAGAATTTCTGCCGTGCGCTCTGCTTCGTCTTCCGGACACTCGACGATCAGTTCGTCGTGTACCTGCAGGACCAGCCGGCCGGCCAGGCCTTCCGCAATCAGCCGGTCACGCACGCGGACCATGGCCAGTTTGATGATGTCGGCCGCTGTGCCCTGGATGGGCATGTTCAGCGCAACCCGTTCCCCGAAGGAGCGGGTGTTGAAGTTTGCGCTCTTCAACTCGGGCAGATCGCGCTTGCGGTTCCACAGGGTGCGGACACAGCCGTCGCGCCGCGCCTGTTCCACCACGTTGTGCATATAGTCCCGCACTCCGGTAAAGCGGCTCAGATAGGCTTCCATGTAGGCCTTCGCTTCGGCCGGGCGCACCCCGATGTCCTGGGCCAGCGAAAAGGCGGAAATGCCGTAGACAATCCCGAAGTTGACCGCCTTCGCGCGCGAGCGCATCGTATGCGTCACCTCGTCCAGGGGCACGTTGAAGACCTGCGAAGCCGTAACCGCGTGAAAGTCCTCCCCGGAGAGGAAAGCCTGCTGCATTGCCTCATCCCCCGAGATATGCGCCAGCAGGCGCAGCTCGATCTGGCTGTAGTCGGCGTCGACCAGCACCGATCCTTTCGGCGCCGCAAACATGGTGCGGATCTGCGCCCCCAGCTCGCGCCGAACGGGGATGTTCTGCAGATTGGGCTCGGTCGAGGACAGGCGCCCCGTTGCCGTGACGGTCATCTGAAAACTGGTGTGGATCCGCCCGTCCGGCGCGATGACCCTCAGCAGGCCGTCCGCATAGGTGCTCTTCAGTTTTGTCAGCGTGCGGTAATCCAGCACCTTCTGCACAATCGGATGCTTGTCGCGCAGACGCTCGAGCACGTCGGCGTTTGTGCTCCAGCCTGTTTTCGTCTTCTTGCCGGCCGGCAGCATCAGCTCTTCGAACAGTACCGTGCCCAGCTGTTTGGGGGAAAGAATGTTGAAGGGATGCCCCGCCAGCGCGCAGATTTCTTCCTCCAGCGCGCTGATGCCGGCCGTCAGCCCCTCGCCGTAGGCGGTCAGGGCTGCACGGTCCACCAGGAAGCCCTTCTCCTCCATCTCGGACAGGACGCGGCAGAGCGGAAGTTCGATTTCCGAGAAGAGCGCCGTCATGCCCTCTTTCTCGAGCGCCTTTGTCAGTATCGGGGTCAGCGCGGCGATCTGGGCTGCCGCACAGGGGTCCTCTCCCGTCTGCCAGCGCATGCTGAGCGCGGGAATGCTGTAGTCGGAATCGGTCGCCCGCAGCAGATAGGCGGCAAGCGCGACATCGAATACGAAGCCGTCCCGCGAGAGTCCCGCGGCTGCAGTCAGATTCATCAGGTCCTTGACCCCGTGGGCGCTTTTCTTCACATTCTCCGAGAAGACCGTCTGCAGGGCAGCGTCAAAAGCCTCCGGGTCGAGGAGCATCTGCGTCAGGCGGTAAACCGTCCCGTCTCCGGGCACCGGGCAGAGCTCCAGCATTCCCAGGTCTCCGTCCGGCAGCGATACCGCCGTCCACTCTGCCTCGCGCGCCTTCTTCAGAACCGCGTCCAGCTCCGCCGCGTCCTCCACATTCCGTACTTCCGTGTTCCCCTTGCCTTCCCCTTCAGGGGAAGGTGGCGCCGCAGCGCCGGATGAGGTCCCCGCAGCAGCGGGCATTTCCACTTTTTCTAATTTCCACTGTTCAATCAGTCTTCGAAACCCGAGCCGCCGCATCATCGCCAGCAGCTCCGGGGTTCTCTTCAGCGACCAGCGCAGATTTTCGGCTGCCGTGCCGGGACAGGTCTCGCATTTCTCAAGCGGGACCTCCCGGAAGATCGTGGCCAGCCAGAAAGACGTGTGCGCGCTCCCCTCGCCTTCCGTCAGCTTTTTCCGCAGGCTGTCCTTTATTTCGGCCTGCGGGTCCTTTACCGCGTCATATACGCCGTCCAGGGATCCGAAGCGGCGAACAAGATCCAGCGCCGTCTTCTCGCCTACCCCGGGCACGCCGGGGATATTGTCCGAGCTGTCGCCCATCAGGGCTTTCAGGTCCACCAGCCGTTTCGGCGGAAAACCGTATTCTTCCTGAAAGACCTCGGGGGTATACAGTGTATGATCGCTTTTTCCGCCGCGGGACACGACATGAACGACCCCGACCTGCCCGTCCACCAGCTGTAGGGCATCGCGGTCGCCGGTAACCAGCAGACAGCTGTCCCCTTCCTTTTCGCATTGTGCGGACAGGGTACCGAGAATGTCGTCGGCCTCATAGCCTGCAAGTTCGATTCTCGTGATGCCGAGCACATCCAGCACTTCTTTCAGAATGGGCATCTGGACGGCCAGTTCCTCGGGCATCGGCTTGCGCTGGGCTTTGTAAAAGCCGCAGGCGCGGTGCCGGAAGGTCGGCTCGTGCCGGTCAAAAGCCACGGCCAGCGCATCCGGCTTGTACTCCTCCAGAAGAGGGCGCAGGATGGCGAGAAAGCCGTAAACGGCATTGGTCGGGGTGCCGTCCGGGGCATTCAGGGTCCGTACGCCGTAAAACGCCCGGTTGACAAGACTGTTGCCGTCAATCGCCATCAGAATCATACGTACTCACTCCATTCTTTCGGGAGTGTGTCAGGGGGACGGTTCTCCTGACACACTTTACCGCCGGTTTTTTATCAGTTTACCCCAAACCCCCGTCAATATCAACCACGAACTTCTCCCCGCCCGCAGGCGCCTTGCCTTCCCCTTTGCTTCCTCGTAGGGAGCGATCCCCGCGCCCGCAGGCGCCATCTCCTGCCAACTGCCAACTGATCTTTTAACTTTCTCCTCTACCCTGCGCTCTCATAGAATCTCTCGCCTGTCTCCAGACGGACGCAGGCCAGTCTGCCGCCCTGCCCGGTCCCGTAGGCACAGCCGCAGTCAATCCACATGATTTTTCCGTCCTGCAGGATTTCCATCGGGATGATGCCGGAAAGATACTCCGTCGGCGTGTGCCCGCAGACCATCAGATCCTGCGGAAACTCCACCCCGCTGCCGGGTGCGATTCTGTTCCAGACGGCAAATTCCGTTTTGTTCTTCAGCCCCGCCGCGCCCTCGCTGAAAAGAAACGTCGGCGAGGCGTGCACCAGCAGAATTCTTTTCCCGTTGACGTTGATTTCCATGTTCTCCGGCAGTTCGCGGAGATAGTTCAGGATTCGGTCTTTTGTTCTCTGCGATTCTCTGAGAAACGCATAGTAGGTCACCCAGCCCCCGTTGAGGTTGCACCAGCGATCCATTTTCCGGATCCATCCGTCAAAATCCGTATCCGGGTCCGCATCCAGAAAATCCAGCATCATATACTCATGGTTTCCGAGAAGCATATGAATATTGGGCGCTTCCATGATCTCTTTCAGGATGGTAATGCCGCTCGGATTCCGGTCTATGACATCCCCGAGGATATAGAGCGTGTCGCTCCTGCGGAATCCGATCCTCTTCAGCATTCTGTGATACGGCCGGATTCTGCCGTGAATATCCGAAAGAACATAGGTCATCTGATCATCCCTTTCCCCGTGCACTGCCGACTACTTGCTGCCAACTAACAACTCTAAAATTTCCTCTTCCCGGATACCGCCGAACAGAGCAGGAATCTCAAAACGGGAGAAGACCTTTCGGAGAGCCTCCCGCTCCGGTCTGACGCCGCGCAGCGCCTCTGTGAGCTCTGTCTGCGGAGCGGTGGCCATAAAATCCCCGTAGAAGACGATGTCCTCGATGCGTCCGGCATGAACCTTCATCCGAATCTCCAGCGTTCCCCCCGGAAACCGCTCCCTCTTGCGGCAGTCATAATCCGGGCTGCGGCCGTAGGTCCATTCCCAGCTCCGGTATTTGCTTTCCGCAAGCTCCCGGATTTCCGCGTATTCCGCATCGCTCAGCGTTTCCTGCTCCGGTCCTTCCGGCGTCAGCTCTTTCAGGAGTCTCTCCCAAAATTGCTGCAGACCGATGCCCTCCGGGAGATAGTCCGACAGGTTGCCGACGCGCGCCCGTACGGATTTGGCGCTCTTGGAGCGGAACTTGGACGGATCTGCCTGCAGCGCCCCGGCAATCATCGCAGGGTCGGAGTGAAAGAGCAGCGTTCCGTGGTGCAGAATCCGTCCTTTGACGATGCGCTGTGCCACGCCGGAAACCTTCTTTCCGTCCACGAGGATGTCGTTTCGCCCGCTGGTCTGAGCGCAGACGCCCATCGCGGCGAGTGCCCGGCAGACCGGTTCGGTAAAGCGCCGGATCGACAGATCCTCGGCATTGCCGACGTCGCAGATGAAGGAGTAGTTCAGGTTCCCGAGGTCGTGATATACCGCGCCGCCCCCGGTCATGCGCCGCACAACCGTGATGCCGTGCTCCTCGACAAAGGCGGCGTTGATCTCCTCCGCCGTATTCTGGTTCAGCCCGATGACGACAGTGTTGGCGTTCTGCCAGAGCAGCAGCCATTCGCCCTCACGCCTGTTTTCCAGAATGTACTGTTCCAGCGCCAGATTATAGCAGGGGTCCGTCGACCCGGTTTCCAGATATCGCACGGCCATCTCCCGCACCTCCTTCCGATTGCCGGCTGTTCACTCACGGATACAGAAACATCTTGCCCGGTGCGCCGCTGCGCATCTTCGCGAATCCCGCTTCAAAATCCTCCAGGGCAAACTTTCCGCCGATGACCCGGTTCATATCATAGATCGGATCCTTCATGACGGTGGTGAAATCATCCCAGGTCTCCCAGATCCGTCTTCCGCAGATTCCCGAGAGGCGGATCTGGCGGTAGAAAAGATCCTCTGTCATGTCCATCGTGACGGGTTCGCCGGGCAGTCCGACCGAAACCAGCCGTCCGCCCGCCATGACGCTCTTCAGCGAGGCGTTCAGAGAGACCGGTGACCCGGTCACATCGATGGCCGCCTCGACGCCGAGACCGTCCGTCAGATCCAGGACGCTGCGTACCAGATCCTGATTTCTGCTGTTGATGACGATGTCCGCACCCATCTGCTTCGCGGCCTCCAGCTTTTCATCAAAGAGGTCGCAGGCGATGATCCGCTTTGCGCCGAAGACGCGGCAGGCCGCTACCACGGTCAGACCGATCGCGCCGCACCCGGCCACGAGGACATCCTTCCCCGCAACTCCAGCTTCCTCGACGCCGTGTACGCCGGAGCCCATCGGCTCGAAAATGCATCCCTGCTCATCACTCAGCGCGTCGTCCAGGACATAAGTCGCATCCGCGCGCACCTTGGAATACTCCGCGAAGGCACCGTCCGTCTGAATGCCGTAAAGCGTCATATGCTGGCAGATATGCCGGTTCCCTGCGCGGCAGTGAGGGCAGCTGCCGTCCCAGATGTGCGTCTCCACGGATACCCGCTGTCCGACGAAGCGATCCTTCACGTTCTTTCCGACCTCGATGATTTCACCCGTCGTCTCGTGGCCGATGATCCGCGGAAATGTCGTGATGCGTTTTCGTGCCCATGCGCCCCAGTCGTAGATGCCGAGGTCCGTTCCGCAGATGGAAGCACAGCGGATCTTCATCAGCACCTCGTCATCCCCGATGACCGGCACGGGAAGATCGGTACGGTACTCCAGCCCCTTTCCCGCTTCGGTCTTTACAATTCCTCTCATCTGTTCTCCTCCCTGTCGAAAATTCCCCGGAAGATTTTGCGCTTCCGGGGAATCATTCTCTTGGTCTTTCGCTTTACTTCCGATTCGGGATGTGGATGGCCTTCTTGTCGACGGCCAGGGCGCATTCGCGCACCGCCTCCGCCACCGTCGGGTGGCAGTGAACGGTCTGCGTGAACTCTTCCAGCGTCGCTTCCAGCTTGATGGCCAGAGCCGCTTCTTCGATCAGCTCCGTCGCGCTGGGTGCCAGGATGTGCACGCCGAGAATCTCTCCGTACTTCTCCCCCGCCAGAATCTTGATCATGCCGTCGGTATGTCCGGCTACCAGACTGCGGCCGTTGCCGCTGGTCGGGAACTTTCCGACCTTGTAGGCGATGCCGAGTTTCTTTGCCTTCTCCTCCGTGTAGCCGACGCCCGCGAATTCCGGTCCCACATAAGCGCAGATCGGGCATTCCTCCGTGCGGAAGCAGCGGTCGCCGCCCATGACGTTCTCCGCCGCGACTTCACCCATGGCCATGGCGCCGTGGGCAAGCATCACGCTGCAGGTGCAGTCGCCGATCGCGTACACGCCCGGCACGCTGGTCTCCATCTTCTCGTTCGTCTGAATGAAGCCCTTCTCGACCTTGACGCCGGTGGTCTCCAGGCCGATTCCCGCGGTCTGCGGGGCGCGGCCGGTCGCAACCAGAACCTTCTCCGCCTCGAACACCTTTTCGCCGTCCGGGCACTTGACCGTGATCTTCGCACCCTTTTCGGTATCCTCGACCTTCTGAACGGCAGAGTCGGTATAAATCTCCATGCCCTGTCCGCTCAGTTTTGCCTGCAGCAGCGTGGTGAGTTCCCCGTCCATGCCGGGCAGCAGCTTCGGCATCATTTCGACGACCGTGACCTTGGTGCCGTAGCGCAGATACACGCTTCCGAGCTCCAGGCCGATGACGCCGCCGCCGATGATCAGAAGGCTCTCCGGGATGTGGTCCATCTCCAGGCAGGCGGTCGAGTCGATGCAGGCCTTGCTCTCTTTCACGCCGGGGATGCCCGGGATGAACGGGAAAGAGCCGGCCGCGATGATGACCTTGTCCGCGCTGTAGCTGTCTGCTCCGACCTTTACCGTCTTCGGCCCGGTAAACACGGCCTCACCCATGACGAGCTTGACCTTGTTCGCCTTGCACAGCGCCTTGACGCCGGAGGTCAGTTTTTCCACGACGGACGCGCGGAAGCCCTGCACCTTCTCCCAGTCAACCAGCACTTCGGGGCACGAAATACCAATGTCGGCGCTGTTCTTTGCCTCGTCATAGATCTCCGAGGTGTGCAGCATCGCCTTTGTCGGCATGCAGCCGCGGTTCAGGCAGGTACCGCCGACCTTGTCCTTTTCGATCAGGGTGACTTTGGCGCCGAGCTGCGCCGCGCGGATGGCGGCGACATAGCCGCCCGGGCCGCCGCCGACCACCAGAACGCTGTTGGCTTCCGCCGCCGGGGCCGCTGTCGCAGCCGGAGTTGCCGCCGGAGCTGCCGGGGCCGCAACGGATGAGGTGTCCGCCGGCACCGCTTCTCCCGCCGCGCCGAGCCAGCCGATCACCGTCTTGCAGGGGACCGTCTCCCCCGCCTGAACGAGAATCGCCAGCAGCACACCGTCCGCTTCCGCTTCCACGTCATTTGTGAGCTTGTCGGTCTCCACGGAGAAAAGAATCTCTCCCTTTGCCACCGTATCGCCGACATTCTTCTTCCATCCGTCGATCGTACCCTCGGTCATGGTCAGACCGAGTTTCGGCATTAAGATCTCAGTTGCCACTGTTCTGCCGCCTCCTTACGCCAGGATCAGGGCCGGATTCTCCATCAGGCTCTTGACTCTCTGCAGGAATTCCGCCGCCACGGAGCCGTCTACCACGCGGTGATCCGCCGTGAGACTCAGATTCATGATCGGGCGGATGCACATCTCGCCGTTGCGGACCACGACCTTGTCCTCCATGGTGTTGACACCGAGGATCGCCACCTCGGGCTGGTTGATGATCGGGGTGAAGCTCTCAATGCCGTACATGCCGAGGTTGGTGATCGTAAAGGTGCCGCCCTTCAGCTTTTCCGGCGGGAGCTTTCCCTCGCGGGCCTGTTTTGCCATCTCCTTGACCTCCGCGGAGATCTGGGTCAGGCTCTTCTTGTCCGCATCCTGAATGTTGGGTACCAGCAGTCCGCTGTCCAGCGCGACCGCCACGCCCATATTCACATAGTGCTTGTAGATGATCTTGTTGTCCTCGACCGAGCAGTTAAGCAGCGGGAACTCCGTGAGCGCCTTTGCGACAAACTTCACCAGCAGGTCGGTATAGCTGACCTTGATTTCCTTCGCCTTGAGCTGCTCGCGATAGCGCTTCATCTCGGTCATGTCGATGCCGAGGTTGAAGGTGACGGTCGGGGAGGTCTGGACCGAGGCCAGCATGTTCTTGGCGATGGCCTTGCGCATGCCGTTCATGGGCTTGACTTCCTCGCGCTCGCCTGCCGCGTCGTCCGTCTTCTTCTCGCGTGTCTCGGCGATATACCGCAGCAGGTCCTCCGCCAGGACGCGCCCGTGCGCCGCCTTGACGTCCGCAAGATCGATGCCCAGATCCGCGGCGACCTTCTCCGCCAGCGGGCTGGCCTTGACCGCTGCAGGCGCCGCTGCCGCGGCTGCCGCAGCCGGGACAAAGCTCTCGACATCTTTCGCGACGACAACGCCCTTATAGCCCGTTGCCGGAATCTGTGCGAGGTCGAAGCCCTTTTCCTTCGCCAGCTTCTTCGCATACGGCGTCGCGAGTACGTACTCTCCCGCCGCGCGTGCCGGTGCGGCCGCAGGCGCCGCTGCCGCGGCTGCCGCTCCCTTGCCTTCCCCTTCGGGGGAAGCCGGCGCGGCCTCAGCCGGGGCGGAGGAGCTGCCTGCCGGCACCGCTTCGCCCGCAGCGCCGAGCCAGCCGATCACCGTCTTGCAGGCGACCGTTTCGCCGGCCGGTACCGTGATCGCCAGCAGCACGCCGTCCGCTTCCGCTTCCACGTCGTTGGTCAGCTTGTCGGTCTCCACGGAGAACAGAATCTCTCCCTTCGCAACCGCGTCGCCGACCTTCTTTTTCCATTCGTCGATGGTGCCTTCGGTCATGGTAAGGCCAAGCTTCGGCATTAAAATTTCAGTTGCCATGTCTCATTCTCCTTACCGTGTTCTTTTAAAGGACGCCCTTGATGCCTTTGACCAGATCCTCGGGATAGACTCTATACAGTTTCTCCAGTGTGGGTGCGAAGGGGATCGGCGTAAACGGTGCGCCGTAGCGCAGGATCGGGGCATCCAGATACTCCAGGCCCTCTTCCGCGACGGTCGCCGCAACCTCTGCCAGGGCGCCGCCCTGCTTGACGCACTCAGACACCAGGCACAGGCGATGGGTCTTCTTGACGGAGTTCAGCACGCATTCCTTGTCCCACGGGGACAGCGTAATCAGGTCGACAACCTCTGCGGAAATGCCGTCCTTTGCCAGGAGATCCGCGGCCGCGCGGGCGTTCTTCATGCCGATGGAGTAGGACACGATGGTGACGTCCTTGCCCTCGCGCTCGACGCGGGCCTTTCCGATCGTATACGGAACCTCGTCCTCTTTTTCGGGAACCTCGCCCGACTCCTTGTACAGCACCTTGTTCTCAAAGTACAGCACCGGGTCGTCGCACTCGATAGCCGCTTTCAGGACCATCTTTGCATCATAGGGGTTGGAGGGCGCCACGACCTTGATGCCGGGGATGTGGATGAACCAGCTCTCCACGCTCTGGGAGTGCTGCGCCGCGCCGCCGCCGGCCAGGCCGTCCGGGGCACGCAGAACCAGAGGAATCTTCGCCTGGCCGCCGAACATGTAGCGCGCCTTGGCCATCTGGTTGAATACTTCGTCCATGCAGACGCCGATGAAGTCGGCAAAGTGCATGTCGACGACCGGGCGTGCGCCGCCCAGCGCCGCGCCGACGCCGCCGCCGACGATGAAGGTCTCGGAGATCGGGGTGTCGATCACTCTGCCCGGGAACTCGTCCGGCAGACCCTTGAACTGTCCGAAGATACCGCCCTGACGCGCGATATCCTCACCCATGACGAATACTTCCGGATACTTTTCCATCTCCTCCGCCATGGCTTCGCGGGTCGCATCAGAGAATGTTATTTTACGCATAATCTCGCACCTCCCTTAATCCACGTAGACATCTTTGAAGTACTCGGACTCATCCGGATACTCGCAGCTTACGGCAAATTCCTTCGCCGCCGCGACCTTGGCGCGGGCCGCCGCAAGGATCTCGTCGAGTTCCGCCTGTGTAAATTCCACACCGGCCGGCAACTTGTCCAGGAAGTGGGTCAGCGGATCGGTGTCGTGGAAGATCTGCATGGTCTCTTCCTTTTTGCGGTACTTCTCCGGGTCACCGACAAAGTGCCCTTCAATACGGTAGGTCTTGGCTTCGATGAAGGTCGGTCCTTCACCGCGGCGGGCTCTTTCCACCGCTTCACAGGCCGCGGCATAGACTTCAAACACGTTCTGACCGTCTACGATCACTCTCGGCATTCCGTAACCCAGCGCGCGGTCGGAGATGTTCTCGACGGCGGTGGTGGTGCGGTACGGGGTCGTGGAAGCCCAGCAGTTCATCTCGTTGACGAAGATTACCGGAAGCTTCCATGCGGCCGCCACGTTCGCAGCCTCGTGGAAGGTGCCGCGGTTGGAGGCGCCGTCGCCGAAGAAGACGACGGAAACATTGTCGTTTTTCAGGATCATCTTGCTGGCCAGCGCCGCGCCGGTAGCCAGGTTGTAGCCGCCGCCGACGACGCCGTTGGCGCCCAGCATGCCGACCGAGAAGTCCGCAATGTGCATGCTGCCGCCCTTGCCCTTGCAAAGGCCGTCCTTCCTGCCGAAGATCTCCGCCATCATTTTATTCACATCCGCGCCTTTTGCGATGCAGTGGCCGTGGCCGCGGTGAGTACTCTCGATAAAGTCCGTGTCGCGGAGCGCGGCACAGATGCCGGTTCCGATGGCTTCCTCGCCGATATACAGGTGAACGAAGCCGGGGATTTCGCCGTTCAGGAAGTCCTTCTTGACCGACTCCTCGAAGCAGCGAATGGTGCACATGGTTTCATAGAACTTTTTTGCTTGCTCTTTTGTTACCTCAGGCAATGTTCTCACACCTTTCTCAATTTTTGAAACAGGGGACGGTTCCTCGTTTCATTTTTTCTCTCTCAAATTCCCGTCGCAGCGGATATTTCAACTTTATTTTTGTACCGGATTCAAAAGCCACACGTCCATCTCTTCGTCGTACTCCCGCAGCATGCTTACCCCTTCGATTTCTCCCAGGACAATATCCGCGGTCATCAGAACTTCCGTCCCTTCCACAAGATGCCCTCCGTAGGCTTTTCCGTTTTTATCGCTCATGCTGATATGAATGTGCAGGTTGATATTCTGGTCGGCATCGCTGCAGATCACGCCTCCGGCACCGGTCAGCTCGATGGTCTCGTCCAGGGCGAGAATCTTCCCGTATCCGTATCCGCATTTCTTGTCCGGCAGCGCTTCCACATCGCAGAAGCGCACCTTTTTCAGGCTGCCGATCGCGCTGATCACCACGCCGTTGTGAATCTGATAGCGTTCGCAGGCCGCCTGGATTCCGCCCAGCAGATCTGTCCCGGGCTTCAGGCGTATAACAACGACACGGCCCATCCGGCCCTGTGCCGCATTGAACTCTTCGCTCATGGCAGAATCTCCTGACTTTTGGTATATTGGTCCTACCAACCGCTTTGGGAAATATGCCCTGCAGAAGCTGCAGGGCATATTTCAGGTTTGAACGAAATTACTTTGTGAAGACGTCGATCAGGCTGGACATCTCGTCCTCGGTGAAGCCGTAGTCTTTCACGCAGGTCTCGGCCCACTCGGCCGGGACGTTGGCAGCGCCTTCCTGGAACTCCTTAACCTCATCCTCGGTGAGGTAGGTGAAGGTCACGCCGGCCTTGGTCCACTTGTCGATGACGACCTGGTCGCCTTCGCGCTCGAGCTGGCGCTGCTGGGCAGCGGCCCAGGCACCGGCCTCGTCGACGAGAGCCTGGAGCTCGGGAGACAGGGAGTCATACAGATCCTGGTTCATGCAGAAGAAGATGCAGTCATACACACCGGTCCAGTAGGTGCAGTAGCTCTGGACGTCGCTGATGGAGCCGCCGTCTGCGGTGGGCAGGGGGTTCTCCTGGCCGTCATAGGTGCCCTGCTGCAGGGCGGTGTAAACTTCGCTCCAGTTCGCGATCTGCCAGTTGGAGCCCCAGTCGCCGTAGGCATAGGTCAGAACAGCGGTGTTCGGGATACGGATCTTCAGACCGACCATATCAGCCGGGCTCTTGATCTCGTGCTTGCTGTTGGTGACATGACGGAAGCCGTTCTCGGCAATGCCCAGCAGGTGCAGGCCCAGACCCTCGACAATGGGGGCAAGGGCTTCATAGCCGGCGCCGCCCGGGCTGAGCAGGGCGTCGACGTCATCGGTGGACTCGAAAATGAACGGCAGGGACACGACGTTCAGTCTCTGATCGAAACCGGACATGATCAGGTTGGAGTGTGCGCACATATCGGTGGATCCGTCGATAACGGCCTGGATGCCTTCCTGCTGGTTACCGGCAGTGAGCTGGTCCTGTGCATAAACCGTAACGGTGATCTTGCCGTCCGTGCGGTCGCTCAGATACTTGCCGAACTGACGGCCCATATCGGCCCAGCAGGTGTTGTCGGTGGCGGAGCAGGCGAAGGACCACTCCATCGGCTTTTTCACTTCGACGACGGTATCATCGGCGAAGGCGGTTGCGCCGAGTGCAAATACCAGCGTCAGCGCAAGAACGATTGCTAAGAACTTCTTCATTGTTTTCCTCCTGTTTTTTTGTTTTTTATCTGTATCACACATTGTGTGACATCAGCCTTTTCAGACTCCCTCTTCCTCTATTTGGCTCCCTCTCTGAGGGAGCTGTCAGCGTAGCTGACTGAGGGAGTTAGCCGCCCAGAATCATCAGGCTGAACCAGGGCACATACGTGATCAGCAGCAGCGCGACCACACAGGCGATAATCATCGGCCATACAGCCTTCGAGATACTCGCGATCGTAACGCGTGTCTTGTCTCTCAGTTCTCCCAGGCTGTCCGAAATGCCGATCGCGACAAACAGGTTCACGCCGACGGGCGGGGTCACCTGTCCGATGGCGAGGTTCACGGTGGCAATGACGCCGAAGTGAACCAGATCGATGCCGAGCTCCTCGGCAACGGGCGCCATGATCGGGATAAAGATATACATGGCGGAGTTTGCGTCCACGAAGCATCCGGCAATCAGGAAGATGATGTTGATGATGATGAGGAATACATACTTGTTTCCGGATACCTGCAGCAGCAGCGCCTGCGCCGCTTTCGAAATGCCGAACTTCATGCAGACGTAGGAGAAGACCGCCGCGGTACCGATGATCAGCATGATGGAGCCGGTCGTCTTGCCCGAGTCTACCATAATCTTGATGAAGTTTTTGATCTTGATTTCGCGGTAAATGAAGATGCCGACGATCAGCGCATAGACCACCGATACGGCTGCCGCCTCGGTCGGGGTGAAGACGCCGCCGTAGATGCCGCCCAGAATGATGACCGGAACCAGGAAGCCCCAGAGTGCCTGAAGGAAGGTCTTGCCGCGGTGCGCCCAGGTGGAGCGCTCACGGCTGGCGGTGATGCCTCTTTTCTTTACTTCGATCAGCACGATCGCGATCAGGGCCAGACCCATCATGATGCCGGGGATGATGCCTGCCATGAACATGTTGCCGACGGAGACGCCCGTAATGGACGCGTAGACGACGAAGGCGATCGACGGCGGTATGACGATGGCGATGGATGAGGCTGCCGCCATCAGCGCCGAGGCAAACGGCGCCGAAAAGCCTCCGCTGTTGATCATGGCCGGAATCAGAATGATGCCCAGCGCTGCGACCGTCGCCGGCCCGGAGCCGGAGATGGCGCCGAAGAACATAGCCACGATGACGCAGACGATGGCAATGCCGCCCTTCTGATGACCGACGCAGTCGTCAATGAAGGCGATCAGACGGCGGGAAATGCCCGCCTCCGCCATCACGTTGCCGGATATGACAAAGAAGGGAATGGCCAGCAGCAGGAACTTTGCCATGCCGTTGTAGAGGTTCGTGGGGATGACCGTAAACTTGGTCCCGCCGTACATCATGGCAAAGACGGAACTCAGACCCAGGCTTGCCGCGATCGGGACATTCAGAAGAAGCAGAATGAAGAAGCTGCCGAAAAGAATAAAGTTAATCATGTTTCAGCCGCCTCCTCTTTCTTGGGTTCGGGAGTCTGCATGCAGGGTGCCTTCTCCGTCAGCACGTCGATCATATATTCGATCGAATGCAGGATCAGGAGAATGCCGCCCAGCGGCAGCGCTGCCATAAACCAGCCCTCCGGAATCAGCAGCGAAGCCGTCAGCTTGTGCTGATGCAGCAGGGTCGCCGTCTTATCCCAGCCGGTATAGACGATCACCGCATAGAAAGCGATGCTGAGGACCGTGAAGATTACTGCCATAATCTTTTTGCCCTTTTTCCCGACGAGGTCGAACACCAGCGACAGGCTGATCAGACTGCCGCTGCGGGCGCAGAGTGCGCAGCCGCACATGATCATCAGCACGAAAATGTTGACCGTGAGTTCCTCGGTATAGGCCAGCTTACCGTTTGAAAGGTAGCGCACACAGACATTGGCAAAGGCGATAACCGTAATCACGACTCCGATGAGCACCTGGATCGTGGATTCCAGATACCCGAGGATATCCATGATCTTTTTGTAAACCTTCATTCCATCATTCCCTTCCGCGGGTTGTCGCTGCTGCCGGACGGCGGCTGTGACAGCTTTTGGTATTTTGGTCCTACCAATTCGGTGTCTCTATTCTACATCTTTCCAACCGCTTCTTCAAGCATTATCCGTTCGGCAAAACAGCGAAAAAACCCACCTCTATTTGTATAAATATCACAAAAACTTTGTTATTAATTTATCATTCTGCTCCCCATCTCGCTCCCTCCCTGTTCGCGCTTCCGTAGGGAGCGATCCCCAGATCGCTCCGCAATCCCCGCGCCCGCAGGCGCCCTTCCCCCGTCTCTCAACTCTCAACTCTCAACTCTCAACTCTCTATTGCGCCCGCAGTCCGTCTGCCAACTGCCAACTACTAACTAAAAATCTCCTCTCTCTTTACTTTCTCCCTTTCCCGCCTTATAATGCCCCTATGAAAACCATGTTCTCTAAAAACTCAAACCCGCTCCCGCCGGAGCTGGAACGCGCGGCCAGCGAGCGCTTCGGGAAACATGTCTCGCCGCAGAAGGCTCTCGTAACGCTGATCTTTTCCCTCCTGACGGCGGCATCTCCCATGCTGCTCGGCCTTCGCCTGTGGGATCGGATCCCCTCCCTTGTGGAAACGGGCCTGATCGGCCCGGGCGGAACGGACGATTCCATGCCCCGCGCCGTTCTGGTCTTCGGAGTTCCCGGCCTCTTTTGCGTGCTCAACGCCATCTGCCACGGCCAACTCTGGCTGCACCAGAAAGCAAGCCGGGTTCCCCCCTCTTCGGTCCGCCTCCTCGGGCGGTGGAGCATCCCGGTCATCTCCGTGCTGCTCAGTTCCTTCTGGATTGCCCTCGCAGCCGGGGAGCATCCCGATCTTTCGTTCTATCTCCCCTGCGCGCTGGCGCTGTTGCTGATCCTGCTGGGCGCGCATTTCTTCGACTGCAGCCGCGAATCCAAACTCGCCTTTCATCTGAGCAGGATTGAACATTGGGAAGGCCCCTGGCGCAAAACCCACCGCCTCGCCGGCGTCTGCTGGATGCTCGCCGGGCTGCAGATTCTGATGTTCTGGTTCCTCTTCGGCAGTCTTCCTTGGTATTCCATGGTGTTCGTCCTGCTGCTGACGCTCTCCGAGTTTCCCGCCGCCATGTACTTTTCGAAATAAAGAAAAAGGCCTCCTCTGCCGGCGCCTTCCGCGCCCCAGAAGAGGTCTTATTCTATCTTTTCTCTCCCCGCCTCCGAAGCGGATTTCTCAACTCTGCAGTACCCCGTAGGGAGCGATCCCCAGATCGCTCCGCAATCCCCACGCCCGCAGGCGCCCTTGCCTTCCCCCTTGGGGCGCGACGCGTTAAGCAAACGTGCCGGTGGCACGTTTGTAGCCAAAGCGGGAAGCGATCTGTGATCGCGACCCGGAAGGTGGCATCGCCGCAGGCGATGACGGATGAGGTCCCCGCCGCAGCGGTTAACTACCAGCTATAATCCTATCTCTCATCATAATTCTCAATAATCTTCAAATGCCGCCCCATCTCATAGACGGCCAGCTCCTCGTCCCGCGCCTTGACTGCTTCATAAATCCGCCGGTGCGCCTCGGCCGTCATGCCGTGATATTCTTCTCTTTCGAAGAAGCGCATGCGCAGCTCCAGGATCAGGCTGTTGACGTAGTTGAGCATCACTCCGAAGATCGTATTGTGGCTGGCATAGGCAAGATTGACGTGGAAATCCACATCGGCCTCAAAATCCGTGGCGTCGGATTCCAGTCTTTCGACAGAGTCACGAAGCCGTTCCAGATCCTCTTCCGTCGCTCGCCTGCAGGCAAGCCGAGCAATCTCCCTCTCGTTCACCCTCCGGAATTCCATGAAGTCCTCAAAGGTGTCCTGCGAATAGGAAAGCTCGATCAGCGAGCGCGCCTTCCGGAACCGGTCCGCGTTCTTCACCAGGATTTTCCGGTTGCCGCGGTTCTCCACGATCCCCATGAAGCTCATGATTGCGAGACACTCCCGCAGGGAGTTTCTGGAGATGCCGAGCGCTTCCGCCAGATCGCGCTCCGGAGGCAGTTCCTCCCCGACCTGAATGGTACCCGCTTCCATCGCTTTCAGCAGGCTGTCCATTACCAGCTCCGGTACTTTCGGTCCGTTGTTCTGAATCTTCTCAAACTGCATACCCGTTCTCTCCCCGTCTCTCCGGCTTCCCCTCTGGGGAAGCTGTCAGCGCAGCTGACTGATGAGGTCCCCGCCGCAGCGGCTCCCCGCGCCCTCCGCCGCCCTTGCCTCCCTCCTTGAGGGAGGTGGCCCGTAGGGCCGGAGGGAGTTCCCCCGTCTTTGAACTTTACTTACGGATTCATCGTCTCCCGTTCCATCACGCCGATCACTTTTACGACGCGTTCGGCCATGACGCGGTGTCCCTCCGGATTCAGATGCAGGCCGTCCAGGTACAGCTCCGTGCGCACCCGGCCGTCCCGGTCGCGAAAGTCCCTGCGAAAATCGATCATCCGCACCCCGAAACTGCTGCAAAAGCGCTCCAGCCATGCATAGTAGCGCTCGATCTCCTCCGCCGCTTCCGGGAAATCCACCAAGTCCGTCCAGGCGCTCGGATAATGTCCCTGTGCAACGCCCGGTCCGATCGCGATCAGCGGCATCTCGCCCGCCGCGAAGAGCTGATGCGTCATTGCCGCCATGTTCTCTCTGGCGCCGGTGCTGCTTCCGGAGAAAAAGATGTCGTTGCATCCGCCCATCAGCAGGAAACAGCGTTCCCCGCCGCTCTTCTCCCTCAGGATCTCCCGCAGACGTACAAGCATGCCGCCTGTCGTATCCCCGCAGATGCCATGGTTGCGAAGCGTCCATCCGCTCATTGCGGAAGCAAGCTCCGTCCAGCATTGCGCCCTGCGCACGCCGTATCCGTATGTCAGGCTGTCGCCGATGCAGATCATATCCATTTCTCTGCCCTCGCTTAATTCCCGTCTCTCGCGTCTTTCGATTTTATTATAATGTACTCTTGGTCTTTTGGCAAGACCGTCCTACCAAATTTTCCTGATCCCTTCCGCAGCCGCTCCTGCTCTCCTATAACGATAAATATGCTCCGATCGCGATTTCGCCCTATGTTCCCTTCCGTATCTTCGGCCGCGTCCTGATCTGATAAACGTACGAGCCCGGCGGAACCTACACTCCGCTGAGCTCGTATATAGCTCGTATATTTTATATGGTAATCCGTGCATCCGCGTAAAATGGCGAAGCGCAAAACCGCAGCCGCCCAGAATCAGAGCCGGAACAAGTATCTTGACGCCTTACTCCCGGATGGACAGGACTATCTGATTCGGAAGGTCGGTATTCTCCTGACGGCTGTATGTCATCTCCGACACGGCGCTTTTCAGGACGGCCAGAGAGAGCTCGTCGCCTGTCTTTGTGATATTCGCCTCCAGCCCGCCATATTGAACGGTCATCGTCGTCTTTTCTTCGGCAGCCGAGTATTCGATCACCGTATGGATCCGGGGATTTTCCATCACCGGAATGAGCAGCTGCTGGGTCAGCTCTTCAAAGGTGAGCTGGATCCGGTGTGTCGTTTTGGGCGGGATCTGGTTACGGCTGCAGTACTGCTCGATCACCCCGGACATGCCCAGAAAATCATAGTCCCTGTTCTCAATTTCAAGCTCCAGCACCTTCAGCCGGCGAATGAAACGGCGCGTCTTTTCCCGCATGGGGTTGTCGAAAATCTGCTCCGGCGGGCCGTCCTCATAGATGCCGCCCTCATCCATATAGAAGATGCGATTGCAGATCGCCCGGGCAAAGTTCATCTCGTGGGTCACGATCATCATCGTTTTGCCGGTCTGCGCCATGTCCCTGATGACCGCCTGGACTTCGCCGACCATCGTCGGGTCCAGAGCGCTGGTAGGCTCATCCAGAAGGATGATATCCGGGTCCATCGCCAGCGTCCGCGCGATGGCGATACGCTGCTTCTGTCCGCCGGAAAGCTCATCGGGGTAGTTCAGCGCCTTCTCCGCCAGACCGACCATCCGCAGCAGGCGCATGGCATCGTCATAAGCCTCCTGCTTTTTCTTTCCCAGCAGGGTCATGGGCGAGAACATGATGTTTTCGATCACCGTCATATGGGAGAACAGATTGAAGGACTGGAACACCATGCCCATTTTCTGCCGCACCTTGTTGATGTCGCAGTTCGGATCGGTGATTTCCACATCGTCGATCCAGACCTTCCCCGAGGTCGGCATTTCCATCTGATTGATACAGCGAAGCAGCGTGCTCTTGCCGGTGCCGGAAGGACCGATCACGGAGATCACATCCCCGTCGTTAATCTCCACGCAGACATCCTTCAACGGTGTGACGTTCGGATAGGCTTTTTTCAGATGCTCGATCCTAATCATCGGTCTTCACTCCCTTCAGGATATTTTCCCGCTTGCGGCGTTTGGGATTGATGTTGACATTGATGCGGCGGATAAGCAATCCGAGCAAAGCCTCCAGAACAAAATAGATGATCGTGATTGCGATCAGGGGGAAGAAGGCCTCATAGGTCCTGCTTCGCACGATGTCGCCCATCTTGGTCAGATCCTGCACGGCGATATAACCGACGATGGCCGTGGCCTGGATGAGGCTGACGACCTCCGACTTGTATGACGGCAGGATGTGGGGCAGCGCCTGCGGCAGGATGATCCTGAAAAACGTATGCCGGCTGGAATGGCCGAGCGCGTAGGCGGCTTCATACTGTCCCTTGTCCACGGCGCCGACCCCCATCTGCAGCAGGCCGAACACCGCGGCGCTGAAAGTCAGCGTAAAGCCGATCACGGAGACCATCAGCCCGGTAATAGCCACGCTGCCAAAGACAATGTAATACAGGATCATGAGCAGCACCACCATGGGCATGCCCTTGATCAGCCATGTGACAGCGCCCGTCACGGTGTTGGCAATGCGGTTTCCGTTCCGACACAGCATAAAGACGATAAATCCGAGCGCTGTGCCGAAGATCATGGACAGCACCGTGA
Organism: Oscillospiraceae bacterium; assembly: GCA_017538965.1. GTDB lineage: Bacteria > Bacillota > Clostridia > Oscillospirales > Oscillospiraceae > Limivicinus. The sequence goes on from JAFYHU010000016.1 coordinate 42,149, forward strand.
TCAGCAGCGTGTTAAGAATTCCCTGCAGGAACAGCTGCCAGCGGTTTTCTCGAATGAAAGTCCGCTCAATGCTGTCCCCGATGCTTTTCCAGAAGGAAGTGCCTTCCGAAACAGACTCATCGGCCTTCAGCACGGTCATCAGCGTGCCGCAGACAAGGTACGGCTCGGAAAAATTGACCATCTCCTGCCGCTCCGGCTGAACGACGAAGGACGCGGCGGCGAAATCGGCTTTTCCCGCCTGCACGGCCGGTATGATGCCGTCGAAATTCATCGCATCCACGATCAGGCCGTAGCCGCACGCCTCACAGAAGCGGGCTGTCATATCCACTTCAAAGCCGATCAGTTCCGTGCCTCTGTAATAATTCATCGGGGTATAAGCCCCTTCCGTAAGCATACGGAGCGTCCCATTCGGCGCGGGGAAACTGGCGTAATCAGGCACGGTTTTTTCGCTTTCCGGACCTTCGATCCACTTGTACGCAATCTCATCCAGTTCGCCGCTGGCCCTCGCAGATCGGATCCATGTATTCAGTTCTTCCCGCAGCCTGTCGCCTTCCGTGCTCTTCGGCAGGACATAGGCCATTTCAACCGGGTTCATATCATCCGGCAGCACGACCAGCTTGTCGTCCTCCGCTGCCATGAATTTCAGCACGGGTTCATCTCCGGGAAAGCCGTCGATCTTGTTGGTTTCCAGAGCGGCTGCCAGGTCAGGATAGGAGCTGTAAAAGATGCACTCGGCCTCCGGAAGCAGGTCCCATACGATCAGTTCATAGTCCGTTCCGACCTGGATCCCGATGCGTTTGCCGTTCAGCTCCGACAGGGATTGATAGACACCGCCCGTGCTGTTATCTGCCAGTACGGTCGGACAGAGCGCAAGCGCGAGCAGCAGCATCAGCACCAGAGCGATGCTTTTTCTCATGGGGTTTTCCATCCTTTCAATTTCTGTCTGTACGTCAGCGCCGTGGAGCGACGGATCATCCGCGGCATTCGGTCAAATCACTTAACTCAAACTTCCCATAGCGATTTGCAAGTATTTTATAAAAGTTATAGAAGCTTACTGCCCCAGATTGCTCCGCAAGCCCCGCGCCCGCAGGCGCCCTTGCCTTCTCCTTAGGAGAAGGTGGCCGAGCGAAGCGAGGTCGGATGAGGTCCCCGCCGCAGCGGTAATCTCTTCTCTCAACTCTCAACTCTCAACTCTGCGCCGCTTCGCGGCGCTTCGTCTCCCTGCTGAGACAGTTCGGCAAATTCGTCCTTGTGGTTCAAAAACACCTGTGCGAGGTTCGGGTCAAATTGCTTGCCCGCTTCCTCGCGAATGATCTCAAAGGCCCTTTCCGGAGTCACGGCGAGAATCGCATCGCCGAAGCGCTTCATCACCACACCGTCGAGGCGCGGCATCAGGGCCATCAGGCTGAAG
>JAFYHU010000017.1 GCA_017538965.1 Oscillospiraceae bacterium
GAATGAAAAAACCGATGGAAAGCCCAACAAAGTGGGTTTCCATCGGCAGCGACGAGCAGCGAAATGAGCGAGCTTTCCCGACACTTCGGGGAAGCGAGACGATATGGAGCTTGTGAGGAGCCAGCGCGGCGGAGAAACCTGCGTGCGAGATACCAGTTTCTCTTCCGCGCAATTGCAGAAAGACCAGAACGGGGTTGTCCTGGATCAAATGAGACAATCCCGTTCTGCTTATTTACTTTTTCCTCCGATGGGCTTTGAAGATGAGCAGGTACAGCAGGGCGAGGTATACGAGCACCAGGCCGATGACCAGCCAGCAGTAGAGGTCGGATTTCGGCGCCAGACCGACCAGAATCAGGACCGGCGCGCCGAGAATGATGCCGAAGCTGCTGCCGATGACCAGATTGTTGGCCGAGGGAGTGGAGAGATCCGGATCGATTTCGCGCAGAAGCAGAACACCGGAGCTGATGGTGCCGGTGAGCATGCCGTACATCGAAATCAGGCCCTCGTAATAATAATCGGGGTAGACCTTCCTGCAGACGACAGACAGGTGAATCCAGGTGACAGCGGCGCCGAGAATAACCAGCAGCACGAAAGGAAGCCACAGCCCGCGGATGTCCTCGAGGTTGATGGAGGCAATCCCGGCGACGATCATGACATCGAAAAAGAAGCCCGAGAGGCGGTTGAGCAGATAATTGTTCTGATACTGCCGCGTGATCAGCCCCGAACGCTTGCCGCGCTCGAGCAGCACGCGAAGCAGGATGGCGAGAGCGGAGCCGATAATGAAGTTGAAGCCCCAGATCAGGGTATTGACGGTCTTCGCGAGACCCGGGGAGAGGGCCGCAATGCCGGAGGTCAGCCCCCAGGCGGCCAGGTAGGTCGCCAGATAGACCAGCAGAATCATCGCAAACTGAACCGACAGCTTGTCAATGGAATCGGAGACGGGGATCTCGTCCCGGCTCTGGAAGAAATCGGCGTCCGGTTCCTCTTCAGCCGCAGAGCGGGTCTTGCCGACCTTTCCCCTGCGCGAGAGGATGTTCAGAATGACGACCCCGACGATGCAGGCGACCAGATACCCTGCGGCCGCGACCGCCAGGCCGAAGCTGCGACCGCCCGCAAAGCCGAGTGCCTCATAGCTCGAGCCGACGTTGTTCGCCTGACCGGGACCCTGGCCGAAGCCCATGGGGAGCAGCATGCCGGCCGCCTTGAAGAGACCGGGCATCAGAGTATAGCCGAGCAGCAGCGTGATCAGCAGACCGGTCATGCCCTGCACCAGATAGGTGCTGACGATGACGGCGCCCGATTTCAGGCCGGTCAGGTCGCCTTTTCTGGCGAGGTCTTTTTCCGACGGGACACGCAGACTCATGGCGATGAAGCCGAGGGCGATGCCGTGATAGACCAGCATCTCGAGAAGTTCATCATCCAGCTTCACCAGGCCGATGATCTTGGCGATCAGCAGCAGAAAGCCGCCGAGCACGGCGATCGGCATCAGGCTTTTGCGGATCAGACCGACTCTCTGCCGAAGCAGGTTTGCCAGCAGGATCGCGCCGGCAATCAGGCCCATCTGCACAATGACGTTCCACAGCGCGTGGTTGGCAGCAGAATAATCCATTGCTCAAGTTTCCCTCCAGACTTCCAGGTATTTGCGGAAACAGATATCGGTCTTCGAACGGATTTCGTAATATTCCCCGTGAGCGCTCAGCAGGAGGCGGTCGGCCAGAACATCGGCCATGCCGCTGATGTCCTTCAGGGGAAAGCGGAAGCCGGCACAGTCCAGCCGGTCTTCATACTGCTGAAGCACGCCGCTGCCGAGGAGCTCTTCCTGATGGCCGCTGCCGAGGCGGTAAAGACTGACCCCGCCGTCCGAAAAGAGCAGTCCGTCCGGCCCCTCCTGGCTGAAGTCCCGGCTGCGCAGGACGTCCTTCTGCCAGGCATCCCATTCGGCAATCTCCGAAAAGGGCTTGTCCGGCCGGTAGAATCCTGTTTCCAGGTATTCCAGATCCAGTCCGCAGGAGCAGAAAATCCGGTTCCCCCTGGTACGCAGGGTTCCGATGCGCCGGCAGCGCGGACAGAGAAACAGCGCGCGCTCCATCCCCTCGGCGCGGTTTTTTCCGCGGTAGGCGACAGGGTCCTGACGCTGCCGCTCCCAGGCATCCTCACGGATGTCCCGGGTGATCAGGTCATTGACCTCCTGAGCGGTCATGGTCTGCAGCTCTTCCGGAGGATAAATGCCGACCGGATGGCCGTAGACACGGCCACGGCGGATGCCTCTCCCCCAGCGGGGCAGGCTCAGATAAGCACCCTCCAGACGGTAGGTGACCAGCGTGGCGCCGGAGCTTTTGGCCAGCTTCCCCGTGGCGGGAAAGATCGGATTGTTCTGCCCGGCCCAGCACTGTTCGCCCTCGGCAAACAGGCAGACCGAGTGTCCGGCCTTCAGATGACGCAGGCAGGCTTTCACCGTGTCCATGCCGGTCGAGGCTTTCCGCCGGGGAATCAGCGCGACCAGATAATCGATGACGTCGGAGACGAAGCCGAGGCGGAAGAGATGCTCGCTGGCGACATAGTAGACATGCTTGTCGTGCAGACTGGTGGCCACCAGCAGCGGGTCCCAGGCGCAGGCATGGTTCGGAACCAGCAGGATCGGTCCGTCGACATGAAGATCCTCGTGGGTCATGTTGAATTTTCGGCTGAGAGGACGGTTCATCGCAATCTCAATCAGATGAAAGACGCGCTGATGCCGCTGCCAGGTATCCATAAACGGCCCTCCAAACAAACGGGCGGAAGCTTAAAACCCGATCTCTTCCTTATGCGCCGTCATACCGTCGATGCAGCACTGCATGACGACGGCGGGATCCATGCCCAGCATTTCAAAGCCCTGCTCGATTACGGCACGGTCGCACTTGGCGGCAAATTTCCGGTCTTTATATTTCTTCTTAAAGCTCTTCACGCTCATGCCGTCCATGCCCTCGGGCCGCATCAGGCCGTAGGCATGGATGATGCCGGTCAGCTCATCCACGGTAAACAGACTTTTGTCCAGATTGCTTTCCGGCTTCACCTCGTCGCAGGTCAGGCCCCAGCCGTGAGAGATGATGCTGCGGATGTCCTCTTCATCGACGCCTTCGGGCTCCAGGAGCTCGCGTACATGGTGGCAGTGCTCTTCGACGGAGGGATATTTTTCATAGTCCACGTCGTGCAGCCAGCCGATGGCCTCCCAATGATCCCGGTCCTCGCCGAAATAATCGGCCATGGCACCCATCGCCGCGCTGACACAGGCGGCATGCACGAACAGGTGCTGTTCGGTGGTGTGCTTCGGAAGAATTTCCTTTGCGCGCTGCAGGGTAAGTTTACTCATAGTTTTCTCATCTCTTTCTGTTTGCGGATGGTAAAAATGCTTCAGTAGGCGACGCCCCAGTAGATCATGTGCTTCGCGGGCCTGCCGCAGCAGGCGCAGGTCTCGCCGAGCTGTTCCTGCCGGAACGGGATGCAGCGGGAGGACATGCCGCCCTCTTCCTTCATCTTCTGCTCGCAGGCATCACTGCCGCACCACATGGTCTTGATGAAGCCGCCGCGCTCATTCTGCAGGCGCTTTGCCTCTTCAATGCTGCAGGCGGGGAAGATATGCTCTTCCAGATTCTTCAGGGCGGCGTCGTACAGCCCCTGCTGCACGGCGTCCAGAAGTTCGGGAAGCTTTGCCTCCAGGTCGTCCAGAGAGACGGTCGTCTTTTCGCCGTTGTCGCGGCGGACGGCCACGCAGACATTGTTCTCGATGTCGCGGGGACCGAGCTCCAGGCGCAGCGGCACGCCCTTCATCTCGTACTGGGCGCATTTCCAGCCGAGGCTGTTGTCCGAGAAATCAGCCTGTACGCGGATGCCCGCGGCCGCAATCCGGCCGAGGAGCTCCCGGGCCTTTTCGGCAACACCCGGCTTGTGGGCGGCGACCGGAACCAGAATGACCTGGATGGGCGCGATTTTCGGAGGCAGGACCAGGCCGTTGTTGTCGCCGTGGGCCATGATGACCGCACCGATCATGCGGGTGGTCGAACCCCAGGAGGTCTGGAAGGGATACTGCAGCTTGTTGTCCCGTCCGGTAAAGGTGACATCGTAGGCGCGGGAGAACTTGTCGCCGAAATAGTGCGAAGTCGCACCCTGCAGGGCCTTGTGATCCTTCATCAGGCACTCGACTGTGTAAGTGGCCTCAGCGCCGGCGAACTTTTCCTTGTCAGTCTTGCGGCCGCGCACCACCGGGATCGCGAGGACCTTTTCAAAGAAATCGGCATAGGTATTCAGCTGCTGCTCGGTTTCCTGCTGCGCCTCTTCGGCGGTCTCGTGGATGGTGTGGCCTTCCTGCCACCAGAACTCCCGCGAACGCAGGAAGGGACGGGTGGTCTTTTCCCAGCGGATGACCGAGCACCACTGGTTATAGAGCATGGGAAGCTCGCGGTAAGAGTGCAGCACGCGGGACCAGTGATCACAGAACATGGTCTCGGAGGTCGGACGGAAAGCCAGGCGCTCTTCCAGCGGCTCGCTGCCGCCCATGGTAACCCAGGCGACCTCGGGCGCAAAGCCGTTGACCAGCTCGCCCTCCTTCTTCAGAAGGCTTTCGGGAATCAGCACGGGCATGGCCACGTTGACATGGCCGGTGGCTTTGAAGGCGGCGTCCATGATCTGCTGCATGTTTTCCCAGATGGCATAGCCGTAGGGGCGCAGAATGGTAAAGCCCTTGACCGAAGCGTACTCGACCAGTTCGGCTTTCCGGCAGATGTCGGTATACCACTGGGCGAAATCGGTCTCCATATCGGTAATCTGTTCTACTTTTTTCTCTTTAGCCATACATATTCTCCGTTCTTTGCGGCTTTGAAAAGCTGCGAATCCATAATATTTTAAGCTTCCCGTCCCTGCTTGTCAAGGCCCGAAAACGCCGGAAAAACCCGGAAAACAAAGAAATCCTTGACCTTGCGGGGGACTGACGGTATAATAACCGTGTATGTCCGGCTGCAGCCGGACGGATCCGAAGAATTCGGAGGTGAGTTTCATCACAAAACAGCAGTTCATGACAGAGCTTTCCAAGCTGCTGACCTTCATGTATGATGAAGACCGGCAGCGGGCGCTGAAGATGTATGAGAGAATGTTCGCCATCGCCGAGGACGACCAGGGTCTGATTCAGCACCTGATGTCGCCGACCCGGCAGGCGGTTGTCATTGCCCGCGCCTATGACGCGAAGGAGAGAAAGCTTTCGGTTTCCGCACAGAAAAAGGGAGACGAATACGAAGAGAGCACGGACATTCCTCCGTTTGTGCTGGCCATCAACAAGATCTTCGACGAGCTGTTTCCGGAGGAAGACGCCGCGCAGTCGCTGACGGAGGATCAGGTCTCGTTTTTCGATCTCGGCGTGGACCCCGGAAAAGTAGAGGTCAAAAAACCGGTCGTTCCGAAGGCCGAGGTGCTTCTGAGCGACACGCAGAACTTCCCTGCCATTCTGCCTCCCGACAGCTCCGAAGAGACGGAAGAGGAAGAAACAGAGGAGGAAGAGCCGGAAGAAGAGGAAGTTCTGCTTCCGGAGCCGGAGGAGGAAGCAAAGCCTGCTCCGCAGGAAGAAGAGGAAGACGCCGGGGAAGAGACGCCCGCGGCGGAAGAGAGCGCCGAAGCGCAGCCCAAAGAAAGCAGCGAAGCCCCGGATGCGGCGGAAGACGAAAACCATGTACCCGCAGCTTCGGAGAAGGAAGCTTCTCTGAGCGATTCCGCCGACGAAGCACCGGAGAAAACGCCCGAAGCCGCTTCGGACGAAGAGCCGGAGGAGACGGAAAGCGCAGAACCGGAACCGGCGGAAGCACCGGGAAAGAACCTTCTGCAGACGGTTCAGGACCTGTTTCCCGAGGAAAAGGCGGAATTCAGCATACAGATTGAGGAACCGGAAGAAGAGGCGCCGAAGAAGAGACGGCGCATCGTTCCGATGAAGCGGGTGACCAATGTTCCCCTGCTGGTTCTCTTTCTGATTCTTGCAATCCCGATCACCCTGCTGCTGCTGATCCTGCTGTTGATTCCGACGCTGCTCAGCTTCAGCGTGTCCCTGGCGATGATTGCGCTGGGGGTGACCCTGATTCTCGCGGCCTTCAGCGGTTTTGCGGTTCTGGCCGATGTGCTGCTGCTGTTCGGCGCCGCCATCATTGCGCTGGCGCTGGGTCTGGTCTTCCTGTGGATAAGCATCTGGCTGATCGGCGGCGTGATGGTCGGACTGGTACGTGCCGTGCGCGAACTGGCGCAGAACTGGTGCACGAAGGAGGTGCCGGTATTATGAAAAACGGCTGGAGAGTCATTCTCATCATCGCGGCACTGGCCATCCTGCTCGGCGCGGTATGCGTCGGCGTAGGGATCCTGACCGGGGCGGAAACCGACCGCATCCTTCAGAGCCTCAACAATGATTACCATCTGAACACCTATGTGCAGGTTTATACCGACTATCTCGGACAGCTGTGGCGATGGGCCGCCGGCCTGTTCGGGTAAAACTCTCAAATGATAAACGGGGTTGTCTCAAATTACTTGCAATCAGCTCCCCTTCAGGCTGTACCATTTCGCGGCAAGAGCAGGTACTGCCCCTGACCGAGCTCCTGCTGCCGCGAACAGAGAGCGGAGGAAAGTATACAAAAAGCGCGGCGGAGAAACATCGGTGCGAGGGACCAGTTTCTCTTCCGCGCAATTGCATAAAGCTGAGATCGGGGTTGTCCGGAGTTCTGCGGCAACCTCTTTTTTGATGGTAAAAATTATTCCGTTTCCTCTTCGCCCGGCAGCGGTTTGATGTCCACCCGCCTGCCGCGGACGGAAAGCCTGCCGGCACAGAAGAGGGAAACCGACTCGTTCAGCAGCGGCCATTCGCATTCTTCCATCAGCCTGGCCGTCAGCGTCTGAACGGTGTCCTCCGGACTGACCTCCAGAGAACGCTGCATGATAACGGCCCGGACACGGCCGTCGCTGTCCGAAAAATACGAGGTGGCACCCGTGACCTTGAGGCCGGTTTCCAGCGCCAGCTCCACCGGATCTCCCTCTTCTTCGCTGAAGGCGGGGTAAAGCGCGGGATAGGTGCCGATGACACGGTTGCGGAACTGGTACGGCACGACGCCGAGGGAGCAGTCATAGCCCGCCAGAATGACCAGCTCGATATCCATGTCCTTGAGCTTGTTGGCGACCGCCATACTGTGGCTGGTGCTGTTCGGGAACAGCTCGGGATCGACCACAAAGGCCGGGATGCCCGCGCTGAGCGCGCGCGTCATGGCGTAGCAGCCCTGCTGTGGGCAGATCACGGCCACCAGTTCAAAATTCGGTATTTCATTGAAGTAAACTGCATCCAGAATTGCCTGGAGTCTGGATCCGTCGCCGGAAGCCAGAACAGCCGCTCGGACCATGGTTCAGATACCTCTCAGAAAGAAAAAGAGTCTTGTACACGGCGGGGGGAACGTCTATAATATGCTCAGATTCCCCGGGCGCTGTCATATTATACTTGATTCTGCGCCCGCGGTCAAGCGCCGGAGGAATGGAATGACAGAAATTTATCTGATTCGGCATACACAGACGGAAGGAAACCGCTTTCGCATGGTTCAGGGCTTCTGGGACGGCGAAGTCAGCAGACAGGGCTTCCGGCAGATCGAAGCGCTGGCACGGCGCTTTGCCGAAATCCCGGTCGACGCCGTCTACTCCAGCGACCTGACCCGCGCCATGCTGACCGCAGAGGCCGCGGCGCGCAGGGATCGGCTGCCGATCCGGACGAACAAAGCGCTGCGCGAACTGAATGCCGGCCCCTGGGAGCAGCAGTTTTTCGGAAATGTCGCCTATGAAGATCCGGCTCTGACGGACCGATTTATCTACGACGCGGAGAACTGGTCTCTGGAAGGCGCCGAGACCTTCCAACAGGTGCGCACCCGGGCTCTGCGGGCGCTGGAAGAGATCGCCCGGGAAAACGACGGAAAGACCGTCGCCGTGGTCAGCCACGGCGCCACCATCCGCTGCATGCTGTCCGGCATTACGGGGATTCCGCTTTCCGATGTCGAACATCTGCCGATCTTCCGAAATACGGCGGTTTCCAAGCTGCTCTGGGACGGCGAAAAATTCTCGATCGTCTTTCTCAACGACGACTCGCACGTGCCCGAAAACCTGAAAAGCAGCTGGACGGTGACCTCCGACCTGCGCGACACGCTGTTTCGCCCGCAGGAGGACAGAGCGTATTACGAACGATGCTACGAGGATGCCTGGCTGTTTGCGCACGGGGATCTGCAGGGATTCTCTGCGGAGTCCTACTATACCGCCGCCTGCCGGCATCACGGGAAGGCGCCCGGATCCGTGCTGCGTCTGTGGCAGCGGGAAGAACCGGCCGGTCTGGTGGACCTGGATCCCGGGCGCGGCGCGAAGGACGGCGCCGGCTGGATCAGTCTTCTCTATCTCGAGCCGCTCTTTCGCGGCCGGGGCTACGGCATCCAGCTTCTGGCGAGAGCCGTGCACTTCTACCGCCGCCAGGGAAGAAGCTGTCTGCGGCTGCAGGTGGCCGAGAGCAATCGGGCTGCGCGGGACTTCTACGCCCGCGAAGGTTTTCGGCAGACGGGCGAGCAGGAGGCCCTGACAGGAAAGCTGCTGCTCCTGGAATGCCCGCTCCACGCCGTCAGACACCTTCGCTGAGTCAGGGAACCTGTCCCCGTGACTCATATTTCCAATTCGGGACAACCCCGTTATAGGCTTCCTGCCATTGCGCGGAAGAGAAACCGATCCCTCGCACCGAAGTTTCTCCGCCGCGCTGGCTCCTCACAAGCTCCATATCGTCTCGCTTCCCCGAAGCATCGGGAAAGCAGCAAGCTTGGATCGTCGCACGCTTCCCGCGCGTCGTTATGCTCATTCCACTGTTCGTCGCTCCCCGATGGAAACCCGCTCCGCTGGGCTTTCCGTCGGGGATTATCTATACTCATTCGCGGCAGCAGGAGCTTGGTAAGGGGCAGTACCTTCTCTGGCCGCGAAACGGCACAAGCTGAGAGGGAGCAACACCCTGTCCGCGTTCTAAAACAAACTCATTATTCTTTTTATAATAAAAACATTGAAGCAGCGGGTAAAGTATGGTAAAATTATATGATAAGCGTGGAAGAGTCGCTTTTCAGACGGACGAACGCAGGGAAGGAGGCGGGAACTCTGAAACGGGCAGCAAAAAGAGTATGGACGGCAAGCCTGCTGCTGGCTCTGCTCGGCGGATGCCTTTTCCCGCCGACGGGCGCGGCGGCCTATCCCTCCCCCGCCTTTCGGGATTCCGCCTACCATCCGGACCTCGCCCAGCACGGCGACCGGGCAGCCATCGACACCTCCGGGCTCTCCGAGGGCTATGTCGCCGCTTCGGCGACGTCGGACACCCGCCTGAAGTTTCAGGTGATCAAGGGCGAGGACGCCTACACCTACGATCTACCCGTTGACGGCACGCCCGCGGTCTTCCCGCTGCAGAGCGGCAGCGGCACCTACCGCTTCCGCATCATGGAGAATGTGGTGGACCAGAAATATTCCGAACTCTATTCCGTCACGGCGGATGCCCTGCTGCAGGATGAGTTCCAGCCCTTCCTGCGCCCGAACGCCTATGTCAACTACGGCGAAGGCTCGGCCTGCGTCAGACTGGCGGCCGAATTCGCGGCGGGAGCCGCCACCGAAATGGATTTCGTCAACGCGGTCTACGATTACATCTGCAGCCACGTTACCTACGACAAGGAAAAGGCCACCTCGGTAAAAAGCGGCTATCTCCCGAGCCCGGACGAGACGCTTCAGACCGGCAAGGGCATCTGCTTTGACTATGCGTCGCTGGCCGCCGCCATGCTGCGCAGCCAGGGGATTCCCACCAAGATGATCTTCGGGTACGTGGCGCCGAAAGATCTTTACCATGCCTGGAACATGTTCTATACCGATGAAACCGGCTGGGTGACGGTAGGCTTTGAAGCCAACGCGGACACCTGGACCCGCATCGACCTGACCTTTGCGGCCAGCGGCGCGGACGCGCAGTTCATCGGGGACGGCACCAACTATTCAGACCTGTACTATTATTAGGGCGGTGAAACAATGAGCAGGAAGAAACTGGACGAACTGGGCGTCAGCGCCTTCTGCGAGAGCATGGCGATGATGATCCAGGCCGGCGTTGCGACCGACGAGGCGATTTCTCTGCTGCAGAGCGAGCGGGAACTCGGCTCCGGCGTTCTGGAACAGGGTCTTCAGGTGATGAAGACGCAGGTTGACCAGGGCTACGGTCTGGCAGCGGCGATGAAGGAAAGCGGCATTTTTCCCGACTATGCCCTCCAGATGACCGAGGCCGGCGAGAGCTCCGGCCGGCTGGAAGATACCCTGTTCCGTCTGGCGGCCTACTATAAGGATCAGAAAACCATCGCGGAAAAGCTGCACAACGCGATCACCTATCCGGCGGCGATGCTGACGCTGATCATCGCGGTGCTTGCCGTGCTGCTGGTGCTGGTGCTGCCGGCGTTTCGGGACGTGTACAACAACCTGACGGGAAGCCTCGCCGCCTCCAGCTACAGCTATGTCCGCTGGGCATACGGCTTCTGCTGGTTTGCGCTGATCCTGATGCTTCTGCTGGCGGTCGGCCTGATCGTCGGCCTGCTGATGTGGAAGAACGGCAAAAGGGACGCGGTCGAGCGCTTTCTGAGCAGGAACCGCACCTGTTCCGAGATCCTCCAGAACATGGGCATGTTCCGCTTTACCTCCGCCCTGTCGACCTTCCTGGCCAGCGGCGATATGCAGGACGACGCGGTTCTGAAAAGCCTGCCGATGACGGCCTGCAAACCGGTGGAAGAAAAGCTGAAGCGCTGCATCCGCCGCATGGAGGAAGGCCACAGCATCGCGCAGGCCGCCTACGATGAAGAGCTGTTCGAACCGATCTACGGCCGGATGCTGCTGGCGGGAGAGCGCAGCGGCAACATGGAGAACGTTCTGAACCGGCTGACCGGCCTGCTGGAGGAAAACTGCGGCAACCTGGTCGAGCGCCTGATCGGCACGATCGACCCCCTGCTTTCCGGCGTGCTGATGGTGACCGTCGGCCTGTCGCTGCTCAGCGTCATGCTGCCGCTGATCGGCATGATGAACGCAATCGGGTAAGAGAATATGTATTCCGACAAGACAGAAAACAAAGGCAGACGGCTGATCTGGCCGCTGCTGGCGGCGCTGATTCTGGCGGTCATTCTGCTGTCGGTTTTCCGGCATCCGAAGACCGAGCTGGAAGACAGCGGCGCGGCGGCAATCCGCGAGGCGGTGCAGCGCAGCGCGCTGCAGTGCTATGTCGTGGAAGGCGTCTATCCGCCGAATCTGCAGTATCTGGAGGACAATTACGGTCTGCAGGTGAACACCGAAGACTACTATGTGAGCTATGAGGCCTTTGCCTCGAACCTTCCGCCGACCGTGAAGGTCGTCAACCGGACGGAATAAGAGAAAACAGAAAATTTTACGGAGAGGAGGAGAGCGATGAAACGGGACGGACATGCCGGACTGGGTCTTTATACGATCGGAATCGCGGCGCTGTTTCTGGCAGGATTTTTGCTGCTCGTGGTATTCGGGGCGCAGAGCTATCGGAACACCGTCGACGGGCAGAATCGAAACATGCACAGCCGCGCGCTGCTCTCCTACCTGTCGACAACCGTCAAGGCCTACGATGCCGGCGGCGCGCTGCGCATCGACGAAGACAAGGAGGTCGGGAAGGTGCTGGTCCTCTCCGAGGGCGGCAGCGGCTATGCGCTGCGTATCTATCAGACGGACGGATGCCTGGTGGAGGACTATGCCAGGGCCGACGCGGCGCTCCGGCCGGAGGACGCCCAGGTCATCGGCACAACCCGGCGCTTTGAGCCGGTCCTGAACGCAGACGGTCTGCTGACCGTGGACTGCGACGCCGGGAAGGTCCTGCTGCATCTTCGATCGGAGGAGGCAGGGGCATGAAACGAAACGGACAGATTACAGCGTTCTATATCGAGACACTGCTGCTGATCGTGGTGTTTCTGGCGATCATTCTGGTGCTGACCCAGGTGTTCGGCCTGGCCAGACAGCAGACGGCCGCCGCCAGACAGCTGACGGATGCGGTGATGCTGGCGGGCAACGCCGCCGAGGCCGTCTCAATCAGCGAAAACTGTGAGGAGCTGCTCTCCCTTCTGAACGAAAACGGCAATGCTTCCGCCCGACCGGATGCTTCCGGCGTGACGGCCTGTTATGACGACGAGAAAAACCCCGATCCGCAGGGCGCATACCGCGTGGATGTGAGCTGGCGGCCTCAAAAAACTGCGAACGGGACCATGATCTCCAGCGTGATTCTGGTACACCACGGCGATGCCGAGAAACCGGTTTACCGCCTGAAGACGGCCGCATTCCGAGAGGAGGGGACGCCATGAGAGAGGTACCGATCAAGCTCGGACCGCTGACCCTGCTGCTGACGGTGATCAGCATCTGCCTGACGACGCTCGCCATCCTGGCCTTTACGACGGCAAGAGCGGACCTGCGCCTGGCGGAGAAATACGCCGAAACGGTGCGCAGCCGCTATGCGCTCGAGGAGAAGGGACAGGCCTTCCGGCAGGAGCTGAGCGAAACGGATCCGGCGGACTACGGCCTTTCCGGCTGGGAACGTGACAGCAACGGGGTTTACCATACGGTTCTGACAGAGGGAGACCTGAGCCTCAGCATCGGGTTCCGGCCGAACGGAGAGTCGGGAACCGAACTTCTGCAGTGGCAGCATACGAAAAACTGGACCGAGGACGAAAGCATCGGTCAACTCTGGGACGGAGGATTCTGATGGAAATGACTATCCTTGACATCATGCAGAAAGCAGTTTCCATGGATGCGTCCGACGTGTTTCTGGTCGCCGGTCTCCCGGTCACCTTCAAATGCGACGGACATCAGGAACGTCTGCCGGACAACATCATGAAGCCGCCGGATATTCAGGCGATTGTTGAGAACATCTATGAGCTGGCCCACAGAAATCGCGGCAATCTGGACCGCGGCATCGACGACGACTTTTCCTTTGCGGTGTGGAATCTGGGGCGTTTCCGGGTGAACGTCTTCCGGCAGCGCGGCTCGCTGGCGGCGGTCATCCGCGTCATCCGTTTCGGCCTGCCCGATCCCGTCGAGCTCGGCATTCCGGAAAGCGTGCTCTCGCTGGCGGACACCAAGAAGGGTCTGGTGCTCATCACCGGCAGCGCGGGAACGGGAAAATCGACCACGCTTGCCTGCATGATCGACCGCATCAATCACCGACGCGACTGCCACATCATCACGATGGAAGACCCCATCGAGTACATTCATCACCATGACAAGGCGATCGTGACGCAGCGCGAGATCTCGATCGACACGCCGGGCTATCTTGAATCCCTGCGTTCTGCCCTTCGCGAAAGTCCGGACGTGATTCTGCTGGGCGAGATGCGCGACTACGACACCATTTCCGCTGCGATGACCGCCGCGGAGACCGGCGTGCTGCTGCTCAGCACGCTGCATACCAGCAGCGCCGCCAACACCATCAACCGCATTCTGGACGTCTTCCCGGCCAACCAGCAGAAGCAGGTCAAGATCCAGCTGGCGCAGATTCTGAAAGGCGTGGTATGTCAGCAGCTGGTCAGCGCGATCGACGGCGGCCAGATGGCGGTCTTCGAGGTCATGAAAACGACGACGGCCATTCAGAACATGATCCGCGAGGACAAGCTCCACCAGCTCGAATCGGCGATGCAGGCCGGTGCCTCGGAAGGGATGTGCACCATGGACGGCAGCCTTCTGAAGCTCTATCGGGAAGGGAAAATCACGAAGGATACCGCTCTTCTTTCCTGCGTCAACTATGAAAACATGGCAAAAAGACTGAGCATGTAAGTGTCCCACAGGCGACGATCCGGGTTTGCCAGAGGTGAAAACCATGAGAATGACAGAAAAGGAACCGAATATTCTATATGTGCGCATGCTGGGCGGCTTTTCCGTTCGCTGGAACGGAAAACTGATCGCAGGAGGGTCGAAAGCCAGCGATTCGCAGCTGACCTGCCTTCTGCAGATCCTGATTCACAACCGGGAGGCCGGGGTTACCCGCGACCGGCTGGAAGAGCTGCTGTTCGGCGACCGCGACATGAGCAACGTGCATCATGCCCTCCAGAGCGTGATTTACAACACGAAGAAAAAACTGGAAAAAGCGGGACTGCCGCCGGAAAACTACATTGTCCAGCGCAGCGGCGTCTTCTTCTGGACCGACCGGATTCCGCTGATGGAAGACGCCTCGGAGTTTGAAAGACTCTTCCACCAGGCGGAGACGACCGCCGATCCGGACGAGCAGCTGGCGCTGTATCAGGAAGCGGTCCACTGGTACGCGGGCGAATTTCTGCCCAACCAGACGGCTGCCGTCTGGGCTGCGCAGGAAGCGCGGCGGCTGAAGAGAGTGTTCTGCCTCTGCGTGGAAAGAGCGGCCGAGCAGCTGCGCGAGCATCAGGATTTCTTCCAGCTTGAGGATCTGGGCATCCATGCGGCGAGCATTGACCCGCTGGCCGACTGGGAGACCCTGACCATGGAAGCGCTGGTTTCGCTGGGCCGGTATGACGAAGCGCGGAAGCTCTACGACGATACGGCCGAGTTCTATTTCAATGAGCAGGGCCTGCGGCCGTCCAAAAAGATGATGGAGCAGCTGGATCGGCTCGGAGACGGGATTCAGCACCAGCACGCGGTGCTGGACGAGATTCAGGCCGATCTCACCGAGAAGGGCGAAAGCCAGCCGGGCGGCTATCTCTGCAGCTATCCGATTTTTGCCGGCATCTACCGGATGGTAGAAAGGATGATGGAACGCGGAGGCCAGTCGGTCTACCTGATGCTCTGCACGGTCATCGACAGCAAGGGCAATCCCATGCGGGAAGGACCGATGCTGGATGAGATGTCGAGGCGCATGGGCGACGCGGTGCGAAGCTCCATCCGGCGCGGCGACGCCATGTGCCAGTACGGCAAGGGGCAGTTCCTCGCCCTGCTCGTCAACACGACGAGAGAAAACTGCAGCGTTGTCCAGAAACGCATCAGCGAGCGTTTTGTTGTCGGACGACAACGGACCCGGATCGAATACTATGTCAAGTCGGTATTCTGGGTTCCGCCCTTTGATCAGGAAAATCCGGAACTGGAGCCGGAAGAATCATGAAGAAAACGCAGTGGTATATCGGCGCACCGAACGGCGTTGTGGTCTGCATCCGCGAGAACAACGACGGTGAACTGGCCGGAGAATTTTATCACAGCTACAGCATCGAACCGGTCCCGTTTCAGGGGGTCGGACAGATGACACTGCGGATGGAAAAGCTATATGACTGGCTGAACTTCCCCTATCCGGGGACCAACAGCCGCAGCTTCCTGCCGGAAAAGCCGCCGGCGGAGAAAACCGGGGAAAGGATTAAAGTTATGAGTGACGAAATGCTGCTGACCAAGCACGGAGAAATCGGGACCTTTATCGTGCGGGTTCAGCACAGACAGAACAGCAGCTGGCAGGGACGCATTACCTGGATGGAAGAGGACAAGACCGTCCAGTTCCGTTCGGTCTGGGAGATGATCAAGCTGATTGAAAGCGCGGTCAACGCGGTCAGCCAGCCGGAAGAGGAAGAGCAGGAAGAAGACTGGTTCTCCCCGGAAGCGGAGCAGAGCGTCGACTGACCCGGCCCGCCGCATCAAGCGGAAAGGAGGAAGCAGGCATGCTGACAGCAGAAAAGCTGAGAGCATACGGCGCGGATGTCGAAGAAGGTCTTGCGCGCTGTATGAACGACGAGGCTTTCTATCTGCGCATGGTCAACATGGCGGTTGAGGACAGAAACTTCGGCCGTCTTGAGGAAGCGGTTGAGCAGGACGAGATCCCCCGCATTTTCGAAGCGGCCCACGCCCTGAAGGGCATGCTGGGGAATCTGGCGCTTAAGCCTCTTTTCCGGCCGGCCTCTGAAATGACGGAACTTGCCCGCGCCGGAGATCACGCGGATTATGCCGCGCTGTGGGATGAGCTCGCGGAAGCGCGGAAAAAACTGCAGGCCCTGCGCGACGAAGACTGAAGACCGAAAAACGAAACTATCAGCGCGAGATGGACGAAATCCTCTCGCAGCTTCAGGGTACCCGCCCGCGTCTTCTGCTGCACAGCTGCTGCGGGCCCTGTTCTTCTTCCGTGCTCGAAGATCTGAGCCGTTTCTTTCGGGTGACGCTGTTCTGGTATAACCCGAACATTTTTCCGCAGGAGGAGTTTGACCGCCGACTGGCGGCCCAGAAAAAGCTCCTGCGGGCGATGGACCCTGCGGGCGAGATTGCCATTCTCGAAGTGCCGCGGGATCCGGCAGTCTGGTACCGGGCGGTTTCCGGCCTCGAAGGCGAGCCGGAAGGAGGCCTGCGCTGTACCGAATGCTTCCGTCTGCGGCTGTATGAAGCCGCAAAGGCCGCCGCGGAGGGCGGCTTTGACTGCTGGTGCAGCACGCTGACGCTCTCACGGCACAAAGATCCGGTCCGCATCAACGCCCTCGGCGAGCAGTACGCCCGGGAATTCGGCGTCCCCTGGCTCCCCTCCGAGTTCAAGAAGCGCGGACGCGAGCTGCGGTCAAAGGAACTCTGCGAACAGTACGGCATCTATCGCCAGAACTACTGCGGCTGTGAATATTCCCTGCAGCCGAAAAAAACAACAAACGAGGTGCATCCATGAAAGTCAGAAAAGCCATTATCCCCGCCGCGGGACTCGGCACGCGGCTGCTGCCGAACACGAAGAGCATCCCCAAGGAGATGCTGCCCCTGGTCGACAAGCCGGTGCTTCAGTACATCGTCGAAGAGGCGGTCGCCGCCGGCGTCGAACAGATCCTGATCATCACCAACCGCGGCAAGTCGCCCATAGAGGACTATTTTGACTATTCCCCCGACCTGGAAGAGCGGCTCCTGAAAGACGGCAAGGAAAAGGAAGCGCGGGTCATCCGGGAAGTGGCCGACATGGCGGATGTGCTGTTCCTGCGCCAGAAAGAGACCAAAGGTCTCGGCCACGCCGTGTGGCGCGCCCGCAGCTTTGTGGGCAACGAGCCCTTTGCCGTGCTGCTGGGCGACGATATCATGCTGGGAGAGAAGCCGGTGCTCAAGCAGCTGGTCGAGGCCTCCGAGGCGAACAGCTGCAGCGCGGTTGCGATCCACGAGGTCCCGGACGAACTGATCGTCAAGTACTCGTCCGTTCTGATGACCGAGCAGCTTTCCGATCGGGTCTGGCGCATCGCCGACATGAACGAGAAGCCGACCCTGGAAGAGAAGTTCTCGAACTACGCCATTCTCGGGCGCTATGTGCTGACCCCGGCGATCTTCGACATTCTGGCGAACACGCCTCCCGGACGCAACAACGAGATCCAGCTGACGGACGGCATGAAGGAACTCGTCCGGCACGAGCCCTTCTGCGGGGTTGACTTTGAGGGCCGCCGCTACGACACCGGAAACCTGAAGGGCTATCTGGAGGCGATCATCGACTTTGCCCTGCGCAACGAAGAGGCGGGCGAGTGGCTGAGAGACTTCATCATCCATAAGGCGGATCAGCTCCGCTGACCCTGCCCCGGATTCCCTAAGACAGCAGACCCCCGGATACCGTGTTTGCACCGTATCCGGAGGGTCTTTTTCGTTTTTCAGCAGAGCATAACGAAATCATTGCGAAACAGGAACGAAATACTTGAATTATTTCGCGAAATCTGTTATGATGATTTCGCAAAGGCGGTGATCGATGTGACATACCTGACCATCCATGAAGCGGCAGCCAAATATGAGCTCTCCTCCCGCCGCGTCCAGCAGATGTGCAAGGCAGGCGAAATTCCGGGTGCGGTGAAAAACGGCCGTGCCTGGAAGGTCCCGGAAGATGCCGTGCCGGAAGGCTCCCGTAAGGCCGAAAAGCCGCGTCTTCCGCTCCCGGTCGGAATCTCCAGCTATATCGAGGCCGTGTCAAACTACTATTATGTGGATAAAACCCTGCTGATCCGGGACTTTATTGACACCCTGCCGAAGGTTTCCCTGATTACGCGTCCGCGGCGGTTCGGGAAAACCCTGAATATGGATATGCTGCGCGTCTATTTCGAAAAGAGCGAGCGCGACACCTCCGTCTATTTTCAGAACAAGGCAATCTGGGCCTGCGGAAAACACTATCGTTCGTTCCAGGGGCGATATCCCGTCATCTATCTCTCGTTCAAGGATGTAAAATACAATGCCTGGGCAGATGCGTATAAGGACATTTCGGAATGCATTGCAGCGGAATATGCCCGTCATGCGGAGCTTGCGGACAGTTCCGCATGCAGCGCAATGGAAAAGGCCTGCTATCAACGTATCGTCTCGGGGACGCACGATGAGGTGGATCTGAGCCGGTCTCTCTCCATGCTCTCCGCCATGCTCCGCAAGCACCACGGGGAAGCAGCTGTCATCATCATCGACGAGTATGACACGCCGATCCAGCAGGGGCATCTCAACGGTTATTACCGCGAAGTGGTCGCCTTCATACGCAATCTGTTTTCCGGGGCATTCAAGGATAATCCGAATCTGGCATACGGTTTTCTGACGGGGATTCTCCGGGTGGCCAAGGAAAGCATCTTCAGCGGCATGAACAATCTGAAAGTACATACGATCATGGATTCCCGCTTCAGTTCCTATTTCGGCTTCACAGAAAATGAAATCTCTGAAATGCTTCGTTATTTTGGACAGCCGAAGAAGATGACGGAGATCCGCGAATGGTACAACGGATACCTGTTCGGAAACAGCGAAATCTATAACCCCTGGTCGGTGATCAACTATGTCGACGAGGGATGCATCCCCAAGGCCTTCTGGCAATCGACGGGAAGCAACGACATTATCGGCGAAATTGCCTCTGCCGCGACGCCTGACATCACCAAGAATCTGCGAAAGCTGATGCAGGGCGAATCCCTGACGACGTATATCGACACGGACGTGATCTATCCCCGTGTGAAAGAAAACCCGTTCAGCATCTACAGCTTTCTTCTGCTTACCGGGTATCTGAAGAATGCGGAGATCGTACCGCAGGCTGACGGCAATTACATGTGCAGGGTGGAAATCCCCAACAGGGAGATCTCACTGGTCTATTCCCGGGAAGTGCTTGCAAAGGTATCGCCAAAGCCGGCACAGTCCACCGCCGCGGCAATCCAGCAGGCCGTTTTTGAGAGAGACTTTCCCATGCTTCAGCGTAGCCTGGAGACCTTCCTGATGCAGACCGTCAGCTATTTCGACTCCAGTGATGAGGCCTTCTATCAGGGCCTGATGATCGGCCTCTGTGCCGCGCTGAACAATTGTTACCGCGTCCGTTCAAACCGCGAGTCCGGTTACGGGCGCTTCGATATCCAGCTTTTCCCGATGATCGAGAATCTGCCCGGTTTTCTGATCGAGCTGAAAGCTACAAAAGACAAGGCTGCTGACCTGGAAGTCCTTTCTTCCGAAGCGCTGGATCAAATCGAAGAAAAGCGCTATGTGCAGGAGATGCAGGAGTCGGGAGTCCGGGAAATCATCTGCATCGGCATGGCCTTCCGCGGCAAGGAAGTCGCCGTCAGAAGCAAATAGCTATCCAAATTATCTTCCATTCTTTCCGATGATAGATGTGCTGCCGTTTGCCCACCCCCGCCAGATCGGCGCGCTTGGAGCGCATAGCGAACGTTGGCACAACGCTCATCAAGAATGGGAAGCAAATCTTCCCCCACACGTTGCGGAATAATTGATTAAACCAGCAAATCGGGATTCGGAGGAAAAAAACAGTGGCTTTTGATTTTAAGAAGGAATTCAAAGAGTTTTACATGCCCAAGAACAAACCGGGCATCATTACTGTGCCGAGCATGAATTATCTCGCCGTTCGTGGGCATGGAAATCCAAATGAAGAGGATGGGGATTACAAGCAGGCTATCGGACTTCTCTATGGTATTGCGTTCACCATCAAGATGAGCAAGAAAGGCACACATCAGATTGACGGGTTTTTCGACTATGTTGTGCCGCCGCTTGAGGGCTTTTGGTGGCAGGATGGTATCGACGGCATTGACTATGCACATAAGGAGAATTTCAAATGGATATCCGTTATTAGACTTCCTGATTTTGTAACTAAGGATGATTTTAAATGGGCGGTCGAAGAAGCAACCGCAAAAAAGAAAACTGACTTTTCCAAAGTCGAATTCTTGACCTATGACGAAGGCTTGTGCGTCCAATGTATGCATATAGGCTCCTATGATGATGAGCCTGCCACTGTGGCTCTTATGCATGAGTATATAGAAGGACAGGGATATACTCTTGACATTACGGATGAACGACTGCATCACGAGATTTATCTGAGCGATGCCAGGAAAACAGCTCCCGATAAACTGAAGACGGTAATTAGACATCCGATACGAAAGAGATAGAACATGGCTTCGAGTAAAAGACAAAGCCCCAAGCTACTGATGAACAGCGGCTTGGGGCCTTTCTTGTTCTAACCTTGCGGCCAGTACCCGGTAGTTGCTTATTTCTTCTTCACCGGATAGCAGATCTCCGTCACGAACTCGTCCGGGTTCTGTGTTTCATGCGGGCTGACATGATAGATGTTGAACATCGGCTCAGCAGGTTCATACCCGTTCGCCTCCATCCATGCAATGACAGCGGCGTAAACATCCGTGATCTGGGTATAGCTTCCCTGATAGGTACAGCTGGCGACCATCACCTCCGGAAGTGTACGGAACTTCACATGCTCAGTGTCGGGATAACTGCCCTTCACAGTCTTCCATGCCATCATTTCCACGTTTTCTTCTTTGTACTCGCCGTCAAGATAGGTTACCGCGCAAAGGCAAGGATCATCCTCCGTCAGATTCATTCGGCATGTTTCTTCTGCCATCTTTCCCCAGATGATTCCTTCATCTTCATAACGGGGAATGGTCATGTGGACAGTTGCGGCGTAGCGTTCCGGGATGGTCTTGAGAGTAACGTTGTAACTCATGTTTTCTTCCTTTCTCAGCCTTTTTCGGGCTGCGTCCAGAAGCGTCAGCTTGTGCGCCGTATCCTGTGACAAGGCTTCCAGTTCTTCCTGCCTGGCAGAAAAGAACTGCTCCAGTGTATCTCGATCATCATAGATTTCAAGGATCTTTACGATATCTGCAAGAGAAAAGCCCATATCCTTCAGTGCGGCGATTCGCCCTGCTGTAGGCAACTGATCCTCTCTATAATATCGATAATCCGTGAAGCGGTCGATTTCTGCCGGTTTCAAAAGACCGATCTCATCATAGTGGCGAAGCATTCTGACGCTGATCCTGGACAACTTTGAAAATTCTCCGATTTTCAGCATGGCGGTACCTCCTGTTGCTGTTTTTTGAGCTCAGGCACATCGTAATGCCTGCCACAGTGTGAGAGTCAAGGGGTTAAAATCATTATTATTTATTTCCTATAAGTCCTCTTTTCCTGTCCGGATATAATGTCCCTCCTGAATTGCAGCGAATGTGGCCAGCGCGCAGACGAGCGGCGCACTGTATTTCAACTCTACGACCGGCAGCGTCAGCGGCAGAATGAACAGCAGAATGCCCGTGACTTTGTTCATTATCGTATGCATGGCGACAAACCTTTTTTGAATCACATAGCCGGATATCATGTTTATCATTTTGATCAGCGCAATGAGAACGATCCAAATCCATAACCACAACGGAACGGCAAGGTTGGGCAGCAGCTTCATCAGACATGCCGCGACAAACACAAAATCGGCGGCGGTATCCAGCTTCGCGCCGAACTCGCTTGTGGTATTGGTTCTTCGAGCCACCGCACCGTCGATCACGTCGGTGATACCAGTAATCAAGTATAAGATGATAAACGACGGGGAAAAGGGCTGACAGAACAGCAATGCTAAAGCGCACAAGATGCGAATACCGGTGAGCAAATTAGCCATGCCTCCCGTGGTTTTACGCCTCTTTCACCGGTACCCAGATACAGCTCTCATAGTCCGGTGACTGAGGATCGCCCGCGGAGTACACTTCCGCCTGTTTGATTTCAACCATGTTTTCAGTCATCGTGTTATCCTTTCCAGACGGGCGAAAACCGATTGGCACCAGGCAAACAGGACGGAAAACGCCTGATCAAAATCAAATCCGTCCGGCAGCTCGGTCAGGTCCAGCACCCGCCGGTCTTCCTCCGAAACAGCCTCCTTGAGTTCCTTTCTGGCGAGGACAAAGCGACCACTTTCCAGATAGTGCAGATTCTGCATCAGGAAAAACACGCCTTTGCAGGTGACGCGAAACGCCGCGATATTTCTCTCCCTGTCCGCATGGATATAGCGATGGCAGAGTTCGTGATACAGGTTCCCCAAACTGAGCTTTACATAGCTGACTTCGTCCTCCCATGTCGCAGAAGGGAGGTAATCTGCCAATGTGCCGTACAAATCTTTTGTCGTATGACACAGCTGGCAGACCTCCAGGGGATTCCAACGAAGCAACTCGTCTCTGCCGCAGATAAAGCCGCAGGATCTCTCATAGAAACCGATCCTTTTCAAGATCTCCCGATATCGATCCATGTCCTGAACAGAAAACTGATCCAGAATCAACATGACATCAATATCGCTGTCCTCGCGGGCTTCTCCACGCAGATAACTGCCCTGCAGCCCCACATACAGCAGCCGATCGCCGAAGGCTGTCCGGCAGTTCGAAATCAGATCATTCAAATAACTGTCCAGATCAAACATCATGCTTTTGCGCAATCCGGTCATAATCTTCTCCCAGCAGTAATCCCGCAACTGTGTCTGCGAATATATGCGCAGTGTTGTTTCGATCGTGGTAAGCCCGCGCAAAGTATCCTATTTTTTCGTAATTCTGAAGCGGCAATGCTCCGCTCCATTCAAGATGGTTTCCAGGATATCCACTTCAAATTCACTGTTCGGCTCCTGACGGCTGAGGATATATAGAATGCTCTGCCTGCTGCAATTACAGTGATCCGGATCTGTGATTTGTCCGGACAGAACTTTCGGGCAGGTGCATTTTTCATAGCCAAGCTCGTATACATGGCCAGACACGATCACTTTCCCAAAGTATCCGTTTCCATTCATAGCCTCGCCGTAAATTCTGTCCAGATCGCCGTTGCAGAACCGATAGAGTTCCATTTGTGCAGGGAGAACACGGCCTTTCACACAGGCCACGGCCTGTTCATAGTATTTATCATTCATTTGTCTCTGCGTTTTGATACTCATTTAATGTTCTGACCTCACAGCCCTTGGCCACATAATAGGCGAGCATTTCCGGCAGCTTCTTCAAATCGTAACTGGTAACGCAATCGGAGATGACATGAACGGCATATCCGGCCTTTGTCATATTGAAACAGGTGGATTTCACACAGGCAGTGGCATCAGCACCGGTAATGTAAAACTCCCTGATATCATTTGCCCGGATGAATTCCGAAAACTCTTCGCTGGTCAAAGCGTTAGCCTTTGTCTTAACGAAAATATGATCCGAGACAATCTTGAGCTCCGGCGCAAGTTCTGCTCCTTTTGTGCCTGGCTTGAAGGTGCGCGTACCGGCGGACAGGTTATTGTGTTTTATATAGATGACTGCCATTGCCTGCTTCATTGCCCAATCAACAGCGGAATTGATATTGTCGATAATATCCCTGTAGTGCTTTGTAATATCGTTTTGAATATCAATCACGACAAGTGCTTTTCTGCTCATTTTTATAGCCTCCTTCAGCAGACTGTATTCTCTGTAATTTCATCCTGCCATTTTTTCCTTGAAATCGACGACACATGCCTGCCTGGCCGGTCATGTTTTATTTTAATCAGCCCTCCTGCCCGTAAACCCGGATAAAATGCCGACTGAAGGCCTCTGCCTGCCTGATCGCTTCTTCTGTCTTCTCCGGCTCACGGTCACACAAATGAATCAGAGCAGAAATCGGCGTTATATATGAAAAAGCAAGCATCTTAGGATCATCCTTCCGGAGCAGGCCTTTGTCCATCATACCTGTGAATATCCGTGTGAATATGTCTGTAAGCCCAGTGAGAAAGTGCTTTGTTGCCAATTCCCGCGCACGTACGTCCCGGAACTGCTCAAGCGTCAGCACCTTACGCGTCATGATAACTTTTTCATCATGCACAGTGAAGTTCACCATCTGCATCGTCATCGTGACAAGCCCTTCCAACGAATCCGGTACAGGCGGCAGATGTTCGGCCGACCCAAAGTGGTCCGCATAATAGGTAATCATATGATCCAGCAGTGCATTCCAGATTGCCTCTTTGCTCTCATAGTGTTTATAGACCCCGGACTTCACAAGCCCGAGAGATGCGCTCAGTTCCCGAATGTTTGTCCCCGCATAGCCATTTTGTGAAAACATCTCCAGTGCAGCAACAAGTATTCTTTCCTTGGTGTCGTTCGCCATAAAAACCTCCATACGCAGCAGGTGACCTTTCGTTCACCGATATTATAGTGAACGAAAGGTCACCTGTCAAGGTCTTACTTAAATTTTACATTCCGTTCTTATAAATAAGCCTCTGAACCTTATCGGCTCAGAGGCGCTATTGCTTATTCCACGATTCCTTCATTCCTGAACTTGGCCAGCATCTCCAGCATGTGGATGCCGATCTTCTCAGGATCATTGTCCAGACCGGCACAGATGACGCGAAGGCCGTCCGGGGTCAGTATCCGGCCATGCAGCTTGTCGGTCTGGTACTGCTGGTACTTCTCATATTCCTTATTCGAAATCTGCTTCATGCAAAACTTACCCCCATCGTGTCCAACTTACCCTGCTGCCTGCACATCCTAAGAATCTTACCATAACACTGTGAATAGCAAGCTTCCGTATACTTTTGCCGATGTAATTGAGCATCCATAGGCGGGCTTGATTTTATGGTTGACATTCTGCGGGGCGATGGGCTATAATAACCACTCGGCGGCTTTGCCGTCGGGTGGTTTTTCCATGTCCACTACGTCTTTCGCAGCGCGAAGGCACTCCGGTGCCGGAGAGCGCGGAGGATGTTGAGTATAATGTGAAAGGAGTGCAGACGATGCTTCGTACGTATCAGCCGAAAAAACGCCAGCGCAGCAAGGAACACGGGTTCCGCAAAAGAATGCGCACCGCCAACGGACGGAAGGTTCTTGCCCGCCGCCGGGCGAAGGGCAGAGCAAAGCTCAGCGCCTGAGAACAGGCCTGAACAGAGCGGAAATGAGGCGGCGATCAGCGCTTTGACAGGGCGGCAGACATCCGCCCTTTTGGCATTTTCCGCAGCTGTGAGAGTGAGTGAACGGAGTGAATCCTGAGACCAGCCTGAAACAGAACAGCGATTTCCGCGCGGTGTATGCCCGCGGGAAAAGCGCGGTCAGCCCCCGGGCGGTGCTCTACTGCCGGAAAAACCGGCGGAAACAAAACCGGGTGGGCTTTACGGTGTCCCGAAAACTGGGAAACGCGGTCACGCGCAACCGGGTTCGGCGCCGCCTGCGCGAGATCATGCGGCTGCATGCCGATGAGCTTCTGAAGGGCTGGGATCTGATTCTCGTGGCGCGCACGCGCGCCGTGAATTCCGACTATGAAAAGCTGGAAGCGGACGTGCTCCGCTGCCTGCGTCAGCTCCATCTGCTGAAAGAGGACGGGGAAGAATGAAAAGCATTTTGCTGGCAATGATCCGTTTTTACCGGAAGTACATTTCCCCGACCCGCCCTCCCTGCTGCCGCTTTATCCCGACCTGTTCCCAGTACGCGATGGAGGCCATTGAAAAATACGGCGCCCTGAAGGGCGGCTGGCTTGCCCTCTGCCGCGTATGCCGGTGCCACCCTTTCTACCACGGGAAGCACGGGATCTATGATCCGGTGCCCTGAAGCAGGGGCGGTGAGCATCCCCCATTACCATCCGGATTCCTGAGGGAGCCGGAAACGATTTGAGGAAACAACCATGTGGAGTACAATTACGAAACCCTTTGCCTGGCTGATGATCAAGCTGTATGAGCTGACCGGAAGCTACGGCTGGGCGATCATTCTCTTTGCGCTTGCGGTGAACCTGATCCTGACCCCGTTCATGGCCAAGAGCAAGAAGAGCATGATGCGGTCCACGCGCCTGCAGCCCAAGATTCAGGAGCTGCAGCGCCGTCATGAAGGGAACCAGCAGAAGCTCAACGCGGAGATGCAGAAGCTCTACCGCGAAGAGGGCGTCAACCCCATGTCGGGCTGCCTCTGGTCCCTGATCCCCTTCCCGATCCTGATCGCGCTCTACAGCGTTATCCGCCAGCCGCTGACAAAAATGATGTTTGTGTCAAGCGACTTTGTCACGACCCTGCAGAACTTCTTTGTCGAACAGGGTCTCTACACCGTGCCCACAGCACGCGCCAGCGCCTATTCCGAAATTGCCCTGACCAGGCTTGCCCATGACAACTGGGATCTCGTCCAGAGCGGGCTTGCCGGCCAGATCGACCCCAACTTCATCGACATCGATTTCAGCTTCCTGGGGCTGAACCTGGGTGACGTGCCGAAGTGGAACTTCTTTATGGACACCGACTGGAGCAGCCCGTCGGTCTGGCTGCCGGCCCTGGGTCTGTTCCTGATTCCCTTCCTGTCGGCTTTCCTGTCCTGGGTCTCGATGAAGATCAGCTCGGCGATCAACCCGCCGACAGCCCAGAACGACCAGAGCGCCGCCACCATGAAGAGCATGAACCTGATGATGCCCCTGATGAGCATCTGGATCTGCTTTGTCATGCCGGCCGCCATGGGTGTTTACTGGATTGCCAACTCCGTTTTCGGCATCATCCGCGACTATATCCTGACCAAGATCTTCAAGAAGCAGCTGGACATCGAAGATGCTGAGAAGAAGGCAGCACGGGATGCCCGCGAGTGGGAGCTGGAGAAGCAGAAGGAAGAGACCGAGCGCCTGCGCGCCGAAGGCAAGACCGAGAAGAACAGCAACACCAGCAAGAAGAAAATCCAGGCGCAGGACAAACAGAAGAGTGACGAACGCAAGGCCGCCCTGGAGCGCGCCGAGCGTGCCGAACGCCGGGAGCGCCTCGGGGTAAAAGAGGCCGAGAAGCCCGCTTCCCAGGTCGGCAACCGCCGCTATGCCCGCGGCCGCGCCTATGTCCCCGACCGGTATTCCAATCCGGAAGCGGCCGAAGAGGCCACCATGAAAGCAGCCCTGGAATCCGAGGATGCCGAAGCCATCGACGAGACGGTCGAGGACGACGTCCTGATCCCGGAAGCAGCTGCCGATGAGACAGAAACCGAAACGCCCGAAGCGGCGTCAGACGCAGAAACGGAGTAATTGCATGATCAACTATCTTGAAAAAACCGGGAAAACCGACGACGAAGCCATCGCCGCCGCCCTGGAAGAGATCGGTCTGGAGCGGGACGACGTCTCGGTCGAGATCATCGAGCGGGCCAAGCCCGGCTTCCTCGGTATCGGTTCCACCCCCGCCCGCGTAAGGATAAGCTGGGAGAGCGAGGGCGAAGAGCCCGCCGCCCCGGCCCCCGTGCAGGAGGTTTCCGAACCGGCCCCCGAGGCCCCGGCCGCGCCGGCCGCTGCCGCTGTCGCTGAGGAGAACGAGGAAGCGGCACGGGTGCGCAGCTTCCTGACCGGGCTTCTGGAGCATATGGGCCTGGAAGCGGAAATCAGCATTTCCGAGCGTGAAGGCGGCGGCCTGCTGGTCGACCTTCAGGGTCCGGGCATGGGCGCGGTGATCGGACGCCGCGGCGAGACGCTGGACGCCATTCAGCACCTGACCAACTACGCGGTCAACCACGGCAGCGAAAAGCATCTGCGCATCAGCGTGGACGCGGAGAACTACCGGGCCAAGCGCGAGGAATCGCTGACCAAGCTGGCTGAAAAGATGGCGGAGAAGGCCATCAAGTATAAGCGCAGCATGGCGCTGGAGCCGATGAACTCCTACGAGCGGCATGTCATTCATACCGCCCTGCAGAACTACGAGGGCGTGACGACGGCCTCCACCGGCACCGAGCCGAACCGCCGCGTGGTTGTCAGCTATGTCCGTTCCGAGCAGCCCGCTTCGCACAAGCCGCAGAGCCGCGAGTGGGCCTGAGTCCTGTTTCACCCCTTTGTTATCAACCAGATCGGAGGAAGAAGCATGTATTTCGACAAAGTAAGAGAAGCCCTTGCCAAGCAGTTTGAGCTGGATCCCGACAGCATCACTCTCGAGACCAACCTGATCGACGATCTCGGAGCCGATTCTCTGGATGTAGTCGAGCTGATCATGTCCCTCGAGGACGAGTTCGGCGTGAGCATCTCGGATGAAGACGCCGCTCAGCTATATACCGTCGGCCGCATCGTCGAGTACCTCGAAAACCTGAGATAAGCAAACCCGAACCGATCAAAAAACCGCCGTAAGGCGGTTTTTTGCTGTTGTGTTTCCCCCTTGATTTATGATAGAATCCTTATCAGAAGCAAACAAAAACCATGAGAAGGAGAAAGCCGGCAACATGAAATTCAAAGCCATCATCTTTGACCTGGACGGCGTGATCTGCTTTACCGATGAATACCATTACCGCGCCTGGAAGGTTCTGGCGGACAAGCTGAACGCGCCCTTTGACCGGACGATCAACAACCGCCTCCGCGGCGTCAGCCGCATGGCAAGCCTTGATATCGTGCTGGAGACCTATACGGGCCCCGCACTCAGCGAGGAGGAAAAGGTCGCACTGGCAACGGAAAAGAACGAGATCTACCGCGAGTCCCTGAAGGAGATGAGCCCCGCGGACCTGAGCGACGAGGTGCGCGAGACCCTGAACGCCCTGCGCGCAAAGGGCCTGAAGCTCGCCATCGGCTCTTCCTCAAAGAACACGCCCTTCATTCTCAGGCAGATCGGCCTGGAAGGCTTCTTTGACGCTGTCTCGGACGGCAACAACATCACGCACTCCAAGCCCGACCCCGAGGTCTTCCTCAAGGCGGCGGAGTTCCTCGGCATGGAAAGCGCGGACTGCCTGGTGGTGGAGGATGCCGTCTCGGGCGCCGAGGCCGGACACGCCGGCGGCATGAAGGTCGCCTGTGTGGGCGATGCCGCCCGGCACGGCGCGGGGGACTGGAATCTGGACAGCTTCCGGGAGCTGCTGACCATCGTGGAGGATTAAGCACCGCACTGCGGTGATGAACGGAAAGGGGGCGCAGGAATGCTTCCGATCGTCGAAAGAGATCGGGCCCTTCTGCCCTATAACCATTATATCGAACAGCAGCAGGCCCGCTTCGCCCGTGTGCGCGCATCCCTGACGGGGGACGGCAGGCTCTGCGATTTTGCCAACGCGCACGAATATTTCGGCTTTCATCATACCCGGGAGGGCTGGGTCTATCGCGAGTGGGCGCCGGCCGCGGACGCGGTTTCCCTGATGGGGGACTTCAACGGCTGGGACGCAGACGCCTGCCCGCTGCAGCGCCTGGAAAACGGCGTCTGGGAGCTGCAGCTTCCGGAAGACGCGCTGCACGACGGCAGCCGTGTGCGCACGGCCGTGCGGAACGGAGAGAGCGTTTCCCCGCACATTCCGCTTTACGCCCGGCGGGTCGTGCAGGACCCGGTGAGCTATGACTGGCTCTGCGAGGTCTGGGATCCGACGGAGCCCTATCCCTGGACGGATGACGGCTTCCGTCCCGAGCGGCCGCTGTTCATCTATGAAGCCCATGTGGGCATGGCCACGGAGGAGTACCGCCCCGGCACCTACCGCGAATTTGCCGACAATATCCTGCCGCGGGTGAAGGACCTGGGCTACAATACGGTTCAGCTCATGGCCATCATGGAGCACCCCTATTACGGGTCCTTCGGCTATCAGGTCTCGAACTTCTACGCGGCCTCCAGCCGCTTTGGCTATCCGGAAGAGCTCAAATATCTGGTGAACCGGGCGCACGAACTGGGCATTGCGGTGCTGCTGGATCTGGTGCATTCGCACGCGGTCAAAAACACCGTCGAAGGCATCAACGGCTTCGACGGCACGGAGTATCAGTTTTTCCACGACGGTCCTCAGGGCAATCACCCGGCCTGGGACACCAAGTGCTTTGACTACGGCAAGCCCGAGGTGCTGCACTTCCTGCTCTCCAACCTCAAGTTCTGGCTGACGGAATACCATCTGGACGGCTTCCGCTTCGACGGCGTGACCAGCATGCTCTATCACAACCACGCGCTGGGCAGCGCCTTTACCAACATGGGCATGTACTTCTCCGGCAACACCGACACCGAGGCCGTCACCTATCTGCAGCTGGCCAACACGCTCATCCGCGAGGTCCGGCCTGAGGCCGTCACGATCGCCGAGGACATGTCCGGCATGCCGGGCATGTGCGTGCCGGTCCCGGAGGGCGGCATCGGCTTCGATTACCGCCTGGGCATGGGCCTGCCGGACATGTGGATCCGTCTCGTCAAGGACCAGCGCGACGAGAGCTGGAACATGGATGCCATCTGGCACGAGCTGACCGCGCGCGTCGCGCCGACCGTCGCCTATGTCGAGAGCCATGACCAGGCGCTGGTGGGCGATCAGACCATGATGTTCCGCCTAGCCGGAGCCAACATGTACACCGACATGGACCGCGCCTGCCACAACCTGAAAATCGACCGGGCCATCGCGCTGCACAAGATGCTGCGCCTGCTGACGATGAGCGCGGGCGGCAACAGCTATCTGAACTTCATGGGCAACGAATTCGGCCATCCCGAGTGGATCGACTTCCCGCGGGAGGGGAACGGCTGGAGCTATCACTACTGCCGCCGCCAGTGGAGCCTGGTGGAAAACGGCTATCTGAAGTACGGTCTGCTCAACGACTTCGACCGGGCGATGGTTCATCTGGCCCGGGAGAGCGGAATCCTGAACGAGCCTTATGCGCAGCTGCTGCTTGTCAGCCAGCGCGACCGCATCCTCGCCTTTGAGCGGGGCAGGCTGGTCTTTGTTTTCAACTTTGACCCCCAGCGGGCCCAGACCGACTATGTCATCCCCGTCAGCGCGGGCTGTGATCACGAGCTGGTCCTGAGCACGGACGATCCCTGCTTCGGCGGCTTCGGGAACATCGTGAACGGCCGCTGTTCGGCCTGGGTGCCGGGACATAACGGCCCCGCCGTCCGCCTGAACCTGCCGCCGCGCACCGCCGCGGTCCTCCGCCCCTGCGGCTGAGCCTTTCCGCAGGCATGATTCCATAAAGATCGAATCAAAAATAATAAAAGAAGCATTTCGGTTTTCAGCAGGAGAAACCTGAAATGCTTCCTTTTTTGTAATCCGATTATTCGAGACAACGCTGTTCACAGCGGTTGGCAATCCACATGCCCTGTTCCACGCGCACTTCCTTCCCCTCTCCCAGCTTCGCTGCAAGCTCCGGAAGAAGACAGATTCTTCCTTGCTCAAACAGAAGCACAATCGTGGAGCCGGCCAGCTCAAAATGCCCTTTTTCCTGTCCGCGGCAGAAACGGGACCCGCCCTCCCGGTTGGCGATCCCGCCCACGATCAGCGCACCGATTTCCGTCTGCACAACAGGGCCGAAATTCTCCGTGGCCAGCAGGCACCAGGACCGGCGGTTCAGAACAAAGACGGGATAGGTTTTGCAGGCGATGGGCTGTACGCTGTGAAGCCGGCCTTCGATATAGTGGTTCTCCCCCTGGTATCCGTCGTCAATATAGGAATAGTGATGATAGTCAGACGCACAGAGGCGGAATACCAGACAGGTGCCGCCCCGATACCGCTCGGCAAGCTCTTCGTCCTGCAGGAAATCCTTCAGCTGATAGCGGGAGTGTTTTATGGCAAAACAGCTGCTTTCGGCAATCGGATAGGCCGTCAGCCAGCCGTCACAGGGGCTGATCAAATGATCCGGGGTGAAATCGACTTCCCGGTCTTCCCGCTCCCGGACAAAGAAATCCCGGAAAGAACGGTACTGCTGCAGTTCCTCCTGTGAGATGGGAATTGCATTCTGCCGGACGTACCGGCGAATGCAGGGCCGGGACCAGTCCGAGCGCAGATAGCGAACCATCAGACGGTCGGCGTGAGACTTCTGAATCAGCTTCAGAAAACTGCGTCCGAACACGGTTCCATACAGGAAGCGGACAGAGGAATCGTTTTCTTTCTTCATTTGGTTTCGGTCAAGGGATCATCTTCGGATTCCTGGAAGCCGCAGGACGGCAGCTCGTGCCTTCCCGTCAGAGAGGGTTTTTTTATGCGGAACGGAGTGAGAAATGCCGCAGCGGTAAGGAGCAGGACAAAGGGACCGAAAAACGACATCGGCCAGTGATACTTCCCGCCGAGACCGTACAGCAGGGGAAAAATCAGCGCCGAGCAGGTGACGGGAAGCCCAAGATAGAACCGTCTGCGGCCTTCTTCCCGATTCTGCCGCTCTTCCTCGTCCACATTGAACCAGGCCAGACGGATCAGCGCACAGAGCAGATAGACTGCGGAGGGCAGCCAGCGCAGCTTTCCGCCGCTGCCGGTGTAGACGATCAGCGCCGGAAGGGCGCCAAAACAGATCAGATCGCTCAGCGAATCAATCTGAACGCCGAAGCGCTTTTCCTGACGGGTTCGCTCCATGGTAGAGGCAATCTTCCCGTCAAACATGTCGCAGACACCGGCAATCATCAGACAGATCAATGCCGCAGTGATTTTCCCCCCGAAGGCAAAGGTGATGCCTGCGAAACCCGTCAGCATCCCCAGATAGGTGAGAATCACCGTGTAATTATAGAATCCGAGCAATCTTATCGATTCTTTTGAAGATTTATCCATTTTCTATTCCTCCGGCAGGGATTGATCCATTCTTTCTGCGGTTTTTCTCCGGATTTATCCGAATTCTCCGGGCTTTTTCAGAACGCGGTAGACGCCTTTCTTTTCGTGCGCCAGCACGCCGCGATCACAGAAATCCTGAAATACCCGGATCATATGGCGGCTGCTTACGTTCAGGGAGCGGGCGATGTGGGCGATGCCGGTGATGCTCTGGCCGGGTTCCGCCCGCATCAGAGAACGCTCTACACGGGATTTGAGCGGGATGTTGTCATGCCCCTGTGCGGCGCCGTGCAGTTTGTTGGCAAGAGACAGACAAATCCGATGCAGGAACACTGGATCGCGGAGCAGCTGCTGCCGGTAGGACTCCATATGCAGGGCAATCGTATAGACATCGGTTCTGGCTTCCACAAAAAAGGGCATAAAGTCCGCATTGATCAGTTCCATCTCTCCGAGCATCTGTACTTCATAATGATTCGTATCGAAGCTGATGGTGGAACTCTCGTCAGGCATATCATACAGCAGGAGCTCTCCTTCCGCCACGAACTGGAAATAGCGGCTCGGAGAAAACGAACTGGTCAGCAGTTCCCCGGGAGAATAATGAAGCAGAAACAGCACCGGCTGACAGGAACTGAAATACTCATTGATCCCGAGCTTCTCAATATAGGCATCCCGCAGTTTTCTGTTGTTGACGGTTTCCATACGGCATCTCTCAGTTCTTCCGGGGACCAGGCCTTCTTATCCGGACATTTGTATGTTTTTGTACAGAATGCATAAGAAAGCTGTCCGGTTTTTTCATCACAAATGTGACACGTGTCACCACAGATCGCCTGATTCTTTTATATACTGAAAACAGCAAAATTACAAGCCCCAAAATTATATTTTTATGAGAGGAGACATCCTATGGAAGAAAAAATTCTCGGCTACGGCGTCATCGGCACCGGCGTCTACTGCGACCACTATTTCGGCACCCTCGGCCCGGTATTCAAAAATGTGCGCCCGGTCGGCTGTTCGGATCTGAATACCGAAGCTGCAAAAGCCGCGGCAGCACGCTGGAATGTCCCCAAGGTCTACACGACAGAAGAGATGCTGGCGGACCCCGAAGTGGACATCGTCATCATTCTCACCAATCCCTCCTCCCACTACAGCCTGACCATGGCCGCCCTGAAGGCGGGCAAACATGTCTACTGCGAAAAGCCTCTGGCGGACAGCCTGGAGCAGGCCAATGAAATCGTCGAGTTTGCCGCCGAAAAGGG
The DNA here is from genome assembly GCA_017538965.1 of Oscillospiraceae bacterium. Classification (GTDB taxonomy): domain Bacteria; phylum Bacillota; class Clostridia; order Oscillospirales; family Oscillospiraceae; genus Limivicinus. Next base: position 33,875 of record JAFYHU010000017.1, read on the forward strand.
CCTCTTTGTCGGCGCCGCGCCCGACACCTTCCTGACGCCGGAATTCCAGACGGTCCGCAAGCTTCTGGACGAGGGCGCCATCGGCAAGGTCATCAGCGTCACGGCCAACTATGTCGGACCCGGCGCGGACCTCTGGCACCCTAATGCCGGCTACCTCTACAAGAAGGGCGTCGGCCCGGCCCTGGATATGGGCCCCTACTTCCTGACCTCGCTGGTCACCCTGCTCGGCCCCATCGAAAGCGTCTTCTGCTACGCCAACCGCGGCTGGGATGTGCGTAAGATCTGGGACAAGGATGTGGAAGTGGAAGTCAACACCAACTACTGCGCCGTCCTGAAATTCCGCAGCGGCGTCATCGGCAACCTGAACCTGACCTATGACGAGTGGAAGTCCAGCCTGCCCGGCATGGAGCTCTACGGCACTGACGGCGTCCTCTTTGCCCCCGACCCCAACGCCATGATGGGACCCATCAAGCTGCTGAAGGCCGAGGACTTCAAGGCCCTGGTCAACGGCAAGGGCGACAACATGGGTGCCCGCCTCGGCGCCATCTACGGCCCGGAGAGCTGGGGGCTCTTTACCGAGATCGATACGCTGGCGCCCCGCGTAGGGAATCAGCGCGGTTCCGGCGTGTCCGACATGGCAGCGGCCATCACGGAAGGCCGCAGGCCCCGCGTGAGTGCCGACCTCTGCCGCCACGTCACCGAGGGTATCAACGCCTTTGACGTGAGCGTAAAGACCGGCGAACCCTACAAGATGACCACCACGTTTGAAATGCCCGCCGCCATGGTATTTTAAGAGAGGAGAGACGGCATGTACAGATCTGATATTATCGGACCCAAGAGAGGCGTTGCTCTCTACAGCTATTCCGCCGAGTTCGGCTTTGAGAAGACCCTGGAAGACTGCTTCGAGGATCTGAAGGACATGGGCGCCACCGGCGTCGAGATCCTCGCCAACACCCACATCGAGAATTACCCCTATCCCACGGACGAATGGGTCGACTACTGGTTCTCCCTCTGCGACAAGTACCAGATCGAGCCGGTCGAATACGGCCACTGGATCGACTGCCGTGTGCTGCAGGACCGCATGCTGACCACCGAAGAGACCGTCGAGCGCCTCGAGCAGGATCTGCGTCTGGCCCACCGCCTGGGCTTTAAAGTGCTGCGCACCAAGATGAGCGTCATCAACGACGCGCTCGACCCCGTCGAGAACTGGCGCGACATCATCCGCGGCGCGCTGCCCCTGGCCGAACGTCTCGGACTCACCATGTGCCCCGAGATCCACATCCCCACCAACCTCAAGAGCCAGATGATCGAAGATTACGTGGCCTTCATCAATGAAACCGGCACGAAGAGCTTCGGACTGAACATCGACTTCTCGGTCTTCCGCCATAAGTTCAACGAGGGCGAGTTCGTGGATCCGCACTTCGTTCCCAACGAGCCCGAAGACATCATCCCCCTGCTGCCCTACATCTACTGCTGCCATGCCAAGTTCATCAACATGAACGACGAGTTTGAGGAGACCACCATCCCCTACAAGGAGGTCCTCACCATTCTCCGCGATCACGGCTGGAACGGCTATCTGCTCAGCGAGTACGAAGGCGCCGACAAGTACGACCAGGGCTACGAGGTCGGCCAGACACTCCGGAAGCACCACATCATGATGAAGAACATTCTGGGTTATTAAGGAGGCGACAACATGGATAAACAGGTCATTCAATCGGTCGGATTCCGCAATATCGAAGAAAACGGCGAAGTCACCGGCTTCCAGCTCAAAATCCGCCTGCCCTACTACCGGGGCGTATATCTCAGCCAGATCAAGCCCGGCCACCTGATCGTGGACGGCGAGACCTTCGGCGCGGACGAGATCATGTGGCGCGTCAACGGCGAGGATTATACCTATGCCGACATGCGCAAGGACTGCAAAGACCACTGGCATCCGCTGGAGCCCGCTACCCTGCTCGTCAAAAAGCCCGGCGGCCTGAAGCAGGGCTTCCACGAGATCACCTACGGCTTCTGCTGCACGCATTCCTACATGCCGCCCTTCATGGAGGCGCTGGAAGATCCGGACAAGCCTGCGGTCATCTATTTCCGTGAATTCGGCGAGAACCAGCACCATCGCCGCCTGCTGATTGTATAAGGAGGAGAAGGAATATGCTGAAAATCGGTATTCTGGGCTGCGGCAAGATCGCCCAGGTCCGGCACATCCCCGAGTATGCCGACAATCCCAACTGCGAGCTCGTCGGCTTCTTCAACCCCACCAAGTCCCGCGCCGAGGACATGGCTGCCAAGTACGGCGGCAAGGCCTATGACACGGCGGAAGAGCTGCTCGCCGATCCCGAAATCGACGCGGTTTCGGTCTGCGCGGCAAACAACGCCCATGCGGAGCTCACCATCAAAGCCCTGAAGGCCGGCAAGCACGTCCTCTGCGAGAAGCCCATGGCCATCTCTCTCGCGGACTGCGAAGAGATGGTGAAGGTCGCGAAGGAAGAGGGCAAGCTCCTCATGATCGGCCAGAACCAGCGGTTGACCCGCGCCCATGAGCTGGCCAGAAAGATGGTCGCCGACGGCGAAATCGGCCGGGTCATTACCTTCCGCACCACCTTCGGCCACGGCGGCCCCGAGACCTGGAGCATCACGCCGGGCAAGAACACCTGGTTCTTTGACAAGACCAAGGCCGCCATGGGCGCCATGGCCGACCTCGGTATCCACAAGACCGACCTGATCCAGTTCCTGCTGGGAAGCAACGTAGTGCGCACGACGGCCAAACTCGCCACGCTGGACAAGCGCGGCGCGGACGGCAACCTGATCGGCGTTGACGACAACGCCATCTGCATCTACGAGATGGCCAACGGCACCGTCGGCACCATGACGGCCAGCTGGACCTACTACGCCGCCGAGGACAACTCGACCGTGCTCTACGGCACCGAAGGCGAGATGCGCATCTATGACGACCCCGCGCATTCCATCGTCCTGAAGAAGAAGGGCGAAGAGCCGAAGTATTTCGACGTCGAGCAGATCCAGACCAACGACAACCAGACCAAGTCCGGCATCATCGACCTGTGGGTCGACTGCCTGCTGGAGGGCAAAGAGTCTCCGATCAGCGGCGAGAGCGTCCTCTCCGCCATGCGGGCGGTCTTCGCCTCGATGGAGAGCTCAGAGACCGGCAAGGCGGTAGAGATTCCGGCTAACAAGTAAGGAGGAAGCTATGATTCATTTCGGACTGCTGACCGCCATTCTGGACGGCTGGAATTTTGAAGAGACCGTCGACACCGCGGCGGAAATGGGCTTCGAGTGCCTCGAAGTCGCCTGCTGGCCCGCCGGCAAGGCCGAGCGCCGTTATGCCGGCGTCAGCCACATCGATGCCGAGCGCGTCCTGGAAGACGATGCGTACGCCAAGTACGTGGTCGACTATGTGACCGGCAAGGGCATGCACATCTCGTCCCTGGCTTACTATCCCAACGTGCTGGACCCGAACCCCGAGAAGAGCGAGCCCGCCATCGCCCACCTGAAGGCTCTGATCAAGGCCTCCGCCAAACTGGGCGTTAACATGGTCACCACCTTCATCGGCCGCGACCAGCACAAGACCGTGGAGGAGAACATCGAGCTCTTCAAGAAGGTCTGGCTACCCCTCATCAAGCTGGCCGAAGAGCAGGGCGTAAAGGTCGCCATCGAGAACTGCCCCATGCTGTTCGGGCCTGACCAGTGGCCCGGCGGGCAGAACCTGATGTGCACCCCGGCCATCTTCCGCAAGCTGTTTGAGATTTGCCCGAGCCCGAACTTCGGCCTGAACTTCGACCCCAGCCACTATGTCTGGCAGGGCCTCGACTATGTGCAGACCGTGCATGAGTTCAAGGACAAGCTCTTCCACATCCACTTCAAGGACATCAAGCTCTATCCCGAGAAGCTCCGCGAGGTCGGCGTGCTGGCCTATCCGCTCGAGTACATGAGCCCGAAGATCCCGGGCCTCGGCGATGTCGACTGGGGTGCCTATGTCTCGGCTCTCAACGACATCCGCTACAACGGCGATGCCGTCATCGAGGTCGAGGACAAGGCCTTCGAAGGCAGCCGCGAGGATATCCTGAACTCCATCCGCCTGGCCAAGCGCTACCTGAACAATTTCATCATCTGAGTCGTTCCCGCGCCTCTCCGCCGTATGAGCGGCGGAGAGGAAATAAAAAGATTAACAGGAGGATACTCTTCCATGGACGAAACCGTTGCCACCCCAAAAGCCCCCAAGAAAAGGAAGGGCATGAGCTGGAAACTTCTGACCGGTTACGGCCTCGGCGAGGTCGGCTGCCAGCTGAGCTGGTACATGATCAACAGCTATCTGAACATCTTCTACACCGATATCGTCGGTTTGTCGGGCGCTGCCATCTCGGCCATCGTGCTCATCGCCCGTGTCTGGGATACCATCAACGACCCGATGATGGGCCAGATTGCCGACCGCACCCATACCCGCTGGGGTAAATTCCGTCCCTATCTGATCTTCACGCCTCCCTTCCTCGCGCTGTTCAACGTGCTGACCTTTACGGTCTTCCCGGTACAGGGCGCCGCAAAAGTCATCATCTGCGGCATCTGCTATATCCTCGCCGGCATGGCCTATACCGCCTGCTCGATTGCCTATCAGGCCCTGCTGAACGTAATCTCTGTCGACTCGCGTGAGCGCCAGCTGCTCGCCACTGCCCGCAGCACCGGTGCCTCCATCATCGGCATCATCCTCTCGTTGGTTGCCATGCCGACCATTCTGTACTTCAGCAACACCTTCCAGACGGACGGCACCAAGATGGCCGACGCCCACGGCTACTTCATGGGCACGCTGCTTATCTCGCTGCTGATGATGCCGGTGTTCTGGCTCTGCGCCGCGATCTGCAAAGAGACCTACACGGAAGAGCTGCATAAGGATCACGTGGAGAATATGGGCTTTGTGGAAAACATGAAGGGCCTGTTCCAGAATGACCAGCTGCTCATGGTCGTCATCGCCACCATCCTCGGTGCCATCTGCGTCACCGGCCGTTACGGAATCCTGGTCTACCATGTCATCTATGTCGTGGGCGGCCCCCAGTACATCTCCATCATGTTTACCGCCATGACCGTCGGCCAGCTGGTCGGCACTCTGACCGTGCCCTGGGGCACCAAGACTTTCGGGAAGAAACGCTACATGATCATCATGAACGTTGTCATGGCGCTCGGTTTTATTGCGCTTTACCTTTATCCGACCAACAATCCCTACTTCCTGATCGGTGCCTCCTTCATCGGCTCCCTCGGCTTCGGCGCCCCCGCCATCTGCTACGGCATGGTGGGCGACTCGCTGGAGTATGCCGACTGGAAGCTCGGCAAGCGTCAGGAAGGCCTGGCCGCGTCCATGCTGTCCTTCGGCGTCAAGCTCGCCACCGCGCTTTGTGCGCCTGTGGTCCTGCTGCTTGAGGCGGTCGGCTATGTTCCCAATGTTGAACAGACCGAAGCTGCCAAGCACGGCATCAACTTCATGGTCAACATGCTGCCGGCCATTCTGGCTTTCGTATCCTGCATCCCCCTGATCTGGTACAAGCTGGATGACAAGCGCGTCAGAGAGATCCGTGCCGACCTCGAAGCCGGCAAACACGCCTGGGATCAGTAATCCCGGATAACAGACACCATATGACCGGATCCCTCTCGGAATCCGGTCATATTCTTAAGGAGTAAGAATATGCAGTTCGAAACCATCCAACTGAACGAAAAACGGAACGTGACGCTCACCGTCATGGCGCAGGACATCGGCGGTGAATTCCGCGGTGTGACCGCCAGACCGGCCGTGCTGATCCTGCCGGGCGGCGGCTATATGTTCTGCTCGGACCGCGAGGCCGAGCCGGTGGCGATGCCCTATCTGAAAGCGGGCTTTCAGGCTTTCATTCTGCGATATTCGACCGGGGAGCACGGCCACTGGCCAAACCCGCTGGAGGATTACGAGCAGGCCATGGCGCTGATCCATGCGCGGGCGGAAGAATGGCATGTGATCCCGGACCAGATCGCCGTGATCGGCTTTTCCGCCGGCGGGCATCTGGCCGGCGCGGCGGCGACCATGTCCGTCAACAGACCCAACGCGGCGATTCTGGGCTATGCGGTCCTGCGCGCGGACACTGCAGCGGAGATCGGCGTGACCATCCCCGGCATTGCCGAGCTGGTCGATGAAAAGACCTGCCCCTGCTTCCTCTTCGCCACGCGCACCGACAGCGTGGTTCCCATTCAGAACACGCTGGACATGCTGAATGCCCTGAACCGGGCGCAGACCAGCTTTGAATGCCACATCTACGGCTACGGTCCTCACGGATATTCTACGGGCGATCCTTCTCTGCTGGGCAGCGGCGTGATGATCCCGGACCGCGCACAGGACTGGGTTGATGACAGCATCGTCTGGCTGCGCGATCTGTTCGGTGTCTTCGGCGCCGACGGACAGGCGGAGCCGGTCTGCCGCGCGCATGTAACCGACGACGCGGAAGCATGGCTCTCGCTTGACTGCAGCGTCAGCCGGATTTTCGGCAATGCGGAGGCACAGCGGATGCTGACGGATCTGATTGCCGTCATGCGCGAAAAGATCGTACCCTTTGCGCCGGGCATGAGCTTTGAAGAGATGATGCAGGCCATGAGCCGCATGACGCTGCGCCAGGTGCTTTCGGAGAGGCGGATCGAAACCGACCGCTTCCATGAACTGGACGAAGCGCTGCGGCGGATTCCGAACATCTGACAGGGAGATAAACGATGAAGCCTTGTTTTCATAACCCGATCATTCCCGGTTTCTATCCCGACCCGTCGATCTGTCGGGTGGGGGAGGAGTATTATCTGGTCTGCTCCAGCTTTGAACTCTGCCCCGGCATCCCGCTGTTTCACAGCCGGGATCTGCAGCATTGGGAGCAGCTATGTTATGTGATGACGCCGGAAAACGGCTTTCACGTAGAGAAAAACTGCGGAAACGGCGGCGTCATGGCCCCGACAATCCGCTATCACGACGGAGTCTTCTACGTTATCAACTGCAATTTCAGCGACCGGGGGAACTTTGTTGTCACGGCCGAAAACCCTGCCGGCCCCTGGTCCGAGCCCCACTGGCTCACGGATGTGCCGGGCATTGACGCATCCATCTTTTTTGACGAAGACGGTCAATGCTATATCATGGGCACGGCCGACAACTGGCCGGACGGCAAGGGCGGTCTGCGCCAGGGCATCTGGGCCGCGAGCTATGACATTCAGAACTTCCGCATGGACGGCGAGCCGGTTCCGCTCTGGGGCGGCGCGATGGCAGGCGCGGCCTCACCAGAGGCGCCGCATATCTACCATATCGGCGGCTGGTATTATCTGCTGATCGCCGAAGGAGGTACGGAGTTTTTCCATTCGGTCACCGTCGCCCGCAGCCGCGGCGTTTTCGGTCCCTACGAGGGCTATGCGGGCAACCCGGTTCTGACCATGCGGCATCTCGGCCGGAAAGCAGCCATCCAGAACGCCGGACACGCCGACCTTGCGGAACTGCCGGACGGCAGCTGGTACGCGGTGTTCCTGGCCTCGCGCCTGATCGGCGGGGTGAGCAAGAACCTGGGCCGTGAGACCTTTCTTGTGCCGGTGTGCTGGGAAGCAGACTGGCCGCTGTTCACCCCGGAAACCGGCAAGGTGGAGTGGAAATACGACGCCCCGGAGAATCTGCCCTGGGCAGAAATCCCCGCCGAGCCGGTGCGCGACTGCTTTGACGGCGAAGCACTCTCTCTGGACTGGTCCTTCTGGGGCAGGCCCTACGAGAAGTTCTGGGAAATCGACAACAGCCTTACGCTCCGCTGCCTGCCGCAGACGCTGGCCGACCCGCTGCAGCCCATGAGCATGGAGCATACGCACTCGGAAGAGAACTTCGTATCCTTTGTAGCCCGGCGCCGCCTGCAGCCCCACTGCCGTTTCGCGTGCCGGATGCGCTTTGACCCTGCCGAGGGAGAGTCAGCGGGCATCGCTGTGGCGCAGGCCATGAACCACCAGGTCCATCTGCAGCTTACGCAGGAGAGCGGAGAGAAAAAGCTTCAGCTTCTGCTCTTCACTGCGGACTACGACCTGCCGCCCTATCTTCCGGGCTTTCGCTCCGTAACCAATCGCGCGGTTCTGGCAGAGAGCCCCTGTGAAGCACAGGATCTGGTTCTCGAGATGGAGCTGAATGAAAACGATTACATCTTCCGCTTTGGGCCGGACGAGGGACACCTGACCGAGTTCGGCCGCGCAGACGGCGCACGGATTAACCCCGAAAAGGTCGGCTGCATGGTGGGAGAGATGCTCGGCATGTTTGCCAGCGGCAACGGAAATACAAGCAGCCACTGCGCTGTGTTCGACTGGGCCGAATATCAGGATCTTTGAACGACAGGAGAGAAAACATGAAACTGACACAGGAACAGAAAAGCTTTGTGGAGGATCTTCTCTCACGCATGACGCTGGACGAGAAGATCGGCCAGATGAATCAGGAGTCACCCTCCATCGTAGGCGGCTTTGACGTACCCTTTTCCGAACTCATTGAGATGATGACCGACGGCCGCATCTCGCAGGAGGAATTCGGGCGGATCATGGCCAACGCCACGCAGGACTTTCACGAGGACGAGATCCGCGCGGGGCTCGTCGGCAGCATGATGGTCAACGACCCGCGCAAAAACAACGAGCTGCAGAAAATCGCCGTCGAGGAGAGCCGGCTGGGCATCCCCCTGATTATCGGCTTTGACGTGATCCACGGATTCCGCAGCGTCTTTCCCATCGCCATCGCCGAAGCCTGCAGCTTCGACGATGCCCTCTTTGAAGAGACCGCGCGCATGGCGGCGGCGGAATCCCGGGCCCACGGTATCAACTGGAACTTTGCCCCCATGATCGACGCGGCGCGGGATTCCCGCTGGGGCCGCGTATCCGAGGGCCCGGGGGAAGATCCCTTCCTCGGCAGCCGTTTTGCCCGCGCCAAGATCCGCGGCCTGCAGAACGACCGGAGCAGCCCGCTGAACTATGTGGCCGCCTGCACCAAGCACTATGTGGCCTACGGCGCCTGCGAAAGCGGCCGCGATTACAACACCGTCTCGATGTCCGTATCCAATCTGTATAACGTCTATCTGCCTGCCTTCCGCGCAGCCATGGATGAGGGCGCGGCGACGGTGATGGCGGCCTTCAACGACCTCAACGGCGTGCCCTGCACGGTGAACCGGTGGCTGCTGCGCGAGGTTCTGAAAAAAGACTTCGGACTCGAGGGCTTCGTAGTCAGCGATGCCAACGCCATCAGAGAATGCGTCACCCACGGCATCGCCGCGGACGACCGCGATGCGGGCGTTCAGGCTGCCCTGGCCGGCATGGACATGGATATGGGCACCCATATCTATAAGGATTTCCTGAAGGCCGAAGTGGAGAAAGGGACCGTGCCGATGACCGTCATCGACGAGGCCGTGCGCCGCATCCTTTCCGTCAAGGTCTGGCTCGGCCTGTTCGAAAACCCCTACGTGCCGGAAGCGCTGATCGAGGCCTATGAAAAGAGCCTGCCCGAGAAGCATGTTGCCCTCTGCCGCCGGGCGGCGGAAGAATCGATGGTCCTGCTGAAGAACGAGGGCGGGATCCTGCCGCTCCGGCGCGGACAGAAGATCAGCCTGGTCGGCAGGCTGGCCGACGACGCCAATGAGGTCTGCGGCGCCTGGGCCATGGCCTGGAAGCCGGAGGACTGCGTCTCGATTCTGACCGGTCTGAAGGAAGCCGGCGCCGATGTGTGCTACTACCCCTGCGGAGGACCGGAGGGCGATATCAATCTTGAGGAGGCCGACCGGGCCTGCCTCGAGGGCGACGTGATCGTTGCCGTGGTCGGCGAGACCGATGCCATGTCCGGCGAGGCAAGCTCGAAAGCGGAGATCTCGCTGCCAGGCGGCCAGCGTGCACTGCTTGAGCGGCTGCTTCAATCCGGCAAGCCGGTGGTCACCGTCCTGATGAACGGGCGCCCGCTGGCACTGGGCTGGGAGGCCGAACACATGCCGGCGATTCTCGAGGCCTGGCACCTCGGCATCCGGATGGGCGATGCCGTGGCGGCGGCGCTGCTCGGCGACGTCAACCCCGCGGGCAAGCTCTCGTCGTCCTTCCCGTCCGTGACCGGGCAGTGCCCGGTGTATTACAATCACCCCAGCACCGGCCGCCCCGGCAGCAAGAGCAAGTTTACCTCGCGCTATCTGGACGCGCCCTGGGATTCCCTCTTCCCCTTCGGCCACGGCCTGAGCTATACGAGCTTTACGTATGAAGACCTGCGGGTTGGGGAACGCGGCGAAGAACTGGAGATCGCCATTCGGCTGAAGAACACCGGCGAGCGGGAGGGCACGGAAATTGCCCAGCTCTACATGCAGGACGTGACAGCCAGCCTCGTCCGCCCGGTGAAGGAACTCAAGGACTACTGCAGAGTAACGCTCAGCCCCGGTGAGGAGCGGGAGATTCGCTTTACGCTGAAAAAGAAAGACATGGGCTTCTACGACAACGCCGGCCGGTATTTGCTGGAAGACGGTCTCTTCCGCCTCTTCGTCGGCACCAGCAGCCGCGACTGCCTGATGCAGGAGATCGAACTGAAATTCTGATCTCATGCGAACAGAAAAACAGGAAGATTGTGGAACCGGCTTTGTCGGGATAGGGTGCTTTTGCAAGGGTTGCCACTTTAACACGAAAAAACGAAAACCGAGGCTGCCTTTCGGCAGCCTCACTTCATTCAAACCGCGATACACGGTTGGTTAAAAACAAATCTATCTTGCGAAGCTATTTGATACAATTTACGATGAACCCAAAAAGTGCACCCGACCAAAAAAACCGGGTGCACAATTTACGATAGCCCGGAAACGGGCATTAATCAATATACTCTGATTCCACTAACCATAATATTTGTTTCGTCAATCACAATGCAGATTTTAGTTCCGTCAAATGATTCCTTTGCCAACTGATTATAATTTATATATGTGTATATGTTCATATATGAAGCATCGGCTTTGGACTTATCAACATCGTAATAGTTCTGCCACGGCTTATCGACAGATGGGTATCCTGTCTGTATGGAAGAGAGCATAGCTGGTCTTCCTCCATGTCAAGTATTATTGCTGAGCGTTGTCATCGGCTTCAGAAGCTATGCGCACATACGGAATAACCATTCGCATACCGGTTTGTTTATATACGTTATAGTAAAGCACGGAATGTGGGAGACCATCTTCATCATGCCCTATGGCAGAGCCGGCAAAAGTAAATTTGTATCTCGAATCCGTAGAATCCATTTCCTCTTCAAACGAAGAAATATCTTCAGTCCGTGTGATGTACTCCCAGCCCCCGCTAAGCAGTTCGAGATCTTCATCAAATGAGCCATCTGCTTCCATCTTTTCTCTGATTTCAAGTAACTGAAATAGATAGTCCTTCGATGGAATAGTTGCACCAATATGCGTTTGCAGGAGAATATATTCATTTCTTAAGGCATCCTTCGACCCAAGTTCTGCTGATTTTTCGAAGTATTTCAATATGTTTTTGTAATACTCTGGATCGTTATTTTCAGGGTCCGAGTTTGTTGCTAATATGTACCCTATATTGTTATAAGCCTTAGCCAAATGGTCACCTCTGCTGCTTGTGGATATCCAGTACCAGTATAGGCTTTCCGGATAATCACCTATATCAAGACAAAAGTCAGCAAGCTTAACCTGTGATTTCACATTGCCTGCTTCCGCCCTGGCTCGAAGATTCTTATTCCATGGAATAAATGACCAACTGGTCACGAGAAGTGCCAGAAAAGCAACAACAAGTGCTGCAAAAGCTATTCTGTTGCTTGTTGCGTTGCCGTTGAGTGATTGCGTAGATTGTTTCTGGCTCATTGATATCTTATCTCCTTGCTATGTCGGGATCAGCCATTTGAGTCCCCCTTATTAATTTCTTCCAATGTATGGTAGCCGACTTTAAGCATTATTTCACTTTTTCGTTTTACTGTTCCTATATATTGATATCCCACCAAGGCTTAGGTTGGTCTCATCAATGTCAACATTGATTTCATTGCCATCCAGCTCAATTTGTGATAGCAGCTTAAAATCGACCTTATTGTTTTTCGTTTGCGGTAATTCTTTATAGAACTTGAACTTTGATGGCATCTGCCTTGACACAGATGTTTCGTTCTCGCTCAGCCGATGAATAATATCTTCAACTATTCTGACCTCATCACGATCTTCAATCAAGTCGGTGTTCAGTTGGATATGTGCAATAGGCATGATTCCATTTTTTATGGCATCAAAATAGCCTGTAATAACACAATTCTGGATGTACGAGATAGACTCAAAAACACGCTCTACTTCGCGAGGTTTATATTTAAATCCATCAAAACGTGCAAACGTCCTGTCTCTCCGTTCATCAAACCTAAAAATGCCAGATCTATTCATGGTGACAATATCTTTGGTCCTTATATAGTCTTTGCCATCCATTGTAAAGTGTTCCACAATGGTTTCGCCATTCATTTTTCCATGTGTAATTGCTGGGGACGACACGACATTTTCGCCTGTTAGATACTCTTCCCCTTCCTCGAACTTTAATGGCACCAATCTGTCTGTTATATCAGGATCAACGATACCGTATACTACACCGGGCAATGGTATACCGATGGTTTCTGGCTCTCCATATTCGCCGGTTGCGAAGCACATACACCCGGCTGTTTCGCTCATTCCATGGCCCTTCTCGATAATTGCTTTACTACCATTCTCAATAAGGTACTGTTTGAGACGGACTTCTGTTGCTCTATTCATTGTATCTCCGCCAAACATCACCTTACGGATTCCATATATATCAGCCTTTTTCAGATAATAGCAATCAGGCAGTCCTCCTGCCCATGCAGGGGCAGTCATAAGAATATTGGGCTTGTATTTCTTTACCAAATAACCGAATTCCCCGATTTGAAACTCAGGGACCACAAAGGAGTGAGCCAAAGAAACCTTATTCAGCAGCATGTTGTCACACAAGCCGAAAGGAGCAAAATAGGGCAATTCTTGAACGACCCTCTCACCAGGCTTAAATAAGACCTTCCCATAGAACAGGTGCTGCATGGCAGCAATTAAATTGGCGTTTGATAGCTCAATGGGTTTCGGCAAGGACCCGCTCGTTCCGGAAGTATGACCTGTATATACAATTTGATCCGAATCACTATCTTTGGTGAACGACATGCCCTTAGAATCCCGGAGCAAATCGAGGTAATTAACTATCCGGAGTGGAGACGCCGCAATAGTTTTCTTTAGAGCTTCACCGACGGATTTGCTTTCTTTGACCATTCTAAGAACAATGTCAACCGCCGAAAGCCGATTAATACTTTCTCCCTTGGATCGGTGGTTTTTTATTCTATTATAGTTCACTAGATCGTTTATATAATCCAGCTTTCCTCTTAGCGTCATATCGTCCATTGCGCTCAGAACAACAATCTCTTCTATTCCGAGATCTTTCAATTCGTTTTCGATATAGCAAAGAGTAGCAATGTATACCCGATCTAGTGCAAGGATACTCTTGGGCCGTTCCCTTTTGAATATCTCCAGCTGCTTTCTTGCGCTTGCTTTCATATCCATAGAATCTGGCCTTGGATCAATAAAATCCAAATGAGCACCCATTTGAGCAGCGCCAAAAAACAACTGGTTGATGCTCGGCATATTTGGAACCATGCACAGAATCTTGTCGTTCTTATGGATTCCTAAACCTTGTAAAGCGCGGGATGCATCATTGATTCTTTCAATGGATTCGGCGTATGTGTAATCGCGGGTGTAGTAAGTGTCATCGATCATATCTTCGTGTCCGATGCTTTTACCATACACGTAATCCGTAATGTTTCCAGTCGGATACTCAACAGTGATTTCTTTCCCGTAATACTTCAACCACGGCATATCAATATGCGGGTAGCCAGTCAGTTTTGCCTCCATTATATGCTCTCCTTATGTAAGAAATAAGAAAACTCCATTCATTATTTAATGGCTCTGTTCCGGAAGGTAGACAATACGGTACAGCAAAAAAAGCATGAAACGAAAGCGCAGCACGCCTTCGAATCATGCTTTTTTGTGCGTTCTGCTCGGATAATCCGATTATATCAAAACTGTTTCATATTGTCTACCTTCTGAAACAGGGTTTTTCTGCGTCCAGGCAAGATAATGCCTGTAGAACGTGGTGTGGCTCATGTTGAGAGTCCTGGCGGCATCGCGTGTTGAAAGCTTGCCGAAACGACACTGAACACAGATGCTCTCAAACTCTTCTGGCAATGGGGCGACATTTCTGCCAAAGTGCTTTCCTTTCGCCTTTGCAGCTGCGATGCCTTCCGCCTGCCGCTGGTGGATGGATTCTCGCTCGGTTTGGGCGAAATAGGCCATGATCTGTAGAACCATGTCCGCGATAAAGGTCCCTGTCAGGTTTCCATTCTTCGCCCGGGTATCGAGGAGGTCCATATCGAGCACGAGGATGTCTGCGCCGATGTCTTTTGTAATGTTCTGCCATTGGATAAGAATATCTTTGTAGTTCCGGCCCAGGCGGTCCACGCTCTTCAGGATTAGAAGGTCGCCAGCCTTGAGCTGTTTCAGCATTTTCTGATAGGCGGGGCGGTCGAAGTCTTTGCCGGACTGGTAATCGCAAAAGATATTCTTCTTCGGAATGTTGTACGGTTCCAGCGCCGCGAGCTGCCGGTCGATGTTCTGCTCCCTGGTTGAAACCCGAACATATGCGTAATTTGCCATTGTTTTACCTCCTGCGTTTGTGGTTTCAACCATTATCTACAGCAGGCAAAACGGTACACCAGTATTACCTTTGCAAAGGTATTCCCATTATAGCTAAATTTTCAAGCGGAGTCAACTATGCAAAGGTAAGTTTCGCGGGGTTCGTCTGCTATCATATTCCTAACTTTACAAAGGTAAGAATGTGACGCAGGAGAACCCCTATGCAATATCATGAACTGTTTGCACTACGTATCCGGCAGTTATGCAAAGAACATGGCATAACAGTCAATCGGCTGGCGACGCTGAGCGGTCTGAAACAATCAACCATTGACAATATCATCCGGGGAACAAGTAAGAATCCGAAGGTACACACACTTCATCAGATTGCAGTGACCTTTAACATGACGCTGAGCGAGTTTCTGGATTTCCCGGAGCTGAATGAATACCCGATTGATGATGAAGAATAAAGACAGGGATTCGACTAGAGAAAGCTGAATCCCTGCCGTGCTTTTCTTCGTTGATAAAAAAGGTGAATGAGGCTGCCGAGAGGCAGCCTCACTTCATTCAAACCGCGATACACGGTTGGTTAAAAAACAAAACTGTTCGTTTTTACTTCTACGGATTTTCCGGAAAACGCTATTCCGTATTTGATTATTTTCTTAACTCCGCGATCTTCAAGCTCCCGTGTGTAATTCTGCCTGTCAATCTGGGCGATGGCTTCCTCGGCTATCACTGGCAGGTCTTTCTTTTCAGAAGCAGGAACGGATTTGAACTCCATCACAATTCCCGGAAGCATCCTTTCCTTCGGTTCCATCTGAAGGTCAAATCGTCCGTCTCCGGACTCGCGGTTTGAGCGGATATAGTATTTCGAAGAGAGACTTGCAACCAATCCCAGCATCATTCCGTGGTAAAATCCCTCAGATGCTCCGTCAAAAGCGGAAATGCAGCTGATCATATAATCCCGCAGTGCTTTTTCCAGCCGTTTTCCATCCCCGAGATAGATTGCTTTCTCAAGTTCCGGGATCACTCCGCCTGTCGACCGTGTTTTCATCCATCCCAGGACTTCTGTGTTATAAACTCTGCGGATTTCCATGTTTGGGATTCTGAGTGCGGCAAATGTCCCGAACTCCGTCTCTTCTGTATCAGAGGACAATGTAAGGTAGCCCGCAAGAAGAAGAAAACTGAAAACCGTATCCGCACCGTCTGACATTTGGGGATAAACAACTTCCATGTTCAATGCGGCATGGATTTCTTCATCCTGCATGATACGGGTCAGTTGATCGGATACCTCCGGCGTCAGATCCTGCAGTATTTCCCGGATAATCTCATTGTCACTTGTGTTTGCCCAGAAAGCCTTTGCCTGCCCGTCATTTGCAAAGTAACCCGTTACTGACCATGGATTGTAGATTTCCGATTTTCCGAAACGGTATCCATCATACCATCTGCGAATTTCCTGCATTCCGTCAGATTTTCCGTAATAGTCTGCCATTTCCTGGACTTCATCACCGGTAAATCCAAAGCAGCTGCTGTATTTATCGTCAAGAACAGTATTAACGGTCAGATTGTTTAATCCGCTGAACAGGTTTTCCTTGGAGACGCGCATGATTCCTGTCAACACACCAAATGCCAGATCCGGATTGTCCTTTAATCCGCCGGACAGGAAGTTGCGCATAAATGCAATCACGTCCTGATAAAAACCCCTGGTATAGCCGTGCTGAATGGGCGTATCATACTCATCAATGAGAATAACAACATTCCTTCTGTGATGCACGGCAAGCATACGGGTCAGATTCAGAAGGGCACGGCTGTATTCCACATCAGTGAGGGTGCCTTTTTCCATTCGAAGGAGGTAATCCTTATCGTCAGCTCCCAGCATATCGCTTTTCGGTAATTCAGGGTGACGTTTATATTCGTCCTTCAGGATAAGGCGTATCGCTTCCAGCGAATCCTGCCAATTATCAAATTTGATATCCTTAAATGTGAGCATGATTACAGGGTATGTTCCCTGCAGCGATCGATACTTCTGCCCGCATTGCCAGATCTTCTTGTCAGCAAAGTATTTTGAAGTATCTTCATCCGTCTTCTCAAAGAAGGTCTTGAGCATGTTGATTGCCAGGGTCTTGCCAAATCTGCGCGGGCGTGTAAACAGGGTAACCATGTTGTGATCATCGACCAGATCACGAATCAGCAATGTCTTATCAACATAGTAACACTCGCTGGAGATTTCAACATAGGAGGTGTTCCCAACGGCGCATGGCAGCAGAGAACCACTCATCCCTGCAGCCCCCATATAAGCACGTACAGATTCTTCCGGAATTTTCCAATTCCGGCCGTCCTGAACTGCACCGTTAAACTTCCCTTCATGGCAGAGTCCCACAACCCGTCGCGTTGTCATGTGAAGCATCTCCGCAGCCTTGGAAGTGCCAATGTAATCGATTCTGTCCATCGCAAACGCCCTCCTGTTGAATCGGAATTATTTTAGCATATATCGGAAACGAAATCAAGATATTTCCGATTGATTTCCGTCATATTTCCGATTTAACATCAGAAAAAACAGAGATAACACTTGGCGCCGGAAGGTGTCGGGCGTTATCCTTATACAGGAAGACGAAAAAGGAAGGAAGGCGTGTTTTATGGATTATCAGGCCATGTATGCCGAAAAGCTCTGCGCCGCGGAAGAGGCGGTAAAAATCGTGAAGGATGGCGACTGGGTCGACTACAGCCAGACCTGCTCGTGTCCGCAGCTGCTGGACAGGGCGCTTTCGGCCCGTTCGGGGGAGCTGAAGGACGTAAAGATCCGCTGCGCCATTTCCATGACTCCGGTGGCCACGGTGGAGAACGACCCGGAGCACTCCTTCACCTATAATCTGTGGCATTGCTCGGGCATCGACCGCAAGTACATCGACCAGGGACGCGCCTTTCACAGCCCGATGCTGTTCCGGCACTGCGGAAGCTATTACCGCAAGGGCTATGCGCCGGTGAACGTGGCGATGCTTACGGTTTCGCCCATGGACCGGAACGGCAATTTCTCATACGGTCTGACCAACTGTGCCACGCAGGAGATCGTGGACACCGCCGAACACGTCGTCCTTGAGGTGAACCCCACGATGCCGACCGTCACGGGCATTGAGAATGACCATATCAACATCCGGGATGTCAGCTGCCTGGTGGAGAGCGACCTGCCCATACCGACCGTCAAAAGCCCGGCGGCCACGGACATCGACCGGAAAATCGCGTCGTACATCTTTCCGTATGTCACGAGCGGCTGCACCCTGCAACTCGGCATCGGCGGCATCCCGAATTCCATCGGCAGCATGATCGCGGAGTCGGATGTCCGGGATCTCGGCATGCATACCGAGTTGATGAGCGACGGCTATCTGGACCTCTACCGGGCGGGCAGAATCACCAACGCGAAAAAGAAGGTGCACCGCGGCAACACCCGCCTTTAGACGGATAAGTAATCAGCCCTTATAGGGCTATTTGCAAACCACCACTTGAAGTGGTGGTTGCTGACTTGACAGTAATCAGAAAAACCGCATCCGGGATCTGACACGGTCCCGGATGCGGTTTTTCTGATTAACAGAAGGGAATCTATTCTTATTTCCGGATGCTCAGGTTCAGCAGCAGAGCGAGGACGCTCAGCGTCAGCAGCAGGATGAAGGACGCGGCATAACCGCCGGAAGCGGCGTTGATCAGACTGGCGCCTGTTGCGATAAAGGATGCCGGAATCAGATTGCAGTTCATCACCGCAAAGTTCATCGGGAAGTATCTGGTGCCGAAGACCTCAGAGGTGAAGGCCGAGCTGATGGTCGGGCAGGTTCCGTAGGAAAGACCGGTCAGGCAGAGCCCCGCAACTCCGAGAGCGGCGGAGCCGGTCAGAATGGACAGCAGCGTGATGCCGGCCGCGCAGATCGTCATGATATTCGCGGAAATCATCGTCGTGCGCCGCCCGAAGCGGTCAAACACCGCACCCGTGATGACACGGCCAAGCCCGTTGCAGACCGATAGAATCCCGACCAGCGTCGTCGCGGCCCCTGCCGCGAGGCCGACCGAAAGCGCCAGATCCTTTGCCATGGAGATGACGGTGTTGCCGACTGCCGCAAGGAAGATCAGGATCAGCATCCCCTTCCAGAAGGTGACCGTCTTCAGCATCTGGGCCGTAGTCAGATCCGTGCTTTCCGCCTCAGGATCATTCTTCCGTACGGGTTCGGCTTCCGGCGCTTTTTTCAGAATCAGCGCGGCCAGCACCAGGACAAGACCCAGCGCGATGCCGATGACGCGGTAGGCGCTCCGCCAGCCGAGCGAGGGACTCGCGATCAGCGCATCCGCGGCGCTCCCGATCACGAGAGCGGAAGCTCCGAAGCCCATCATCATCACGCCGGAAGCCAGGCCCTTTTTATCCGGAAACCAGGCGTTCACAGTTGAGATAATGCAGTTATAGGCAATGCCGATGCCGAGCCCGGCCATAAAACCGTAACTGAAATAAAGAACACCGATGCTATCGTCCATGCCGGAGGCAATCAGGAATCCCGCGGCCGAAAGGACAGCGCTGATGATGCAGGCGGTGCGGAGCCCCAGCCGCCTGTTCAGAACGCCCCCCAGCATGCCGCCCAGGCAGAAGCAACACATGGTCAGCGTAAAATTCAGGCTCAACGCCGACGCGCTCCAGCCGAACTCGGCAGCGAGAGGCGCCTTCAGGATCGACCAGGCATAGATCACGCCCGCAAAAAGCAGCGCGGCAGTCCCCACTGCAAGATACAGCCAGCGAACGGAGGAATTGGTTTTCTTCATAACGGCTTTCCCTTTCTTCTGCCGGACAAAGCGCTCCATGGTCAGCGGAACATGGAACGCTTTGTTCAAGGAGTGAAATTGATAAAGAGGCCTGTCGGGTTTACGCCTGCTTAAACTGAATGTCGTAGGTGGCCTGCATGCATTTGACCACATGGGTCAGCACATCGCAGGTCGGAGTCGGTACATTGACGCGCTTTCCGTAACGGGAAATGGCACCCGTCATAAAGTCTACCTCGGTCTGACGATGATGCATCAGCATATCCTGCGCCATGGAGGGATAGTAGTTCGCCAGACCCTCCTGCAGGTGAAGGTGGTCTTCCTGAATAAACTCCCAGAGTCCCGGGATGCCCATTGCCTCGGCGACGGCAGAAGCCTCGCGGTAAACGCCGAATACCAGTTCTCTTCCGTCGGGATTGGCGTCCACCTCGCCGATCTTCAGCCGCAGAACCGAGCAGACGGTATTGTTCGCTGCGTTCGAGGTAACCTTTTTCCAGATGTACGGACGGACATCATCAAAGTATTTCGGTTCCAGACCGCCTTTGGCAAAGCACTCTTCCAGATATTTCCCCGCCCGGTCGTTGAGCTCGCTCTTAACGGACGGCCCGATGAACATGTTGGTTCCGGGATGGGGCTTAGCGACGCAGACGCCAGGCTCAGGAAGCTCAGTACCCATGTTGCCGCAGCCGAAGAGCACGCGCTCAGCGGGGATGAACTTCAGGCACTCGTCTTCGTTGCCGAGTCCGTTTTGCAGCGAGCAGACTACGGTTTCCGGCCCGATGCAGTTCTTCGAGGCTTCCAGAACCGTTGCGGTCTGGGTGCATTTTACCATAACGATGGCAATGTCGACAATCCCGATATCCGCTGCGGAAGCCGCCGTTTTGAATCCGGTCTGGGTAATTTCGCCGGCGGGATAGAGGAAGGTCAGGCCTTTTTCGTTGATGGCATCGAGGTGTGCCTTGTAAAGGTCCACGAGGGTGATGTCGTCCGCACCGCCCAGCTTCAGGTAAGAGGCAAAGACGCTGCCGGCAGCGCCGCTTCCGAGAATTGCAATACGCATGATCATAATCTCCTTTCGTCAGTCAGACATCTTTTATTCGTCAACACCGGACATGTCCATGTTGTGCGCGGTCAGATAAGGCTTGCGGATTTTGCGGTTGGCAAGAACAATGGCCGGGAAGATCAGCAGCGGGAGGTTCAGATAGCCGAGAATGGTATAGCCGGTGGAGACCAGCTTGACAATGCCGAGCTTGGACGCGAGCGCGCAGAGCAGAAGAAGAACAGCGACCAGAATGGCATCCTTAAGGGGAGTTTTCTCATCGGGTTTGCGATAGAGCTTGGAATATCGGGCGATGGCGCCGAAACAGAAACCGACTGCCGTGGACAGAACCGCAACAAAGACCGTAATCACATAGATCAGCTTGACGCCGCTGAACCCAAGCGCGTGCAGCACACCGTAGAAAGGCAGCGGATTGCTCGCCGTATCCATGACATCATAGCCCTGGATCGTGGTTGAAGCAAGGAAGAACAGGGTCAGAGCCACCAGCATCAGAGAGTTGCCGCAGACACCGATCACGGCGGCTTTCCTGGCGGTGCTGCGGTTGGGAAGCTGCTCGGATACGGAAGAAATGTTGCCAATGACGTTTGCCTGGAAGGAAGCATAGATGATTCCGCTCCAGAGGGCGCCGAGGAAGCTCGGTTTGATTCCGTTTGTCCGCCCGGCATTAATGTTTGCCAGCGCTTCACCGAGATGCAGCTGGCCGGAGCTGAGCGCCATGATGATGATTACGGCCAGGACTGCCAGAACCAGATACATCATGTAGGAAGAAGCACGGGAAACCAGTTTTGCGCCATAGGCGCACAGGAGCGCCGCACAGATGATGACGAGAATCACACCGATCCAGTAGTTCAGGCCAAACTGGTTATACATCAGGGTGCCGATCGCGTTCAGAGAGCCGCCGAGCGCGGTCATCATCACGATGATAAACGAAAAATCCAGAAGATAGACGATCCACTTGACGCCCCAGACTTCTTTTGTCCAGTCGGCGTAATTGTACGTTTTGTAGATGCGGGAGAATTCCGCTGAACAGTAAATGCAGTAGCCGAGCAGGGCCATGGCGAGAACACTTGCGACGGCACCCCAGATGCCGTATTTGACCCAGTAAACCAGGATCTGTGTGCCAGAGGCCACGCCGGGGCCAAAGTGAGTGCCCATCCAGACACATGCGACACCGATCGCAATCGACAGGGTGGATTGCTTTTTGTTCACGGATAAAGCCACCTTCCTTTGAAAATAATTAGGTTTCCTCTGAGAATAGGATAACGGAAAACGGCCCGTTTGTGAAATGCAAAAAGCGTATCACAGTAATTCACAGCCTGTGCTTTTTCGCCGGAAGGCAGAAAAACAGCCGGCTCGGATGAGCCGGCTGTCTGATATGCCGGAAATCTTTTATGCTTTGCCGTTGACGACGATCTTTGCCGCGCGTCGGCCGAAGGTCATGGTGCGTCCGCAGGCAAGACCCGTGAACAGGTTCGGATAGTTGTTGGCAAAGAAGCCGCCCGTGCAGTCGCCGGTGGCATACAGGCCTTCAATCGGTTTGCCGGTGTCCTTGCGGAGAACCTGCATTCTGGTGTTGATGCGGCAGCCATCCAGCGTGGTCAGATGCCAGGCACAGGTGCGGATGCCGTAGAACGGCGCCGTGTCAACCGGGGTCATGCGGTGCGCGCCCTTGCCATAATCCTCGTCCACACCCTTGGCGCAGAGTTCGTTGTAGCGTTCTACCGTCTTCACAAACGCATCAACCGGAATGTTCAGCTTTTCTGCAAGTTCTTCCAGCGTATCCGCCTTCTGAAGATAACCGAGTTCAAGATGCGAGTTCTCGCCTTCTGTCATGTCTTTCCAGCAGACATCGTAGCTTCTGTTCGAAATCGCTCCGTTCGGGAACGGGAACAGGCGGCAGCAGCCGACTTCGTCAAACTGCTCGCAGTATTCCTTGTTGTTGGCATCAAAAATGTCGCAGTAGGTGTGATAGGGCTGCATGTACATGCTGTGCAGCATGAACTCGTAGGGGCCCGACTCGTTGCAGAAGCGCTCGCCGTTCAGGTTGACCTTCAGGAAGGGCTGCTCGCCGAACCAGAACCACTTGCCGTTGGTCTTGTATCCGGCGGTTTCGGTCGGCAACACGCTGCAGCGGTTGAACATCATGGATGCGTGGCAGGGATCCATCTCGGCGCCCGCCCAGAGCATCGCCTTGATGCCGGAGCCGTCGTCCGTCGATCCGATCGGCACGTTGGCCTTCATCTTCATGGTCATCGGCTGCAGAGCCAGCATCATGTCGGTGTTGGTGGCGTAGCCGCCCGTCGCCATGATGACGCCCTTGGAGGCCTTAATGCGGATGTAGTGCTCGTCCGTCATATCCTGTGCGATAACGCCGGTAACTCTTCCTTCCGCGGCATCTACATCCAGCTTGATAAGAGCGGTATTGCAGCGGATTTCTCCGCCCCGCTCCTCGAGGAAGGCCCGCATGTCGGTGTTGAGGTCGACATCGTCCGGTTTGTCTTCCGTGGCATGGGGGCTGTGTCCGGTGGCATAGGCCTTGTCTCGCTCGGGGTCATTCAGATCGCCGACGCCGCCCTCAAGGCTCATATACCAGTGGCCGGTCGACTCGAGCATGTCGGTCAGCCAGTCCACCGTCTCGCCGGAATTGTCGATCCAGACCTTGACAAGGTCGCTGTCCACATAGCCGCTGGCATAGCGGACGATATCCTGCAGGGCTTCGATTTTGTCAATCTTGAATTCCGGATACTCATCAAAGCTTGCAAGCTGAAGCTTCGAGTTGATTGAGCCGATGTCCTCCTTGATCTTGGTGGGATTCTCGCGCTTCTCGATGACGAGGACCTTTGCGCCCTCTTCCGCGGCAGTCATGGATGCAAGCCAGCCGCCGGTGCCGCAGCCGACCACCAGGACTTCGGTCTCGAGCTCTTCGGTGATGTCTGCTTCATCAATTTCGGGTGCCTCGCCGAGCCAGTCGGCAACGGCTTCGCTCTTCTCGGACAGCGTGACGGCCTCTCCGCTCGCCTGCTCAATGCAGGCGGCCGCTGCCTGGCGGACGGCATCGCTGGTGACGGTTGCGCCGGTGACGGCATCCACATCCGCGCCCTGCGCGTCAAGAATTGCCTGCTGCATCTTCTCGCCGATGTCGGCGCCGATGCCTTTGGTCTCGCCCGATACATCAATCTCGACGTCCGTGATGCTGTTCGCGTCAAAGGTCATGGTGACGGTGACATCGCTGGCGATGCCTTTGGCGGATGCGCTGTAGGTGCCGGGGGTATAAATGCCCTTCTCTTCGGCAAATGCGGATACTCCGGTGACGGAGCTGAGGGCGGCGGCCGCGGTTCCGGCCAGGGCCCCCTTCAGGAAATCGCGACGGGTCAGTTCTTTCATCATTTGCTCCTTTCTTTTTTGAAAATTTTCGTTTTTATGTTGAATTTGCGTTGAATCTATAGTACCGAAAAACAACCGTGTTGTCAAATGCATAATGTGTCTCCGACGCGGAGAATCTATGCTTTATCCGCCTCAGAAAACCAGAGTGAATCCGGAGAGCGTTACCATGCCGGCAAAGAGCGCAGCCGGAATAACACCAACCCAAATATTGCCGTACTTGCGGTAAAGATAGGTCACCACGCCGGTGGTGCCGCCCATCATGTAGCAATAGCCAAAGGCAAAGTCGAGAGAACCGCAGGACTTGTTTGTGCCGGTGCCGTAGATATCAATCTGAGGGATCGGAGCATAGCCGGTACCGATGATCATGGAGCCGCCATACTGGATCAGCAGCAGAACAAACAGAGCGGAGGCGGTCATGCAGGTGTTGATGATAACGGCGCGGCGCATATCCTTCTTCTCGTCTCCTGTGGAAGGAAGCACACGCTGGGACATGTTACCGATGAACATGACGATGAAGATGACGAGCATATAGGGAATGGCACGGGTGATGCGCATGGGAGCAAACTGCAGATAGGTGGAGAGATTCCAGACCTGGTAGTTGATGCCGGCGAAGCCTTCGAGCAGGCGCAGCCACACGCCGACGAATATCAGAACGACGAGCCCCATGATAAACGATTTGCCGGGCTTGGACCAATCGATCTTCCTGTCTCCGTCAGCACCGAGAGCGTAGGTACCGAGGCTGTCCTGGATACCTGCCTTCTTGCGCTTGCCGGCAGCAAGGATCATGCGGACAACGCCGATCGCTGCCACAACCAGCAGCCAGGCCATGATGCCGTTGAGGTTGGAGGAGGTCCAGATCTTGTTGATCCAGGTGCCGCTGGTCCATTTGATGGCATAGGCGGAGACATGTACGAAGATGAGAGCAGGAATAATCAGGGTGAACAGGAAATCGAGCGCCCAGGCCTTGCCGCCCTTGCGAGGCTCCTTGACCGGAACGGGGTTGGCGATGGCTTTGAAGTAATCCAGCTGCATCAGAAGGTTGACGCCGGCAGCCAGCAGGAACATCATGGTCACGCAGGCGATGCCGGAGAAAAGCTGCTGCCAGCCCCAGACCGTACCGGTTTTTGCAACGGGCTCGTCATTGACGGCGGACTCATAAGCAAGAATGGTGTCGATCGTAGTACCGGAGATATTGCCGGTCTGATGCAGAGTGCCGTCGATCTGCGCATAGCGAAGCAGATGGCCGCCGCGCCAGTCGGTCACGTCCACACCGGGCTGGAGATCAGGAACATCGGTCTGCTCGCGCATGAACGCAAGACATTCTTCGGGATTGCCGAGGAAGTCGCCGTCATACTGGTCGGCTGTAGACTTGATGAGGCAGTAGTTGGTCTCGAAATCCTTAACGCCGCCGCTGATCAGCGCCATAAAGGGACCAAACACATTGCAGATGCTGTGTACCTTGTCCGGCATGGCCCGGTAGGTGATGGCCGAGGTGGCCGTACCGGCGGAGTAACCGATCAAGTTCAGTTGATCCTTCTGGACAAAGCTCAGATTGTTGGCGTAGTCCGCCACATACACGGACTGCACATTGCGGTCAACATCGACCGCAGATTCGCCGCCGCCCTGCAGGTCAGGAGAGAGCACAACATAGCCGCGGCGGGCAAGCTCCATGCTCCAGGTGTCGTTGGAATGAGCATGATTGGAACGGCCGTGGAAAATGACCGCGACAGGCGCAGGGGTCTCATCCGTAGCGGTTTTGGGCACATACAGCAGAGAACTGATCTGCGAGCCGTCAGGGCCGTTGATGTAAATGCGCGTAATCCTGACCTGGCCCCAGTCGGACTGGAAGCCCCAGATGAAGATGCTGCAGACCAGAAGGATTGCCAGACAGAGGCAGAAGAATCGAACTGCTTTTTTCTTTTCGCTCATTGGAACCATCCTTTCATTTTTGACATTCTTTGTGAGCCTTATTGAGTTTGAGCTGCTTCAAAGATACCGGAAAACAGGCGGTTTGTGAAATGCAAATAGCGTATTACTGTAATTCACTGTCTGATGAAAGCAGAATGGCCACCCTCCCGGTTTCTGAGAGGATGGCCATAGCGCTGTTTCTGATTTATCTTTTGTTGCTCCGGCGCCAGATTTTCTGCTCTTCCGCCGCCCGGATCAGCTCGTCCCGGAAGTCGGGGTGGGCAATGCCGATCAGCGCCTCGGCGCGCTGCCAGGTGGGCTTGCCGGGAAGCGAGGCGATGCCGTACTCGGTCACGATATTCGGCGCCTGGGTGCGCGGCGTGGTGATGATGTCGCCGCCGGTAAAGTGAGGGATGATGTTCGAGTGCGGATTCCCCGCCTTGTCGGTGAAGGTGGAGTGCATGGCGAGGAAGGCACGGCCGTGCTCCGCTTCCATGGCGCCGGTGATGAAGTCCACCTGACCGCCGGTTCCGGAAATCTGCCGCAGGCCGGCCGATTCACTGCTTACCTGGCCGAAGAGGTCGACCGCGATGCAGCCGTTGATCGAGATAAAATTATCCAGTTCCTTAATGACGGCCGGGCTGTTGACATAGCGCATCGGCGCGGAAAGAATCGCGTCGTTGTGATCGAGAAAGTCATACAGTGCCCGGGAGCCGTTGCAGATCGAGAAAATGCCCTTGCCGCGGTTCAGCTTCTTTTTGGCGTTGGTGATTTTTCCCGCGCGGTACAGGTCCAGATACCCGTCGCTCATCAGTTCGGTGTGCATGCCGAGATCCTTCACGTCCGACTCAGCGATCATGCTGCCGATGGAGTTCGGAATGCCGCCGATGCCGAGCTGAAGCGTACTGCCGCTCGTGACATAGGGGAAGATATGAGAAGCGATTTTTCTGTCGACATCGGTGGCCGCCGGGCTCTTGACGGTCGGGATGGGAAGATCGCTCTCGACCACGGCGTCCACATCCAGAATGCTGATATGATCATTTTCAATCCCGGCAACCGTCGGCATCGTCGGGTTTACTTCCACAATAATATGCTCCGCCACATCCAGAATCTCCTGCATGGCGCAGTTGGTCAGGCCGTAGGAGAAGTTTCCGTTCGCATCCATGGGTGCGACCGTGATCATGGCGACATTCACGGGGGCAAATCCCTTGCGGTAATAGGTCCCGTTATGACGGAACAGCATCGGCATGTGGAAGGCGCGCCCCTGGTCGATATATTTCCGGTCCAGCCCGGAGCAATGCCAGAGATTATAAGTGAACGACTGTCCGGGATCATGCTCCACCGTCGCGATCGGAATCATGGAGATTGCGTTGCGGATCTTGACATCCTTCAGTTCGCCGCTGCGTTTTGCCAGCGCCGCGTCCAGCAGCTGGGGATAGGAGCAGGTCTGGCTGTAATCAACCCAGTCGCCGTCTTTGATTATTTTTACCGCTTCCTCCGGGGTACGAAGCTTTTCCGCATATATTGCCTGATAATCCATGGTTTCTTGTTCCTTCCTGTTCTGTAATATATAGGATGATAACGCCCGACACCAATCGATGTCAAGCGTTATCAGGAAATGTCAGGCTGCTTTGGCCTTTTTTCCGGCTTCCAGGCCCATGGAAAAAGCCTTTTTATTGAGCTCGATGAATTCGGGCTTCTTGCCCAGCAGGCGCAGGATGCAGTCAAGGACCAGATTCTCGTCTATGAGCTGGGTATAGCCGATGTAAGCGCCCAGCATTACGATGTTGAGGACCTTCAGGCTGCCGAGCTCCATGGCCATCTCGGTGACCGGGATGGGAACGACGGTGACGTCGTCGCGCTCAGCGCCGCTTTTGACCAGCGAACTGTTGGTAAAGATAATGCCGCCGCTCTTCACGTTCGTGCGGAATTTCACCATGCTGACATCGTTCATCACGATTAACTGGTCGACAATATTGGGCTTGGGCGAACCAACCTCGTGATCCGAGATGACCACGTAGCAGTTAGCCGTGCCGCCGCGCTGCTGTGCGCCGTAAGAGGGGAAGAAAGTTACGTTGTAATCGGTAGAGTCGCAGGTCGCCTGGCTCAGAAGCTTGCCGACCATCATGACGCCCTGACCGCCGAAGCCGGCCACCATCAGATTCAGTTCCATGTTCTCTCCTCCTTATCTGTTGTCCCGAATCACGCCGAGCGGAAATTCCTTCATCATGTTCTCTTCCAGGAACTTCAGGCTCTTCTCCGGGCTCAGCCCCCAGTTAGTCGGGCAGCTGGTCATCACTTCGACGAAGGAATAGCCCTTGCCGTCGATCTGATTCTGAAACGCCTTGCGGATGGCATTCTTGGCCTTGCGCACGTTGGCCGGATTGTTGCATGAGACGCGCTCAATATAGACGGGCGCAACAAGCTGGTTGATGATCTCTGCCATGTGCAGGGGATAACCGTGCTGTTTGGGATCGCGGCCTCCGGGAGCGGTGGTGGCCTTCATCCCGACCAGGGTGGTCGGGGCCAGCTGGCCGCCGGTCATGCCGTAGATGCCGTTATTGATAAAGATCACGGTGATATTCTCGCCGCGGTTGGCCGCATGGATGGTTTCGGCCAGGCCGATCGAGGCCAGGTCGCCGTCGCCCTGATAGGTAAAGACAATCGTATCCGGGTTCGTACGCTTCAGGCCTGTGGCAGCTGCTGCCGCACGTCCGTGGGGGGCGGTAGCCAGATCATAGCTCACGGCTTCCTGGGCCAGGCCGCAGCAGCCGATTGCCAGCACGCAGGAGGCTTTGCTGTCAACGCCGAGCTCCTCCAGCACTTCGCCGATCAGCTTGAAGGTGGTTCCGTGCATGCAGCCGGGGCAGAAGCCCAGCAGATTGCCGTTCAGGGTATTGGTTCTTGTGTAGACAGCTTCCATTATTCGGCACCTCCGTTCAGAATTTCACGCGCTTTGCGGATGATATCGTCGCGCTCGATCAGGTTTCCGCCGCTGCGCAGGCAGGTATCCACCGCACAGCGCTCCTTCACGGCAAGCCGGACGTCGAACAGCATCTGAGCCGGGATGCTCATTTCGATATCCAGAATGCACTTGCAGAGCTGATAGTTGATCTTGTCGAAGGACTTCACAGGGAAGGGAGAAAGCGTCTTGGGGCGGATCATGCCGACTTTCAGGCCGTCTGCCCGAAGCAGCTCGATCGCGCTCCTGGCAATGCGGGCAGAGGTGCCATAGGCAACGAATACCAGTTCGGCATCGTCAAGGGAAAGCTCTTCCACCTGCACGTCGTTCTCTTCCCAGCTGCGGTACATGGCATCCAGCTCTATGCAATGCGCTTCCTGCATGTCGGTGGACCAGTATCCCGGATCCAGAAAACCGCGCTTTTCATCACGGCTGTGGCCGACGATGGCCCATTCGCGATTGGCAGCCTTCATTGCGGCAACCTCTTCGTCGCTCTTCATTTCGGGCAGGACAACCGGCTCCATGATGGTGCCGATGACGCCGTCGCCGAGAATCAGAACCGGACTGCGGTCGCGCTCGGCCAGATCGAAGGCCTGGTAGGTCATATCCACCGCCTCCTGTACCGTGGAGGGAGCCAGAACGATCATTTTAAAGCCGCCGTTTCCGCTGGCTTTGGTGGCCTGAAAATAATCCTGCTGGGCGGCCTGAATGGTTCCGACACCGGGACCGCCGCGCTGCATGTTTACATAGACCATCGGAACCTTTGCGCCCGCGCAGTAGCTGATGCCTTCGCTCTTGAGGCTGATGCCGACGCTGGAGGAGGAGGTCATGGACCGGGTGCCGCCTGCGCCTGCGCCATAGACCATGTTGATCGAGGCAATCTCGCTCTCGCCCTGGACGAACACACCGCCGACCTGGGGCTGTCTGCGCGCCATGTATTCGGGAATCTCGTTCTGCGGCGTGATGGGATAGCCGGCATAAAAGCGGCAGCCTGCACGCACGGCAGCTTCCGCAATGGCTTCACAGCCTTTCATAAATACCTTATTGCTCATGGGGACCTCCTTACTTGTAGAGCTCGATGGCCCCTTCGGGGCACATGGAGCAGCAGATTGCACAGCCGATGCACTGTTCGGGATCGGTCTGGACAACATAGGGGTAACCGTTTGCGTTGATCTCTTCCCCGACCTTCAGGATCTTTTTGGGGCAGAACATTACGCAGTAGCCGCAGGATTTGCAGAAATCCGCATTGATGACAAGTTTGGGCATTTTCTTTCTCCTCTCTTGTTTATACTTGCCATGGATGAGCCAGATAGCGATGTAGGGGATAAGTTTCAAAAACGCAGGGCTGCGGCAGATTTGCAGCCAGCGCTTCGGTGACAAAACAGGCCGAAAGCTCTTCCGCAGGGATCAGGTTCTCGAGCCGCCGCAGACCTTCGGCAAAATCTTCTGTGCCGGTTTCCGGGCCGACGGTGGGATTGGCAATGAAAAAGATGTTCTCCAGATGGCAGGCATTCAGCACGCTCTCCATGGTTCCGCGTACGTTTTCCGCGCTTCCGGACCAGGGGCGAAAAGGGTTGATCACATAGATGGCCGCCGAATTCTCCCGGTTCAGATAATCCGACAGGCATCCGACCATGCGGGCGGCGTTCTCATTGCCGCCGACATCCAGCACGCTTGCGCTGTCCGGGCGCACCAGATGAGGGATGATGCCGTTTACCATGACGGGGGTGTCCAGCAGCTGGGGCATGTAGTGCACGGTGATGCCCTTCCGGGCCATCTCGGCTTCGGCATCGCGCGAGCGGAACATCGCTTTTGTCTGATCCAGATCAAAGATGTGTACCGTACGCCCGCCCGCCCGGTTCAGCATCACGGCCGTATTCAGGGCAATCTCGCTCTTGCCGCTGCCGGTCTCGCCGATCAGGATGAAGTTTTTTCTGGTCTTCAGCAGTTCGGAAAACGGGATCACGCCGGTTCACCTCCGGATTTTTTGCCGTTCTGACAGTTTTCTCTGCCTGCATACTAACACAGGCCTGCCGGAAAGAGAAATGCAAAAAATGTATCACAGTCATTCACGGATTTCCGGCCTCTCCGCGTTTCTTCGTGCTTTCCTGTCTGCGTCTCTTGCATTTTTTCGAATATCGCCTTATTATACAAATAAAAGAATTTCTGTCGGGGAGTGATCTTGTTGAATACTTTTCAGGTCGAGTGTTTTCTGGCTCTGTCCCGGTCGCTGAACTTCACACAGACCTCCGAGGATCTGTTCGTTTCCCAGCCGACCCTCAGCCGCAACATTGCCTCGCTCGAACAGGAACTGGGGGTTCAGCTTCTGGTCCGAAACACCAAGAGCGTCGAACTCACTGCCGCCGGCCGCCGCTTTGCCAGGCACATTGCCGCCTCGATGGACGCGTTTCAGGACGCTGTCGAGGATGCCCGGCTCGCAAGAGACGGGATTGTCGGTTCGCTCCGCCTCGGCATTCAGGCGGACACCTTTGAGCCTTTTGTTGTCGATCTGGTTACCCGCTTCCGCAAAGAACATCCTCAGATTGAGCTCAGGCTGTATCCCATGTCCGTGTCAAAACTGCAGCGCGGCATCAACAACGGCACGTTGGATCTCGTTGTCGGAGCAAAGGAAACGAACCTCCGAAATCCGGGCCAGCTTCTGCTCAGCGAACGATCGGAGTGCGTCGCGCTGCCTGCCGGGCACCCTCTCGCCGACCGCGAGAGCCTTCATATGGAGGAACTCCGGGACGAGACCTTTGTCGCCATGTCGCCGACTGCCTCCGCATCGGGGCATTATCTGCTGCTGAAATATGCCAACGATGCCGGATTCTCCCCCAGAATCATTGCGTCTGCCGACAGCGTTCCCTCCCTGATGATGATGGTGGCCTGCAGCATAGGCATCAGCATTCTCTATCAGGACCTCTCTGTCAACGCCCACGGACGCATACGCTTTGTGCCTCTGGACGGCGTCCCGACTTTCAAGCGCTTTCTCAGCTGGGATCAGGACAGCACAAATCCCGCTCTCGCCGCCTTCCTGAAATGCGCGGAGGTATTCCTTGCAGACGAAAGGAACCTGCGGCACCCTCTGTAACAGAATCAGCATATCATAAGAAAAACGCGCGGCATACATTTCCGCGCGTTTTTCTGTTCACAGCATTTGCCGCGACCTTTATTTGCCGTCTGACTGCTTTTTTCGGCTTTCCAGATATTCCCTGGGCGAGATGCCGCAGGCAGCCTTGAACTTCTTGTTGAAATGGCTGGTGTCAAAACATCCGACCTCCTGGGCAATCTCGGTCAGACTGCGGTTGCCGAGATCCATCAGGCGTTTGGCCTTCTCCACCTGGATTTCGGCAATGATGGTGTTGAAGGTCTTGCCCGTCTGCTCGCGGAGCATTCGGCTCAGATAGGCCGGGGCGTAGCCAAAGTACTGTGCCGTCTCGTTCAGAGTGGTATGGCTGAAGTTGACGTTCAGATAGCTCAGAATGCCGACGATCAGTTCGTTTTGTGTGCTGCCGCTCTTGCCGGGCACAATGGCGTGCTCCTCAAATTCGCGTACCAGATGAAGCAGGAACTGGCCGATGAGCAGCGAGATCGAATACTCGTAGGCGTAGAGCCGCATGGTGTTTTCCCGGATCATGGCTTCCGCCAGCGGCTGCAGGCAGTCGTCCGTCCCGGTGGGGAAGAGAACGTACGGGCTGGTGTTCCGCTCGAAGAGGATATCCTCCATGAAGCTGACCAGCAGATTGCCGCCGCGCAGAAGATTCAGAAAGCGTTTGTCGAAGAAGCGTCGGTTGACCATCATGTTGAGAACACAGCTCTCGTCGTCAGTACAGGAGATCGCATGCATCGAATTGGGCGAGAGAATGCAGACATCCCCCGTCTGCATGGGAAACGAGGTGTTTTCAAACAGATTGACGCACTGCCCGGCGGCCGCATAGACGATCTCGATATAGCCGTGATTGTGAAGGACCGGGTAACTGTAGCGGGTGTGCAGCGAGACCATGCTCTGCGACGTACCTCCGATTTCCTCGATGGTGACGCCGCGCCCGCCGCGGGTCTTATCCTTATAATAGGCGGAGTTTTCCGTCCTGGCGATGAGCCCGTCACGAATATACTGATCGTAATCCGAGAAACTCATGGGTTTTTCCCAAAGAGATTTGGGACCCTTTTCCCAGGCCTGCTTCAGCTGCTTTTCTTCTTCGTTCAGCGGGCGGCAGCGCAGTTTTTCCTGCTTCATGAAAAACATCTCTTTTCCGTCAGTCTGTGTTTCTGCTGACAATATAGCACAGCGGCGGGAACATGTCAAAAATTTACCGGCGGCATAGCTTTTCCGTACAATCTCCGGCGGCGTTTTTCTGTTATATTAGAATCACGAAAACCAATCCCTCCGGAAAAACAAATCAGACGAAAAGGAGAAAAGAACATGAGCGAAGTCAAGAAAACAAGCACTGGTCTGCCTCTCGGCTCAACCGTTGCCTATGCCATCGGTTCCTCCGGCGCGAACGTCAGCTTCTACATGATCAACAACTATCTGATGCTTTTCTACACGGATATTGTGACCCTGTCTGCGGCTGCCATCTCTGCCATCATGCTGATTGCCCGCATCTGGGACGCCGTCAACGATCCGATGATGGGCATGATCGAAGACCGCACCCGCACCCGCTGGGGCAAGTTCCGCCCCTGGCTGATGATCGGCCCTCCGTTCCTTGCCATCTTTAACCTGCTGACCTTCACGGCCTTCCCGCTTGAGGGCACCACCAAAGCGATTGTCTGCGGCATCTGCTACATCCTCGCCGGCATGGCCTACACCGTCGTGCAGGTTGCCATCAACGGTCTCGTCAATCGCATCACCAACGATTCCCAGGCCAAGATGAACGTCATCGCCATCGCCCAGATCGCCAACCAGATTGGCCAGGTTATCATTGCCGCTGTCCTCATGCCCATCATCCTGCGCTTCAGCTCCACCATCGGCGCGGACGGCGCCAAGGTCGCCGACGGCCACGGCTACTTCATGGGCACCCTCTTTGTCTGCATCGTCACCGTTCCGATGATCTGGTTCGCCGCCTGGAAGTGCCGCGAGGTTTCCACCGACGAGCCGGCCAAGGTCGAGAAGAAAGAAAAGAAGCCCCTGAAGGAATCCCTCAAACTCGTTGCAAAGAACGACCAGCTGGTCTTCTCCGTGCTCTCCACCTTCCTGGCCTGCATCGGCATCATCGGCCGCTACGCTGTTCTGAGCTACTATGTCATCTACGTGGTCGGTTCCTACACGCTGATTGCCCCGGTCTTTTCGGTCATGAGCTTTGCCCAGATGATCGGCAACATGCCGCTGCCTTATCTGACCAAGAAGTTCGGCAAGATCAAGGTCTATATGTGGGCAAACTTCCTCTCCGCGGGCTTCCTGATTCTGCTCTTCTTCCTCTCGAAGGCCCCCAACAACGCCGTGATTATCGCTATGTCCGCCATCATCGGCTTCCTCAGCGCCTCCGGCAGCATCTCCTACTCCTTCACCTGCGACTCGGTTGAGTACGGCGACTGGAAATACGGCATCCGTGACGACGGGCTGGCCTTCTCGATCATGTCCTTCGGCGTGAAGCTGTCCCAGGCCCTCACCGGCGCCATCGCGGCCCCGCTGCTGGTTGCCATGGGTTATGTCGCCAACCAGGCGCAGTCCCCCTCCACCGTCAACGGCATCAATGCCCTCGTCAACATTGCCCCGGCTGTGATGCTGATCATCGCCATGCTGCCCATCATCTTCAAGTACAGACTGGATGAGCCGACCATGGAAAAGATCACCGCCGAGCTGACCGAGCGCCGCGCTGCCGAGCAGCAGGCCTGATCTGACAACAGGATTCTCACAGGCAGATGACCCCCGCAGGTCATCTGCCTGTCTTTCAAAGACAGACAGGAGGATCTCATGATTCCGATACAGAAAGTCAAAACCGCCATCGTCGGCTGCGGCGGGATCAGCGACATCTTTTTCAGGAACTTCACCGAACGCTTTGAGATCATTGATCTTGTGAAATGCTGCTCCCGCGGCAAGGCCAGCGCCGACGCCAAGGCCCTGCAGTACGGAATTGAAAGCAGCACGCTGGAGGAGATTCTGGCTGACCCCGCAATCGAGCTGATTGTCAATCTGACTCCGCCGGGCGAGCACTACGCGACGATCCATGCCGCGCTGGAAGCGGGGAAACATGTCTATACCGAAAAGATCATCACGCCGGATTTTGATCAAACGGCGGAGCTGGTCGCCCTGGCACGGGAGAAGAGCCTGTACTTCGGCGGCGAGCCCGATCATTTTCTGGGTTCTGCCTGGCAGTGTGCCCGGGAATACATCGACAGCGGAATCATCGGCGAGGTAACATCGGTTGTCGTCAGCGTCAGCCAGAACTACGGCGTGACCGCCGACCGCATCCGCTTTGCCACCCAGAAGGGCGGCGGCCTGGGCTTTGATTTCGGCATCTATCTGGTCACCCAACTCGTCTGCATGCTGGGCAGCGCGTCCGAGGTCTGCGGCCTGATGCTGACACAGTTCCCCGAGCGCAGGCATGAAGACCTGCGGCATCCGGACTTCGGCGGAACCTATCCCTATCCCAATGAGGATCTGGCTGCGGCCAGCATCCTGTTTGAAAACGGCACTGCGGCCATGATCCACCTGAACGGCAACAGCATCCTGGAAGGGCCTGCGCCGTTTCTGGTCTACGGCACGACGGGCGTTCTGTCGCTGCCGCTTGCGGCAAACTTCAGCGGCGATATCCAGCTATATCGTCCGGGTTCTTTCCAGCCGGTCCCGGTTCTGCCCGCGCACGGCTTTGATCACGACTCGCGCGGTGTCGGCGCTGCGGAGATGGCCTGGTCGCTGCGCCTGGGCCGCCCTGCGCGGGCCGACGCCGCCCTCGGGCTGCACTGCCAGGAAATCCTGCACGGCATTCAGCAGAGCTTTGAAACACGGCAGTTCTATCGCATGACCACCCGCTGCGAGCGTCCGGCGCCGCTGCCCAAGGGCTGCCGCGGCCTGCCCGGCTTCTGCTTCCCCGAGGAAAGCTCGCTGGTTTTCTGAGATATCATAAACGGAACAATACAGGAGAGACAGAAAATGAAATTCAATGAAATCTTTCACCTTGGCGTCGTGGTCGCGGACCTCGACAAGGCGGTAAAAATCTATACGGAAGAATTGGGCTACGGACCTTTCGAGATGGGTGACGGCGCCTTCTTTGCCGATAAAATCATCAACGGTGAGATCGGCCCCGGACTGCCGATGAAGACGGCAACCTACCGCTCCGGCACCTATGAGATCGAGCTCATCGAACCCACCGGCCCCTCCATTTATATGGACTTCCTGCAGAAGAACGGCCCCGGTATCCATCACGTTATCCTGAAAACCGACGAAAAGTATGCCGACGTGGTCGAGATGGCCCGGCGCGTCTCGGGCCGCCCGCCGAAGCTGGAGACCAAATTCCCGGACGGCACCCCCATCGTCGCCTATGCCGACCTGCAGGATGAGGCCGGCCTGCTGCTTGAGATCAGCGGCTGCTGATTCTGCGGACAGAGAAACAGAGAAAGGATATTGCCATGAAAATCAAAGGATTGAAAAAAGAACTTCCCCCGATTCTGGTCGGAACCTCTTCGGCCCTGTTTTCCGATGAAATGACACCCTGGATCCCCACGGATCTGACGAAGGACCAGCAATTTGACGCCATCGACAAGCTCTGGGATCTCGGCCTGTATGCCTTCGACTGTGCCTCCGGCTACGGCGAGCGGGTCCTGGGCGAGTACCTGCAGGATCGCGGCCGCACAGAAGAAGCCGTGATCCTCACCAAGGGCTGCCATCCCAATTTTTATCGCAAGCGCGTGACTCCCTTCGATCTGCTGAGCGATTTTCACGACTCGCTGGCAAAGCTCCATCGGGAGTATATTGATATTTATATGCTGCATCGCGACGATCCCGAAGTCCCCGTGAGCGAGATCATCCCCGTGCTGGATCAGCTGCAGAAAGAGGGCAGAATCGGGATCTACGGAGCCTCCAACTGGTCGATGGAACGCTTCCGCGAAGCCAACGCCTTCGCTGCCGGGAACGGAATGGACGGCTTCCGCGCCGTGAGCCCGCATTACTCGCTCGCTCACCAGATTGACGACTGCTGGGGCGGCGGCATTTCAATCACCGGCCCCGAGCACGCCGAAGACCGCAAATGGCTGGCCGAGCATCAGATTCCCGTGTTTGCCTACTCCGCCATGTCCGGCGGTTTCGTGTCCGGCAAGTTCCGCAGCGACGACCGCGAGGCCGCGGCAGCTTTCCTCTCTGAGCTCATGAAGAAAGGCTACTGGGCGGATGAGAACTTCGAGCGCCTCGCCCGCGCCGAGAAGCTGGCGGATCAGTACGGCGTCAGCGTGGCTCAGATCGCCATGGCCTGGCTCTTTAATCAGGACCTGCAGGTTATCCCGCTGCAGGGCGGCAAATCTCCCCGCAGCTTTACCCAGACCCTTGAAGCGGCAAAGATGAAGCTGAAGCCGGAAGAAGTCCGTTGGCTGAATCTGGAAGACTGAGAAAAAAGACACTGCAGTCTGGCACTGCGACTGCAAGCATGGTATACTGAGATCACGATAAAACTGTTTGGAGAGGAGACCAACATGAAAGATAATCACATTCTCCCCTTCCTGTGGATGAGGGGCGAAAGCGAAGAAGTCCTGCGCACCGAACTGGAGAAGATTTACGAGGCAGGAATCCGGTCCGTCTGCCTGGAGGCGAGACCCCATCCGGATTACGCCGGCGAAGGCTGGTGGCATGACGTCGACATCGTCATCGACGAAGCCAAAAAGCGCGGCATGACGATCTGGATTCTGGACGACGCGCACTTCCCGACCGGCATGGCCAACAACGCCATGAAGAACCACCCCGAAAAGGTACGCCGCTTCCTGGTGAGCCAGTTCGTGGACGTAGTCGGTCCCATGCCTGCCGCGCAGGTGGACATCGACCTGCTGACGACGAAGCAGTTCACCTGGATGGACTTCGGCAAGCCCGACTACACGCCTTTCCTGAACGAGACACGCCTCGTTTCTGTCACTGCCTGCCGTGTGGCCCACGGCGACGATGAGGTGGGCGAAGCGCTGGATCTCACCGACTGCGTGAAGGACGGATACCTGACCGCGGATATCCCTGAGGGCGTATGGCGCATTCATGTGAACATCGTCACCACCGCCTTCAACTACAAGCCCGAGTATATCAATTACATCGAGGCCGATTCCGTGCGCCTGCTGATCGACGAGGTGTATGAGAAGCACTACAAGCGCTACGCCGATCTCTTCGGCACCGTGATCGCCGGCTTCTTCTCGGACGAGCCGGGCTTCTACAACCAGGAGAACTACGGCTACGACAACAACATCGGCCAGCGGATGCCGCTGCCCTGGGGCAAAGAGCTGGAGAGCATGCTGCTCGAGAGCTACGGCGGGAACCTCTACCGCGACCTTCCGCTGCTGTTCGCCGACCATGACGACAAGTCCCACCGCGCGCTGCGCGTGGCTTACATGAACGCGGTAAGCACGCTCTACGGCAAAAACTTCACCAAACAGCTCGGCGACTGGTGCCAGGCGCACGGTGTCGAGTATATCGGCCATGTTGTTGAGGATTACCACGGTTACATGCGGCTCGGCGCAGGCGTCGGCCATTACTTCCGCGCCATGGAAGGCCAGCACATGGCCGGCATTGACAACATCGGCTACCAGCTGATGCCCTGCAACGACGTGGCGTCCCGCCACACCGGCTTCTCGGACATCGAGCCGACCTTCTATCACTACTACCTCGGCAAGCTCGGTGCTTCCGCTGCCGCCATCGACCCGAAAAAACGCGGCCGCCTCATGTGCGAGAACTTCGGCGCCTACGGCTGGCGCCTCGGCGTGCGCGACATGAAATGGCTGGCGGATTACTGGATCAGCCAGGGCGTCAACTACTTTGTTCCCCATGCCTTCTCCATGGCGGAGTATCCCGATAACGACTGCCCGCCGCACTTCTACGCCCGCGGCAACAACCCGCAGTTCCCCTGGTTCTGCGAGCTGATGAAGTATGTCGACCGGCTCTGCAAGCTCTTCTCCGACGGACAGAACGTCCCGCAGGTCGGCCTGCTGTTCGAGGCCGAATCCGACTGGAGCGGCGAGGCCATGAAGGGCTATTTCGTCGGCAAGGAACTGCTCAGCCACCAGCTGGACTTCATGATTCTCCCGTCGGACATCTTCTCGGGTGACGCTGCTCTGCGTGCCGGCTGTCGGGTCGAAGACGGTCAGCTGTTTGTAAACGGCCGGAGCATGAAAGCCCTGGTGGTGCCGGAGTGTGAGTTTATCCCGGCTGCTGCCGCCCGCTTCATCGCTGCCCACCCAGAACTGCCGGTCCTGTTCGTCAACCGCTTCCCCGTCGGGATCGCCGAGATGCCGGAAGACGGAAACAGCCTGCTGGCCGACGCCCTGAAGGGCCGCGAAACCGTGGCGCTTGAGAAACTCGCCGAAACCCTGCGAAACATGGGCGTCTCCGACGATCTGACGGTGGAGGGCGCAACTCCCGCCCTGCATACTTATCACTACCACAGGGACGGCAGGGACATCTTCATGCTGATGAACGTCTCGGCTTCCGAAACCCTGAAGCTGAAGATTTGCCTTCCGGAAGCGAGCTCCTACGGCCGCTACGATGCCATGACTGACCGCATGGAGAAATTCGACAGGGTGAGTGAGCTGACAATTCGCCCGTACCAGTCCGTCATTCTGGTGACCGACCCCGAGAGCACGGTCCCGGCGAAGGCAGAACCCGGCGTCAGCCGCGAGAGCATCAAGCTTGAGCTCTTTGACCTCCTGCTCAAGGGTATCGGCGAAACGCCCTGCGAGACGATGGCCGACTTCGAGCTGCAGCCCGTCTCCAATATCCGTCCGGACTTTTCGGGCATTCTGGAATACCGTACGACGTTTACGCTGTACAGCCTGCCGCAGCAGGCCGTCTTCTCGGCGCAGCATGTCTATGAGTGCCTGGCCCTGACGGTGAACGGCAAAACGCTGTCGCCGGTCTATGTGCCGCCCTATGAGCTGGATATCACCGACGCCCTGAAAACCGGCGAGAATGAACTGACCGTCTATGTCGCCACCACCGCGCTGCGCGACGCCAACACCAAACCCGGCATCTTCGGCAAAGAGCGCACCATCCTCGAGCCCACCGGCATGTTCGGCCGCGTCGAAATCCGTCTGTACGAATAAAGAGAAAAACAGAAAGACGACAGCCTTCCGCCAATACGCGGAAGGCTGTCGTCTTTTCAGGCACACAGGCTGTCGTCTTTCAGTACCAGATAGTTATAGGTGTTTCCGTCAACTTCTTCCGAGTACGTATCAAAGGTTCCGATCACGGTGATTTCAGAACCGGGATCGGGATAGTCGTCCGGGTAGACACGGTTTTCTGACAGCTGGAATTCCAGCCCCTGGGCACAGCAGGCGGTCGCGTCCTGAACGATGCAGGCATAGTAGCGTTCTCCGTCATACTCCTGCGTGGCGAAAAGGCCCCGCATTTTCACGCTTTTCCCGAAGTATTCTTCCGGCTCGACCATCATGGCATAGACCTCGGAATAGACCATCGTGCTGCTGAGTTGGGTCAGATCCACGTCGACGGCATCGGGATCTTTTTCCTGCGGCGCTGCGATTTCTGCCAAAACGGAAACAGATTCCGGCGTAGGTGCTGGGAGAGGCACAGGCGTGGGATCAGATGTCACCGCAGGCGCGGCAGGAGAGACTTCTTCCGCCGGTTTCGTGTCTGCTGCAGGAGCGCCTGTCTCATCGGGAGCAGCGCCCGAGCCGCAGCCGGCCAGAGAAAGAGCCACGGACAGGGCAAGCAGGAGAATGAGGGCTTTTTTCATGCGTGAACACCTCCCATAAATGCGCCGAAGGCGGAGAAAACAAAGAACATGACGATGTCCGCCGCGACAATGGTCGAACCGACCGGCGTGCCGGCGAGGATGGAGATCAGGATGCCGAGCAGCGAACAGAAGACGGAGAAGACGGCCGAGCAGATTGTTACGCTGCGAAAGCTCCGGAACACGCGCATGGCGGAAAGCGCCGGGAAGATAACCAGCGCCGAGATCAGCAGCGAGCCGACCAGATTCATGGCCAGCACGATGATGACCGCGATAATGACCGCGATGATGAAGTTGTAGACCTTCGTTTTTACACCGGTTGCGGCGGCAAAGCTCTCGTCGAAGGTGACAGCAAAAACCTTGTGATAGAAGAACACAAAGGCAGCCACGACAATCACAGACAGCACCGCGCACAGCCGCACCTCGGTTTTCGTCAGCGTGAGGATCGAGGTCGACCCGAACAGGGTGGAACATACGTCGCCGGAGAGATTCCCGGAAGGAGTAAAGAGATTCATGAGCAGATAGCCGACGGCCAGCGCACCGACCGAGATCATGGCGACGGCCGCATCTCCTTTGATTTTGGCATTCTGGCCGGTTCGCAGCAGCGCGACCGCGCTGAGGATCGTGATAAGCAGCACCAGAGGCATATCGTTCGTGAAATGCAGCACTGAGGCGATCGCCATCGCGCCGAAAGCCACATGGCTCAGCCCGTCTCCGATGAAGGAGAAACGCTTCAGCACGAGTGTCACGCCGAGCAGGGAAGAGCAGAGGGAGATCAGCACGCCCACGGCCAGCGCATAGCGCACGAAGGGATACTGCCAGTAGAGCGTCAGCTTATTCAGGATTTCCGTCACAGCACGTCGCCTCCTTTCATAAAGACCGTGCCGATCCCGCTCTCCTGATAAGCCGCGTTTGTCCCGAAGAAGACCCGGTCGCCGATGTGCAGGATATGGCTTGCATAGCGGAGTGCAGCAGCGATGTCATGGGAGATCATGATGATTGTGATGCTTTGCTCCTTGTTGAGCTTTTCGATCAGTTCATACATCTCCGCCGTCACTCTGGGATCGAGGCCGGAGACCGGCTCGTCCAGAAAGAGCAGCTTGCTTGTTGCGCAAAGCGCGCGGGCAAGCAATACCCGCTGCTGCTGACCGCCGGACAGCTCCCGATAGCAGCGCCGGCTCAGAGCTTCGATTCCCATTGCACGGATATTCTCTTCCGCCTGCTGTTTTTCCGCTTTCGTGTAGAAAGGCCGCCATCCGCATTTTCCCTCGAAGCCCGAGAGTACGACCTCCCGTACGGAGGCGGGAAAGTCTTTCTGAACCGGCGTCTGCTGGGGCAGGTATCCGATTTCACTGACACGGAGCCCGTCGCCTGTCAGGATCTGTCCGGCCAGGGGCCGCTGCAGACCGAGGATGGTCCGCATGAGGGTGCTTTTGCCGGATCCGTTCTCTCCGACGATACAGAGATAGTCTCCGCTGTTCACTTCAAACGACAGGTCATGAAGAATTTCCCGGCCGTCATAACCGAGACACAGATTCTGACAGGTGATGAGCGCCATTGTATCCTCCTCAGCCCAGGGCGGCTTTCATTACGGCAAGGTTCTGTTCCATGATGGAGAGATAGCCGGCGCCGGCGGATACGTCCTTTGCCGTGGTGGACTGCATGGAATCCATCGTCAGAATCTGTTGATCCCTGCTCTGCGTGCACTCGACGATGGTACGGGCAATGCTGCCGTCCGCGCTTTCAATCTGCAGGACGGCGGGAAGCCCGAGTTCATCCAGCTTGTTTGCCAGAAAGATGATCGTTTCAAAGCTGGCCTCCGTCTCTGCGGAGCAGCCGACAAAGGCGGCATAGTAGTCCAGGCCGTAGTCGTCCGCCAGGTAGCGGAAGGGGAAACGGTCTCCGAACAGCATCGTATGATACGCCGCTTCGTCAACGGCTTCCCGATACTGCGCGTCCAGGGCGTCCAGATTCCCGATATATTCATCGGCATTGGCGGTATAGACAGCCTGATCGGCGCTGTCGATTTTCCCGAGCGCATCGGAAATGGCGCGGCAGAGGACGGCGGCGTTCTTCAGCGAGAGCCAGACGTGCTCGTCGTATTCAGGCTCTTCCTCTTCCTGCTCATGGCCGTGAGTTTCGTCATCTTCTTCGTGCTCCTGCTCCATGCCTTCGACGACTTCCTCTTCCTTGACGGCATCGCCGAGAACGTCCATCAGACTGATGACCGTCATGTTCTTATTGGTCGCTTCCTGCAAAGCGTCCTCAACCCATTCATCGCTCTCACCGCCCACATAGATGAACAGGTCGCAGCCGGATATGCGGACGATGTCATCCGCGGTGGGCTGATAGCTGTGCAGGTCCACCCCGTTATCCAGAAGCATGCATACCTCGGCATTCGCCGCCAGGTCCCCCATGATGTTTTCGACCCAGTCATAAATCGGGAAGATCGTGGTTACGATGCTCAGCTTCGGCGCGGGAGCAGCTTCCTCCGCAAAGGCGGTCCCGCAGACGGAGAACGTGCCAAGCGCGAGGGCAAGGATCAGAAATACAGATAATAGCTTTTTCATAATAATACCTCCGGATTCAATCCAAAAATGAGCGCAAAAAGACAAGGGGTACGGCAAAGCCAAATAAGCCTGTTCCGTTGAACAGACTGACCCCTTGT
Organism: Oscillospiraceae bacterium; assembly: GCA_017538965.1. Classification (GTDB taxonomy): domain Bacteria; phylum Bacillota; class Clostridia; order Oscillospirales; family Oscillospiraceae; genus Limivicinus. The sequence continues at coordinate 77,208 of JAFYHU010000017.1, forward strand.
ACGGAAAGTCGGATTTAATCCGAGAGTTTAACTTTTAAGACGGTCAGCGTAAGCGGCCGGACGAAGCAGCCGTTATCATCCGAAGATGCCCGGACCGATGCGTACAGGCACCGTGCCGCCGACAGAAGCAGCGCGGCAATCAGAATCGTCTTGAGCAGATTCCCGCAGACCTGAAGCTGCGCGCAGATGACGCAGTCGTCGCCGCAGCAGTCATGGTCGGCCTCAAGCGCAATATACAGAACGGAGAAGAGCATGACAAACGCCAGCAGCAGTGCAAGCAAAGCCGCCTCATGCTTCGGTCTGGTCATGATCTCATCTCCCTTCGTCTGGCAATTGTTATTTCTGACAGTCTGCGTAGATTCAAGTAAAAATACACCCGGCACCCGTGTTTGTCAAGAAAAAGAATCTCTTCGAGACCTTTTCCCTTGCTTTCTGCGGACAGAGAACTCTGAAAAAAGCCCGGAGCAAGCGGCTGTTGAAGCCTTTCGTTCCGAGCTTTTCTTATATTCTTTTTGTTAGGCGCATGTCCTTCTCTTACAGCAGCTTCTCTGCCAGCTCGTCCAGCCAGCGGCCGTCAACAGACTCTATTCTGCCTGTGTCGCAGGCAGCGGAGATCGACGGGTCAATGGGCAGGCGGGCGGCAGCGTCGATGCCGAAATGCTCCGAGATTTCCGCCAGATGGCTTTCGCCGAAAATGCTGTGCTCTTTTCCGCACTGATCGCACACGAAGTAAGACATGTTCTCCACAAGACCCAGTACGGGGATGTTCATCATCCGCGCCATGTTCACGGCTTTTTCCACGATCATGCCTACCAGTTCCTGCGGGGAAGTCACAATCAGAATCCCGTCCAGCGGCAGGGACTGAAAGACGGTCAGGGAAACATCGCCGGTGCCGGGAGGCATGTCCACAAACATATAGTCCACATCGCCCCAGATCACATCCGACCAGAACTGCTTGACAGCACCCGCAATAACAGGGCCGCGCCACACGACCGGGTCCGTTTCGTTTTCAAGCAGCAGATTGAGAGACACCATTTTGATCCCGGTTGAACTGACAGCGGGGAGCATCGCATCGCCGACACCCATCAGCTGTCCGTGAACACCGAAAGCCTTGGGGATGGACGGACCGGTGACATCCGCGTCCAAGATTGCCACATTGTAACCGCGCCGCCTCATGTTGACGGCCATCAGCGAGGTGATCAGGGATTTGCCGACGCCGCCTTTGCCGCTGACGACGCCGATGACCTTTTTCACATGGCTTCCTGCGTTGGCAGGTGCTGAAAAGTCGGGCATCTGCCCATCCCGGCTGGGGCAGTTCTCGCTGCAGCTGGAACAATCATGATTGCAATTCTCGCTCATAACGACACCTTCTTTCAATTTCCGTGGCAGTGATGGTCTGCACAGTGATCATGGCCGCAGTCGCCGCCGTGGTGCTCGTGGTGATCGCAGCGGGCATTGGGGTCAAAGGTCAGGCGGCCTTCTGCCAGCGCTTTCGCCGCTTCATCGGCAGATCCTGTGACGCCGCCGTACAGTCTGATCCCTGCCTCGGCCAGCGCCGTCTGGGCGCCCATGCCGATGCCGCCGCAGATCAGCGCGTCGACCCCGGCCTCCTTCAGAAATCCTGCCAGCAGGCCGTGTCCGCTGCCGTTGGAGGCAACGATCTGCGACCGGACAATGACCCCGTCTTCCACATCATAAAGCTTGAACTGCTCGGTATGGCCGAAATGCTGGAAGACCTCTCCGTTTTCATAAGTGACTGCGATACGCATTTGATGTTCTCCTTTCATGATGACATGTTCCGCGCCCTGTTTGTCGAGCGTGTAATGACCGCCGCTGATGCGCAGCGGTTTTCCGTCGATCAGTGCAACCGCCAGCTTCTTCCGCGCAGAATCATAGATATGCGTGACCGTGGTGCGGGCGACGCCCATTCTCGCGGCACACTGTTCCTGCGTCAGTCCTTCTCTGTCGATCAGACGGATACACTCGTATTCGTCCAGATTCATCGTCAGGGCCTCCGCAGGATCTGCATCCTGCGCGGCAAAGCTCCAGTATTCGGGATAGCAGCCGATCCGGCGGCAAATTGGATTTCTCGCCATGTTCATCCCTCGTTTCTGACATATGGCAGAAATGATCATAGCACTTTATTTGACTTATGTCAAGAAAAACCGCGCAGCCTTAACTGCGCCGATCCCGCTCACAGACTTGAATCAAAAAGAGAAAAGGAGTATGATTGATACAAATCATGTTCTTTTTTCTTTTTGGAGGGCGGATAATGAATGGGGAACTGCTGAAAAAGCTTTCGGCGATTACCGATGAAGAGAGAAAGATCCTTTCCGGAGAAAAGAAGATCGACCGCAGCCTGTATATGGACGGTAAACATGATGTCATCTCCGGGGACAAGCTGCTGCCCTCCGGACGGATCATCACCATCCGTCCGCATACCCGCTTCGTCGCCTTTCCGGAGCATACCCACGATTATGTGGAGATGGTTTATATGTGTACCGGCCGGACGCGCCATGTCGTCAACGGGAACGAGCTTGTCCTGCATGCGGGCGAGCTTCTGATGCTGGGCCAGCACGCGCGCCAGGCCATAGACCCGGCGGGAGAAGGGGATGTGGCGGTCAACTTCATCGTGCGCCCGGCCTTTTTCTCAGGCACGCTTTCCTTCCTCGGCGAAGAGGAAACCCCGCTCAGAGATTTTATCGTCAATTGCCTGACCGGCGAGAACGAGGCTGGCTATCTGCTGTTTCACGTGGCTGAGATCCTGCCGATTCAGAATCTGATCGAAAACCTGCTCTACACGCTGACTGAGCAGATCCCCAATCGCCGCGGCATCCTGCAGAGCACGATGGGGCTGCTGTTCGCTCAGCTTCTGAACCACACCGATGCCCTGCAGTTCGAGACGCCCGAACAGAACGCCGTGCTCCGTGTGCTGCGCTATCTTGAGGAGCACTATGCCGACGGCAGTCTGACCGAGATTGCGGCCCGCCTCCACTATGACCTGCCCTACCTGTCGCGCCTGATCCGGCAGGAGACGGGAAAGAATTATACGGAGCTGCTGCAGGAAAAGCGTCTCAGCCAGGCGGCCTGGCTGCTGCGGAACACCGACCGGAAAGTTGACGAGATTTCCTTCTCGGTCGGCTATGAAAATGTCAGCTATTTTCACCGCCTGTTTGCCGCGCGCTTCGGCCAGTCACCGAAAAAATACCGCGATTGCAAATAAGGACACTTTTTCTGACAAATCCCGACATGGAAAGATCCCCCTTTATCCTGTATGATAAGCACAAAGGATAAAGGGGGATTGTGTTATGAAGAGATACCTTGCTGTTGACATCGGCGCCTCCTCCGGACGGCACATCATCGGCTGGACGGAAGACGGCGAGCTGAAAACCGAAGAACTCTACCGCTTTCCCAACGGCGTCACCGAGCTGGACGGACATCTGACCTGGGACATCGACGCGCTGCTCGGCCATGTGAAGCAGGGCATTGCGATCGCGAAAGAGAAGTATCCGGAGATCGAAAGCCTGTCCGTCGACACCTGGGGCGTCGATTATGTGCTCATGAAGGGCGACAAAGAGATTTATCCCTGCTATGCCTACCGCGACAGCCGCACCGAGGCCGTCATCCCGCAGGTCCATGAAAAGATCAGCTTCTCCGAGCTGTACCGCCGCACGGGCATTCAGTTCCAGCCCTTCAACACGGTCTATCAGCTTGTTGCCGACAAGCTGGCCGGACGGCTGGAAGGCGTGACGGACTTCCTGATGATCCCCGAGTACCTGATGTACAAGCTCTGCGGCGTCAAGTCGCACGAGTACACCAACGCTACCACCGGCGGCATGGTATCGGCCGAGACGGGTGAGTTTGACCCGACGATCATTGAGGCGCTGGACCTGCCGAAGCATCTGTTCTGCAGCCTGCAGCAGCCCGGTACGGTCATCGGCGAGTATGAGGGCATCAAGGTTGTCCTCTGCGCCACCCACGACACAGGTTCGGCTGTCGAGGGCATCGACATGGAGGAAAACGCCCCCTACATCTCGTCCGGAACCTGGTCGCTGCTGGGCGTCAAGACACCGAAGCCCATCACCACCGAGGCGAGCGAACTTGCCAACTGGTCCAACGAGGGCGGCGTCGGCTACAACCGCTACCAGAAGAACATCATGGGCATGTGGCTGGTCAACCGCCTGCGCAGCGAGCTCTGCCCCGACAAACCCTTCCCCGAGATCGTGGACGAGGCCGAGGCGAGCAGCTTTGAAGAGACCGTGGACGCCAACGCCCAGCGCTTCCTCGCCCCGGAGAGCATGAAGGCCGCCTTCGATTCGGCGCTGAGCATGAAGCCGCAGAGCGTCGGCGATTACTTCCGCTGCGCCTACCGCAGTCTGGCTCTGAGCTATATGGATGCCGTTCAGGAGCTGCAGCACAACACCGGCAGACACTACGACAGCATCTACATCGTGGGCGGCGGCGCGAAAAACGCCTTCCTCAACGCTCTGACCGAAAAGGCCAGCGGCAAGAAGGTCATCGCCCTGCCCATCGAGGCGACGGCCATCGGCAACCTGAAGATTCAAATGAATGTGAAATAAAAGAGGAGGTTCACCATGTTAGTCAACACCAAAGCCCGCATCGGCGTATTCTCCATCGCGCTGGGCGCCTATCTGCCCCAGTTCCCGAGCCTGGTGCCCGAGTTCGAGGCCCAGTATGCCGACTTCAAAAAGCGCCTTCCCGACACCGTCGAGCTTGTTGACGGCGGCATTGTCACCACGAAAGAGCTTGCCATGGCAGCGGGCGACAAGTTCCGCGCGGCCGATGTCGACCTCGTGATTCTGCAGCTGCTGACCTACGCGACCAGCTATAACATGCTGCCGGCTGTCCGCGATCTGGACGTGCCCGTGGTCTTGGTCAACCTCCAGAAGAAGAAAGCCCCGGACTATGCCAACACCGACACCGCGACTTGGCTGGGCGAGCTCTATGCCTGCGGCGCCGTGGGCGAGATGGTGGCCGACCTCGAGCGCGCCGGCAAGCGCCACGCGGTCATCACCGGGGTTGTCGAAGGCGGCGATCCCGCTGTGGATGCCGAGATTGCTGACTGGTGCAAAGCTGCGCAGGTGCGCCGCCGCTTCCGCGACACGAACCTGGCCCAGATCGGCCGTCCTTATCCCGGCATGATGGACCTGTACATCGACGAGACCAACCTCTATCACCGCATGTGGCTCTACACCAAGCAGTTTGACTGGGAAAAGATGTGGGCCATCGCCGACGAGATCACCGACGAGGACGCGATCCGCGCGAAGGCGCAGGACATCCTTGACACCTTTGACATCGAAGGCGGCGGCACGGTCGAAAAAGTCTGGGATATGGCGAAATACGTTGTGGCCTTCGAGCAATGGGTCAAGGACGAGCAGCTCGGCTTCGTCGCCAGCCACTATGACGGCTTCGCCCAGGGCGTGGCCGGCAAGCTCGACAGCATGCTGATCCCGGCCTTCTCGATGCTCATCAAGCAGGGAACCGCCTGCGCGGTGGAAGGCGACATCAAGGTTGCCATGGCCATGTCCATCCTCAAGACCGTCTCCGGCATGGGTCAGCTGAGCGAGATGTACTCCATCGACTTTGACGAGGACATCTGCATCATCGGCCACAGCGGCAGCGGCGACGCCGACATCTCCAAGGCGAAGAAGCCGACCATGAAGATCGTTCCCGTTTTCCACGGCAAGACCGGAGGCGGCTACCTGACCCAGTTCTATCCCGCGGACGGCCCTGTCACCTACCTCGGCATTACCCAGGATAAGGACGGACACTTCAAGTTTGTCGCCGCCGAGGGCGTGAACGAACCCGGCCCCATCTTTACCTTCGGCGACACCAACATGCGCACCCGCTTCACCTGCGGAGCCCGCGACTTCTGCAACCGCTGGAGCGAGGCCGGCCCCACCCATCACATGGCCGCCGCCTCCGGCCGCTGGATCGACACGATCCTCAAGGTCGCCAAGATCTTCAACGTCCCCGTAGACATTATCACGCGCTGATGAATCATATAAAAGGAAAGGAAATCATTATGAAAGTTCTGGATGCTGAATTTGTCAAAGGTTTCATGCGCATGGCCGACGACGGCTGGCTGCAGGGCTGGCACGAGCGCAACGGCGGCAATCTGAGCTACCGCATCAAGCCCGAGGAAGTGGAGTCTGTCAGGGAAGAGCTGGTCCCCGGCGAGTGGAAACCCATCGGCACCTCCGTTCCGAAGCTGGCAGGGGAGTACTTCCTCGTCACCGGTTCCGGCAAGTATTTCCGCAATGTCACCATCAAGCCCGAGGATTCCTTCTGCATCATTGAGCTGGACGACAAGGGCGAGAATTATCGCATCTGCTGGGGTCTGGTCAACGGCGGCCGTCCCACCAGCGAGCTTCCCTCTCACCTGATGAACCATGAGGTCAAGGTCATCGCCACGAACGGCAGACACCGCGTCATCTATCACTGCCACCCGGCCAACACCATCGCCCTGACCTTTGTCCTGCCTCTGACTGACGAGGCCTTTACCCGCGAGCTTTGGGAGATGGCCACCGAGTGCCCGGTCGTCTTCCCGGACGGCATCGGCGTGGTGCCCTGGATGGTCCCGGGCGGCCGCGACATCGCGGTTGCCACCAGCGAACTGATGAAGAAGTATGACGTTGCCATCTGGGCGCACCACGGCATGTTCTGCTCCGGCGAGGACTTCGACCTCACCTTCGGCCTCATGCACACCGTCGAGAAGAGCGCCGAGATCCTGGTCAAGGTGCTCTCCATGCAGCCGACCAAGCGCCAGACCATCCAGCCCGACGACTTCCGTCATCTGGCCGTGGACTTCAACGTCACCCTGCCCGAGAAGTTTCTGTACGAGAAAGACTGATTTTCCAACAGAGTTTCATAAAAGAGACGGTTCCCTGGGCTGATGTGATGGAAAACAGGTGCCGTGTTAAGGACAAAAAAGCAAGGACTGCATCCAAACCCGGCTGCAGTCCTTGCTAATCGTTTCTGTCGGTCATTTGCCCTCGCGGTGAGAGAAGCTTTCGTAATACTCTTTCAGCATTTTCAACGCCTTCTTTCTGTCATGATTTTTCTGTGCGGAAAACCGATCCGCTTACTTGCCTTCACGGCGGGAGAAAATTTCGTAAAACTCCTTCAGCATTTCCTGCACCTTCTTTCTCTGTGTACTCTCTTATCCTCGTCTCTGTCCTGTCCCCTCAGGACGATTGTATGATAGCACAGAAAATAAGAAAAATAAAATACATATAATAATAGCGTTATCATATGAATAATAAATAATAAAAGCCCGGAACAATCGGCGAAAACCTTTTGTTCCGAGCTTTGCTCAATTGACTCTGCATTCAGAACCGTCTAACTCTTCACCCGAAAAAGGCCGTGGCGGTTGCAGTATGCATAAACAGCCTGAACGCGGTTTCGTTTGAATCTTGCTTCGGCAGCTCCTTCCGGATACAGCTTCACGAACTGGATCTCCTGATCGGACACCGCCGCGAGGAAGGAAATGAAATGCTCCCTGGTCATGGGATGATCGACTGAAACATAGTATTCATCTTCCACCGTCTCGACTCTGACTGCATGGGCGGGATCCGGCAATTCCGCCGCGAGCGGCGGCAGCGTGATGCCGCAGCAGCTTACCACGGCTTCGCCGGTCGCCTGAATCACGTTTCCGCAGACCGGACACACATAGAAACTGCTTTTTTCCATTTTGAAGGATCGGTTCCGGTTCCGGATATCCTCGCCGGACAGCAGCTCGATCACGGAGATGCCGAGCGCTTTTGCCAGCGGTTCCAGCAGGCTGATATCGGGAAAGCCCTGCCCCGTTTCCCATTTGCTCACAGCTTTGCTGCTGACAAAGATTCTCTCCGCCAGTTCCTCCTGCGTCAGCTTTTTGCTTTCACGAAGTCTGCGTATGACAGACCCGGTAACATATCTGTCCATTCTGATCGCCTCCTGCCGAGATCCTATCACATGCAAACCGAAAAAGCTACCCACGCAACGTGGAGAAGACCCGTATATGCCAAAAACCGCCTCGAAAGGCGGTTTTTATTATCTTCCGCGGCGCCAGGCCACGTATTCTTCCAGGGTCAGGCCCCGTTTGGAGATCTCTTTGGCAAATTTCTCGCCGACATACCGGTAATGCCAGGGCTCGTATATAATGCCGGTGATGTCGCTGGCATCCGGGGGATAGCGGAGGATAAAGCCGTAGTCCGGCGCATGCTCCATCAGCCACTGCTGGGCATCGGTATACTCCTGCCATTCGTTGAGATAGGGATAAACTTCGTCCATGATGTCGGCGGCAAGGCCAGTCTGATGCTCGCTGGTACCGGGAACGGCGACCACCGTGGCGGCCTCCTTCAATGCGTCCTCGTAACCGATCCGTTCTTCATCCATCACGCGGACGACCTTGTTTTCGTACAGCATCTCCTGGTATTCCTGCGTGCGGTAGGCCGAACAGATCATGGGCAGGCCCATGTTTGCGGCCTGGCAGTCTTCGATCATCTGCCGGCACTTTTCGGCACAGCGCTCGTCCATCTCGTATTCCCCGACCACAATGTCCAGAATGGGGACATAGCCCTCCGGCAGCGGGGAGGCGGCGCTGACGACCATCAGCAGATCCAGATGCAGATCGTCCAGACGCTGCCGTTTCTGCTGAGGCAGACCTGCGCGCTGTTCTTTGGCCGCGGCCAGCTCTCTGCGCGTTTCATCGGCGCTGCTGCGGATCGAGTCCAGCGAGGCGGTCATCACCGCGTTCGCCGCCTGGTCCAGACGCCGCGCCTCCTTCAGGGCGAGAAAGGCCTGGATCAGAAAGCCCGAACAGAGCGTCAGCAGCAGGAGAACGGCTGCGATGAGTACTTCTTTCCGGTTCTTCTTCATGGCGCCTTATCAGAAGGTTTCGTCGAACTTGTAGCTGATATCTTCCTCCCGGCTCAGGCGCATCTCGGTTTTGTTGGCAATGCGGCGGATGGCGGGCAGATTCCTGACCAGCACGATCCCCGCGGTCAAAATCAGCAGCATGCGCAGCAGGCTGCCGTCAACCACCAGCACCGTGACCAGGATCGAGGTCAGCGCGCCGGCGATGGCGCCGGCGGAAAGATAGCGCGAAAACCAGGTGACGGCCCCCGCGACAACGGCCGTGGCGATGCCGAGCGAGAAGTCGGCACAGAACATGGTGACGATCAGGCACATCGTGGCGCAGCTGCCGCGGAAACGGTTGAAGCAGGGAAAGAGCCTGCCCAGCACCAGACAGAAGCCCGCAAAGGCCCGGCCGATATCCCCATGCCCCTTAATGCTCAGAAGGATGCCGCCGATCAGGATGGGAACCAGGTTGCGGCCCAGCTCCACCGCCAGTAGCTTGAGAGCACCCTTCCAGCCGTAAAGCCGGCGGAAGTTCGACAGGAACATGCGCTTTTTGCCGATCCGGTGCAGGTCGCGGTGAAAGACGAAGACCGAAGCGATTGACAGGGTGCTGACGCTGCCGAAGCAGTAGGCGATGAACGCCGTAATCAGCAGAAGTATCCAATAGCCGATCATTCGCGGTCTCCTTTCTGCCGGATAATCAGATGCACCGGCGTTCCCTCCAGCCCGAATACCGAGCGGATCTGGTTTTCAATGTAGCGCAGATAAGAGAAATGAAACAGTTCCTTTGCGTTGCAGAAGATGACAAAGCAGGGCGGACGGATGCCGGTTTGGGTCATGTAATAGATCTTCAGGCGGCGGCCTTTGTCCGTCGGAGGCTGAACACGCATCTGGGCGTCCGCAAGGACGTTGTTGAGCTGTCCGGTCGGAATGCGCATGCTGGTCTGCGCGTTGACCCGGTTGATGAGCTCGAACAGCTTGTCGGTACGCTGTCCGGTCAGCGCCGAAATGAAGAGGATCGGCGCATAGCTCATGAAGGCGAGGTCGCGCTGAACTTCCCTGCGCATTTTTTCGAGGGTCCCGGTCTCCTTCTCAACCAGATCCCATTTGTTGACGACGATGATGCTCGCTTTCCCGGCTTCGTGGGCAAGGCCCGCGATTTTGGTGTCCTGTTCGGTCACGCCGTCGCGGCCGTCGATGAGAATGAGGCAGACGTCCGCCCGTTCGATGGCCAACTGCGCCCGCATGACCGAGAATTTCTCGACCCTCTCCTCCACCTTTGACTTGCGGCGGATGCCGGCGGTGTCGATGAAGATATAGCGGCCGCTTTCGTTCTCAAAGGGGGTGTCCACCGCGTCGCGGGTGGTGCCGGCGACATCGCTGACGATGACCCGCTTCTCGCCGAGAATCCGGTTGATCAGCGAGGATTTTCCGACGTTGGGCTTGCCGATGACGGCAACCCGGATCACATCGTCCTCGTCCTCGTCTTCTTCCTCGGGCGGGAAATGCTCCATGCAGGCGTCCAGCAGGTCGCCGGTGCCGTGCCCGTGGATTGCCGAGACCGCGATCGGATCGCCGAGGCCGAGCGAATAGAATTCATACAGCGCGGGGTCGGTCGCCCCGGTCGAGTCGGCCTTGTTGACGGCAAGAACGACGGGCTTGCGGGAGCGCTGCAGCATGGCGGCAACGTCTTCGTCCGCGGCCGTCACACCCGTGCGGATATCGGTCACGAGCACGATGACGTCCGCCGCGTCGATGGCGATCTGGGCCTGCTCGCGCATGAACAGCAGGATTTCGCTGTCGGTCGAGGGCTCAATACCGCCGGTGTCGACAAGGTCAAAGGTCCGGCCGCGCCATTCGCAGGGAGCGTACAGGCGGTCCCGGGTAACGCCGGGAGTATCTTCGACAATGGAAAGCCGCTGGCCGATGAGCTTGTTGAACAGCATCGACTTTCCGACATTCGGTCTCCCGACAATCGCTATCAATGGTCTCGACATAGGTACTCTCCTATCGGTTATACCGATAATATTCCGTAACTTCCGATTCTTCCTCCGGCGTCTGCGGCGCTTCCGCCTGTCCGCAGATCGCGTCCCAAAGCAGAAAGCCGTCCGACTCGACCGGAATGACCGGGACTCCGAGGGCCTCTTCGGCTTCTTTCCGGGTAACATCGTCCAGAAAATCGTCTTCCTGCCGCCGCAGCATGTTCTGCGAGATGAGCAGGCGGCTGCCCAGGTCCTTTCCCTGCAGCTGCCGAATCAGGTCCTTTCCGGTCACGAGCCCCGAAACGGTCACATCGTGCCCGAAGAAGTCGTTTTCAATGGCGTAAACCCGGATATCCAGCTGCGGCCACCTTGCCGCGGCCTGTTCCGCCAGCATCCGCAGCCACGATGCCGCGGCAAGCCCGCAGGCGATGCTGCAGCGCTGCGCACCCGGATCCTCGGACAGGCGGAGAGCGGAGCGAAACTCGGTCTCCAGCAGGCGCAGCATGCCGATGCCGTTTTCCAGCTGGGTATATTCCTCGTAAAACTCGTCCGGCGGAAGCGTGCGTCCGGCTTTCAGGTACAGCTCGTCTCCGCAGAAGAAGATGCGGGACCCGCAGTCCTCCAGACAGCCGTCGCCGAAAGCGGTCACCTGGTCGATGGTCTCGGCGGCGTGTTCGCGCGTAAAGGGCTGCAGCTCTGGCAGACCTTCGCGCCAGCGCGTGAGCCCCACCGGCACTACCGACACGCTGTGTACCGCGGGCCAGAGAGCCTTCAGCTCCCGCATGCTGTACAGCAGCTCGTCTCCGTCGTTCCAGCCGGGGCAGCAGACGATCTGACAGTTCATGACGATGCCGGCCTCGGCCAGCCGTTTCATGACGGCGATGCTCTCGCCGGCCCGCGGATTTCGCAGCATTCTGACGCGCAGCTCGGGGTTCATCGTATGAACCGATACGTTGACCGGGCTGACATGCAGCTCGATGATGCGCCGGATTTCCCGCTCTGAAAGATTCGTCAGAGTGATGTAGTTTCCCAGCAGAAAACTCAGCCGGGCGTCGTCGTCCTTAAAGTACATGGTCGGACGCATGCCCGGAGGCAGCTGGTCGATGAAACAGAAGATGCAGTTGTTCGCACAGGCGCGCGGTTTGTCCATCAGATAGCTTTCAAAATCCAGGCCGAGATCGCCGCCTTCGGCTTTCCGCACATGCAGACGGTACTCACTGCCGTCGGGGCGCTGCAGAACCAGCTTCAGATCGCGGTCATAGGCATGAAATTTATAATCCAGAACGTCGCAGATGACATGGCCGTTGATGCTCATCAGCCGATCGCCGGCGACGGCACGACCCTCCAGCGGACTTCCCGGGTCCAGCGCGCGGATCACGTTCTCCATCTTCGTTTCCCTGCTTCAAAAAACAGAGGAGGAAAGGCTCAGCCCTCCTCCTCTGATTATGCTTACTTGCTCTCTTCCACGTTGATGACCGTACGGCCGTTATACTTCCCGCAATTGGGGCATGCGCGGTGAGGCATAATCAGCTCGCCGCAGTTGGGGCATGCAGTCAGTGTGGGAGCGGTGAGCTTCCAGACGGAAGAGCGGCGTTTATCACGTCTCTGTCTGGATACTTTTCCTTTTGGGACTGCCATATCGTTGACACCTCCTGATCACTGCTGTTCTGAGCAGCTCAATTCTCTTCTGTGGATGATTCCTGATCCAAAAGCTGCCCAAGCACTTGGAATCTCGGATCGATTTCCTTTCCGCAGCCGCAGGGACCCAGGTTCAGGTTCCTGCCGCAGCGGGCACACAGCCCTTTGCAGTCTTCCCGGCAGAGAAACTTTGTCTCCATGTCCAGAATCAAACAGGTGGATAAAAGCTCCTGCAGGTCGAGCTCGGTACCCTGCAGAACGAAGAACTCGGGATACTCCTCGCTCTCCTCCTGCACGACGACGGCGTCGACGGCCGTTTCCTTGACGCTTTCGAATTCCTGCCCGCAGCGGTCACAGATGCACAGCATTTCGGCCGTGATCGTGCCCCGCACGCGGAGAATCCCCGCTTCGCTGAAGACGATCCCTTCCGCCAGGGGCGGAGAGAGATATTCCTTCACCGAAGGAAAGCTGAGCCTGTCGGTTTCCAGCTCCGTCCGGAACGGAATCCGTGCCTCCGGATTGACTATCAGTTCCCGCAGATCAAGCCGCATCAGACAGCACCTCTTTTCTTACGGTGACCAAATAATTATAGACGAAGGCAAAATGCTTGTCAACAGAAACCTCGGCCGGGCGGCCGGGACTTCCCGGCTCAGGCGGCTGCGTCTGTATGGGTGTGCTTACTTGAGTTCGACAGTGGCGCCGACAGCTTCGAGCTGAGCCTTGAGGGCTTCGGCATCTTCCTTGGAGACGGCTTCCTTGATCTTGGCGGGCACGCCTTCGACCAGGGCTTTCGCATCGGCCAGGCCCAGGCCGGTGATGGCGCGGACTTCCTTGATGACCTTGATCTTCTCGGCACCGAAGGCGGTCATAACAACGTCAAACTCGGTCTTCTCTTCCACGACGGGGCCTGCAGCGGCACCGGCAGCGGGAGCGGCAACGGCGGCGGCGGAAACACCGAAGGTCTCCTCCAGGGCATGAACGAGCTCAGACAGCTCGAGAACGGAAAGGCCTTTGATCTCTTCGATCATGGCAGCGATTTTTTCACTCATTGGTTTTTCCTCCATCAAATAATAGTAGTGTCTGCTTTATTCTGCAGCGGGGGCTTCAACGGAGCCGCCCTTCTGCTCCAGGATCTGGCCGAGGCAGACGGCAAGACCTGTGATCGGCGCGATCATCGTGCCCAGAACCTTGGCGTACAGCGCATCCTTGCCGGGCAGCTCGGAAATCTCGGCGATTTCCTTCTCGGAGAGGATCTTGCCCTCCATAAACGCGGCCTTGACATGGAAACGGTCACCGAGCTTCTTGCTGTAATCCGTGACAATACGGAAGGGGGCAATCGGATCGCTGACGGTGGTTGCCAGAGAGGTGGTGCCGTTGAGAACGTGGTCGAGACCTTCCATTCCCAGACTGTCGAGCGCCTTTCTGGTCAGCGTGTTCTTGACGACGGTATACTCGACGCTGTCGCGGCGCATCTCGCTGCGCAGAGCGGTATCTTCTTCCACGGTGATTCCCTTGTAGTCCACCAGGATACCGGACTCGGCATTCTTGATGCGCTCAGCCAGCGCGGCAACGATCGCCTGCTTTTCGCTGAGAACCTTTGCGTTTGGCATTGTGTGATTTCACCTCCACACCTTGAACTCACGCTCAAAAAGAAAACCCTTCTGCCGAAAAGACAGAAGGGCACAAAAACAATCATATTCGGATCGTTGTTGTCCTCGGCAGGATTTACGGAAACCCGACCTGCTGTCTTCGGAGCGCTCCGATAATATAGCCGATTTTCCCCGCTTTGTCAAGGACTTTTTTCTTTGTTTTTTCTTTGTTTTTTCAGTACAGAGTTACCGTGATATAAACCGGATTGTGGTCCGAATTCTGAAAGCCGAAGTCCAGGGTTTCGACCGTATTGACCGTCATATTCGGAGAGACGATATAGCCGTCGATCGCATAGTACTGGGTGTTCACGGTGTCTGCGGGATCATAGGGCTGGTTCAGCAGCCGGCAGGTCGGCACCGACAGGTCGCAGACGTAGCGGAAGCCCGAGGGCAGCGAGTCGGTCTCCAATATACCAGGTGTCCAGTTTTCGGGGTGGCTGTTCGGCCAGACAGCCAGGCTGCCGGGGAAGATCTGGTTGAAGTCCCCGCCGGCAATGACATAATTGCCGTTCAGGTATTCCTTCTGCAGCAGGTCCATCAGCTGGTTGGTCTGGGCGATCTTCCCCTCGCCGTCGTCGTAGGCTTCCAGATGGAGGTTCACCAGCACCAGTTCTTTTTCGCTGCCCTGGACGGGAAAACGGCTTACCAGCAGACAGCGCTTGAGATTCGCCGTGCTCAGCGGCCATGAGAAGGGGCAGGGAAGCGCCACGCGCTCCGCCTCACGGATTTCATAATCGCTTGTGGTCATCAGCCCGCTGTGGACCTTTCCCATGGGCGGGAAAGGAACCGGCACAAAGTTACAGGAATAGTTCAGCGCATAAACGGAAGAAGCCTTCGAGAGAACTTCGGTCTCGTCAATGCTGTAGGTGCGCGAGGAGTCGGAATCCACCTCCTGCAGCATGACCAGGTCGGCCGGCCAGGATTCCGTGATGCTGCGCCGAATGCCGTCCAGATAAGCGTTTACGGTCTCCCGGCTGTCGGGCCGGGCATGCGTTCCGCCGTCCATGAAAAAGTCTTCCCCTGCGCCGAGCCCGCCGTAGCCGATGTTCCAGCACAGGATGCTCAGATTTTCGGCGGGCAGCGCACCGGAGCCCGTGCCCCTGACGGTTACGGTCTCGATGTCTTTGGGTTTATATTCCGTCACGGTCAGAAAACCGAACAGGCCGCCGACAGCGATCACAACGACCAGCAGAAGAATCAGCAGTACTTTCAGCAGCTTTTTCATTTTCAGACCTCCATTCGACAGATTCTTACATGGATTGTACCATCTTTCGGGACGCAAGGCAAGGAATATTCGTTGATTCTACCCATTGTCAGACCCTGCGAAACAAGGTATAATACGGTCGCTATCATACTCAACAGGGGGGCTTTCCCATGAACTACGACAACATCCGGACCAGAGATCCCGAAATCTATGAGTCCATGATGCGCGAACTGCGCCGTCAGCGCGATCATATCGAGCTGATCGCGTCTGAGAATTTTGTCAGCGAAGCCGTGATGGAGGCCATGGGCAGCCATCTGACAAATAAATATGCCGAGGGCTATCCCGGCGCCCGTTATTACGGAGGCTGCGACTATGTCGACGAGGTCGAGCGGATTGCCATCGACCGTGCCAAGCGCCTTTACGGCGCCGAACACGTCAACGTGCAGCCTCATGCCGGTTCCCAGGCGAACGTGGCCGTGTATGTTGCGCTGCTGCAGCCGGGCGACACAATCCTGGGCATGAGCCTTGCCGACGGCGGCCACCTGACCCATGGGGCAAAAGCCTCGGTCTCCGGCAAGTATTACCATGCCGAGTCCTACGGCGTCAGCCGTGAGACCGAACGCATCGATTACGATGCTCTGGCCGAAAAGGCTGAGCAGGTCCGGCCGAAGCTGATCATCGCCGGCGCCAGCGCCTATCCCCGTTTTATCGACTTCAAGCGCATGCGCGAGATTGCCGATTCCGTCGGGGCTTACCTGATGGTCGACATTGCCCACGTGGCGGGGCTGATTGCCGGCGGCGTGCACCCGAGCCCGGTGCCCTATGCCCATGTCGTTACTACGACCACGCATAAAACCATGCGCGGCCCGCGCGGCGCTCTGATCCTCTGCAAGGAAGAACTCGGCAAAAAGATCGACAGCGCCGTATTCCCCGGTACGCAGGGCGGCCCGCTGATGCATGTCATTGCGGCCAAGGCGGTGGCGCTGAATGAAGCGCTGCGTCCCGAGTACCGGCTGTATCAGGAGCAGGTTGTGAAAAACGCGGCTGCGCTTGCGGCTGCCCTGCAGGACGAGGGAATCCGGCTGGTCACCGGCGGCACCGACAACCACCTGATGCTGGCGGATGTTTCGGTTCTGGGCAGAACCGGCTATGAAGTACAGCTGCTGCTGGATGCGGCAAACATCACCGCCAACAAGAACGCCATCCCCTTCGACACGCTTCCCGTCAAGCAGACCAGCGGCGTCCGCTTCGGTTCGCCCGCCTGCACCACACGCGGCATGAAAGAGGAGGACATGGTCCTGATCGGTCACCTGATCGGCCGTCTGGTCCGCGAAGGTGAAGAGGCCGTACCCGCGGTGAAGGAGCAGGTTCTCGAACTCTGCGCCCGTCACCCGCTCTACCCCGACCTATGAAAAGACCTCTGACACAGATTCTGTGTCTTCTGCTTCTGGCATCTCTGCTCGCCGGCTGCGGCAGCGATGTACGGACGACCGGTCCGAAGCCTTCTGCTCCGCTGCCGATAAAGGCAGAAGCAACCGCTTCTCCGGAACCCACGCCGACACCGGACCCCGAAGAAGAGGCCCGCAAACAGAGGCTGGAGAAAGCCCAGGACGGTTTTGTCTGGGAGGACGGCTATCTGTATGCCATTGACGACGAGGGGAACCTGAAAACCGACTGCTGGATCGGCGTCCTGCACTTCGACAAAACCGGACGCTATACCAGCGGCTCGAAAGAACTGGATATTCTGGTGGCCGGCGTCATCGACAAGAATACTACAGACAGCATGACGCGCATGGAGAAGCTGCGGGCTGTTTACAACTATACGCGCGATCATATCCAGTATGTCGGATGGGCAAACCATGAGATGACCTATCAATATGCCCACGGCAAGGACGGCTGGATGATTGATATTGCCATCAAGGCCATTGAGGATACTCACGGAAACTGTTATTACTTTGCAGCCGAGTTTACCGCTCTGGCCCGCGGACTGGGCTATCAGGCCTATGCTGTGGGCGGGTTGTTCAGCGCGCTGCAGGATCCTCATGGCTGGGTCGTGATCCTGGACGAGAACGGAACCGAATGGATTTGCGACCCCGAAATGGAATACCGCCTGCAGGACTGGAAGGAACGCGGAGGCGATGTTGATGAGGTTCCGGACTGTTTCTACCGCAACCAGGAGGAACTGGAATTCGACCTCGCCATGAGCTATTCTCAATCAAAAGATCCCTTCGAACCCGAGAGAAAAGAAGCGGAAGAACGGGCAAAACCCGCCTCTGCCAAAACCAAAACCGGCACCGGGACCCCGACTCCGCTCCCGTCGACGACAACGCCGCCTGTCGGATAACCTTCCAAAATGCAAACATCCCGCCGTATGACCGGCGGGATGTTTGCATTGAAAGGGAAAAGCGTCAGACTGCGCCGGGTTTTCCCAGCATGCGGAACATATTTTTCTTGTAGGCCTCGACGCCGGGCTGATCGAAGGGATTGACCCCGGACATATAGCCGGAAAGCGCACAGGACAGCTCAAAGAAGCCGACGAGCTCCGCCAGACCCTCTTCATCCCGGGCGCAGCAGTTGATAACGATATTGGGCACGCCGCCCTCAATATGCGCTTCCTGAACGGCATCGGCAGCGACCATGCAGATATCCGCTAGGTCTCTTCCGGCAATATAGTCCAGACCGTCCGAGTTATCTTCGGAGACGGGAACAGGATAGGCATGACGCGAGCGGTTGAAGCGCACGATGGATTCCATCAGATTGCGCGGCCCCTGCTGAATATACTGGCCCATCGAGTGGAGATCGGCGGTAAATTCGACCGAGGCGGGAAGGATGCCCTTGTTGTCTTTGCCTTCGCTCTCTCCGTAAAGCTGCTTCCACCACTCGGCCATGAAACGGAAGCTGGGCTCATAGCAGCCGAGGATTTCCACATCATAGCCCTTGCTGTAAAGATTCTGACGGGCAGCGGCATACTGCCAGGCCGGGTTTTCCGGACTGCGGAGATCCAGCGCTTCAAATTCCCGGATAGCGGCCGTAATGACACGGCGGACATCAATTCCGGCAACTGCCATCGGAAGCAGACCGACCGCCGAAAACACGCTGAAGCGGCCGCCGACATCGTCGGGAACCACAAAGCTCTCCCAGCCGTTCTGATCGGCAAGCGATTTCAAAACACCGCGGCGGGCATCGGTGGTGGCAAAGATATGCTGACCGGCATCACTGCCGTATTTCTTCTCAAGGAGCTCACGGAAGATGCGGAAGGCGATGGCGGGTTCCAGCGTTGTGCCGGATTTCGAGATGACATTGACGTCAAAGTCGCGTCCGCCCAGACGCTCGAGCGTATCGCAGAGAGCGTCCGCAGACAGGCCGTTGCCCACGAAGAAAATCTCGGGATCCTCTCTTCCGGGAACGGGACGCAGAAGCTCGATGGCGCCGCGGGCGCCGAGATAGGAACCGCCGATTCCGATGACGACCAGCGCCTTGGAGCGGGAACGGATGACATCGGCGGCTGCGAGGATGCGGTCCAGTTCCGTCTCCTTGATGGTCTGCGGAAGATGCAGCCATCCGGTAAAGTCAGCGCCGAGACCGCTGCCCGAAGACAGCACGTCATGAGCACGGGAAACAGCGGCAAAGTCGGGGCCGGCCTGCGTGAAGAAACGCCGGGCACCGGATAAATCAACCTGTATCATAAAAATAGACCCTCCTGTTTATTCCTGGTTTTTCTATTATATATCAAATCGGAGGGAAAGCAACTATTAATTCCAAAACGTAAAGGTTTACAGAATTTTGAATAAATGTCGGAAAAATAATGAATAAAAGATTGCAAATAAAAGAAAAAACAGCGGAAACAAGCAGGTTTTCAACTTTTTGAACAGAGTTTTCGACAGCATGAAAATGCATAAAGCAGCAGAAACGGTTAACATAACCGAAAAAATACGCCTTCCGACCCAAAATGCTTGACGGAAAGAGTCGGGAATAGTAGAATAGCGGCACGGGACCGGTAACGGCAGCCGGAAACAGAAAGGAGTCCTCCATGAAACGGCATTTTAAATGGGACAGGACCTATGTCAACTGGGGCATCACGGCATTTTGCGTGATTGCGGCATCGCTCCTCTTTTTCTTTGCCGTAAAAAACGTTTCGGTAATCGGAGCGACAATCGGAAAACTGATTACGATTCTGGCGCCGTTCATCTGGGGGCTGGTGATCTGCTATCTGCTTTCCCCCCTGATGGGGGTTCTGGAAAACCACATATTTCTGCCGCTCGGAAAGCGTCTTTACCGCAAGAAAAAAAAGGACGGTGCGGCGAAGTTCGCCCGTGTGATGTCCGTTCTCTTCTCTGAGATTATTCTGATTCTCATCCTGGTTGCGCTGGTTTATCTGATCATTCCGCAGGTGCTGAGCAGCGTACAGATGCTGATTCAGAACAGCGGCGTCTATGCCAACAACGTATCTGCCTGGCTGGACGGGCTTCTGAAAGATTATCCCGAGCTGGACAGCTATGCCGGCGAGCTTCTCGGCAACTTCAACACCAATGTCGGCAGCTGGCTGGAGAACAAGCTGCTGCCGCAGCTGGGCAGCCTGATCACTTCGGTATCTTCGGGTGTTTACGGCTTTGCCAGAAGCATTTACAACCTGATCATCGGCATCGTCGTTTCCGTCTACGTGCTCAGCGACAAGGAAGGGCATCTCGCTGCGCTCAAACGCTTGAGTTATGCGATCTTTTCGGTCGAAACCGCCGACCGGATTCGCCAGGGGCTGAACTTTGTTGACAAGACCTTCATGGGATTCCTGTCCGGAAAGATTCTGGATTCTCTGATCATCGGGATTATCTGCTATATCGTCTGTTCCCTCCTGCAGATGCCCTATACGCTGCTGGTCAGCGTAATGATCGGCGTGACCAACATCATCCCCTTCTTCGGGCCTCTGATCGGCGCGGTGCCCAGTGCGCTGATCATCCTGATGGTAGATCCCACCAAATGCCTGATCTTTGTCATCTTTGTGATTATTCTGCAGCAGATTGACGGCAATATCATCGGCCCGCGGATTCTGGGTAGCTCCACCGGCATTACGGGATTCTGGGTGATCTTCGCGATCATCCTCGGCAGCGGCCTCTTCGGCTTCTGGGGCATGCTTCTCGGTGTGCCCGTATTCGTGGTCATTTATACCCTGATCACAAATCTGATTGTAAAGAAGCTGAAAAGAAGCGGCCTCCCGTGGAAGATTGCCGATTACAAAAAAATAGAATACATCGATCCGGCTACGCTGCAGGTCGTAAAAAAGGCAAGCGTCCGAAAGGAAGAGCTTGCCGAAGAGAAGGAACTCCTTGAGAGCCGACAGGAGAATCCCGAGGCCTGATTTTCAGCGGTGTGCCAAAGACCGGTATGCATCCCGGAGACCGAGGCACAGCGCGGCGATGTCGTCATCGTCCGTATAACGGCTCAGCCCGATCCGCAGAGCGCCGTCGATGGTTTTTGCGTTAAGCCCCATGGCACTGAGAACATGGCTCCGCCCGCCCTTCTTGCAGGCGGAGCTTTTTGACACATAGACCTCCCGTGCTTCCAGATAATTCATCAGAACCTCGCTGCGCCAGCCCGGCAGCGAGAGAGACAGAATATGCGGCGCACCGCCGCCCAGAATCTGGAGCTCCGGAATGTCCGTCTGCAGCCGTCGGATGATTTCGGCCCGCTGTAGACGCATTTTTCCCGCGTTTTCATAAAGCATCGGAAAAGCCGCTTCGCAGGCTGCGGCAAAAGCCGCAATCGCCGGCATCGCCTCGGTTCCGGCGCGGCGCCCCTCTTCCTGGCCTCCGCCGCAGACGAAGGGCTTCAGCCGCAGGCCGCCTTGAATATAGAGAGCCCCGATGCCCTTCGGAGCGTGGACCTTGTGCCCGCTGATGCTGATCAGATCGGCGCCGAGGCTTTTCGGCGAGAAGGGAATTTTCAGAAAGGCCTGCACCGCGTCGGTATGCAGAAGCGCCGGGGATCCGGCTTCCCGCAGCAGAGCGGAGACGCCCGGAATGTCCGTGATCGCACCGGTTTCGTTGTTGACGAGCATCAGCGATACCAGAACGGTGTCCTCGCGCAGCGCTGTGCGGACGGCATCAACCGGAACAGCGCCGGTACGGTCGGGTTTCAGCCGCGTCACTTCGAATCCGCGTTCTTCCAGCAGGTCCAGACTCCGGCGGACGGCATCGTGCTCCGCCTCCGAACTGATGATATGACGGCCCTTGCGCCGGCCGTATTCAGCCCCGGAAAGAAGCGCCCAGTTGTCACTCTCCGAACCGCAGGAGGTAAAAACCAGTTCGGAAGGCTGACAGCCGACCGCCTTCGCAACCGAAGCACGCGAAGAATCCAGCAGTTTTTTCGCCTCGCGGCCGACGGTATGCGTGGAACTCGGATTGCCGAAGCAGACGGTCATAGCCTGCAGAGCGGCCTCTGCGGCTTCCGGACAGACCCGGGTCGTTGCAGAATTATCAAGATAATGCATGAAGAAACCTCGCAGAAAGCATTGAGAATTGAGGATGGCAGAATGGTGCGCCAGTTCGGCACAATCAGTATAGGTAGGTGAAACTCCTACCCCGGTAAACCTTAGCGAGGAGCCGGTATCCAGCCTTGGGCGGACAGCCGTGAGGAGGCCCGTTAAGCGTAGGCAGGAAAGGCTCAGAGCCC
>JAFYHU010000018.1 GCA_017538965.1 Oscillospiraceae bacterium
CCTACTCACCTCCACGTGCTCTGTAGTGTGCCCGCTTCCTCAAGCCGATTCTAACAGATTATTGATTGCTGCGTTAGGGGCACCAGGTTTCATGCCTTTTTGTGCCTTCCGCGCAGCGGAAAGGTATGGTCATAAAAATGACAAACCCCAACGGACGATTCGGTATACACGGCGGACAGTACATCCCCGAAACGTTGATGAACGCCGTGATCGAGCTGGAGGAAGCATACAATTTTTATAAGGAAGACGCGATATTCCGGGCAGAGCTGTCCGCGCTCTTCAACGAGTATGCCGGAAGGCCTTCGCGGCTGTACTATGCCGAGAAAATGACGCGGGACCTTGGCGGTGCGAAAATCTATCTGAAGCGAGAAGACCTCAACCACACCGGCGCGCACAAGATCAACAACGTGCTCGGACAGGCCCTTCTGGCAAAAAAGATGGGAAAGACCCGCCTGATCGCCGAAACCGGCGCCGGGCAGCACGGCGTTGCCACGGCGACCGCGGCGGCACTGATGGGAATGAGCTGCGTGGTATTCATGGGCGAGGAAGACACCCGGCGCCAGGCGCTGAACGTTTATAAGATGCGCCTGCTGGGGGCAGAGGTCATCCCGGTTACCACCGGAACGGCGACACTGAAGGATGCCGTGTCCGAAGCGATGCGCGAATGGACATCCCGGATCAGCGACACGCACTACTGTCTGGGCTCGGTGATGGGACCGCATCCCTTTCCGACCATCGTACGGGATTTCCAGGCGGTGATCTCCCGGGAGATCAAAGAGCAGCTGGCAGAGAAAGAGGGAAAACTGCCCGATGCGGTGCTGGCCTGTGTCGGCGGCGGCTCCAACGCGATCGGGTCCTTCTATCACTTTATCAAAGAACCCTCGGTCCGGCTGATCGGCTGCGAAGCGGCAGGGCGGGGCGTCGATACCTTCGAGACTGCGGCAACCATTGCAACCGGACGGCTCGGGATCTTCCACGGCATGAAATCGTATTTCTGCCAGGACGAATACGGACAGATTGCGCCGGTCTATTCCATCTCCGCCGGGCTGGATTACCCGGGAATCGGCCCCGAACACGCCTGGCTGCACGATACCGGCCGTGCGGAATATGTGCCGGTGACGGACGAGGAAGCCGTCTGCGCCTTCGAATATCTGTCAAGAACCGAAGGAATAATCCCGGCGATTGAGTCGGCCCACGCGGTCTCGTACGCGATGAAAATTGCCCCGGCCATGACAGGAGATCAGGTGCTGGTGATTACGATCTCGGGACGGGGCGACAAGGACTGCGCGGCGATCGCGCGCTACAGAGGGGAGGATATCCGTGAGTAACATTCCGAAAGCCTTTGAAAACGGAAAAGCCTTTATCGCTTTCCTTACCTGCGGGGACCCGGATCTTGAAACCACTGCCGCAGCCGTTCGCGCGGCAGCGAAAAACGGAGCGGATCTGATTGAACTGGGCATTCCCTTTTCGGATCCGACAGCGGAAGGGCCGGTGATCCAGGGGGCCAACCTGCGGGCGCTTCAGGGCGGGGTGACCACTGACCGGATCTTTGATCTGGTCCGCGAGCTGCGCCGGGACGTCAGGGTCCCGATGGTGTTCATGACCTATGCCAATGTCGTGTTTTCCTACGGTGCGGAGCGCTTCATCCGCAGCTGCAGCGAGATCGGCATCGACGGCCTGATTCTGCCGGATCTGCCCTTTGAGGAGAAGGACGAATTCCTGCCCTTCTGCCGGCAGTACGGCGTGGATCTCATCTCCCTGATAGCGCCGACCTCGGAAAACCGAATTGCGCAGATTGCCGCCGAGGCGGAGGGATTCCTGTATATCGTCTCGAGCCTCGGCGTGACGGGAACGCGGAGCGAGATCACGACCGACCTGCAATCCATCGTCTCGGTGGTACGTCAGCACACAAACATACCCTGCGCCATCGGCTTCGGCATCTCAACGCCGGAGCAGGCGGGGAAAATGGCGGCACTCTCGGACGGCGCAATTGTAGGCTCGGCGATCATCAAGATTCTGGAAAAATACGGGAAGGATGCGCCGCCGGAGATCGGCAGCTATGTCAGAAGTATGAAAGACGGCGTTCTTGCCGCTCAATAAAAAAGGCAGCCGCCCCGAGGGGCGGCTGTCCGTCTTCAGAGAGGAATCAGCGAATCGAGAAGAAGGCCTTCATGCCGGGATACTGGGCTACGTCGAAAAGCTCTTCCTCGATGCGGAGCAGCTGATTGTACTTCGCAACGCGGTCGGTGCGGGACGGGGCACCGGTCTTGATCTGGCCGGCGTTCATCGCGACGGAGATGTCGGCAATGGTGGTGTCCTCGGTCTCACCGGAGCGGTGGGAGACAATCGCCGTATAGCCGGCGCGGTTGGCGGTCTGAATGGCGTCCAGGGTCTCGGTCAGGGAACCGATCTGGTTGACCTTGATCAGAACCGCGTTGGCGGCGCCGATCTCAATGCCCTTGCGGATGCGCTCGGGATTGGTGACAAACAGATCGTCGCCGACGAGCTGGACTCTGCTGCCGAGACGCTTGGTCATTTCGACCCAGCCGTCCCAGTCGTTCTCGCCCAGACCGTCTTCAATGGAGATGATGGGATACTTGTTCACAAGGTCTTCCCACATGTCAATCATCTCGCCGCTGGTCATAACGGTACCGCGTTTCGGCAGATGATACTTCTTGTCTTCCGGATTCCACCAGTCGGAAACGGCGGCATCCATGGCAATGCGGAAGTCCTCGCCGGGCTTGTAGCCGGCCTTCTCGATGCCGGCGACCAGCGCCTTCAGAGCGTCTTCATCGCTGGCAAGGTTCGGAGCATAGCCGCCCTCGTCACCGACACCGGAGGGAGGAACGACCTTCTTCAGCGCATGGAAGACCTCGGCGCACATGCGCAGGGCTTCGTGGAAATTCGCAGCGCTGACGGGCATGATCATGAACTCCTGGATGTCGACACTGTTGTCGGCATGGGCACCGCCGTTCAGGACGTTCATCATGGGCACCGGAAGGGTCTTGGCATTGACGCCGCCGATGTAGTTGTACAGGCTCTGACCGGTCGCTTCCGCAGCGGCCTTGGCGCAGGCCAGGGAAACGCCCAGAATGGCGTTGGCGCCGAGACGGGTCTTGTTGGGGGTGCCGTCCAGCTCGATGAGCAGCTTGTCGATGGCGGTCTGATCCAGAGCATTCAGCCCGACCATGGCTTCGGCGATCTCGCCGTTGACATTTTCAACAGCCTTCAGAACGCCCTTGCCGTTATAGCGCTCCTTGTCGCCGTCGCGGAGCTCGCAGGCTTCGTACATACCGGTGGAAGCACCGGAGGGAACGGCGGCGCGGCCGATGGTGCCGTCATCCAGCGTGACCTCGACCTCGACGGTCGGATTGCCGCGGGAGTCAAGAATCTCACGCGCCAGGACATCAACGATTTCGAAATACTGTTTCATTAGAACAACCTCCTGTTCAAATCTGGCAAGATTATAAACCAAAGAAAGACAAAAGGAAAGAGATAGTTTTCATCCCGCCCGGCAATTCGGCGTTTTTGTAAAAATTGACCAAGCCCGGGAGGCGATTTCGGCCGGGAAAAGGCCGGGAATTGTGCAGGTAGATTGCGAAGAAACGGAAAATGTGATAGAATGCCTGAAAGAAAATGAGGACGAGCGGAAAGGAGGAAGGAAGATGAAAACCCTGCGGAAGATTCTGCCGGTGCTGCTGCTTTTACTGGCCGTGCTGATTCTGCTTCCTCCTGCCCGGGAAAACGGCACGCCGGCATCGACAGCGCAGCAGACGGAAAGCCTCAGTCTGCTGCCGACCGGCAGTTCCCCGGAAAGCGAAGCGGAAGCGGCTGCCCAGCCGGAGGAATCCGGGACAGCGGACGGACAGAACGATCAAAAAGAGCTTCCGGAGGACGGAAGCTATACCACCAAGGAAGATGTGGCGCAGTATCTGATCCGGTACGGGCATCTGCCCGGAAACTTCGTCACCAAAGCGGAGGCGAGAAAAGCCGGCTGGAACGGAGGAAACCTGCAGAAAATCCTTCCCGGCAAATACATCGGCGGCGATTCCTTCGGAAACCAAGAGGGGCTTCTGCCGAAGGCAAAGGGAAGAAGCTGGCGGGAGTGCGACATCAATACGCTCGGCCAGAAAAGCCGCGGTTCGGAACGGCTGATCTGGTCCAATGACGGGCTGATCTATTATACGGATGATCATTACGAAAGCTTTACGCTGCTGTACAGTCCCTATGAATCCTGACAGAAGAAAGGAAAAGGAGAACATGAAGAAACGAATCATCAGCGTCAGCCGGGAATTCGGAAGCGGCGGACGGGAACTGGGAAAGCGCCTGGCCGACAATCTGGGTTTTGCCTATTACGACCGGGAAATCGTCCTGTCGCTGGCGGAACAGACAGGCATGGATGAAAACAGCCTGGAGCAGCAGCTGGAAATCGCGGCGCCGGTCCCCTTTTCCATCCACTTCGCCCAGAGCTTCTCGGACGGTTACATGGTCAACGATTCCACGGTCCAGCTGCTTTCGCTGCAGACCCGGCTCATCAAGGAGCTGGCTGCGAAAGGCGACTGCGTCATCGTCGGCCGGGGAGCCGACGCGATTTTGGAGGACGAACAGCCGTTCCGCCTCTTCGTCTATGCAGAAAAGGAAGCAAAACTCGCCCGCTGCCGCAGCCGTGCGGCAGAAGGCGAGATCCTGTCGGATAAAGATATCCTGCGCCGGATGAAACAGATCGACAAGCGCCGGGCGGAGTTCCACGATATCATCTCCTCCCGTCCCTGGGGAGACAAGGAGAGCTATGATCTCTGCGTGAATACGACGGGGACGGAAATCAAGGTCGTTGTCCCCGCTGTCGCGGAATATTACCGCCGCTGGGCGGCGCTGGATCGGTAGTTCAGTAATAGATGCCGTTGTAGGCAACGGGTCGGTAATCGGGATCGTTCCAGCGCACGCTGTAATTCAGCGAATCGTACTCCATCTGGTCCCGCAGCAGGGCATAGCGCGGAGCATAGGCTCTGCGGTCTTCGCGATAATACGGCTGCTGCTGGTACCATTCCAGCGCTTCGCCCTGCAGATTGGCAGCCCTGCGCCAGCCGGCCTCGGAGCTTTCCCAGGCGGTGTTGTCAACCTCGCAGTTCGGGTGAAGCTGACGATAATGATCGACCTGTTCCGCAGGAACGGGGCAGAAATTGAAGATACCGAGATAGAAGCGATCGAGATCCAGATCGTAGATCGGAGAGATGTCCGTCAGATACGGGCAGTGGCCGACATTCAGATGCTTCAGGGTTTTAAGGCCCGCGAGCGGGGACAGGTCCGAGGTGTTGGAATAGAACAGCTCGAGATACTCCAGATGTTCGCAGTTTGCCAGCGGGGACAGATCACCCAGCGGATTCATCGCGATGATCAGCACTTCCAGATCGGGCATGTAGTTGACGAAGGAGAGATCGGTGATCGTTTCGTTGTGTCCGATATCGAGATACTTGACCTTGGTGCAGTATTTCAGAATCTCGTTGAATTCACTGTCCGTCACCGTGCCGCCGACGGATGGGCTGGAGGCCAGAATCCGCTCCACATTGGTGCGCACAGAATAGCTGAGGCCAAAACTGATGCGCCAGACGACTTCAACATCCGGCAGCGCATCCCGAATGACAGCCATGTCCTCGTTCGTGACGCCGCAGCTGTCCATGAGCAGGGTCTTCAGCTTCGGCATGCACTTCGCAGCGGCAAGCACTTCTTCCCCGCGGTCAACGACCTTCAGATAGCTGATGTTGATCTCCTCGTCCTGCAGGGTCAGCGGAACGCCGCAGAGAGAGAAGGAATAGTTGATCTTCACATTCGGCACAGCTTCCTCCAGCGCAAGAATGTCCTCCCAGGACGGATGGTCTTCCCGCTCTTCGCTGCCGAGATTGATGATCTTCAGATTCCGGAGGCAGGCGATCGTATCCAAGGCGTCCCGAATCTCTTTCGGCGAGGCCTTGGAGAGGTCAATCCGTTTCTCGCTGAGGTCGCTGTCCTTTCCGAGAAGCCGGCATTGATAGGAAAAGTCAAGATCGGGATATTCATCCCGGAAACGCAGGACGGTCTTCGGAGAGAGGCCGTCCTTCTGATTGCCGAGATTGACTTCTTTCAGCTGCGGCAGATACGCGAGCAGTTCCAGCGCTTCGTCGGCATCGCGATCTTTCAGTCCGGTCAGATCCAGCGTTTCCGCGCCGTTTTCGGCAACGACGTCTCCGGGAAAGGACACCGTATAGCGGACTTCGATCTGCGGGTGGGCTTCCGCCCAGTTCATCAGGCTGGCATAACAGTCGCTTCCGCTGAAGTCAGCGGAGAGAAGGTTCGGAAAGGCATCCAGCAGGGCAAGATCCTCCGGCACCACGACAGCCGCAACGGCTTCACTGTCGAGAGGGACATAGCCGCTCGACAGTTCCAGCTCTACGGGCGCGCCCTCTCCGCATCCGCAGAGGAACAGGAACAGGAAGATGCAGAACAGGACAAGGAAGCTTCTTTTCATGACAGATCTCCCATTTTCACAACCAGCATCCCATCCAGCATCTGCATGCAGTCCGCATCGGGGTAACAGGGCATGGCGGCCACCCGCCCGTCCCTCTGCATCCGGTTCCAGACGCCGGAATCGGCCAGAACGGCCGGGTTGTTCAGAATATAGCGGAAATAGGCGGCGTAGACATGGTAGTTATACGAAGTCTGCGCCTTTTCGATGGGCGACGATTCCTCGCAGCCGGTGATGTCATAGGTGGATTCAAAGCCGGGAATCCGGTCCCGGAGCTGATTGCTGACGCCGGCAAAGACAACGACGGTCTCGCCGGGGACATAGTCTTCCCGTTCCTCCATCCGACCGAGGACCCGCGTCATCAGAGAGAGCGCGGCGTTCTGCTCCAGGTTCTTCCGGGTATAGACGACGTTGGCCGTCTGGATGTTCAGGAAGAGGAGAACGACGATCAGAATGACCGAGACGGCCCGGGAAAACCGCAGCGGCTTTTCCGGAGGCAGCAGGAAGAAGGGGAGAAGAACCAGCAGGCCGGACAGCCAGAAGGCCATTTTCATCAGATCGTGCACATCCCGCGAAAACCGCAGCTGGGCGGTGTTCATCCCGAGCGGAAGCAGCAGCACCAAGAGGCAAAGCAGCAGCTTTTCCTTCCATCCGGCACGGCTTTTTCCCAGCCAGAACAGCAGCGCAAAGAGAGCCGGCAAAAGCAGAAGGCAGTTGAGAACCAGCACAGGCGGCTCGATATGGCTTTTGGCGGGATTCCAGAAGGCAGCAGCCCAGGTGGCGTAAGTACGCGCAATCCGGCCGAAGAGAGAGCTGGACACGGTCTGCGAAACGTCGTTATAACTGTCCATGGCAAGGTTGATGTCCTTCCAGGAACACATCAAACGAACCAGCAGCACGTACAGCAGCCCGCCCAGCACGAGCATTCCCAATCCTGACAGGCCTTTCCGGAACACTTCGGAGAAGCTGTCTCCGCGCAGAAGTGCGGCGATGCACAGCAGCATGATCAGCGTGATCGGCACCGAGATCATGCTCTGATAGGTGCCGACGCAGAAAGCGACAAGCGGGATGCCGGCGAGGGCGCCCTTCCAGCCGCCCCGATCCCAGAGCCAGACGGCGCAGATACCGATCAGCATGGCAAAGAGGTCGGCGTCCATCTCGTAGAGGAAGGTTGCCGTCATCGCGATGACCGAAAGATTGGCCGTCAGAAGCCCGGCCGTCAGAACCGTAAACAGGCGGGACGGAATCCGGAAAAGACCGACAATCAGAAAACAGGAAAGACTCAGCCAGAGCAGACTCAGAAGACCCAGCAGCCAGGGCGCCGCGATCAGACCGCGGATTACGCGCCGGTACAGCACAATGCCCGGGCGGCCAAGCTGCATCTTCCAGTAGGTTTCCACCGGTTCGGTCACCAGGGCGTTGAGCATGTCATGGGAAAAGCCGGCGCGCAGAAAACCATAGGCGTGCGCGGCAAGACCAAACAGAAAAACCGCGAGGAAGCTGAGCAGAAGCCGCTGCCGCGTTTCCCGGCTCCAGCCCTCGCGCAGGCGGTCTGCCCACGCTGTTTTTCCGATTTCCGCCATGATTTCGCCCCTTTCCGGAGAAAAGTCCTCTCTGCCGCCGAACAGAGAAATGCTGAGCACAGTCTACCACACGGCAGCAAAAAAGACAAGTGGCCGCCGCCCGCCGCCCTGAGCGACGAGGGACGGGAGACCGGAATCCGAAGAACTTCCGGGAGCTGCTCAGCATCACGGAATAAAATATAAAGCGCGGCGAAGAAACCTTGGTGCGAGGGAACGGTTTCTCTTCCGCGCAATTGCAGAAACTTGCGAACGGGGTATGCGAGGCGTTTTGAAACGCCTCGCAGCGCTTTTTTCGGATCAGTCGACGCCGACCATGACCGAGGTGGCTTTGACGACCGCATAGGCTTCGCCGCCGACAGCCAGGCCGAGCTCCTTGATGGCGTTCATCGAAATGGTGGCGCTCATCACGTTGCCGCCGCCGATGTCGATTTTGACGATGCCGTTGACGGCGCCTTCCTGAATGTCAACGATCTTGCCCTTGAACTGATTTCTTGCACTGAGTTTCATAGTTTTTCTCCTTTTCCCGTTTTTCAGGGTGTGTTATTTATAAACGGATATTTCACCGCTTATATCGCAGGTTCTGCTTTTCCTGCAGGTTACGGATAAAGCAAGAGAATATTTGCCGGAGCGATTCCCAGTTCGCCGGGGAACTGCTGCGGCCGTTTTTCTTTGTTCAGACGCCACCAGACAGGCGGGCTGTCGGGCGATTGATCCTGATAGCGGAACTGGAGGATGACCTCGAAGGGCTCTTCCATCTCCTCCACATAAGTGATCGGGAAGCGGTTCTTCTGCGTATTGATATTGAAATAATGCGCACGAATGCCGACGGCGCAGAGGCCGTCCTTCACGTCCTGGGCGGTCTGCAGGCGGATGCCCCATTCGGGAACTTCCACCTCATGGAGACCGATCTTTCGGGCGGAAGCAATGTTCTTGCAGCCGGTCAGAACCGCCGCCGGAACGCTGCCGGGATCGGCAAAGAGTTCTTTGGTATCCTTCATGCCCAGCAGTTTTCCCTTGTCCATGACCGCAATGCGCTGACTCATGTTGTAGGCTTCTTCACGGCTGTGCGTGACCATCAGCACTTCCCTGCCGTATTCCTGGAGCATGTCGCGCAGTTCGATTTTCAGCGAATCGCGCAGATGCGCATCCAGCGCCGAGAAAGGCTCGTCCAGCATCAGCATGCGGGGTTCGTTGACCAGGATGCGGGCAAGCGCGGTGCGCTGCTGCTGGCCGCCCGAAAGCTGCGCGGGTTTGTGGTTTTCAAGCCCGTCCAGCTGCATGAGCCGGATGATCTCGGCGACGCGCTTTTCCTTTACGGCGCGGTCTCTCTGACGATTCAGGCCGCAGAGGATATTCTGCCGCACGGTCATGTTCGGGAAGAGGGCATAGTTCTGGAACAGGTAACCGACCTGCCGCTTCTGCGGAGGCAGATTGATGTGCTTTTCGGAATCGAAAAGCACCACGCCGTCGAGCTCGATATGGCCGCGGTCGGGCTTCTCGATACCGGCAATGCATTTGAGCGTGAAGCTTTTGCCGCAGCCGGAAGCCCCGAGCAGGCAGGTCACGCCGTTTTCGGCTTCGAACTGCGCATCCAGAACAAAAGAACCGAGCTGGCGGGTAATATCGACGAGCAGGCTCATGCCTTCACCGCCTTTTTCTGCCGGCTTTCGAGCATGTTCACGGTCAGGAGCACCACCGTGCTGATGGCAAGGTTAATCAGAACCCAGAACATGGCGCCTTTTTCATCGTCGGTACGCCAAAGCTGGTACACCGTGGTCGAAATTGTCGCCGTGCGGCCCGGGGTGTAGCCGACCAGCATGCTGGTGGCACCGTACTCGCCCAGAGCGCGGGCAAAGGCCAGCACCGTGCCGGCGAGAATGCCCTGGCGGCAGGCAGGCATGCGGATGCGCCAGAAAATATAGGTGTTCGAAAGCCCCAGGGTCTGGCCGGAATAGGCAAGCGTCTTGTCAAAACTTTCGAAGGCGCCGCGCGCGGTGCGGTACATCAGGGGAAACGCCACGACCGTTGCCGCGAGAATGCCGCCGTACCAGGTCATGACGAACTTGATGCCGTACTGCAGCAGAAAGGCGCCCAGCGGGCGCTTTACGCCGAAGACCATCAGCAGAAAGTAACCGCAGACCGTCGGCGGCAGAACCATGGGCAAGGTCAGAAAGACGTCCAGAATGCCCTTGATCATGCGCGGAAGACGGGCGGCGTAGTAGGCAAAGAAAATGCCGAGGAAGAACACCAGCACACAGCTGATCGCCGCAATGCGCAGGCTGTTCCATAAGGGATACCAATCCATTGATTTTCACTCCAAAATCAGCGGGCAGGAAAACACCTGCCCGCTGAAATCATGATTTGCTCAGGCAGCCGGAGAGAAGCCGACCGACTCAAAAACGGCTATAGCCTCG
Organism: Oscillospiraceae bacterium; assembly: GCA_017538965.1. Lineage (GTDB taxonomy): Bacteria > Bacillota > Clostridia > Oscillospirales > Oscillospiraceae > Limivicinus. The sequence goes on from JAFYHU010000018.1 coordinate 10,497, forward strand.
TCGCCTGTCAGATAGTCCAGGAAAGCCTGGGCGGCTCTCGGACGCTCCGTGGTATTCAGCACGGCGGCAGGATAGATGACCTGGCCGCACATCTCGGCGGTCGCCGCATCCACGCTGTCAAGACCGGCGGAGAAGGCATCCGTCGCATAGACGACGCCGCAGTCAACGGAACCTTCCTTCACCTGGGTGGTGACTTCCTTTACGTTGGAACCGTAGGTGATCACGCCCGCTTTGGCGAGTTCGTCCTCATCCAGACCATAGAAGGCGAGGATCTTCTGGGTGTACTGACCGACCGGAACATCGCTGTTGCCCATGGCCATGAAAACATTGCCGGCAGCCAGCAGCTCGGCCAGCTGGTCAAAGCTCTCAATGCCCTTGGGATTGCCGTCCGGAACCGCAAGGACGACCTTGTTCTCCAGGAGGTTGATCCGCGTTCCCTGCAGGACGAAGTCCAGACCGTCGGGGTTCTTCTCGGCGTCGCAGGAAGCGTCAAGCTGGTTCATCTGCTTCGGTGCCGCAGAGATGAACATGTCGCAGTCCGCACCTTCCTGGATCTGGGTCTTCAGTGTGCCGGAGGAGTCAAAGTTGTAGACCAAGGTCACGACGGGATGCGCCGCTTCGTAAAGCTCCTTGATCTGGTTGAGCGTCTCCGTCATCGAAGCCGCAGCAAAGACGATCAGCTCGCCCGGTTCGTCGGAAATGGCGGTAAAACCGACCCCTTCAAAGACAGCCGTTGCTTCCGGACCGGTCAGATAGTCCAGGAAGGCCTGGGCGGCTTCCGGATTCTTGCTGACGTTCAGCACGGCGGCGGGGTAGATGACCTGACCGCACATCTCGGCGGTCGCCGCATCCACGCTGTCAAGACCGGCGGAATACGCATCGGTGGCATAGACGATGCCGCAGTCGACGCTCGCTTCACTGACCTGGGTGGTGACTTCCTTCACGTTGGAGCCGTAGGTGATGACGCCCGCCTTGACGAGCGCGTCCTCATCGAGGCCATAGTAGGCGAGGATCTTCTGAGTGTACTGACCGACCGGAACGTCGCTGTTGCCCATGGCCAGGAATACATCGCCGGCAGCCAGCAGTTCGGCCAGCTGGTCAAAGCTCTCAATGCCCTTGGGATTGCCGTCCGGAACCGCGAGGACGACCTTGTTCTCCAGGAGATTGATACGGCTTCCCTGCAGGACGAAGTCCAGACCGTCGGGATTCTTCTCGGCATCGCAGGAAGCATCGAGCTGGTTCATCTGCTTTGGTGCCGCAGAGATGAACACGTCGCAGTCCGCGCCTTCCTGGATCTGGGTCTTCAGCGTACCGGAGGAATCAAAGTTGAACACCAGGGAGACATCCGGGTTTGCCGCTTCATAGAGGTCCTTGATCTGGTTGAGCGTTTCCGTCATCGAAGCCGCGGCAAAGACGATCAGCTCGGTCTTCTCCGCGCCGGCGGCGAAAGCACTCGGGACTGCCAGCGCGACAAGCATCATCAGCGCCAGCAGCAGTGCAAGAATTTTTTTCATGCGTTTAACTCCTTTTTCCCGTGTTTCAGGGAGTGATATTTATATAAACGTATGTTTCAACGCTTATACCAAGAGAGTTTTTCGCCCGTTCGAAACATTCTGCAATGTTTATACGCCTTTTCCAAAGCCGCAGTTCGGGAAATGGCAGACCTTGCAGTTCAGGCAGAGGCCGCCGTGGCCGAGGCCGGCCAGATGTTCCTTCGTAACCGGGGTGTCGGTTACCAGATAGGGAAGAACCAGATCGAAAATCGTGCGTTTGGCATACATCACACAGCCCGGCAGACCGCAGACCGGCCGCCCGTCCGGCATGTAGGAGATCAGGAACATCGCCCCGGGGAGCACCGGCGCGCCGTAACTGACGATCTTCGCCCCGCTGTTTTTGATGGCGAGCGGCGTCTTGTCATCGGGATCGACACTCATACCGCCCGTGCAGAGGACCATCTCACAGCCTTTCTCCAGCATGTCGCGGATGGCAGCGGTGATCTTCTCGTGGTCGTCGTTCAGAATCACATGCTCCTGCATTTCACAGCCGAATTCCTTCATCTTCGCCTGAATGACCGGCGTAAAGGTATCTTCAATCCGGCCGTAGAAAACCTCATTGCCTGTGGTCACAAGTCCGTACTTTTTGGGCTTAACCGGCACAAGACGCATGATTGGGCTCTCTCCGGCTGCCTTTTTGGCAGCTTCCATGCGATCCTTTTTGATTACCAGGGGAATCACGCGGGTACCGCAGAGCTTATCGCCTTTTTTCACCATGAAACCGGAAGCCCGGGTGGCGATCATCATATCCCCGAGACTGTTGACGGCGCGCAGACGGTCGAGATCCACCAGGAACAGACCGTCGACCTCGGCGGTCAGCTCGATCTTGCCCTCTTTCGGCTCGGAAGCACTCATGTTTTCGTTCAGGCAGATATCGCGCAGGATGTAAGCCGCATCGTTTTCGTGCAGCATGGTTTCATCGTTTTCCCAGATGTAGACCGTGTCCTTGCCGACGCTCAGCAGCACGGGGATATCCTCCTCGCGAATTACGTGCCCTTTGCGAAATACGGCATCCTTGGTCACCCCGCGGATAATCTGCGTGATGTCATGGCAGAGAACCTGCCCGACAGCGTCTTCGGTCTTCATCAGTTTCATGGCTTCGGTTTCCTTTCTCCGGAAAAAAGATCAGCGAGTTACAAACAAAAGCAAATCGCTTTCTCCTATTATACGGAAGAAAGCGATAAAAGTCAATCGGGGAATCCGCGGAAACCCGGGCGCTGCGCTTTGATGCGCAGCGCCCGGAAAGACGGTTTGTACGGACAGATCAGCTCTGGATTTCGATTTCAAAGGCGGGATTTGCCGCTTGAACAGGTTCCAGCGCGGTCGCCATATTCTCTGACACTTTCAGATATTGCAGATGTTCCAGAGAGAGAACCGGCGTCAGGTCAGTCAGGCCGTCATTCCAGGGGATGTCCAAGCGTTCGAGTTCGGGATGTGCGGCGACCAGAGCGGCAAAGCTCTCGTTGTCATGGAAGCAGCCGACGGCAGAGAGCTCAAAGAGCTCGGTGTTTTCCAGCGCCGGAACCCAGAGCGCGGCGTCCAGATTGTTCGGGCAGAAATTGCGCAGCTGCCGGATGCTCGAGAGGGCGCTGAGATCTTCTGCCGGGAGCTCGCTGATTTCCAGCGACAGCCCGCCATTTTCATAAGCTTCGCGGAAGTCGCAATCCTGCAGCGGACTGAGGTCGCTGACCTGTGTATCGGAGAGACAGAGACGCTGCATACGGTTCAGGTTCTGTACACCCTGAATGCTCTCAACCGGGCAACTGCGGAGATCCAGCTCGCGCAGATCCTGCAGGGCGAAGGCCGCGGAGGCATCCGTCAGGTTCGGACAGTAATTCACCTGCAGCCGCTCGAGCGAGGAAAGGTTCTGAATCCCGTCGAGATTCTCCAGCGGCTGGCAGTACAGCGCCAACTCCCGCAGGCCGGTCAGCTCGGAAAAGATGCTGAGATCGGTAATGCTGCCCTGTTCCAGCGCGGTCAGCTCCTCCGTCTCCGGATTGAACCAGCAGGGGATCGGTTCGCCGGTCGTCCGGTCTTCCCGGACCCAGCCGGACAGCCCGTCATCGATCCTGTCGCCCACGATGCACAGATGTTCCACTTTTTTCAGCATGGATCTCGGCAAGGTTTCGAGGTCATCCAGACTCAGCAGTTCCACAGTCCCCTCGTAAGGCTGCCAGCCACTGTCGGGATAGGCGACGTCATATTCCTTGAAGTTTCCGGCTTCCACCAGCTCTTCCGCCTGTTCAGCATCCTGCGGCGGCACGGTCAGCTTGTCGCCGTGCAGACGGCGAAGCGGCGTCAGATCATAGAGGTCGTCCAGACCGACCAATTCCAGAATGTAACGCCAGCTGCTGTCGAGCGTGTCCAGACAGTGAAGATTGCTCAGATCATTTGTGCTTTCCAGGCGAAGAGTGTTCGTTTTAATATTGCTCAGGTCCGGGACGGAATAGGTACCGACCAGTTTCAGATTGCCCAGATAAGTGCCGGCCAGGGCGGACCAGTCATTCAGGCGCGGACAGCCGACAATTTCCAGTTCCACCTGTCCGCCGTCACCGAACAGCGTCGGAATGTTTTCCATTCCGTTCAGCGAGCTAAGATACTGGCAATCCCAAAGCTCCAGTCTCCAGAGCGAATACGGCTTGAGGCCGCCGAGATCCTCCAGGTCCCCATAACGGATGCTCAGGTTCTGAATCCCGTCCGGCAGAGCACTCAGATCCACACCCCGGCAGGTATAGAGCATCAGCTCATCGATCTGTGCGTCCTGAATATAAGGCAGCACCGCAGAGAAATCGCCGCCCCGGGAATCGACAAGGGGATTATTGCTGTTGCGGGGGTTGACGTGGAGATATTCATAGTGCCTGATATGGGCAAGGCCGGAATAGTCCCGGATGTCCCCGGCAAAGCCCAGTCTGATCGAATCCTGGTTCCGAGCAATTCCTTCCAGGAAGTCCATATTCACCAGATTGCAGGAATAAAGACCGATGTCCCGCAGTTTCGGCAGATCGGCAAGGAAAGACGCATCCCGCAGGGCGTCCGGATTCCGGTCACCCTGAACGTGAATCTTTTCCAGCGCCGTGCAGCCCGCGATGGGTGAATAGTCCGGCACGCGCTCACAATAAAGAATCTCCAGGTTTTTCAAGTTTTTGAGTGTACCGACACCGGAGATATCACGAAGCGCGCTGCAGGTATCCAAAACCAGAAATTCCAGCGAGGGCAGGTCCTGCAGGAAAGAGAGTTCCGTCAGGGGAAGGTGATCGATATACAAGGAGGTCAGATTTTTGCTGCCAGACAAAGCGGAGAGATCGGGATTTCGAAGAGACTCACCGTTGTTCGTAATCAGCTCCTGCAGCGCCGGCGGTGCAAACCCTGAGAAATCTGCATCCGTCTGTCCGGTGAGGTCAATTTCAGCCTCTCGCAGCCGGGCGCACGACGTTAACGGGGAATAGTCCGTCACAGCGCAGCCGCTGACGGAAAATTCCTCCATCTCGGCTCCGGAAAGCCAGGAGAGCGAATCAATCGAGCAATTGCTCAGCCGGACAGTTCCGTTTTTCAGCAGAGCGTTCAGCTCAGGGAGACTTTCCGGATCGATCTCGATCAGCGCAATCTCCAGATCCCGGAGCTTCGGCATCAGAGCCAGAAATCGCAGATCATCATATCGGGTCAGGCTGTATTCTCGACCGTCTTCCTTGCCGTACCAGTGCTCGCCGTCATCCTCCCTGACGGCATAAACCCGATCGGCGCCCTCGCCGTCTGCGCGCATCGCATCTGTGGCATAGCCGAAGTATTCACCGGCGATGACCACCTGGGTAATATCGGAAAGATCCGCTTCCGTCAGCCCGAGAGAAACCGGAACCGCGATGGGCTCTTCTTCCGATATCGGCTCGGGCGTGACGGCCGGTTCGGTCTTTGTTCCGGCGCTTCGCCAGAGGAAAAGCCCGGCCAGCACAACCAGCACGGCAGCACCGGCGATCAGAAGCTTCGGCAGATTGTTTTTCTTTTCCGGGATCGCAGACAGGACACGCTCGGCAATGAGATCCGGGCTGCGGCCGGTTGCCGTAATGATGTTGCGGGCATAAAGCGCGTTCATCAGCGCATCCGGCACCTCAGATTCGTCGAGCTTCAGGGGCAGAACATTTTCGGCACCTGCGCCGAGTGCCTCGAGCAGGGTTTTCTGTTTCTGTTCATCGGCAAAGAACTGCTCTGACAGAACTGCCAGCAGCAGCTCTCCCTTTTTGAGACTGCCTTCGGCATCCGAGACCCGCAGGCCCTTTTCCTTCAGAGCACCCAAGATCGGCTGCAGGGATACCCTGTCAGCCTCCGTGCACAGTACGCGCAGCAGAATGTTTTGTTTCATCACGCGCCTCCCTTATCATCCCGCCGACAACGGCAGAGCATTGACTGTTCCCAATATGCCATGAAAAACGGCCCCTGTCAAGAACAGGGGCCGAGATAAGAACGGGAGCAGATCAATACCGGATTTCGATTTCAAAGTGAGGGTTCGCCGCCCGGACGGCGTCCATGGCCTGCTCCATATTGGCGGAAACGCACAGATACTGCAGATGCTCAAGCGAAAGCACCGGCGTCAAATCGGTCACGCTGTCGTTCCAGGGGATGTCCAGGCGTTCGAGCTCGGGATGTGCCGCAATAAACGCGGCAAAGCTTTCGTTGTCGTGGAAACAGTTGCAGGCGGACAAATCCCGGATTTCCGTATTTTCCAGCGACGGAGCCCAGAGCGAAACGTCCAGATTGTTCGGGCAGAAATTGCGCAGCAGCCGGATGCCGGACAGGGCACTGAAATCCTCGGTCGGAAGATCGGCAATCTCAAGCGAAAAGCCGCCGTTATCACAGGCCTCGCGGAAATCGCAGTCCTGCAGCGGGCTGAGGTCACCGACCTTTGTATGGAAAAGATTGAGATACTGCAGCCGATTCAGGTTCTGTACACCCTGAATGCTCTCGATCGGATTGCGACTGAGATCCATATCACACAGGTCCTGCAGGGCGAAGGCTGCAGAGGCATCTCGCAGATTCGGACAGAACTCCACCCGCAGACTTTCGAGCGAGGAGAGGCTCTGTATCCCATCAAGATTCTCCAGCGGCTGACAGTACAGCTCGAGCTGGCGCAGACCGGTCAGGACGGAAAAAATACCGACGTCCGTGACGCTGCCCGCCTCAATCTTTATACGTTCTTCCGTTTCCGGATTAAACCAGTAGGGGATCGGTTCGCCGTCTACCCAGTCTTCCTGAATCCAGCCGGACTGATCGCTGACGACTGTGTCGCCTACAAGCTGCAGACGATCCACGCGCTGCAGCAGCGACTTCGGCAGAGTCTCCAGCTCTTCCAGACTCAGCAGCGTGAAGGCTTCGTCCATGGGCTGCCAACTGCCGTCGGGGAAAGCGATCTCATAGCTGTTGACCACACCGGCATCCTTCAGCTCCTGCGCCTGATCACCCAGATGAGGCGGGACCATGAGCTGATTGATGCGAACCTGCCGCAGCGGACTGAGATTTTGCAGCTCGTTCAGATCTACGAGTTCCAGGCTGTTCATCGACTTTCCGTCGGTATCGATGGCCGGAACAAAGTCCAGATTGTCCAGGCCTTCGATGCTCTCAAGATGGAGGCTCTTCAAATGCAGTTTATCAAAGGCCGGCAGAGTATAGCAGCCGTAGAGACGAAGCTCTTTCAGTTTCGGGAGACTCTCCAGCGCGCTCCAATCCGTCAGACGGGGGCAGCCGTAAACCGTAAGCACGCCATTGTCGATGCCCATCTGGCCGAGATTGTTCAGCGCCTGAATCCCTTCGAGGCTGGTCAGCTGCTGGCAGTTGTAGAGCACCAGCTCGGACAGGCCCTGGCCTTCGAGACCGGTCAGATCCTTGATGTCACCGCGCTGGATGGTGAGCTCCCGGGAAACCGGCGGCAGCGCGGAAAGGTCAATGTTCGTACACTCGTTCAGCCACAGGCTGTCGATCATTGCGTTCTGCAGATAGGACATGATCTGTGAAACATCACCGCTGGGGTTGCTTTCGGTGCGGGGAAGAAACTGCAATTTTGAATACCGGGGAATGGCGGCAAGACCGGAATAGTCGGTAAAGTTGCCGGAAAAAGTGAAGTTCAGCGGGCCGTTGTCTTTCAGACTTTCCAGAAAGCTCATATCCCGCAGCGAGAGGTTATCAAACGCGATCATTCGGAGTCGGTTCATATTCTGAAGGAAGGAGGCGTCGCGAAGCTGCTGCATATTACTCAGCCGGATCTGCTCAAGCATGATGCAGCCGGAGACAGGCTGAAAGTCATTTATCAGCGGGCAATTCTCAATTCGCAGGAATTTCAGCTTTTCGGCGTTTTCAAGGGCAGAGATATCCCGGAGTTCACTGCAGTTGCAGAGATGGAGCTCCTCGAGGGCTTCCGCCTTTCCGATCAGGCTCAGATCCGTGATCGAGACGGCATTCAGGAGAAGTTCTTTCAGCGAGGAATCCTTTGCAAGCGCTGAAAGATCTCCGCCGGGGGCGAAGCGAACATTATCCATCTGCAGCCTCTGCAATTTCGGGCAGAAATTCGAAACTTCCACCTGGACATCATCCATCCGGTAAAGGTCCACCGTCAGGCGGCGCAGCCGCTCACAATCCGTCAGGGGGGAGAGATCCGTGACCGGGCAGCGACTGACGGACAGCTCAATGACGCCAGAGCCTTTGAGTCCGCTCAGGTCACGGATGCTGCACTCCTGCAGGCTGACCCGCTCGAGGGCTTTGAGGGCGCTGAGATCCGGGAGCGCGTTCGCATCCACCAGCACCAGCGACAGGCTGCGCAGATTCGGCAGGCAGCTCAGGAAGTCCAGGTTCCAGTCGGACAGCTCGTATTCGTGGCCATCATCATTGCTGTACCAATGAGCCCGGTCATCCTGGCGACTGTCATAGGCGATGCTGTATTCGTCCAGGACATGCTGGGGGTCGGCATGTTCGTTGAACTCGCCCTGGTTCTTCGAGATCTGCTCCAAGCTGCGCCATTCCAAGCTGTCGCCGATGATGACAAGATCGCGGATTTTCTCCAGATCTTCGGCCGTCATGCCCTTCGGGACCGCAATCTTGATCTCTACGGTCGGCTCCGGCGTTGCTGTCGGCTCGGGTGTCGGGGTCGGCTCCGGCACTGCCGTTCCGCTGCTGCGCCAGACCAGAAAACCCGCCAGCCCCGCCAGCACGACGGCGCCGGTGATCAGGATCTTCGGCAAAGCGCTTTTTTTCTTCGGAATCGCCGCCAGCACACGCTCGGCAATGAGATCCACATCCCGGCCGGACGCCGAAATGATGTTGCGGGCATAGAGCGCATTCATCAGCGCCTCCGGCACCTCAGATTCGTCGAGCTTCAGGGGCAGGACGTTTTCGGCACCGGCACCAAGCGTCTCGAGCAGAGATTTCTGTTTTTCTTCGTCGGCAAAGAAGTTTTCCGACAGCGCTGCCAGCAGCAGTTCTCCCTTTTTGAGACTGCCTTCGGCATCCGAAATCTGCAGGCCTTTTCCCTTCAGGGCATCCAGAATCGGCTGCAGAGCGACTTTGTCCGCCGAGGCGCACAGGACACGCAGGAACGCTTTTTTCATGGTCTTTTCCTTTCTATTAATCGATTTCGATTTCGAAAGCGGGATTTGCCGCCCGGACAGCCTCCAGCGCAGCCGTCATGTCCTCTGACACATCCAGATATTGCAGATGTTCCAGAGAAAGGACGGGCGTCAGATCGGTCAGGCTGCTGTTCCAGGGAATGTCCAGGACCTCCAGCTCGGGGTGCGCTTCGACAAGAGCGGCAAAGCTCTCATTATCCCGGAAGCAGTTGTGCGCCGAGAGTTCAAAGATCTCGGTGTTCTCCAGAATCGGAAGCCAGAGAGCGGGGTCCTGATCATTCAGTCTCAGGCAGCGCAGCCGCCGAATTCCCGAAAGCGCGCTGAGATCTTCAGCGGGGATGTCGAAAAGTTCCAGCCAGAGACCGCTGTTGTTTTCGTATGCATCAGAGAAGTCACAGTCCTGCAGCGGGCTGAGGTCTTGAATTTCTGTTCCCTGAATCTTCAGCAATTGCAAACGGCTCAGGTTCTGCACGCCCTGAAGGCTCTCGACAGGGCTGGCGCTGAGATCCAGCTCTCGCAAATCCTGCAGGGCGAAAGCCGGGGAGATGTCGGTCAGATTCGGGCAGTGCTGGAGCACCAGTTTCTCAAGCGAGCCGAGATTTTGGATCCCGTCAAGACTGCTGAGAGGCTGGCCGCAGAGCTCCATCTCACACAGACCGGTCAGATCGGAAAAAATACCAAAGTCCGCAATACTGCCCATTTTAATCTCGGAACGATCGTCCGTGTTCGGATCATACCAGTACAGGATCTGTCGTCCGTTTACCCATTCATCCTGAATCCAGCCCTCCCTGCCGTCTTCGATGACGCTGTCGCCCGCGATCCGGAGCCTGTCCACGCGCCGCAGCAGGGATTTCGGCAGAGTCTCCAGCTCGTCCAGACTCATCAGGCTGAAATGCTCGTCCATGGGCTCCCAGCTGCCGTCGGGGAAGGCGATCGTAAAGCTGCTGACAGCGCCGTCATCCTTCAGTTCCTGCGCCTGCTCAGACAGCTGGGGCGGCACGGTCAGCAGGGCAATGCGAACCTGCCGCAGCGGGCTGAGGTCTTTCAGCGCATTCAGATCCACCAGTTCGATGCGGTTAAAGGACTTGCCGTCGGTATCGATCTCCGGGACAAAGTCAAGGTTATCCAGCTCTTCGATGCTCTCCAGATGCAGGCTTTTCAGATGCAGCTTGGAGAAGTCCGGCAGGACATAGCAGCCGTAGAGGCGAAGCTCATTCAGCTCCGGAAGACTCTCCAGGACACTCCAGTCCGTCAGACGAGGGCAGCCGTATACCTCGAGCGTGCCGCCGTGCTTTCCGAGCTGGGTCATATCCTGCAGGCCTTCAAGAGAAGACAGCTGCGGGCAGCTGTAAAGCTGCAAAGCGGAAACGGGACGATCTGCCAGACCGCTCAGATCCCGAATGTCGCAGTATCGGAGCTCCAGCTGATTGGCGACCTTCGGCAGGGAAGAAAGCTCCAGATTCGAACAGTTCTCCAGAGACAGGCCATTGATGACCGCATCCTGCAGCAGCGACAGGATCCCGGAGATATCGCCATTGGGGTTATACCAGGTTCGGGGATCAATCGACAGAAATGAATACACGGGAATGGCAGAAAGGCCGGAATAATCCTGAATATCGCCGGAAAGACGGAGGGTCATAGCGCTGTTGTTCTTCAGGCCTTCCAGGAAGTTCAGGTCCTGCAGATTCAGAGCATGCAAAGTGATGTTTTTGAGCCTTTTGAGATTCTGCAGGCAGCTGAGATCGCGAACCTGCGGCAGGTTATGCAGATGAAGCTCCTCAAGCACGCTGCAGCTCCGGACGGGGCTGAGGTCTTCCAGCTGCCGGCAGTCATCAAATTGCAGAAAAGACAGCCGCTCGGCATTTTCAAGAACGCTGATGTCCCGCAATTCGTTACAGGCGAAGACTTCCACCCGGTCGAGGACCTTTGTCGAGCCGATCAGCGAGAGATCGGTGACAGGGACATCGTTCAAAAAGAGTTCGTTCAAGGTGGTCTGAGATGCAAACGCCGAAAAATCGCTGCCGGGGGCGAGCTCTATGTTCATGAGATGCAGACGATTCAGCTTCGGCGAATAATTCGAAAAATCGGCCCGTACGCCGGTTCCGTACAGATCTATCTCCAGACGGCGCAGTTTTTCGCAGCCCGAGAGGGGCGAATAATCCGATACCGGGCACTTGAAAAGCTGCAGTTCGTTGATGCTCGAGCCGCTGAGCCCGCTGATATCGCGCAGGCTGCAGTCTTCGAGGGTAACACGCTCCAGATGGCTGAGGGTGCCGAGATCGGGAAGAGAATTTGCGTCTACGAGCGTCAGTGTCAGCTGGCGCAGGTTCGGCAGAGCGCTCAGAAACTCCAGATCCCAGACGGTACTCTGGAATTCATGCCCGTCTTTCACACTATAATAGTGCTGCCGGTCGCCGTCCCAGGTATCGTAAACAATCTCGTTCCTGTCAAGAGAACCGTCATAGACGCGCAGGATCTGGTCTTCGGAACGCCATTCGAGGGTGTCGCCGACGATGACGACGTCCCAGATTTTTTCGAGATCTTCGATCGTCATGCCGGCCGGGACAGAAACCGTAATCTCCTGAGTCGGCTCCGGCGTCGGTTCGGGTGTCGGGGTCGGCTCCGGTGTCCCAGCTCCGCTGCTTCGCCAGAGCAGGAAGCCTGCCAGCACGGCGAGAACGGCTGCCCCGGCGATCAGGACTTTCGGCAGGGGGCTCTTCTTCTCCGGGATGGCCGCCAGCACACGTTCGGCGATCAAGCCGGGTTCACGACCGGCTGCCGGAATGATGTTGCGCGCATAGAGCGCGTTCATCAGGGCCTCCGGCACCTCGCTCTCGTCCAGCTTCAGGGGAAAGACGTTTTCTCCGCCCGTGCTCAGGGCGTTCAGCAGGATGTTCTGCTTTTCTTCGTCTGCGAAGAAGCGTTGCGAAAGCGCGGCCAGCAGGATTTCTCCGTTCTTCGGAATCCCATCCGATGCCGAGATCCGCAGGCCCTTTTCCTTCAGGGCGTCCAGAATCGGCTGCAGTGCAGCTTCGTCCTCTTTCGTGCACAGTACGCGGAGCGCAGCGTTCCTTTTCATCTTCTTTCCCCTTTTTTATAATGAAATTTCAGGCTGATTGTCTCTCTGGTACGAGCACCAGTTGCCGTTTTCAATCAGTTCTTCCCTGGCCAGCGCGGTCAGCAGCGCCTCGGTCTGCCCTTTCTCCTGCAGCATCTCGGACATGCGGCTGTAAAAACGCTCCATTTTTCCGTGGTCCGAAAGGACCCGGGGCAGAGAAAGCCTGCCGTAGTAATTAGCGACAAACAGCGTGACCGCCGAAATGCTGCCCAGGACGATTTTCAGAACCGTTCGGTAGCCTTCGGCGTTGCCCACGGGCAGCAGCGGGCGGGTGAGCGCGCCGCCGCAGAAGAGCTCAAACAGCAGCGCCAGGCAATACAGGGCGATACTCAGACGCAGCGCGGTGCCGACAAGCCGTTCGCTGAAGCGGCTTTCCTGCCGCGCCTTTCTCTCCGCCTGCCGATGATAGTCCCGCTGCCGCTCTACCCAGCACGCGCGAATATCGTGCTGCTCCTTCGGCGGGCGGCCGGCGCGGAGCGCGCAGAGGGCATCCAGGATCCAGGCGGTTTCCTCCTGCTGGGTCCAGGAGAGCAGGTTTTCCGCCTGAATCCCGCTTCCGGCATGACGCAGATAGATGCAGACGCGCAGGCATTCCGCCAGAGCACGGTATTCAATATAGCGACGCAGACAATCCGAGCGGCCGGCGTAACGCTGACACAGCCAGGCCAGAAGCAGAATCAGACCGAGCACCAGAATCAGACCGACCGCCTGCGCTTCGTCATACAGCAGAAAGGCCATGGCGATAAGCGCACTTGCCACGGCAAGCGCGGCCAGGGTCAGCCGGTAGCGTCGGGCGTTCTGTTTTGAGAGCATACTTGCCGCACCGTAAATCCGCAGCATCCGGGCGAGCACAGCATCCTCCGGGTCCTCTTCCGGCAGCAGGGTCTGTGCTTCCGGCTGTACATTTTCGGCCAGACGGTTAAACTCTTCGGTGCGCCGCAGAATCTCTTCCATGGCCTGTCGGTCTCCCAGAACATGAACCGTGCCGGCGGCTTCGGTTTCTGTCTCCGCCCGCGGCGTGAAGACATGCCAGACAAGCGTGTTGCGGGCGGTGCGCACCGGCAGACCGCTCTCAGGGCTGCAGATACCCTGCAGCGCAAAGTCCACGGCCTCGGCCGTCCCGCAGCCATGCTCTCCGGGATGTCCGTCCCAGAGGGCAAGCAGGATGTGAGCGTGCGCCGACACATAGATCCCGGCCTGCCGGTAGGCATCGTCCCGGGGTTTCCTTTCCGCCGGCAGGTCTTCGCTCCGCGGCGTGACAAAAAGCTGTTCCGCCCGGGCGTAGTGCTTCCGGAGGCGTTCTCTTTCCGCAGGACAGAAGTCCTTTTCGTAATCCTCCGGGGGCAAAGGGAGCGCTGCGACCAGAGGAATTCCGAGATCTTCCGCCGCATCCGCACACAGGAGATCCGCCCCCTCCGCCAGACTGCAGAGCAGGATGAGAGGGGAGTGAGGAACCTGCTCCCGCAGGGAGAGCAGCAGGGAACGAACCGATGCCCGCAGGGCGGGAAGATCCTGCTGCCGCAGCCGGCGGTGACCGGTTACGCCGATGACAATCGGTATCTTCTTTTCGGAATTCTGAGGCATAGCCGCATCCTTTTCTCTTGTTATCGGACCAGAATAACGTCAAAACGGGCATCCGGACTCCAACGCAGGGGAAGCATGTCGAGGCTGACGGTCACGGTTTTCAAAGCCGGCAGCTGCTCCAGCGGCGTCAGGTCACGGACGTTGGTATATTCCAGATGAAGCGTGTTCAGAGACGGCAGGTCGGAGAGACCTTCGAGCTTTATCGCGCTGCTTCCGGAGAGGTTCAGGTTTTTCAGCAGCTGCAGGCCGGAAAGCGGGGAGAGGTTGGAGACCGGCTGACAGATCAAAGCCAGGTCCTCCAGCTGCAGCATGTTTGCCATGAGGGAGAGATCCTTTACCTGCCCCTGGATCACCGGAGCGGAGTTTACCAGACAGGTTCCGTCTTCGCGGAAGCTGACGCCGTTCAGGCTGTTTCTGACCATGTTACCGCAGAAATACAGGGAAGACAGCTCTGCCAGGTTCCAGGCCTGGATCTCTTCCGTCGGCATCTGCAGCGCGTTCCGCACGGCTCGTTCCTGCTGCGTATCGGGGAAGCTGATGGCAAAGAAGCGTTCGTTTCCGCCCAGATCAATGACCGTCGGCGCTGTCGGAGTCGGGGTAGGCGTCGGGGCAGGCGTCGGGGTCACGACAGGCACTTCCGGCGGCGGAAACGGGGTCCAGCGGCCGGTGGCGAGAAGAGCAAAACCGGAGGCTGCCGCAGCGAAGAACAGCAAAGACGCCACAAGACCCAGCGCCCGCCAGGGGATGCTCACGGTCCAGCGATGATGAAAGCGTCTCGTCAGAAAGCCCGAGGCCAGAATCTGTTCCGCGTCCTCTTCTTCCGTTTCAAGGGATTCCAGGTGTTTTTTTCTGTCCGGGAGCACGTCCCAGTCCGCACCGCCTTCAACATCCTCCAGCCTCAGAACCAGGATCGGCTTCCGAAGCCTGGCTGCCGTCCGGATTTCACTGAGGCAGTTGGGAGACAGGAGCGCCGTCTCGGACAGGAAGAACAGCACAGCTCCGCAGTCTTCCATATGGCGGGCAATGTTTGCCGGCCAGTCGCTGCCGGCGGGAATCCCTTCGTCATACCAGAGCCGCCAGCCCTTTTCGTGCAGAATGCGAATAGTGGAGACAACTCGGTCGGACTGCCGGTGGGAATAGCTGACAAACAGGAAAGGCTTTTTCCCTTCATACGGCTTGAAAAATCCCTTCATGATTCATCGCCTCCTGTCAGCACCAGCACAAAGTCCTCTCCAGGCAGGCTTTCCGCCTCCAGGACGGCGTCCTGCGGGAGTACAATGCGTTCCAGATTCGGCAGCTTTTCCAGATCTTCCCAGCTGTCCGGAAGACTCTCCAGCCGAAGCTCGGTTACGGCGGCGACGGATTCTTCGGTCAGCACGGCGCTACCCGAGGCGATTCGGGCCGCTTCCCGGACGGTCGGATCAGCGAACTCAACCGTGTCCTGCGGCAGTTCCGGCTGAAACCAGTGAAAGACCCGCAGACCGAGAAAACCTCCGAGGAGGAGGAGCAGAGAGAGCACGCAGAGAAGCGCCGTCAGACGCCCCGTCAGGCCTTCCTTTTTCAGGAAAACCGGGTCGCCGATCATCTCCTGTGTAAAGCCTTCCGTACGGACCAGGGCTTCTTCCAGGTCTTCCGTCCGATGATACTGCCAGGCTGCCAGATGCGGGATGCTCTCGTGGAGACCCATGTTCAGAGCGCGGTCGGAGGAGTCCCGGTCGATGCAGAGAATCTTCCGCCCGTTTTTCTGGTTGACGAGGACAGAAGCTTTGCCGTCCTGGTCCTGGGTCATGGCATCCGTCAGATAGACTGCAGTGAGCGAGGCGCCGAGGGCACGCTGCTGCCGGCGCAGCAATTCATCCGCGCTGCCGGCCGGGCCCGTGGAATACCAGATCCGGACGCCGCGCTGCAGAAGCAGGCGCACCAGATCGCGGATTCTGCCGGCGTCGGCATCGGCAAAGGCGAGATACAGATAGGGCTCGCTGCCTTCATAGGGCGCGATCTGTTTTCTCCAGTCTTTCATTCTGCATTTTCTCCGCTGTCCAGGCGATAAATCCGCAGACCGTCAAACTTCCGAAGCAGGACGAGCAGTTTGTTGAAGGGCTTCCAATCCTTGTCCTGATCCTCTTCCGGCAGGGACAGCCAGTGGGCGCGTATCAGCTCTTCCGTAAGCTCGCCGTCCATCATCAGCTTGTTGCAGCGCAGCTGCTCCCGCAGGGTGCGGCGGGAGGCTTTCTCTTCCCCAGCGTTCTCCGGCAGAGGGAGAGTTTCATACTCCCGCCCGAAGCGCCAGCCCATGGCGCGGTGCTCCCGCAGCCAGCGCTCGTGTTCCAGCGGCGCAAAGACGGCCGCCTGTTCCGGCGTAAACTCGGTAACCATGTCATAGTCTACGGGTCGGTCGGTATAGAAGCAGCCGATGGCATCCAGATAACGGCCAAAATAGCGGGCGCGGCTGATGGTGGAGAGCTCGTATTCCAGAGAGAGGCTGCGGAAATGCCTCTCCAGCTCCTCTGCCGTACTCTCCGGCGGCAGAGACCGCCCATGCAGAGCGACGGCAAAATCATACAGATGCAGGAAGCTGGAATCGGAAAGATAGGTATGCTTGACACGCCGGTTGGCCTCCCGGATGCTCGTCACCACATGCAGGGGGCAGATGCCGGTGTCCACAATTCTTTCGATATCGGCGGTAAAATCCGGCTTTCCGTCGGCTTCTACAGCCATGTCGCTGTATGCCTTCAGACGGGGTTTCGGCTTCGGACGGCCGGCGCTTTCCCATTCCTGCCGGGCAGCAAAATAGGCGTCGATCTTCTCCTGTTCTTCCCGGTCATAACAGTAGACAACGGAAAGCCGGCCGTCTGAGAAATCAAACTCAGCCGCCATGGGCTGCAGCTCCGTCCGCGAATTGCGGCCGTAGGCGATGCGGTCCCAGCACTGCAGCTCGTCACAGAGCATCAGCAGCCAGGCGAGAGGATGCAGCGATGCCGACAACGGATCTTTCCGCAGCTCGTCGCCCTCCTTATAAAAAGCAATGGAAAACTTGAAGATGCTGTTGTGCAGAAGAATGGCGGAAAGCACATCGATGTGTTCTTTTGTCAGGCTGTCAATACGGAGCGTCTTTTCCAGTTCCCGGTAGAGCCGCAGTGCCGAAAAGACAGCATGATCCATATAATAATGGAAGCGCTCCGGCTCAGACGGCTTGTCCCGGACAATGTCCTGCAGGTAATCCGGCGGGAAGGAATAGGCTTTTCCCAGTTTTCGGGAAACATCCCAGGCGAGCAAATCCGAGATGCTGTCAAAGTTCTTGTCATAAAGCGCCTTAAAATGCGCCTGTTCCTCTCCGCTCAGCGCCGTCAGACAGTCGATGCCCTTGTAGGACAGGTACAGACAGTCCTTGCCGCGATCCTGGTTATCCACCTCAAAATAGGAGAGCACCTGTTCAAAGGGCAGTTCAAAGGGATAGCCGATATCGTGAAACAGCGCCGTCAAACCCCAGTATTCCAGGAAATAATTCGCGCGCTCCGCTTCCGTTTTCTGCTCCAGATGATAGAAGCGGCAAAAAACATCCCGGTATTTCCCGTTGGTCTCATAGAGCGCCAGACCCAGCGCAAATACATAGACAGAATGGGAATAATGATCCCGGTGCTTCAGCAGCAGAGAGCTCCCGTTTTCCTCGTACTCGCTCAGCAGCTCCACCATCCGCCTGGACTTGCCATAGTGGCCGAGAAAGATCTCGAGAAAGCAATAGTAAACGAGATAGGCATCTTCTGCGATACCGGAATCGATAAAAGTCGCCAGCGACCGTTCGAGACAGAGACGGTTGAGATCCATTTCCATGTTGTAGGGGATCTGATTCGGCCGAAGGCTGGTGCCGCAATATTGCCCGGTTTCCGCTTCTGCAGCTTCCATTTCGCGATTGAAGCGCAGACCTTCGCAGCGTTCGCGCAGAAAGCGCAGGGCGGCCGATTTCAGATCCATCCCCGTTTCGCAGTCTTTGCCGAAAGGCGGCTGCATGGGTCCGATGTCCTTTCCGAAGCGTTTTCGGTTTTCTTCTCTCATTTTTTCCAGCGCCGTATAGGCCATAATGATCCTCCTTTTGTGCGGCAGGTGCGGAACCTGCCGACGGGATGAAATCCGGATAATCTCCCATTCTTATTATACCTGCAAACAGAAAAAAACACAAGCCGGCAGAGCCTGCACAGCCTGTGTTTTTCGTGATTTTCTTCCTGTCAGGAAGAGAGCATCCGGAAGATTTCCTTCCCGACACCGGCATCGTTGTTGCTTTCCGTAATCCGGTCGGCACAGCGCTTCACCGCATCGCCGGCGTTGGCCATAGCACAGCCGATTCCGGCAGCCTGCAGCAGCTCGATGTCATTCAGCCCGTCTCCGAACGCCGCGCTCTCGTCCGGCCGGACGGAAAGCAATCGACAGAGTTCGCAGAGCGCCCGGCCCTTTCCGGCATCGGCACTGTTGATCTCAATGTTGTTTTTCAGCGAGCTGGACGCTTTCAGATCCGGAAAATGCTCCGGCAGCGCCTTCAGCTGCCGCTCCCGTTCCGGCAGGTCTTCGGGGCGGAAGTACATCTGGAGTTTTTCCACCGGCAGATTTGTTTCCAGAATATTCTCCCGCAGATCGGGCACCGGCTTCCTCAGCCTTCTGACCAGTTTCAGAATCTCCGGCTCGCTCCCGAAATACGCCGGCGCCTGCTCGTACATCCAGGCTGTCATGTAGCCCCACTCGCCTCGGTAGCAGTCATACAGGACCGGAAGCTCATCCATGTAGCGGCATACCTCGGCGGCCAGCATCGGTTCGATCCCGGCACCGAACAGGCGCTTTCCCTCCTGGAGATCATATACTTCGGCGCCGTTGGCGAAGATGAAATACCGGAACAGCCCCAAAGAGGCAAAACCCTCCGGAAGAGCCTGGAGAATCCGCCCCGTGGCGGGAACCAGAACGATTCCCTTATCCCGCGCGGCCTGCAGGGCGGCGGCATTTTCGGGCGGCAGCCGCTTTTTATCGTCAAGCAGCGTGCCATCCAGATCAAAGGCAATCAGGCGAACAGACATGGCAATCTCTCCATTGCGCATATGTATACAAATATATTTTCATATTTTTACACATTAGCGCTTGCATTCTCAGATAAAATATGTTTTAATTATACAGCAATTTTTTATTCCGGCAAGATACAGGAGGAAAACAAAATGAAAAAAGTTCTTGCATTTCTGCTCGCAGCCATGATGGTGTTCGCGCTCTGCGCCTGCGGCGGCAGCGCTACCCCGGCCGCGACGCCCGCTCCCGCTCAGGAAGAAGCCCCTGCCCAGGAAGAAGCCCCCGCTCCCGCGGAGGATGCCGCTCCGGCTGAGGCGCCGGCGGCAAGCGTGTCTGCCAACCTGACGATGGGTACCGGCGGTGAAGCGGGCACCTATTATGCCTTCGGCGGTGTCCTGGGAAGCTATGTCGGTCAGAATACCGATATCACCATCAACGTCGTCTCTTCCGGCGGCAGCGCGGCCAACATCACCGGCATCGTGGTTGACGGGATTTACGACCTGGCAACCGTTCAGTCCGACGTTATGACCTATGCCTACAACGGAACCAACTCCTTCGCCGACGGCGGTGCCATGGACGGCTTCCGCGTGCTGGGCGGTCTGTACGCCGAAACCGTGCAGATTGTCACCTGCAACCCCGACATCAAGTCTGTTGCCGATCTGGCCGGCAAGTCCATCTGCGTGGGTGATATCGGCTCCGGTACTTACTTCAACACCGTGGACATTCTCGCCGCTTACGGCATGACCATTGACGATGTCAATCCCGTCTACCAGTCGTTCGGAGATTCTGCGGAAAGCCTGAAGGACGGCAAAATCGACGCTGCGCTGCTCACGGCCGGCGCCCCGACCACTGCGGTTGTGGATCTTGCCACCTCCAACAGCGTCTACCTGATCTCCATTGACGATGAGCATATGACGAAGCTTCTGGCCGACTGCCCCTGGTACGCATCCTATACCATTCCTGCCGGCACCTACAGCGGCTTTGATCAGGACACCGTGACCGTGACCGTAAAGGCCACTCTGGTCTGCCGTGCGGATCTGGAAGACGACGTCGCCTATGCCATCGTCTCCACCATCTACAACAATGCTGATGCGATTACCGCTCTGCACGCCAAGGGCGCCGAGCTGTCCCTTGACTTTGCCACCGACGGCATCGCCGTTCCCTTTGCCAAGGGCGCTGCCGCCTTCTATGCAGAGAACGGAATTACCGTTGCCACTGTCGACTGATCTCCAGCTCTCTCGCTTTCATCTTTGACCCAAGGGAGTGTCGCCCGAACGGGCGGCACTCCTGTAACTGTTCATCGGAGGAATTTTTATGGCGCTATTTGGGAAAAAACCCGATCACGAACCGATCCCGGCCGCGCAAATTCCCGCGGAGGAGGCCGATCACGAATTCGACCAGGCCGCCGTGGACGCGGTGATGAAAAAGTATGACCGCGAAGCCAATACGCGCGTCTGGGAAGGCTGGCAGAAATGGCTCGTCTACGGCGTCATGGCAGTGTTCTCTCTGTTTGTCATCTATGTGACCCTCTTTGCCACCTGGCTGGATCTCATCCGCTATCCCTCCTTTTTCGGCGGGATTCTTCTGATCGGCTACCTCATGTATCCGGCCAGAAAGGGCGTCCAGCGCGTGAATTACATTCCCTGGTATGACTGGATTATCATGCTCGCAGGGACGGCCGCGTTCTTCTATGTGGTTCTCCATGCCAAAGATCTGACCGTGCGCCTCGGCATGTCGCGGCTCTATCCGTACGAGATCGCTATTGCCGTCGTCGGCATCCTCGCCACGCTGGAGCTCTGCCGCCGCTCGGTCGGTGTCCCGATCCTCTGCGTCGTCGGCGTCTTCATGTGTTATGCGCTGTACTATTACTCCGTCACGAAGCACCTGACCGCCGCGGCGACGATCCGCAACGTCGCCGTCAGCCTGTTCTATAAGGTCCAGGGAGGCGGAATTCTCGGTACGCCGGTTCAGGTCTGCTCCAAGTTTATCATCGTCTTCATTATCTTCGGCGCGTTTCTGGAACGCACCGGGATTTCACAGTTCTTTATTGATCTGGCAAATTCCCTGGTCGGGCGCTTCTCCGGCGGTCCCGCCAAAGTCGCGGTCATCTCGTCCGCCCTCTGCGGCATGGTGTCCGGCTCCTCGGTGGGCAACACCGTTACGACCGGTTCTGTCACCATTCCGATGATGAAGAAAACCGGTTATAAGCCGGAATTTGCCGGCGCGGTTGAAGCCGCCGCCTCTACCGGCGGACAGATCATGCCGCCGATCATGGGCGCCGCCGCCTTTCTGATGGCAGAATATGTCGGCGTTCCCTATTCCAACATCATTGTCCGGGCGATTCTGCCGGCGCTGCTCTATTTTACCGGCATCTTTATTGCCGTCCATCTGGAAGCCAAAAAGCTCGGCCTAAAAGGAATCGAAAAAGACAAGCTTCCGGTGCTGAGGTTGCTGCTGCGGCAGATTTATCTGCTGCTTCCGCTGGTGATTCTGGTTTACCTTGTTTCTTCCGGCAGCAACACCATGGCCTTCTCCGCCGCCATCGCTATTCTGTTTGCGGTTGCAGTTGCCAATGCCCATAAAGATCCGATTCTTTCCACCGTCGGCATTGTCGCTCTGCTGGCCTATCTGTTCCTCGGCGTTCAGGGGCTTTTCAAAGGACTGCTGCTTGCCGTGGGCATTCTGTGCTCCGCCATCTGCATGTTCAAAAAGGATGCGGTTCTGACGCCCGCCGTGTTTTTCGATGCGCTGGCAAACGGCGCAAAGAGCTCGGTCACCGTTGCTGCGGCCTGCGGCGTCGCGGGAATGATCGGCGGCTGTATCACCATCACGGGCCTTGCCTCCCAGATCATTACGGCGATTATCACGCTGTCTCACGGATCGGTCTTCATTGCGCTGTTCTTTACCATGCTCTGCTGCATCGTGCTGGGCATGGGCGTTCCCACCACGGCGAACTACTGTATCATGGCTTCCACCTGCGCCCCGATCCTGATCACGATCGGTGTTCCGCAGATCGCCGCACACTTCTTTGTGTTCTATTTCGGCATTGTGGCCGACATCACCCCGCCGGTCGCCCTGGCAGCCTATGCCGGCTCGGCCATCGCGAAGGCGCCGCCCATGAAAACGGCCGTCAACGCGACCAAGCTCGCGATTGCCGCCTTCGTGGTGCCTTACATTTTTGCGATGAATCCGGCCATGCTGTTCATCGACACCACGGCGCTGCAGGTGGTTCTGGTGTTCCTTACCTCGCTGATCGGCATCTTCGGTGTGGCAGCTTCCCTGAACGGCTTCCTGCTCCGGCCGATGAACCCGCTGGTCCGCATCCTCTTCGCCGCAGGCGGCCTGCTGATGCTGGATCCCAGCATCATGACCGACCTGATCGGCTTCGTTGTTTTCGGCATTGCCCTCGGCTGGCAGATTCTCTTTTCCAGACGCAGCGCTGCTTCCGCCTGACTTTCTCTGTGTCCTTATTCCGCCGCCCCGCCGAAGCTTCGGCGGGGCGCTTTTTGGTTAACGAGCACCGACAGATACGGAAGACTTTTCGTGCGCAGTTGCATTGAAAAGAAAGAGACAATCTGGTAAAATGGCCCCGTTGCAGAAAACTCTGCGAATCCAGGAAGAAATAAGGGGGTCTCTTCTTTGAAGAAAACTTTGGCGATTCTGATCGCGATGGTCCTGTGCCTGAGTCTCTGTGCAGCAGCGTCTGCGGAAGAGGATTGGACCATCTTTGTGTACATCTGCGGTTCAGACCTGGAAAGTGAAGATTCCATGGCGACCATGAATATGGAGCAGATGATTGATGCCGAAACCGATGCCAACATCCGTTTTGTTGTGCAAACCGGCGGAGCGGAGTACTGGAATAACGATGCCTCCCCGGATGAGCTGGATCGTTTCCTCATTACCAAAGGAGGGTGCAAACTGGTTGACAGTCAGCCGCTTGCCAGCATGGGCAGGGCCGAGACCCTGGCCGATTTCCTGCGCTGGGGCCTCTCGAACTATCCGGCAGCGCATGTCGGCCTGATCCTGTGGAACCACGGCAGCGGCAGCATCAACGGCGTATGCTTTGACGAGCTTTCCGACAACGAAAGCCTTTACCTGCGAGAGATCGACAAAGCGCTCTGCAGCGTTCAGAGTCTGTTACCGAAAGGCTTTGATTTTATCGGATTTGACGCCTGCCTGATGGCCACCGTGGAAAACGCCGCCATGCTCGCCCCTCATGCGCAGTATATGATTGCCTCCGAGGAAGTGGAGCCCGGCAGCGGCTGGGACTATGAAGCGATTGGCGAGTATCTGGACGCTAATCCCTCTGCTGACGGTAAAGCGCTCGGGAAAGCCATCTGCGACAGCTACTATCAGAACTGCAAAAAGGCCGACGATGAAGGTGTAGCCACGCTTTCGGTCACAGACCTCGGAAAGATCGATGCCCTGCGGACGGCTTTCGATGCCTATGCAAAGGATCTGTTCTCAGCAACTGAACAGGGCGCGGACTTTGCGCCGATTGCGCGCGCCATTGCGGCGGCAGACAACTTCGGCGGGAACAACCGCAGTGAGGGCTATACCAACATGGTCGACCTCGGCGGTCTGATTGCTGCGGGAGAAGACTGGTCCTCCAATGCAAAAGCCGCCCGCGCGGCGCTGGATGCGGCGATCCTCCATCAGGTGCTGGGATCGGATCATAAGCGGGCAAGCGGCCTGTCGGTGTACTATCCGCTGGAAGTGCAGGGCTCGGAGGAACTCGGAATCTTCAAGGATATCTGTATCAGCGCCTATTATCTGGGACTGGTGGATAAAGTTGCCTACGGATTTGCGAACGGCGGCGACTGGGAAAGCTATGACAACGATGAACTGATTGAGGATTATCAGGAAAGCTGGACCTCGGATGCCTACGACGACTGGGGCTACAGCTACGACGATTCGGATTGGGAGTGGCTGGACACAACGCAGGAGGATGGCCAGAGCACGGCGATCAGCTTTGACGAAGAGCCGTGTTTTGATGACGACGGCGTTTACGGCTTTGTCCTTTCCGAGGAAGGTCTGAACAATACCGAGTCCGTGGAAGCGGTGGTCTATCTTATCTCTGACGATGAAGAAGACGCCATCTGCATCGGCTATACCAGCGACATTGCGGCGGACTGGGAAACCGGCATCTTTGAGGACAATTTTGACGGATACTGGTTCTCGCTGCCCGACGGGCAGTGCCTCTGCGTCTATCTCGTGGAGATGTGCGACGGTTATGACCTTTTTACCAGCCCGGTTGAAGTAAACGGGAAGGAAAAGAATCTCCGTTTTGCCTGGGACTATGATTCCGATGAAGTGCGTGTTCTGGATCTCTGGGACGGTATCGGCGGAAACGGCATTGCTTCCCGTCCGAACGACACGCTGAAGCCGGGCGACCGAATTGTCCCGCTCTACAATGCATTCTCGCTGAGTACGGATGACGAGTACCAGTATACCGGAGAAGAGTTTGTCTGGGAAGACGGCGACGAACTGTATTTCGATCTGCTTCCGGACGGAGAATACCTGTACGCATTCAGTATCAATGATATTTTTGGCGGTGATTATCTGACCGACTTCGTCGGATTTACCGTGGAAGACGGCGATATTCTGTACGACGCTGCCTGAGAGCCGGCAATTTCTAAAAAAGACAACAGCCATCCCACCGGATGTCCGGCAGGATGGCTTTTCAAATCACGAGAGAAATTCTTGAAAGCGGAAAATGGAAAGATAACGCTTATGTTACTACCGCATTGTCGCGCTCTCTCTTTAACGTGGGCGGTCGGTTTAGCGCGGATGCGTCTTCTTCCCGAGACGCAGAGAGACAGCAATTCCGATCAGCAACAGGAGAATCAGCGAGGAAGCGGCAATTACCCAGAGCCTGCGGGTCGGCGAAGCGGTCTCCTCCGGGGTTGATGCCTGATCAGGAGATTCGATTTCTGCCGTATCCTCTTTTTCTTCCGCATTCAGAGGACTGTCTGCGGGCAGGGTGAGCGCTGAAGTATCGGATATCTCAGAAGTCTTCTCCTCTGTATCAGCCTCAGGGACAGGAGAGCTGTTGAGCAAAGCCTCTTTTTCCGCCTCTTCGGAAGCCAGCGCGGCAGCCTTCTCGAGCTCATGCTGCCTGGCATCCAGCTTCTTTGCCAGAACGGCGATGTGGTGGGCAACGCCTCCCATAATATCCAGATCCGCAATGTTCTTCATCATGATTGTCAGAACGATCGGCGTAGGAGTATAGATCACCCCGGTGCAATGGATATAATCTCCTGCTCCATCTCCCCAGTAGGCCGCGTGAGTCTGCGCGGGATGCCAGTTGTTGCGGATATCATCATCCCGGTTGAACATATCCCAGGGCTGAGATTCCTTCATATATTTCAGAACATTCGGAAACCGCTCGTCTCCGCCCTGATAGAGCGTCTTGGTAACCTCAAACATGATGCGCGCCGTGTAGTAGCTCTTCTGGTAAAAATCGTCGGTATAATAGCTGTCCGGCAGTCCGGCATATTGCGGCACCACTTCAGCACAGTTTGATACCGTATTTCCGTCCAGGTATGTGACCATCGAATAGAAACTGGGACCGCTGGAGTTTTCCAGAACCGTCTGCAAGGCGTATTCAAGCGTAATACCGGTGATAACGGTATCATTGGTCAGCTCTCCGCTTGCCAGTTTCTCAGCAAAATACATACTGACCGGGAGTTTGGACCAGTTTACTCCGTACATCCATTCATCGGGATTATAAAACCAGGTTTCGTCCGAGCCGGTATACCAGAGAGCGATGGACATGGAACACTGAGGTTCATCCCAATGGTCAGCTTTCAGATAAGCATCTACCCATTGTTTCAGAAGGTCGCCGTCAATATGTCCGTCTTCCGTAATCTCCACGGGCGGTGTCGGCTCCGGGGAGGGAGAAGCTTCTTCCGTGTCCTCGTCGGCATAAGCAGAAAGCGCACCGATTGGCGTCAGAATCACCATTACCAGAACCAAAAACAGAGAAACGGTCTTTTTCATTGTTCTTTTTTTCATTCGGAACTCCATTCTGATTGGAATGCGGCATCAGCGATTTTCATCCATAATTATAAAGAGATTACGCGCTCCCGTCAATTCAAAATCGTTTTTTCCGAGTTTTTCCCTGTTCAGAAATGCCGGTATCTGCTATAATGAAAACCGCCCCGGATCAACCGAGGCAGTTTTGGCAGCGGGAGAAGGATTCGAACCCTCACATACGGAGTCAGAGTCCGCTGTGCTACCTTTACACAATCCCGCTAAACGCAAAAAGTATTATACAGAGTTTTTGCAATTTGTCAAGAGCGAGGGAGGACTTTTTTATGACAAATGTGGAACGCTTTTTTGAGCGCTATGAAACCGATCCGGTCTTGCGTGAAAAAGTGGAGAACGCGCTGGCCGCTTACCCAGGAAGCCTGGAGCTTCGGGAATCGGTCGTCGAGCATGTTCTGCTCCCCGTCGCTGCGGAAGAGGGGCTTCCCTTTACGGTGCAGGAGCTGCGAGCCTATGAAACAAGAAAGAAACTGCAGAATCGGAAAGAAGATGTCCCGATCGAAGAAAACGAACCGCTGGAAGATCCCCCGAGCTACTGGCTGCTGGAGAGCGGCTGGGAGTGGGACATTACCGAAGTCTGCCAGCGCGAAGCCCTGATCCGCGATATCGAAAGTCGGCAGAAAAACTGAAAGAGGAGAAGGAAAATGGCAGATCTATCACGTTTTCTGAAAGCACAGGAAGGCGATTACGAACGCGCGCTGAGCGAGATACGCTCCGGGAGAAAGCGCAGCCACTGGATGTGGTATATCTTTCCCCAGATTCAGGGTCTCGGCTTTTCCTCCACGGCGCAATACTATGCTATCCGGGACCTGCAGGAAGCCAAAGATTACCTGCAGCATCCCGTTCTCGGTCCCAGGCTGAAAGAAATCTCTTCTGCGCTGCTGGAGCTGGAGGGTCTCAGCGCATCCGAGATCTTCGGCTATCCAGACGATCTGAAGCTGCGCAGCAGCATGACGCTGTTCCGCATGGCAGATCTGGACTGTCCGATCTTTCTGGAAGTGCTGGAAAAGTATTACAACGGCGAGCCGGACTTCCGCACGGTTGAACTGGCGGCCAAACTGTAAATGCAAAACCACCGGCAAAACCGGTGGTTTTGATCAATACTGCAGAAGAGGAACCGAACCGTCGTCCTCCGCTTTTACAATTGAACGGATTTCGGCTTCATAGCCGAAGCTTTCGCTCACCTGTACCCTGAATCGGTCGCCGACCCGCTTCCCGAGAACCTGCCTGCCGAAGGGCGACTCCCGGCTGATCAGGCCTTTGCGGGGATCGCAGCGAACGGTGGAGACGACCCGGATCACTTCGGTGTCGTCTTCTTCGGGCATATAGATGGTGACCTCGTCGAAAAGCCCGACGGTTTCATCGTCGGAGTGATCCTCAATGATCGTTGCTGTTTTGATCATGCCTTCCAGATAGCGGATTCTGCTGCGGTTTTTGTTCTGCGCCTGTTTGGCAGCCTTGTATTCAAAGTTTTCGCTCAGGTCCCCAAAGGCGCGGGTGCGCTTGACCTCTTCAATCAGGCCGGGCATCAGCTCCAGCCGGCGATAATCGAGCTCCTCCTGCATTTTTTGAATATCTTCTCTTGTCAGTTCATCGTGCATCGAAACGCCTCCCTCCGGACTGCGGGGGTATTATACGCCGATGACGCGGAAAAATCCAGCTTTTCCGCTGAAAAAGCTTGTAAACCCGGCAGGTTTACGGTATACTGTATGCTCAAGTTTGGAGAATCGGAGAATGCCATGGACTCAAGACCGATCGGTATCTTTGATTCCGGCCTCGGCGGCCTGACGGCGCTGCGTGCGCTGCGCCGCTTTCTGCCGGATGAAAACATCGTCTATTTTGCGGACAGCGGCCGGATGCCTTACGGGGAAAAGACGAAAGAGCAGCTTCGCTGCATGGCGGAACAGAACTATTCGTTTGTCTCATCCTTTGGCGTCAAGGCCATTCTGGTTGCCTGCGGGACGATGTCTTCCACCTGCGGAGATCTTCTGGAGGCCTGGCCGATTCCGACCGTCGGCGTGCTGCACGCGTCTGCAGACTGGATGCGGCGGCTGGAAGGGAACGGGCCGATTGCCGTGATTGCCACGGAGGCCAGCATCCGCAGCGGCAGCTATCAGAAAACGCTGAAGGCGGCCTGCCCGAATCGGGAAGTCAAAGCCATTTCCTGCCCGGATTTTGTGCCGCTGATCGAGAGCGGGCATATCGACCCGCAAGATCCGCTGCTGAAGGACGCGGTATCGCGTTATCTGCATCCGCTGCGTGAGGTACACGCGGAAGCACTGCTGCTGGGATGTACGCATTACGGCATTATCGAAACGGCGATCCGGCAGTTCCTCGGGCCCGAAATTGTGCTGGTCAGCGCAGCCGAAAGCGGCGCCGCGGCGCTCTGTTCGCGGCTGCTGAAAGAAAACCGGACCGGCGGCAGAGGTCGGACAGCCTATTATACCAGCGGGAAAGCGCAGGATTTTTCCGCCGCGGCCGCGCTGTTCCTCGGCTGCGGGGAGAATGAGATCCGGGCGGAAGCCGTACCGCCGCAGCCGATCCCGGAAAAAGAGACCGGCAGGAGCGGAAACAGGAGAACGGAAACATGATGAAAGATGTATGGATTTCCATTTCCAACCGTCAGCAGGACGGCAGGAAAGAAGACACCTTGGTGTTTGATACTGCAGGTTACTATTATTATAATGACGGCGTCGGGGTTCTGAGCTATCAGGAATCCGAACTGACCGGGCTGGAAGGGACAAGAACCAGTGTCATGGTGATGCCGGATCAGGTTGTGGTGGATCGGGACGGACTGCTGACCGGAAGAATGATTTTCCGGGAGGGATTCCGCGATTCCTTTCCTTATGATACGCCATACGGCCAGATGATGCTGGGCATTGACACCCGCAGCATTCGCCAGCATTTCAACGAAAATGGCGGCGATGTGGAGATCGACTATATCACGGATCTGTCGCATGCCTTTGTGGCAAAAAACAGGTTCCGGATTTCGGTAAAAGAGATGGAGAAGAGCAATGGCTAACTGGATCGAAGAGGCAAAACTGGATGCAGGGCAAAGACTGCAGGAGGCTTATCTCGCGGCCGCAGCCGCCGGAGAGCTTCCCGAAGGAGCACAGCTCAGCGGAACGGTAGAAATCCCGAAGGATACCCAGAACGGAGACTTTGCCGCTACCCACGCGATGGTTTCGGCCAAAACGCTGCGGCTTCCGCCCCGGAAAATTGCCGATGCGCTGATGAAATACTTCCGACTGGAAGAGAGCTGCTTTTCTTCGATCTCGGTCGCCGGTCCCGGCTTCATCAACTTCCGTCTTTCCGATCGCTGGTACAGCGCCGTGCTGCGCACAATCGGCGAAGAGGGCGCGGCTTACGGGCATGTTGATGACGGAAAAGGCAGGCGGGTCAATGTTGAGTTCGTATCCGCCAACCCGACCGGCCCGATGCATCTGGGCAATGCCCGCGGCGGAGTTCTCGGAGATGCGCTGGCTTCGATCCTGAGCTGTGCGGGCTGGGAGGTCAGCCGGGAGTTCTATGTCAACGACGCCGGCAATCAGATCGAGAAATTTGCCGCCTCCATCGACGCTCGATATCAGCAGCTGCTGCTGGGGGAGAAGGCGCCGGCCTTTCCCGAGGACGGCTATCATGGGGAGGACATCCTCGCACTGGCGAAAGACTTCCTCGCCGAAGAAGGGGAAGGATGGCTTCAGAAACCCGAGGCTGAGCGCCGCGCCGCCATGGCGGCCTTCGGCCTGGAGAGGAACATCCCCAAAATGGAAGCGGATCTGCTTCGCTACGGCGTCAGATACGACTGCTGGTTCCGGGAGTCCGAGCTGCATAAGAGCGGCTTTGTGAAGGACACCGTAGACCGGCTGACCGAGCTGGGCTTCACCTATGAGAAGGACGGTGCGCTCTGGCTGCGTACGGCGGAGATTCTGGGCAGCAAGATGCTGGCCGAAGGAAAGAGCGAAGAAGCCATCGCCCGGCTGGATCTGAAAGACGACGTGCTGCGCCGCAGCAACGGCTTCTATACTTATTTTGCAGCCGACATTGCCTATCACCGCAACAAGCTGGAAGTCCGCGGCTTTGACAAGGCCATCAACATCTGGGGAGCCGATCACCACGGCCACATTGCCCGCCTGAAGGGAGCTCTGGATGCTCTGGATCTGGATGGGGAAAACCGGCTGGATATTGTGCTGATGCAGCTGGTCAAGCTGATGCGGGAAGGAAAGCCCGTCACCATGTCCAAGCGTTCGGGGAAAGCCATCGCTCTCTCGGATCTGCTGGATGAGGTGCCGGTCGATGCGGCACGCTATTTCTTCAATACGCGGCCGGAGTCTCCGGTGGAATTTGACCTGGATCTTGCCGTGCGGCAGGACAGCGAGAATCCCGTCTATTATGTCCAGTATGCTCACGCAAGAATCTGTACCCTGATCAAGGCGCTGGCGGCCCAGGGACATTGTCCGGAAGCCGGTGCGGCGGACGCGTCGCTGCTGAATACCCCGGAGGAGAAGGAACTTATCAAACAGCTGGCGGCACTTCCGGAGGAAGTCCGTCAGGCGGCGCGGGACTATGACCCCAGCCATATCAACCGCTATGTGACGGAGCTGGCAACCAGATTCCACAAGTTCTATACGGTCTGCCGCATCAAGGACGCCGAACCCGGCATTTTGGAAGCGAGGCTGACGCTTTGCGACTGCGTGCGGCGGGTGCTGGAAATTGCTCTCGGCATCATCGGTGTCTCTGCACCGGAAAAGATGTAAAACCGGATCGGCGTTTGAGCGCCGATTGACCGCCGAAATGTTCGGAAGGGCATTCCGGGAGGGGCCGTTGCGCAAACGGTGAATCGTTTAGACAATTGCAGAAAAGTGTACAAACACGGCAAAGAAAACCGTTGTTTGTACACTTTTTTTGGTTATTTTACACAAATTTGCAATTGACAAGGCTTTAACGGGCTGTTATTATAAAACTATGAAAGCGGGGTTTCTGCGCCCTTTTTGCGCCCCGATCGTACGGAAACGGCCTGCCGTCCGGTTTCGGACTGCAGCTGCAAAAAACATTTGGAGGGTTATCTGTGAGAGATCTCAAGCATCTGATCTATTTTGAGAATCTGCTTCAGGAAGCGAATAATGAACTGGTCCAAAAGGCCAAGGCCGAGGGGAAGCGGGCCATCGGCTATACCTGTTATTTCATGCCTGAAGTGCTTCTCGACCTGCCCGGCTGCTTCTCGGTCCGTCTGAGAGCGCCGCGCTGTACTTCCCCGGATATCGCGACCTACTACATGTCCGGCCGAGTCTGCCACTACGGACGCAGCCTGATGGAACGCGCCCTGGAGGGAGGCTTCAACTTCCTGGATGCCCAGATGGCAACCGAGACCTGTACGGTTACCTGCCGCTTCCAGGAGCACATCCAGCAGAAGCATCTCGACTCCGTCGAGGATATGCGCATCATCGACAATGACGATTTCTTCGTCGAATTCACCGACGTCCCGTTCAAGAACACTGAAAACAGCTATCAACACTATGAGACCCAGCTGCGCGCCCATGTCCTCGAGCCGCTGCACGAGCACTTCGGCATCGACATCTCGGACGAAGCCCTGCTGCAGACCATCGAAAAGCACAACGAGATCTGCAGACTCATCAACGAGATCGGCGACTACCGCAAGCTGGACAACCCGACCATCACCGGCTATGAATTTCAGGTCATTCAGCTGGTCTCTCTGGTCTGCCCGAAGGATCTGATTCTCCCGTATCTGCGGGAGACGGCCGAAGAGATGAAAACCCGCGAGTCGGACATCAAAAAGAACTTCCGCTGCAAGGTAGTTCTGGCCGGTTCCGAGAACGACGACCCCGAGTTTACCAAGCTGATCGAAAGCTGCGGCGCCCTGGTCGTGTGCGACCGACACTGCTACGGCGCGGTGGAGTCCCGCATTCCGATCGTGGTTCCCGAAGGAAAGAGCCCGCTGCGGGCAATCGCCGAGCACTATCTGAAGACCTCGAACTGCCCCCGCTTCATGCCGCAGGATGAAATGCGTGCACGCAAGCAGCGCATCGCGGACCTGGCCGGAGAGTATCACGCCGACGGCGTCATTGTTGCCTCCAACAAGTTCTGCGAGTACTGGAGCTATGAACGCGTCATCGACACTTTCATCCTGAAGCGTGATTTCGGCCTGCCCGTCTGCTCCATCGAGAAGGAATACATCAACTCCGCCTCCGGCCAGCTGCGCACCCGCTTCCAGGCCTTTGTGGAGAGCGTAGAGATCAAGCACATCCAGGAGGGCAAGTAAAATGGCGAAGAAAGACATCAAAAAAGCGCTCAGAGACTTCTGGTACGGCAAGCCTCACTCCGCCGAAGAAGGCGGCCGCCGTCTGGGCGAACTGCTGGAGGACAAAACCCAGCTCTACAAGCACAGAGAATGGCGCGGTGTCAAAGACACCCTGTATTACTTCTACATGATCTGGGGATACAACTATCTCCACATGGTGACGGACATCATCAAATATTCCAACAATCCCATCGACTTTCTCAAGGGCACCTGGCGCTATCGCTGGATGGGCCAGACCTATCTGCCAGTCATCCACTGGTTTGACCGCGGCCTGCAGGGCATGCGCGGCGAAGCGCTCGCCGCCTCCGCCTGGCACTACCGCGCCATGGTCAGCGCCTCCATTCAACAGATGTGCAACTTTTTCAACGCCGATACCCGTCTGCACCACGGCAAGGAGAACAACGCCTACCGCCATACCATTCTTGCGAAGGAGACGACCTGCGGCACGCTGTTCTATCCCTGGATGGATGCCGGTTACCGCTATGTCCCCATCGAGATGATCCCCTACTTCGTCACCTGCCATGTCAACTCGCACACGGTTCTCAACTACATCGACGCGGCGCAGTCCATCGGTCTGCCCGGCGACCCCTGCCCGATGTGCCAGGCGGAAGCGGGCATCTATGTGCTGGATGACGTTCCCGACTGTTCGCCGATGGCCATCACCTGCAACGAGGCCTGCGACGGCTCGGTCGGCACGGCCATTCTGCAGGACTGGTTCATCAACAAGCCGCTGTTTGCCCTGCCGCTGCCGATGCAGTTTGACGATCCGCTGGTCAAAAAGTACTGCATGAAGGAAATCGAAGAGTGCTGGAAGTTCATCGAAGAGCAGACCGGCTCGCCCTTCAGCTGGGAGTCGATGGTCAAGCGCCTTGAGCTCCAGAACCGGCTGCAGCGCGACGAGTGGGAGAAGTGGGAAGTCGCGGGCAAGACCGATTACTATCCGGTCAACGGCGTTGCCCAGGCGCTGTTCCGTATCTTTTCAACCCAATACGGCATTCAGGGCGACTTCTGGCTGGAGGCCAGCGAGAAGGTCAAGAAGATCATGTACAAGTGCGTCGAGAAGAAGATCAATCCCTTCCCGCAGACCCGTCACCGCGTGATCGCCTGGTCCTGCGCTCCGCTGTACTACTCCAACTGGTGCACCTGGGCGTACAACTGCTGGGGTCTGAACACCCTCATCAACATGGACTCGCTGATGTTCGACATGGAGATGCGCACCGACAGCTACGAAAACATGCTGGAAGACATGGCCACCTATCACATGTGGGCACCGATGCGCCGCATGGCCGTCGGCGGCATGCATCATATCTTCGAGCTGTGGGAGTATATGGAGAAGTTCAACTGCGACATGGTTGCCATGTACGACCAGCTGCAGTGCAAGGGCATGCAGGGTGTGCACGGGCTCTTCGAGGACGAGTTCCGCAGAAGAGACATCAAGGCCTTCTGGATGCCGCATGCGCTGCCGGACTGCCGCACGGTTTCCCGCGCCGAGATCCGCAGCCTGATCAACGATTACATGACCACGGTCATGCATGAAGAGCCGCTGGATCCGTCGCTTCTGGACTTCGACGATTCCATGACTTGGTAAGAGGAGGAAAGGATATGTGCAAAGTGAGTAAATTCCTGCTGAAGTTCTGCGGCATCGTTCTGCTTTTGAACGTTGGCCTGTTCCTGGTGTTCTTCTTTGACCTGGACGGCAAACTCCTGTATCGTGTGGTGGAGCCCTTCCTGAAGAGGCACTACGACAACATGGACCGCAAGGATCCGGTCAAGACCCCCTATGACATGGAAAAGTTCCCCAAGTACAAATACGACGACTGAATAAAACAGACCGCGACGGATAGAAAAACAGAATTATGCGCTCCCAATCAGGCTGTACCGTTTCGCGGCCAGGATAGCAGTTGCCCCTGACCAGCCAGTTGCTGCCGCGAATGATATATAAGGGAAGCAACAATGATAAAAGCGCGGCGGAGAAACGTTGGTGCGAGAGACTGGTTTCTCTTCCGCGCAAAAGCAGAAAGTTAAGAACGGGTATAGGAGAAAGGCGTTTTGAAACAACGCCTTATTCTTGTTGGCTGAGGGCTTTGCCGCCGGCGCTGTTGAGGGGAACCAGCCTGCCGAGCAGGACAGAGCGCGCATCTTCGAACACATAGGCGCAGGTGGACAGAAGAATGTAATTGTAACTCGGGTCGGCTTCGGCACCCGTACGGATCACGGAAGAAGAAATCACCATGCGCAGATATTCGGCAAAGGCCATGTCGTGCGCGGTGAAGAAGCTGTAGGTATCCGAGTAGGCCGATGTGTTGTAGGCGCTGCAGAGCTCCACCTTATAATCCCGCGTCGGCGTCAGCAGCCACATCACCGGATGCTCGTAGAAATAGTCAACAGCCTGCCAGCGGTCCAGCGTGGCAAACATCGCGCCGCTGGCCATGTGATGGCCGTAAATGATACTGACAGGATCGACGAAGCCGCGGCCGTTGCGGGAATCTTCGAAAATGGAGCCGGAGGCATTATAGGTCCCGTCATAGCTGTGGTGGAGATAGGTGTCGTTGGTCTCACCGTGCAGCACCGGGTAATTGATTACGGTATCCGGACAGTAGAGCCAGCCGATGACATCGGGATTGACCTTCCGCAGCGCCTCAAAATCCACCGCGATCGGCGCCATCTCGCTGGGCTCCTTCGGCGCCAGTTCGCCGGGGTCCGTTTTTTTAAAAACGGAGGGCTTCGTTGCGGCAGCATCGGTCTGGGTTGTAAAGGAGGAGGCCGCCTCGCGGTACAGCTTCTTGTTGAGCTGATACTGATGCTGCACCACGGCGACGGTACCGCCGCAGAACAGAAACACGGCGGCCAGCAGCACCATCAGAATTCTGCGAATATGCTTCCACATAGGCCCTACTTATATACCTCTTCCATCTCGGCCTTTGCTTTCTTTGCACGCCGCCGGTCGTATTCTTCCAGTTGTTCCCGGAACTTCTGCTCATGCCGGACGCGAATGCGGCCGGCGAGCACGTTCAGCATCACGCCGCAGGCAGCCAGGCACAGCAGATAGACCTTGGAAACCGGCATGGCATAGACGCTCAGAAAGCGCCCGAGGACAGGAAAATGAACCGTTACCCGGCCGATCACCTCGTCATAGCGGACCGGGTTAATGTCTTCCTTCTCGTTGGCGTCGCCCTTGGTGAGGAGCTCTTGGAAAAAATAGTGATTTTCCACCACGCGGTGCGTGATGACAGTCTCGTTGCTGTAAAAGGCGACAACATCTCCGGGTTCCAGCGTTCTGGGCAATACCGGGTCCACATAGACGAGGCTTCCCGCGGGAATCGCCGGCTCCATGCTCCCGGTTTCCACGTGATAGGCCTCATAGCCGAGGAAGCGGGGCAGCGCCAGAGGGAGGCTGACGGCGATCACCAGCAGCAGAAGCAGCGTGCCGATAATATTGCAGAGGGCGGGAAAGAATTTCCCGCCCTTTTTGACCGGTCGTCTGACAGAAGACGATTTCTTACTCATTTCTGTCGCGTCTGCGGTAGTTTTCGATGTCGAAATCGTCGTCTTCCTCTTCGTCATCCGCCAGGGTTACGACTTCCACATCCGCATACTTTTTCTTTTTCCGATAGAAGAGCAGATACCAGTAGAGCAGGCCGACCAGGAAGAAGATCAAAACCACGAAGAAGATGAGCAGGCCCTTTGACAGGGTTTTGGGCTTTGTGTTCTCCTGAATCTCGGCGGAGACACCCGGCTCGACGCTCGTGTCGCTGCTGCCGGTGCCGGAGCTGCTTCCCGTGCTGCCGACGAGGTCCTCAAACGAGGCCAGAGGCACATCAAGATCCATGATGTCTTCCAGCTCCGCATAGGACTGCTGCTGGGCGGGCTGCTGCGCTGCCGCGGCATTTTCGGCTTCGGCCGCAGGCTGCTGGCCGTTCGCCCCGGCGTTGGCATTGTTGTCGGCATTTGCGTTATTGTCCGCGTTGGCGTTTGCATTCGCTCCGGCATTCGCGTTGCCCGCGTTGGCATTACCGGCATTGCCCGCGTTGCCTCCCGCCGCGGCACCGCCACCGCCGCCACCACCGCCGCCGGCAGCTGCAGTGGTTTCGGCCGGAATCTTGGTGTAGTAGGCATAGAGGACATTCTGGCTCGCATCCTCAACCAGGGTCTTTGCCGTTCTGCGGTAGGGCTGGTAGCCTTCTATATAAATATAGGAGGAAACCGGCTTGTCTCCCGGGTCGGCATAGAAGGTCTGCTCCTGCGCCAGCACGTTGTCGGTTCCGTATTCCAGATAACGGACCACATAGCTCACTTCCGTGCCCTTGATGCCATAGGAAACGACATAGTCCTGATCGCGGGACGAGGTGTAGGAGGTCATCAAAGTATCCTTGCCGCTCTCCTTGATGCCCTTCACGTAGTAGCCATCGACAGCAGTAATCTCAGGAAGCGGATAGCTGTCCATCTTGCTGTATTTCTTCGTGTCATAAAAGACGTTCCCGCCGGCAATGGTGCCCTTGTTTCCGGCATAGATCCGGATCATATATTCCCGATCGGCAGCCTGCGCCGATACCGGGAAGATGCCGACGACAAAAAGAACTGCAAGCAGAATCAGCAGAAGCTTTTTTCCATGTTTCACGGCTCAGCCCCTGCCTTTCTTATACATCCGGTCTTTATACATCCGGTCCGTCAGGGCATCCAGCGCCAGATAAAGGAACAGCAGCCCTGCCACGACCATGCCGATATAGTAGGGGGTCAGGTTGTTCTCATCGCCGGTCTTGACGGCTGTCTTTCCGCCGCCGTCTTTCAGTTCGACGGCAAAGTTCATCTGGATTCTGGCCGCGGTGTTCTGATAAAGGTTGCCCTGTGTTTCGCCTTCCAGCGAAACCGTCAGCGTGACGACGCCGCTCTCGCCGCTGTTCAGCGTGTCAAGGAAGAAATAGTCTTCCAGATTGCTGGTGGCCTCGTGCAGACCGACACGTGCTTCAGAATCACCGGGCTGTTTGAAACCATCCTCACCGCCGACACGGTCGCTGTCGTAGATGACCTGGCTTCCGCCGGGACCGACATAGCTCAGTTTATAGCTGTAGGCACCGCCAAAAATTTTACCGGCCGCGGCACTGTCTTCCAGCGACTTCAGCACCTCGTTCGACATGTACCAGCGGGTCGTTTTCGGATTCTGGTTGTGAATATAAACGGTATAAGTCCTCGTATCACCGGGCTCAAGCCCGGAAAAAACCTGGTCGACATTGAAGTTTTCTTCCACCATCTGGCCGCCGGCAGTAAAGGTGACATCGCCGGGCTTCGCTTCTTCAGCGGCGGAGGCGAAGGCGGAAATACTGCTCAGCAGCAGAAGGGCCAGAAACAGGCTAAGTGATTTCTTTCTCATGTTCGCACTCCTTTATTCCGCCGGGACCTTCATCTGGGACAGGATGTTGTCGTCCTGCATACCCCAGCCGCTGCGAATGGCTGCACGGGCATTGTGTGTCTGGATAGCATCGCCAAAGAGCTGCACCACGAAGCCAAGTCCATCGTAGTCATAGGTATAGGTGGTAGTGGTAACCCCCGTCTGTTCGTTGCGCTCGGTTATAATCGTTGCGTTTTTAGCCACGCTCGGGTCGATCCACAGGGTATCGAAGAGAGGTTCGGTCTCACCACCCGGCGCGACCATTCCTTTGTAATAGTAGTAATCACGCTCGTCCGTTCTAGAGCTATTATCAAGAACCCAGGCGGAGGAATTGTAGCCTTCCTTGCCGCCGTAGCCCAGATGAATGGTGGCAGGATTATAGAGATCATTATCGCGCAGTTTGGTCGTATGGTCGCTGAGACCGTGGAACCAGCCCTTGTCATAAATGGCCTCTTCCTTGCCGACATCTGCCCAGTACTTATAAACGACTACGCGAAGATAGGAATCGATACTGCCGGAGTTGATGGCTGTGATCTTAAAATCGTATTTTTTCCCGATTTTGAAATAAGGATCATCGCCGAGATGATTCAGAACCAACTCTCCGTCCTGCTTTTCGGAAGCGTCAGGAGCAGCAGCGCTTCCGAAATTACGATAAGAAGTATCCTGGCCGTTTTCAAGCAGCGTAACACCGATATGGTCCAATTCCAATGCTGAGTAGTAATTGTCCGAAAAGACCTGCAGGGCCGCCTGGGTGCCGCCCACGCTGCCCGCAAACAGCAACACGACGGCCATCAGGAACAAAAGCCCGGTTACTACGGGGGAACGACGGATTTTTTTCATCTTCATGTTCCTCCTTAAGCCCGATGAATTGTGATATCGCCGGTCTCCCATGCGGTATCCAGATCGGGCGAACCATCGTCCGTGAACACAGCCGGGACGCTTTCATAAACGACGACAACGTCCAAAATCATAGTCTCTTCCGGTTTCAGCCTTCGGTTCGAACTGACATCAATGGTGAATGCAGGTTCCGTCTCCTCGCCGGCGTAAAGGGCTTTCCGGTAGCGCCAGCAATTCTCTCCGTCCCGCTCCCATAATGCATCGGAATTGCCGGGATACAGAGCATTGGAGGAATCGTCAAGAACACCATCCGAGTCCGTGAAGGCTTTCACGCGGACAAAAACGGGATATTTGCCTGCATCCTCAGGTTTCTCAGGGGTGTTTTTGATCGAAATAATCTTCCTGTTCTCAACGATACGTTCTGTGATTTCTGTCTTGCCGCCCAGCTGAATGACATAGCCGCCGCGGGCACTGGCAAAGGTAGTGAAGTAGGCGATGGCGCTGCCGATCGAGGAACACAGCACCAGCAAAACGGCAAGAACAGCCAGAATTAAGGTACGTTTTTTCATTGTTCCCTCCTTCAGCTGTTGCCGGCATCGGCGCTGTCTTCATACTGCGCACCCGAGAAATCACCGCTGCCGGACACGGTAAAGCGGTTCAGAAGACCATAACCGCCGCCGGGCCCACTGTGATCATTGATAAATGTGACTACATTAGCATTAGGAATAAGCTCGTCAGGATTAACTGAACTGCCCTCCGGGATCGGCGGCATTGCCTCAATGGTTACCTCCGGCGGGTTCGGGCTCGTCTCGCTCAGTTTATAGGCGATGCCGGTATGGACTTCCGTCACCATGACTTCCGCACCGATGGGAATATCCTTGACCACCGCATATTTCTCAACATCGGAGCCATCAAAGAGTAACGTAACAACCTTCCTGACGGTCTTGTTATCAGGGCCCTTCCATTCAACGTAAAAGACAAAGGAGACAGGGTCAGGCCCTTTGGCAGAAAGTTTCTTGATAATCTTCAGTTCGCTGTTTTTGGGCACCTGAGTCGGTTTGGCATAGATCGAAAGCTGATTAACCCAGTCTCCGTAAGCGGTATTATACTGCTGCACATTATCATCAAGCTTGGTCGGAACCGTGAGCAGCTGGGGCCGGAAAAGGTATTCGTTATTTTTCGTAACGACGCGGGTGGTAAGAACAGATTTTGGCTCAGAACCCTCTTCGTTAGAGGTCTCTTCTGTATTGGAGGTCTGTTCCGCCCTCTTGATATAGCCTGTTTCAGAATCCTCGGTCTTCTGGAGATCGTATCCGTGAATGACGAGCAGGTACAGGCCGGCCGGCAACTCAGACACGGTGATTGTCGTCTGGTCGACGACAATATTCCCCGAGATCGGCTGGGCGGTATAATCGCTGCTGAGCACAATGCCGGCAAAATCCTGTGCATAGGGCTCAAACTGCCGGAATACCGCTTCCTGTGTGGGCGGCGTCGGGGTCGGCTTTTCGGAACCCTCCGCTTCCGATTCTTCGGAATCGGTTCCGTTCAGTTCTTGGATCAGCTTGTCCACCAGCTTATACAGATCAGAATCCTGGTTACCCGGAAGCTTGTAGGTATAGGAATCGACGTTTTGGATGGCATCTGCTTCTGCCAGCAGATAGAAATCCGACTGAACACGGGTGCCCTTCAGGTCTGTTGCGTAGCC
The DNA here is from genome assembly GCA_017538965.1 of Oscillospiraceae bacterium. Classification (GTDB taxonomy): domain Bacteria; phylum Bacillota; class Clostridia; order Oscillospirales; family Oscillospiraceae; genus Limivicinus. Next base: position 50,696 of record JAFYHU010000018.1, read on the forward strand.
GGATTCCGGGGTGGCAAGGGTTACAGTTACCGTGTTTCCTTTCGTCAGATCAACCGCAAAGCCCGCGGGGGCAAGGGCAAGCAGCAGAATCATGCTCAGCAGGATCGCAAGGGTTTGCCGTGGTTTTATTCTCATGGGCGGTCACTCCTTCCTTCGTCTTCCGGCTTTCTTCCTGTCGGAGGAGGGTTTCTCCTCGGTGACTTCTTCGATCAGCCGGTATACATCGTTCTTTTTCATACTTGCATTGTTGATACGGTAGTAAAGCAGCATCCCGATCAGGAACAGGAACAGCAGCGGGATGGCAACTGCGGGGATGGTCAGATAGTTCGGAATCCGATAGGCCTCGGGCGTCACGACCAGATCGCCGGACTCGTTGGCGACGCGATGGCCGCGGACCAGCATGCGATGGGTATTGATGCCGTAAGGGGTACAGGTTACAAGGGTACAGTAGTCCTGTCCGGGAACAATGCCCAGTTCCGAGATGTCGCCGGGTTCGACAATGCGGATCTGGTCAACCTCGTAACTGATCAGCTGGTTCAGGACGGTAATGGAAAACTGGTCGCCTTCCTTGATCTGATCCAGGTCGGTAAAGAGCTTGGCGCTCGGCAGCCCGCGGTGACCCGAGAGAACCGTATGGGTGCCCTCGCCGCCGACCGGAAGCGAGGTCCAGTCCAAATGCCCGACGGCAATCTGGAGAACGGATTCCTCCGTGCCGTGATAGATGGGGATATAGACGCCGATGGACTTAATGGTGATGTATCCCATGATGCCCGTGCCGGAGAGATCAAGCAGAGAATTGTATTCCTCCAGATCCTCGTCCGACATGACATATGGGTTTTCCTTGGTCAGAAGCGTCCGGTTATACGCATGAGCGGCTTCCAGCATGGCGTTCAGTTTTTCCGTATCCGTATTCTCGACCGTGCTGGAGTAGGAAGCAATCGCGCGGGATGCGTGAAACGAGTTCCACCAGTCGCTGACCGTCGGATACGCCATGATCCCGGCGCCGACCAGAAGGACCAGCATCAACAGCCAGGTAGTCAGGCTGGATTTCTTCTTTTTTTTCTTTACTGCTTTCGCCGGGGCGGGTTTTTGTTTCTTCATTTCCGGCTCCGTCCGCATAAAAATGATTTAAGCAATCCAGTATATCACATTTTCCGGGAAATCTCAATGATTTTGGGCTTTTTTCCCTTGATTTTTCAGGTCTTTCCGCGAAATTTCCCGATGCGGCGGCGACAATACGCCCACTATGGGGAATAATACCATGCCGGGAATCAATAAAGCCGTCAAAAAAAGGCCTTTTTTGCGTTTTGGGCACAATTTTCTGGATTGTTTTTTGTGAAGAATTGCGAAGACCGCGCGTTCGTGGTATACTGCCAGTACAAAACAGACAAAGGAGATCGCCATGAAACGCAGTGAAATCAACGCGGCTTTGAGGGAAATGGAAGGCATGCTCCGCGATTATCGGGTTGCGCTGCCGGATTTCTGCTGGTTCAGCCCCGAGGAATGGCAGGAAAAAGGCCATGAATTTGACGAGGTCCGCGACAACATGCTGGGCTGGGACATCACGGATTACGGCCTCAGCCGCTTTGATGAGGTCGGATTTTCGCTGATTACCCTGCGCAACGGCAATCTGAAGAAAGCGGAGCTCTATCCGAAGCCCTATGCCGAAAAGCTGCTCTACCTGAAGGAAGGGCAGTATTCGCCGATGCATTTCCACTGGTACAAGATGGAGGACATCATCAACCGCGGCGGCGGAACGGTGCTGATCCGCGTGTACAATGCGGACGCGCAGGAGGAGATCGACCGCACATCTCCCGTTACCGTCCACACGGACGGCGAAACGCGGACGGTTCCGGCCGGCACGCAGATCGCCCTTGAGCCGGGGCAGAGCATCACCATCACCCCGTATCTGTACCACGATTTTGAGATTGTCCCGGGAACGGGGCCAGTGCTGCTGGGCGAAGTGAGCCAGTGCAACGATGACAACACCGACAACCGCTTCAATCCGCCGGTCGGACGCTTCCCGGCCATCGAGGAAGATGAGGCGCCCTATCGCCTGCTCTGCAGCGAATATCCGAAAGCAAAAGACTGAGGAACGGAAACGGCCAGGGAAAATGCAGCCCCTGACTGACCAACTTCTGCCGCGAATGAAAAAACCGATGGAAAGCCCAACAAAGTGGGTTTCCATCGGCAGCGACGAGCAGCGAAATGAGCGAGCTTTCCCGACACTTCGGGGAAGCGAG
>JAFYHU010000019.1 GCA_017538965.1 Oscillospiraceae bacterium
GCGAGGGCAGGAACCCAAGGCGAGAAGGGAAACTCGCTTCGCTCGCATTCCCCTCTCTCCTTAGGTTCCCTCCCACACCGTTACGCCGGTGTAAAGCTCCCTCCTTCCTGATCCTCTTACCCCTAAAGGTCGCGGTTTCTGAAAATCGCGGAGCTTAGGGGGATAGGGTTCAGGAAAGCGGGGGTTCGGGGGCGAAAACCTAAGGGGAAGGGGGAATGTGAGCCTTGCGAACTTCCTCCTTCCACTTGGGTTGTCACCCCCGTTCCGTGGGGAGAAGTGACACTTATGGTTTTATGTGATTGATTGGGAGCGTTAAGCCGCCAAATTCTGTTATGAGATTACGTCTACGGAAACAGCTAAACTTTCAAATCGCTCGGAACGCCGCCGGAAATCTTTAGATCATTAGAGGCGGGCAGTGCCCGCAGGACAAGAATCTGATATAAACGCTCAGTTTATACAAGGATTGTAAATAATCTGCGAAAAAGCGGAAAATACCCCTTGCATTTTATTCTGATATATGTTAGAATAAACATGTCTGGGTATACAGACAAACGGTTACACTGATTTTAGGAGGAAAGAGTATGAAATACGGCTTTTTTGATCTCGCAAACAAAGAATACGTGATCACCCGTCCGGACACGCCTTCCGCGTGGTCGAATTATCTGGGCGATCCGGAATACGGTGCAATTATCACGAACAACGCTGCCGGATACAGCTTCGTCAAATCCGGTGCAAACGGCAGAATCGGCAGATTCCGCTTCAATTCCATGATGGCACTCCCCGGCAGATACATCTATCTCACCGATAAGGAAAATATGGATTTCTGGTCTGCATCGTGGCAGCCGGTCGGCAAGCCGCTCGATCAGTACAAATCCGTCTGCCGCCACGGCACGGCGTATACCGTCCTGACCGCGGAATATGCAGGCATCAAGACCGAAACGACCTATTACGTGCCGGATACCTACGAGGTCTGGCAGTGCAAGATCACAAACAACTCCGACCGTCCGCGCAAGCTCGCCGTGACCGGTTTTATCGAGTTTACCAACGAGAGCAATTATCAGCAGGATCAGGTCAATCTCCAGTATACGCTGTTTATTTCGCGTACCAGCTTCGACGGCGGCAACCGCATCATCGAGCATATCAACGAAAACAGCGGCAGAGATGCCTCCGGCTCGAATCATAAGGAGCGCTTCTTCGGCGTGGCAGGCGCACCGGTTGCATCCGCAAACGGCGACCTCAGTTCCTTCATCGGACCCTACCGCACCTACTCCAACCCGATTGCAGTCGAGAAGGGTCAGTGCGACGGCACGATGAACTACAACAGCAATGCCTGCGGCGCGCTGCAATCCGATATCGAGCTCGCACCGGGCGAGACAAAGGTGCTGATCTATGTCTTCGGTCAGCGCAATTCCGCCGAGGCAGCCGAGATTCTCAAGAAATATGAGAATACCGCAATCGCTGACAAGGAAATCGCAGACCTTCGCGCATACTGGCATGAGCAGCTCTCGCACTTCGAGGTCAAGACGCCTTCCGACGAGTTCAATAACATGATCAATGTCTGGAACGCATACCAGTGCTTCATTACGTCGATCTGGAGCCGCGCGGCATCGCTGATCTACTGCGGCGAGCGCAACGGCTACGGCTACCGCGATACCGTACAGGATATTCAGGGCATCATTCACCTGAATCCGGAAATGGCACTCGAAAAGATTCGCTTCATGCTCTCCGCACAGGTCGATAACGGCGGCGGTCTCCCGCTGGTCAAGTTCAACCACAATGCCGGTCACGAGAATACGCCGGATGATCCGGAGTATGTGAAGGAAACCGGTCACCCGTCCTACCGCGCAGACGATGCGCTCTGGCTGTTCCCGACGATTGTCAAGTACATCGGCGAATCGGGCAATCAGGCGTTCCTCGATGAGGTCATCGTCTATGCAAACGGCGGCGAGGACAGCGTCTACAATCACCTGAAACGCGCAATCAACTTCTCTATGGAGCGTCTCGGTGCGCATCATATGCCTGCCGGTCTGCACGCAGACTGGAATGACTGCCTGCGTCTCGGCGCAAAGGGCGAATCGACCTTCGTCGCATTCCAGCTCTATTACGCAATCCGCGAGATGATGGAAATGGCAAAGGCAAAGAACGATACCGAGTATCTTGCATACCTCGAAAAGACGCAGGCAGCACTGACCGAGACCCTCGAGAAGTGCTGGGACGAGGATCGCTTCATCCGCGGCATCCGCGAGGACGGTACAATCGTCGGCGCAAAGAAAGATCCCGAAGCGAATATGTGGCTGAATCCGCAGAGCTGGTCGGTTATTTCGCGCTTTGCATCGCCGGAGCAGGCGGACAAGGCAATGGAGAGCGTCCACAGCATCCTTAATACGCCCTACGGCGCAAAGCTGCTTGAGCCGCCCTATGTCGATCATTATTTTGACGGTGCGCTCATGCACATCTTCAATCCGGACACGAAGGAAAACGGCGGTATCTTCTCGCAGTCGCAGGGCTGGCTGATTCTGGCGGAATCGCTGCTCGGGCACGGCGACAGAGCGTTTGAATACTTCATGGAGAGCTCCCCTGCCACAATGAACGACAAGGCAGAGATTCGCGTCATGGAGCCGTATATCCACGGTCAGTTCACCGAGAGCAAGCGCTCGCCGTTCGCAGGACGTTCGCACGTTCACTGGCTGACCGGTACCGCATCGACCGTTATGGTCGGCTGTGTCGAGGGCATCTGCGGCATGCGCACCGAGCTGAACGGTCTGCGCATTGATCCGTCGATTCCGGCAGCGTGGGACGGCTTCAAGATTCACAAGGCATTCCGCGGCAAGAAGCTGAATATCAATATTCAGAATCCGAAGCATGTGCAGTGCGGCGTGAAGGCAATGACCGTCAACGGCAAGCAGATCGAGGGCAACTTTCTGCCGGCAGATCAGCTCGCAGACGTCAACGAAATCGAAATCACTTTGGGATAAACGCAAAGAACTATGCAAGCGTGATTCGCTCCCTTCTCATCGGAGCGGATCACGCTTTTTTCATATTAACATTTACAGGGGAATATGCTACAATGAAAATTGATAGCGCAGGCAGCATGAGTGAAAGGAGCGAGAATATGTCTGATCTCATCGAAATAATCAATGCAATCCCGCATCTGTACCGCGGAAAGGGATGCACGGATGAACAGCTTGCAGCGGCACAGGAAGCGCTCGGAATGACATTTCCGCCGGAATACATTGCATATGTCCGTGCATTCGGCTGCATCGAGTGCAATGCACATGAATGGGCAGGACTTGGTTTTTCCCAGCACACCGGCAATGAAATCAGCGGCGCATTCAATGTAGTCAACTTGACACAGCGCGAACGGGAAATCAATGATGACTTTCCGACGAAGATGCTTGTATTGGAAAACGCCTGTATCGACGGCATTTTAATCACTGTGGACGAGGCAGGCGCAGTCTATCAGGTGCAGTATGAGACATGCAGGAAGCTGTTTGATTCGATTTCCGCGTATTTGGACTGGTGTATGCTCCCCGACGAAGAATAAACACAGCAGCGTTCTGACGGCGATCAGGACGCTGCTTTCATATTTCGTCACAATGGGAGAAAAAGCAAAACTCCCAAGCAAGACTGCCTGAGAGTTAAATGGAAGCGGGCACTGCCCCAAACGATAAATTTACAGTCTGGCTGATTGGGAGAGCAAAGCAAAACTCCCACACATCACTGCATGGGAGTGAAATGGATGCGGGCACTGCCCGCATAAATCGAAGCAACAGTTTCACTCATTTGGGAGCGTAAAGCAAAACTCCCAAGCAAGACTGCCTGGGAGTTAAAACGGATGCGGGCACTGCCCGTATGGGCCATCAGGGACTCGAACCCGGGACCAACCGGTTATGAGCCGGGAGCTCTAACCAACTGAGCTAATGGCCCTCTAAAAAACATAAACCCAGAGCAAAAAACTCTGGGTTTGGTGCCGGCATCGATCTATTTTCCCGGGTCGTCTCCAACCAAGTATTTTCGACGCGAATGAGCTTAACTTCCGTGTTCGGAATGGGAACGGGTGGAACCTCATTGCCATTAACA
>JAFYHU010000020.1 GCA_017538965.1 Oscillospiraceae bacterium
ATCGGCAGCGACGAGCAGCGAAATGAGCGAGCTTTCCCGACACTTCGGGGAAGCGAGACGATATGGAGCTTGTGAGGAGCCAGCGCGGCGGAGAAACCTGAGTGCGAGATACCAGTTTCTCTTCCGCGCAATTGCAGAAAGTTGTGAACGGGGTTGTCCAAAGATTTGGGACAGCCTCGTTTTTTGCTGTATGCGAGACGGAAAAGACGGAGAACCGTCCCCTGTCTGAAGGTGTTTCACGCGATCGGCGTCAGGTCCAGGTGTGCGAGGCTGCTTTTGTATTCCTCCCATTTGGCGACGAACCGGGCGTCATCGATCTCCTGATCCTCGGGCCGGGGCTCGTAGGAGACCGAGCCGCTCTGCTGGTAGAAGAGCTCGCCCATGAAGTCCTCCGTGGGTGCGGTGATCAGGCCCTCGACGCCGACCAGCTCGTTTCCGATTTTCCGCAGCAGGTAGACCATGGTGTAGGACGCGCCGCCGGAGCCCTCGTTGAGGACGCTGCCGTCCTCGCGCATATAATAGCGGTTGCGGGCGTAGGAAACCGCCAGGGCGGCCGGTTCCTCGCCGTTCAGCGTGTAAATCGCAAAAACAGGCTGATCGGCCCCGGCATCGGGATCGGCAAGGATGAGCTCCGGCGTGCCGTCTTCGTCCAGATCCCACAGGACATAGCCCACATGGCTGCTGCCCACGATGAACTCCGAGAGTTCATTCGTAAACACGTACTCCATGGCGTTGTTGTTTCCCGTTTCGTATGCCGTTTTATAGGCCTGGATCACGCTCTCGTAGGAAGCGGCAGGAGACACTTCGGCTTCTATTTCCGCGGCCTGCGCGCTCACCGGCAGCATCGAATCGGCAACGGCAAGAAGATCAAAGCCCTCCAGGTCCTTCGCCGTCACGCCGAGAGAATGCGAAAGACCTGCCTGTTCGTCATACCAGGTGCAGAGATCGGCGTATTCGTTCTCTCCGACATAGCGGAAGGTATTGCAGGGCTGCGTTCCGCCGGCGCGGTCTCTCAGCGTCGACTCCTCCCGGACCGTCCACTCGTAATACATGCCGGAGATGTCGGCAGTGCTGTCGTTGGTCTGCTGCTCTCTGGCCGTGAAATGATTGCCGTTCAGGTCAAAGGAGAGCTGAAGCAGGGCGGGCGCTTCCCCGGATTCCATCACGCTCCAGTGCACATTTTCCGCGCCTTCCGGCACGACGAAGGATTCCGGGAAGCGCTCTGCAGCCTCCGTTTCCGTTATGTCATGCCAGGGATTGGCGATCTGAACCACCTCGGAGGGCTGCGGCGTCTCTTCGGAGGGCTGCGGCGTCTCGGGTGCGGGGCTTGTCTTCCCGCATGCCGTCAGCGCGAGCATCATAACGAGCAACCCAACTATCAAAATTACCGTTGTCTTTTTCATTGTTTTTCTCACTTTCCATGATTCCTGTATCATCCGAACGGCTCAGCCGCCTGAAGAGCACGTTCGCCGACCATCTGTATTATAGCGAAAAAGAACGGAAATAAAAAGCAAGAATCGAAAAATTCAGATTTCTTCACATTCTTCCCGTGTCGGCTTTCCGATCTTCGCTTTCCAGCAGCACAAAATGCTTTTTTCTGGCCCGGATCAGGCCTTCGCTGCGCATGCGCCCGATCTCCTTGGACATGGCGCTGCGGTCCAGATTCAGATAGTCGGCAAGCTGCTGACGGTCAAAGGGGATGTCAAACTCTCTGCTCTGCTTCTGCAGGGAAACGCTGTTCAGATAGGCCATAATCCTGGCCCGGGCGCTTTTCGGCGTGGTGTGGAAGATCCGCCCGGTGAGCATCAGGTTCTTCTGTGCCGCGATGGTGAGGAGGTTCGCGGTCAGTCGGGCTGTCCAGGGATGCTGTTCCGGTGAAAGATCACGAAGCAAAGAGACATTCAGAAAAAGAATCCGGCAGTCTTCGTTGGCGACGACATCCACAAGCATCACCCTGTCAGGCAGCCAGGCAAAGGTCCCGGCAAAAAAATCGCCCGCGCAGACATGGCTGAGAATCGTGCGGTTGCCCCAGAGGTCGTTGGACTGCACCGTCACGCTGCCGGAGAGCACCAGGCCCATGGATTCCGTCAGATGGCCGGCACTCAGGATCGTCGAAGCTTTTTTATACTGCTTCTCCTGCGCGCGCAGCCCGTACAGGGCAGAGGAAATGTCTTCCGCAGACATCTGATGAAAAAGAGTACAATCCGAAAGCGTGATATTCTCCATAACGACACCTTTTTCCAAAATTGTGGTTGAAACAACATACATTCTGCCGTCAGCATACTATACTGGAGAGAGAAATGCAAGAGGGGTTCCGTATTCCTCTCCGCAATATCATTCAAAAATCGTATCATAAAAAGGAGGCAATACCATGAAGAAGTCCCTGTCTCTGCTTCTGGCGCTCGTGCTGCTTCTGGCGCTTGCCGTGCCGGCCTATGCGGCCGATCCCGCCAGGAAGGTGGAGACCAAGTCCGGCGTCACCGTGATGCACGCCGCCGACTGGAAGGAGGAATTCCCCAGCCAGTACGAGACCTGGCTCCAGAACAGCGAGAACGATGAAATCGTGGATTATCTGGAAGAGTATCCCTATCTCCGCACCCTGTACGAGGGCTACGGTTTTGCCATCGACTATGGTTCCGCCCGCGGCCATTACTACGACGTAGAAGACATCGAGGCCACCGGCCGTCCGCACCCGCTGGCAAACTGCTGGACCTGCAAGACGCCCGACTTCACCAACATGGTGAACGAGGAAGGCATTGAGGCCTACAAGAAGGACTGGACCGAGGTTCAGGCCGAGGTCACCGAGGGCATCAGCTGCTACAGCTGCCATGCGAACACCCCCGGCGAGATCACCGTGACCCACACCTACTGGATCGATGCTCTGGGAGACGACTTTGACAGCGTTGCGGGCGCAAACCTCGCCTGCGGCCAGTGCCACAACGAGTATTACTTCGAGCCCGAGACGAAGGCGACCACCATCGCGCACAACAGTCTGGAGAGCATGGCACCGGAGACGATGCTGGCGTTCTTCAACGACGGATCGAACTTCTCCACCGGCGAGCCCTTTGCCGACTGGACGAACCCCCGCACCGGCGTCAGGATGATCAAGGTGCAGCACCCCGAGTTTGAAACCTTTATGGGTGCCGGCAGCCAGCATGCGGGAACCTTCACCTGCGCCGACTGCCACATGGCCAAGCAGACCGCCGAGGACGGCACCGTGACCCACAGCCACTATCTCACGAGCCCCCTGGACAATGAGGAACTGATCGCGAACACCTGCTCGCTGTGCCACAACGGCAGCCTGCAGCCCGAACTGAAGGATCAGGTCGCCGCCGTTCAGGCCGAGATCGAGGAGCTCACCAACGCCGTCGGCAATCAGCTGGCCGATCTGACCGAGAAGCTGGCAGCGGCTGTCGAGACCGGTGAGTATACCGACGAGCAGCTTGCCGAGGTGCGCCAGCTTGCCCGCGACGCGCAGTTCTACTGGGACTTCGTATTCGTGGAAAATGCCGAGGGCGCGCACAACTCGGCGCTCTCCCGTGACTGCCTCGGCAAGGCCGAGAGCCTCTGCGCCGATGCCGTTTCCGCCCTGGAAGCCCTGACCGCCTGATTTCCAACCAGAACCATACTGCCTGCCTCTCCCGGGCAGGCAGTTTTTTTCAAAGAGGATGCACCCATGAAAAAACTGTTCCGAACGCTGCGCTCCATGCGCTTCGGCATCGTCCTGCTGATTCTGATCGCCGCCTGCTCCGTCGCGGGAACGGTGATTCCGCAGGGACGGGAAGCGGCCTGGTACGTGCAGAATTATCCCTCCGTTCACGGAGCAATTCTGGCGCTGCGGCTCAACCGCGTGTTTGAAAGCTGGTACTTCATCGCGCTGCTGGTGCTGTTGTGCCTCAATCTCAGCCTTTGTTCCCTGGTCCGCATCCGCGCCGTGATTCGCACGGTACGCGGCGAGACCGAGCGCGCAGCCGCGATGCCGGACACGGTGCTGCTCAGCCCCGAAGGGACGGAAAAGCTGCGCTGCTTTCTGGAGGACATGCGCTGCAGCTGCGAAGCCGTGGGAGAGGCCACGGTCTGGCGCAAGCACGGCTTCGGCCATTACGGCACCTTCATCACCCACCTGTCCATTCTCCTCACGGTGATTTTCGGAGCACTGGCTCTCTATACGCCGACGGTGACGGACCAGAGCTGCATGCCGGGCGAATCGATCTTCATGCCGGACGGAACGAAGATCCGCGTCCTGGACTTTCGCATCACGGACGAGACCGGCAGACTGGATTATCAAAGTCATGTGCAGGTCACGCTACCGGACAGCAGACAAAGCGAGGTCGCCGAGCTGAAGGTCAACCATCCCTTCTCTTTCGGGCCTTACAAGCTGTTCCAGCAGACCTTCGGCACGGCGGGCTCCGTCACGGTCACGAACCTCGAAAACGGCGGCACGGATGACTTCCTGTTGACCGAGGAGGCTTATCTGTCCGCGGACGGAGTCACCGGGATTCACTATGAGATGCTCTATCCCGACTTCATCCGCGACCCGAGCGGCAACGTCACCCTCATCACCGTTACGGAGGGCAGCTATCCCCATCCCATTTACCGCTTTGATGTCATCGCCGGCGGCGTGTTCACGCCGACGCTGGCCGAGCCGGGAGACGAGCTGGAGCTCACGGGGCTGCGGTTTCGCTTCAATTCTCCCGTGGAATACCCCGGTCTGCGCATCAAGCATGTCTCTTCGCTCTGCAACGCCCTGCTGATCGCCAGCTTTATGCTGATGATCGCGGGCCTGACCGTCACCTTCTTTTATGAGCCCGTTCTGGTCAAGACCGACGCCGACGGCTATGCCGTGGGCGGGCCGAAGCCGGAGCGCATGCGCATCGAGCTGAGCGAAGAATTCAGAGAATACGAACGGACCTCGAAGGAGGAAGCAACATGAAAGCACTGTTTTTCGCGGCCTTTGCGCTCTACGGCGTCTCGGTGATCTTGGAGTTTGCGGGCACTGCCTTTAAAAAAGACAGGCTGCTGAAAGCAGCCTGGTACGTCTTCCTTGCGGCGTTTCTCCTGCATCTGGGCTTCATCGTTACGCGGGGCATCATCGCCGGGCGTCTGCCGCTGTCGAATCAGTTTGAATTCGCCAACGCCTTTGCCTGGGGCGTAGCGCTGATGCTGGTTGTGATGCGTCCGCGGCTCAAGACCGACTGGCTTTCGGTCGTCGCCATGCCGGCGACGCTCCTGGTCATGACCTATGCCGCGCTGCAGCCCATGGAAATCAAGGATCTGATGCCGGCGCTGCGCAGCGCCTGGTTCGGCGTCCATATCGGCTCCGCGGTTGTGAGCTATGCCTCCTTCGTCATCGCAGGCTGCATCGCGCTGCGCTATCTGCTGTCGGTAAAAAAAGGGAGCGCCGACGAGCGCGCCCTTGCACAGATGGATTATATCAGCTACCGCATGGTAGCTTTCGGGTTTCTGTTTCTGACGGTGGTCATCCTTTCCGGCGCAATCTGGGCGGAGCAGGCCTGGTCAGCGTTCTGGACCTGGGATCCCAAAGAGGTCTGGGCGCTGATCACCTGGATCATCTACGCAGTCTACATGCATCTGCGCCTGCGCAGGAAACGCAAGGGCACCGCCATGGCATGGTTTCTGGTCATCGCCGTACCGGTCGTGTTCTTCACCTTCGCAGGGGTCAACACGCTGATGCACGGCCTGCACACCTACGGCTGAAAGACACCCTTCGGTCAAAAACCGCAGAGGAGACCCCTCGCTGACATCATTGAGAGATTGGGAAGTTTTTTGCATCGCGATGGTCGATCTAGACAATCGTATGGGCTGGAATCTGTACATAAGTGCTGAAAACTGACAGTCTACCGTATGTATCCGCAGCACTGCTTGATGGCCCAAACAATGTGCAGTTTTGCTCGAAAGAGCCTCCAAGAATGAGTGATCTTGGGGGCTCTTAAGTGAAATTCCAGTGTAATTTCATTCATGTATGTTAATATGAAATGCGCGATTTCATATAATTATACTTTAATGAATGCAAAACACAGCATACAGCGGAACCGACAGAATTCCGTTCTCAAAGCCGAAGTTTCGCTGCGAAACCCGGATCGAATATGCAGGCTTAAATTCCTTTACATAGTCGTTGAGACTAACAGAGGTGACCCGATCTCCGCTTTTGGCTTCGATCGGAATGAGCTTGCCATCAAGGGAAACGACAAAATCGACTTCCTTCGTTCCTTTTTCATTTCGCCAGTAGTTGGTACGCAGGCCGTTCATGGTAAGCTGGCTGTCCACGTAGTTTTCGATCATGCCGCCTTTGAAGTCTGCCAGTTCCTCTTCCATAAAGAAGACATCATCCGGACGAATGTCCTTCTGCGCGCAGAGAAGCCCCATGTCCGAGAGGAAGATCTTGAAATCGTCGATGTCTTTATAGTTGTCCAAGGGCTTCATGATTTGCTCTGCACGGTAGACCAGGTGAACCAGATTTGCCGTCACCAGCCATTGGATCGCGTTTTCGAATTCCGCCGCCCTGGCGCCTTTTTTGATCAGTTTGTACTGAAAGCGTGTGTTCTTCTTCGAAAGCTGCACGGCGATCGTCCCATAGGTCAGCCTGGTTTTTTTGATCTCGCTGGCATTTTCCTGATATTTGGTCATATCGTCCAGATAATCCATTTGGATCGTTTCCTGGACGTGCCGCACCTGGATGTAGTCCCCGGTCTCAACAAAACGCGCCACAGCCTCCGGCATCCCGCCGATCACGAGGTACTGTCGAACCAGCTTGAGTCCGGCTTCATGCAGCGCCGCAGGCATCGGTTGGTGATCCTTGAAGCATGCCTTGATCCGCGCTACCAGCTCCCGCTCGCCCAGCGCGATCAGGAACTCCTCCATATTCATGGGGTACATGGTATAGCGATCCACTTTTCCCACCGGGAAAGCATAGCGTTCACGGTTGACCGCTACGCCGAGCAGGCTGCCCGCAGCAATGACGTGGTATTCCGGGGCCTCCTCACAGAAGTATTTCAAGGAAGTCAGCGCCCGCTCACAGAGTTGCACTTCGTCAAACACGATCAACGTCCGGCCTTTTGTGATCGTCTGCCCGCTGATATGGCTCAGAATGGGGAGAAGGTACGCCGGGCTTAACTCTTCAGCAAAGGTTCTGTCCAGAGTCGGATTGGTTTGGAAGTTGAAATATGCCACGTTGTCGTAATGCTTTCTGCCGAATTCCAGCACGGCATACGTCTTCCCGACCTGCCTCGCCCCCTGAATCACCAGAGGTTTTCGGTATTTATCCTCTCTCCATTGAGAAAGATAGTTGTCGATCAGGCGGTACATATTTGCGTCTCCTTGTTCTTCAGGATGGTTGTATTATAACATCAGAAAGAAAACAATGCAATATTTAACTATTTTTTGCATTATTTTCAGACTCGTTTCCCCGAAAAACAACAAATATTTCTGTTGGCTGTGTGATTCTAAAACGGCCGCTCAAATGAAATCCGAGGTTCGGATTTGCAAGAATAAGTTCTATTTTCTTGGTGATTTTGATACAACACAAAACAGGGCGTCCAGCCCGAAAAGTGCCTGAAATCAAGGGCTTTTCGGGCTGGACGCCCTTTTTCACGCCGCCATTTTTCACAGTAAAACCGCCCGTTCCGGCTCCGAGCATCGCCTGCGGCTGGCGTGGGGTATTCACCTTTTAACGGACTGCCGTTAAAAGGTTTTTATCGTTATCAGGTGCTATGGGAAAGATGCCCCGGAACCGATGATGGCTCCGGGGCGTATTGGTGTCTTACAACGAGATGATGTTTTCAAGGAATTCGGTCAGCAGCTCCTTCAGCTTGTCCGTCCTGGAGGTAACGGTTCCCCAGGCGTCGCCAAGCTCCCTGGAAGCCTCGCTCTTGGTCAGCTCGTCCGTCAGCAGTTCTGCCAGCGGCAGCAGCTTGGGCTTCCGCTCCTTAACGAACGCAAGGAACTGCTCCCTCAGTTCTTCATAGCGGTCGGCGGCATAATAGCTCCGGGGTGAAGGGACTTCATAGGTGGTTACCTCACCGTCATCATTCTCGCTGTCCAGGCAGGACATTTCGACTACAGTATGAGCCTGCTTGAACGGCTCATATTTGCAACCCTGGCATCTGACCGGAAGCGTCTTTGGAGCATCTCCGCCGGGCACAAAAGCGGGGTTAGGGATGCGGAGCGGACAACGCTTTGTACCGCCGCGTCCATCGGGAATGTTGCAGCGGCCGTCCTGCTTGATGTCTTCCTGCTCGTCAAGCTCATCTTTGCAGAGAGCTTTGTAAATGCGTCGCTGGACGTCCGACGGGGTTTTGAGGAACACTTCGTTTCCGTGAGCGTCAACGCTCTTCTCCAGGCACGGGATGAAAATTGCCTCGAATTTGCGGAAGCCGAGCCGTGCCATTCCAATCTCAAGACCGCTCAGCCTCGCATATTCCTTGTCAGCGGGGTCTTTCAGTTCCATCGGGAAGTAAAACTCCCGCTCGCCGGTGCTGGGGTTAGTTCTTACGTTGTCAAGGTACTTATTTGCCATTTTTTGTCATCTCCTTTTCCGTAGAGCGGAAACGGAGACAACCGTCATGGCTTGCCAGACTCATTTTCATGTGGAGCGACCTGGTCGAGTGTATGGCGGTCTACGCCAAGGATGACCTACGGTTCACGCTTCCCTGCGAGACGGAAATCAAAGCCTGAGAAAAGCTGCAGCCCTGCCGGATCAATAATGGTCTGGCAGGGCTTTTTCTCGCTAATCAGGAGCAAAAAAATTTTTTATGAAAAATCTGTTGTAACTATTGACATTACATCTCAAACGTGATATATTAGGGCCATCAGATGAAACCACAACGGTTACAACTGAAAAAACAATATCACGGTTTTTAGGAGGATACGATCATGACGAACATTGAAAAGGCACTGGCTCTCATCAACACTTTCGCTACCGGCGACACCGAGAAGGCAAAGGAGCTTCTGGCTCCCGGCTACATCCAGCACAACCTCGCTTATGGCACCGGCGCTGACGCTTTCGTCGGAAGTGTTGCCTACCTCGGCTCCGCTCCCGTGAAGACGACCGTCAACAACATCCGCGCTTTCGAGGACGGTGACAAGGTGTTCCTGCAGACCGTCTACAACTTCGCCGGTATGGGCGAGCAGGTCGCTTTCGACATCTTCCGCTTCGATGCGGATGGCAAGATCGCTGAGCACTGGGATAACCTCGCTGCCAAGGCCGAGCCGAATCCCTCCGGCCGTACCCAAATCGACGGCACGATGGAGAAGAAGGCCGTCGATAAGGAAGAGACCCGCAAGGTCGTCGCCTCCTTCGTCGGTGATGTGCTGCGCGGCGAGAATCCCGGCAAGCTGACCGACTACTTCGACGGGGATAACTACATCCAGCACAACATCAGTATCGCTGACGGTCTGTCTGGTCTCGGCGCTGCGCTGGCCGCTCTTGCCGAGCAGGGCATTCAGATGATCTACAACAAGACCCACTATGTTCTGGCCGATGGCAACTACGGTCTGGCAGTCAGCGAGGGCACCTTCGGCGGTACTCCTACCACCTACTATGATTTATTCCGTGTCGAGGACGGAAAGATCGCGGAGCATTGGGACGTGATGGAGACTCTGGCTGCTGAGGATACCTGGCAGAATCAGAACGGTAAATTCTAATGTAACCATTGAAATTACAGCAGACTTGGTGTAGAATGGTGGCAGGAGGTTGACAGCTATGCAGATATCAAGCAGATTTACTGTAGCCCTGCATATCTTCACCTGTGTGGATACTTTCAAGGATGACTACAAAGTGACCAGCGACTTTCTCGCCGGAAGTATCAATACAAATCCTGTCATCATTCGCAAAATCCTCACACAGCTGAAGAATGCGGGATTGATCACCGTAGCGAGAGGGACTGGCGGGATCACCGTGAACAGGCCGCTTTCGGAGATTACGTTTTTCGATGTGTATCAGGCAATCGAGCCCGTTGAGAACGGCGACCTGTTCCATTTTCATGAGAGTCCGAATCCGGAGTGCCCTGTCGGAAGAAACATCCACAGGCTCCTTGATGAAAAGCTCAAGGCGATTCAAGACTCGATGGAAGACAAAATGAAGGAATTCACGCTTGCCGATCTGCGAACGGGTATGCAGGAAATACTCGCGGAAGAAGCGTAAGCGATCAGGGCTTCGGTGACAGCTGTCCCGGAGTCCTTTTGCAAGGAGGGAATTGATGTGAAGGCCGAGGATTACCTGTCTTACATTGTGAAGAACATCCATACCACGGTCGTGGCAACGGTGGATGATGAAGGGCTGCCGGTCACAGCGGCCATTGACATGATGGATGCGGACGCAGAGAGCCTGTACTTTCTGACGGCAAAAGGCAAGGGCTTTTATGACCGGCTGAAGAAACGAGGATTCCTCGCGTTCACAGCCATGAAGGGTGAGGACACCATGTCGAGCGTTGCGGTTTCCGTGCGCGGGAAAGTGAGGGAACTTGGGTTTGACAGAATACCGGAGTTGTTTGCGAAGAATCCGTACATGAACGAGATATACCCTACCGCCTTTTCAAGAGAGGCGCTGACGGTATTCCAGATATACGAGGGCAGCGGCGAGTGGTTTGACCTTTCCAAGAAGCCCATTGAAAGAGCATCCTTCACCTTTGGCGGAGCAGAGGAAAAGACTGAGGGATATTTCATCACAGACGCCTGCATCGGATGCCAGTCCTGCATAGAGGTGTGTCCCCAGCAATGCATCGCTGCAGAAAACATACCGCTGGTCATCAATCAAGCCAATTGCTTGCATTGCGGGAACTGTATGAATGTTTGTCCTGTGGGAGCCGTGGAAAGAAGGTAATGTCATGAACAGGAAAACAACACAGGAGCAGCGCCTTGACTATCTTGTGGAAGAGTTTAAGGCTGATTCCGGTGAATATAAAGATTTACAGACTCCGGCTGATGCGGAAGGCAAGCGGCGCATTCTCCGGTCACTGATGAACATTCGTATGCCGCGTGAACTGTCGGATTCTGTTCTGAAAGTGCAGGATGAATACCTGACTGAACGCGCCGAGGAAAAAGGGATTGTCCGGCTTTCGGACATTCCGGTTACCTGCGAGAGGCTTTCCGTCTGGCAAGGCGACATTACAAGGCTGAAAATCGATGCCATCGTCAATGCTGCCAACTCACAAATGCTGGGCTGCTTTGTTCCGATGCACACATGCATCGACAACTGCATTCATACGTTTGCAGGTGTACAGCTCCGTGCGGAGTGCAATCGTCAAATGGATCTGTTACGAACCAGATATGGCAGGGATTATGAGCAGCCGACCGCAGTTCCTATGCTGACAGACGCCTATAACCTCCCGGCTAAGAAAGTGATCCACATTGTCGGGCCGATCGTACAGGGCCGCCTGACTCCCGCGCTGGAAAAAGACCTCGCTGACTGCTATCGGAACGTACTGGATATGTGTTTGGAAAATGGCCTAAAGAGCGTGGCCTTCTGCTGCATCTCCACAGGAGTATTTCACTTCCCGAACAAAAAAGCGGCGGAAATTGCGGTCAGAACAGTCAAGGATTGGATTTCAGCCCACCCGGGGACTCTGGAAAGGGTGATTTTTAATGTTTTTAAAGACGAAGACAGAGAATACTACGAAGAGCTTCTACAGTGATGCTCCAAACGGATATCTGGAAAGTATACAGAAAGGGCTGAGTGCCGTGAGATATTTCAGCAATCGGATGTCCTTCGGGACAGGAACAAAGGAAGATCGGATTGCCCTGTTGAAGAAAGAGATCGATAATGCCGACGCTATCGTGATCGGCGCGGGAGCAGGTCTGTCCACCTCTGCGGGTCTGACATACAGCGGTGAGCGGTTTGAACGGAACTTCTTCGATTTTGCTGAGAAGTTTGGCATCCGTGATATGTATTCCGGAGGCTTCTATCCCTTCCCTGATGATGAAACACGCTGGGCATGGTGGTCGAGGCACATCTATTACAACCGCTATATCGATCCGCCAAAGCCGGTTTACAAGGATCTTTTGGAATTGGTAGCGGACAAGGACTACTTTGTGATCACGACCAATGTGGATCATCAGTTCCAGAGAGCGGGGTTTGACAAGAAGCGCCTTTTCTATACTCAGGGTGATTACGGCTTATTTCAGAGCGTCGATCCATCAAATCAAAAGACCTATGATAACGAGGCGTGGGTCATGGCGGCGATGGAGGCACAGGGCTTTGTGAAGGACGCAGCCGGCATTTATCAAGTGCCGGAGAGCGGACAGGTATCGATGCGTATTCCTGCAGACTTGATTCCCGTATGCCCGGATGACGGATCTGCTGCAACGATGAATCTCCGCGCTGATGACTCTTTCGTAGAGGATGAGGGTTGGCACAGGGCTTCTGCAGCTTATGCCGACTTCCTGCGCAGGCACGAAAACCTTCATGTGTTGTATCTGGAATTGGGCGTCGGCGCAAATACTCCAGTGATCATCAAGTACCCGTTTTGGCAAATGACCCTGGCTAACGGCAAGGCTGTATATGCCTGCATCAACTATGGAGAATCATTTTGCCCTGGCGAAATCGAGGATCGGAGCATTTGCATTGATGGAGATATCGGTGAAGTTCTGACATAAATCAAATATAAAAACGCTCCGGGCGACTGATGAAGGTCAGCGGCTCGGAGCGTTTTCTATGCTTGTAACGATTGCTGAATAGGGGGTTCAAGGGGTATTCAAAAGGGGGTTCATTTTCAAAGCTATCGTGTGATTGTATCCATGTTGGCAGTAAGATTTCCGATTCACAGGAATTTGCAAAAGAAGGCTCTGAAAATGGGGCTGCAAAACGGGACTTAGTAAATTATTAGGCGCGACGACCCAGGCGATATGCGGGGTGAAAAGATCTACCTTCTGAACCGGTATCTGCCCGCAAGCGGTGTTCCCTGTACCTATTTCCGTTCTTTTTCTTCCAGGTTGCGGATGCGGTTTGCTTCCTTCAGCACCTTTTCGGCCCAGTGTTCATCCGGCTCGCGTATGCACAGGGTGCGGAAACCGTAGCGCTTTCCGTTCTCGTGGATGACCTCCTCGTCGTCGACATGCAGGGAGATGCGATAATAGCCCGGCATTTTCTGCGGAAGGATCTGTTTCCGGTCACGCTGGACTTCGCGAAGATGACGCTGGGCGTTGACAATCCCGTCAAAGCGGATACCGTAGCAGCGAAACAGCGCGCGCAGATATCTCTCCGACCGCCAGGAGGAGGTGTAGACCCAGACTTCGAAGCCCTGCTGCTGCAGCGTCCGAATCAGGTCCCGCGTCCCCTTCCGCAGGCGTTCGGAAAACAATTTGTTAAAGGGCGCCGGCGGAAGGGGCTCGGTTTCAAAGCGATCGGGAGAGACGAAGAGCACGTCGTCCAGATCAAAGGAAATTCTCATGACGTCTTGGGAGGATTGACAAGCTTCACATGGATCTTGGGCAGGCCGACCTTCAACACAGCCATCCAGCGGTGGTGTCCGTTCAGGATCAGATAGCCGTTCTCCTTCATCTTATGGACCATCACCGGTTCCTCAAAGATATCGGCGGTGGGATCGCAATAGCGGATCTGACGAATGGACTCGATGTATTCCTGGATGATTCTGTCGTTCGGGCCGACTTCCGGCTGGGAAAACTCGTCATCGGGATTGGCGTGCATCTCATAGGGGGAAAGATGGCGGACGGTCAGCTTCTCGATCGGATTGACCCGGACAACCTCGCGTTTCCCTTCCGTTTCCGCAAGGTCTTCCTCGATAAACTTGGAAAAGGACGAGCGGGCAGCCGGATGCGAAGTCTTGCGCTTCGGAGCTGCCTTGCTGATCTTTTCCAGCTGCTGTGTCAGCGCCTCGCTCTTCTCTTCTCCCTTTGAGAGGGTTTCTTCGTTTTCGTAAAGGGCATGACAGGCGGCAAAATACGCCTCGGTCCGTTCGCGAATCCGGGCGCTCAGCTGCTTCATGATGCGGATGAGCCGGTCCGGATGACTGCGGAAAAACTCGGTGAATTCCGCCTCCCCGATTTCACAGAGAACCGTGCCGTCAGAGAGGGCAACCGCGGTCGCGCTGCGGGGGCAGGCCTCAATCATGCCCATCTCGCCCAGGATTTCACCCGCTCCGAGAACCGCGAGCTTTTTTTCGGTTTCGGTGCCGTAATCCAGAAAGATACCGACACTGCCGCTCTGAATATCGTACATCACATCGGAGAAATCATCCTGGCGAAAGATTACATCGCCGACAGAAAAAGACAGCGTTTTCATGGCTTTTCCCTCCTCCTGTCAGTTTGCCGCGTCGCTGCGGAAATCATCGAATCCCGCCAGCAGCTTTGCCATGCGATGCTTCAGCGAGTCGCTTTTTTCCTGTCCCGCCTTCTCGGTATCCACGACGTCGCGCACGGTTCGGCAGGCCTCGGCATAGTCACGCGAAACCCTGCGGAGCCGGGAGCACATCTGCTCCAGGATATTCAGCATCTGGGTCGGGTTTTCGCGAAACAGCTCTTTCGCATCTGCTTCCCGGATGACGGCAACCGCGGTCGCATCTTCGAGGGCAACCGCCGATGCAGAGCGCGGGGAATCGTCGATCAGGCCCATTTCACCAAAATACTGGCCCGGGCAGAGATCCGTCAGTTTTGTTTCGTTCTTTCCTCCGTAATCCAGGAAAATCCCGACTCTTCCGCCTTCTACCGAGTACATGCAGTCGCTCGGATCTCCCTGGCGAAAGATGATCTCATTTCGGGAGAACGATTTCATTTCCACGGGGCGAACACCTCCTGTAGGTTTTTTATTTAATGTAACATAAAACCGTGAAAGTTTAAAGCATAAAATATCGACGGAAGGGACACCGCTTATTTGCGACACTGTCGCAAAAATTGAACGAAACTGTCATCACAGAGGGATTTTTATGTCAAAGAATCTAAGCGCATAAGAAAAGCACAGCAAATCATTTCAAACCAAAAACTGAAATAACAAAAGAAGTCCCGGGCGGTCTCATCAGAGGCTGCCCGGGATCGGATTATCGGGGAAACGCGTTCAATGCTCAGACGCCCGGCTCAGTCCCAGTCAAGGGCGTAGCCGTCGTCGGCGCCCCAGACGTCATCGTAGTCATAGGCATAGGCGTACGGATCATAGCCGTCTTCAATCCAGTCGGGGACGTACCCGGCATACGGATCATAGCCGTCTACAATATCGTCGGAAACATACCCGGCATACGGATCATAACCGTCTTCAATCCAGTCGGGGACGTACCCGTCATCGACATAGTAATTCGGGTTCTCTTCGTAGCCCTGGATCGCCCTGTAATACTCGTCCTTGGTCATGCCGAATGTCATCAGGAATTCCGAATCCGTATAGGCTTCGGGATCAAAGCCGCCGTACCAGGGGACCTCTTCATTATTGTCCGTCACGTAGCCCGAGGTGATGACCGTGTAATAGTAGTCGGGATCAAAGCCGCACCAGGTGCAGTAGTCGCCCCAGACTTCAGAGTCGCAGATCGGGCATATCCAGTAGCCGTAGAGATAGCTTGAGTTCCTGTAGAAGTCTTCCAGGTTCGAGCGCTTGTTGTGGAGCTGGTTCTGGTCATAGCGGATGTAGAGATAGGCGGTCGCCGTACGCACGCTCTGATTGCCCTTGCCCTGGAAGGTGCAGTAAACACCCCAGCCGTTCATATTGGTGTTGACATTGTAGATGTAGAGATCGGTGCTGTTCTGGCCGCCGACGCTGCCGCCGCAGGCATTGATGAACTCCTGCGCCGACCTGGCCGTGCCTTTGGGATCAACGAAGGTCCAGTACAGGCCGGTATAGTTGACGGCATTCGCAATAAAGATCGCGGTGTCGCCCCCGCTGCGGTACTCATTGGTGGGGTTCTTGGTGACGGAGAGGCTCACGGCCGTGGTCGGGATATTGTAGGCCGAGGCGCTCTGGGAAAGGGTCTTCGAGCCGTCGAAAACGCTGTAGCTGTTGATGAAGCGGTCAATGCTCGCGGCCTCGGACGAACGGAACCAGTCAAAGCTGGTGTTGCTCCGCTGTTTGCCAGCAAAGGTACTGTTGACAACGTTCAGGAACTGCTCTTCGGAGATGGGGTTCTTATCCTTGTCCAAGATGCTGACTTCCACCTGATCGCCGCGGATGATCGAGTTTCTGACCGCCAGGGTGCCGCAGTCAATCTGCGTTCCGTGCTTGTTGATGCCGCAGATCCTGTTCTGAACGGAGTCCGCGTTGTCCTCTTTCTTTTCGGCGTAGATCGGGAAGATGTAGTACCACGCTTTGGTTTCGGCATCAAAAGCGGTATCGGCGCTGTCCGTCATCAGATTGACGAACAGGTCGCCCTTTCCTGTGTTCTCATGCGAGATCACTTCCAGCGCGTTGCCGTCCTGGTTGACCTCCCACATCTTCAGCCTGGCCTGACCGCTCAGGGCATTTTCCGTGGAGGCTGCCATCAGCTCCAGCCGGCCATTGTGATCCAAATCGGTCACGGAATAAAGCCATGCAACGGGAGTATCGTCCTGCTTCAGGCTGCCGAAGTTCTGATAAATCAGGGAAATCTGGTCGGTCAGCTTGCTCCCGGTGGTGGCGGGCGCCGCGTAGGCGGTCACGCCCAGCGCGAGCAGCATGACAAAGGTGAGCGCAAGGGCAATGGTTTTCTTCATTTTCATCTTGTTTCCTTTCTGAATAATCGGTTTATCTGTGATTCTGCCCGGCAGCAGGTGCTCTTCCGGGCAAAACAGCATACTTGAGGAAGTCTCATTCCGTAAGAATACAGAAAGCGCATCAGGTTTTGCTTATAGTACGGCAAAACGCAGTAATAATCAATAAATAGCGCGGAATCTTCATAAAAATTTAAGATTATTGATTCTGCTTTTTTTGATCTCATAAAAAGAATAAAGAAGCCCTCGTACACTGCCATGCTGTATTGACGACGGTGAGCCAAGCTTCTTTATCCGGCATTTTTCACAGAAAGAAAATGAAAAAAGCCTCTCGCAAAAAAATCATAAACGAAAAACCCATAGAATTCAAGTTGCAAATCCGGGAGTTTTCAGGCGATTTCTGCCACAATGGAAGAAAAGGGAGCATTATTTGTGTATTTCTATCCCGGGTCTTAACCCCATTTTCAGAGCTTTCTTTTGTAAATACCGGCAAACCGGAACTTCCTCTTGCAAATCCGCGCGTGTTGCGGTAAGATCCTTTCACTATGCAGATCATGTTTCTTCAGATTTTATTTTACTGCCTGTTGGTTTTCCTGATGATCGGTCTGGCATTTGCCGTGCAGGTCGACAGGTATATCAACAAAAAGCAGAGAAGAATAATGCTGACAATTGTCGCTCTGATCCTCAGCCTGATCAGCAGCGGCTATTGGGGCTATCGGCTCTCCACCGACGGGGGAAGTGCTTTCATAAGAACATGCCTTTCGGCCTATGGCTATTCCGCCCGGCCTGTCCTGCTGATCCTTTTCGGCGATATCGTAAGCGGGAAAAGGGATGACCGACCGGCGTGGATTCTTGTGGGGATCAACGCGTTGATTTATATGACGGCGTTCTTTTCAGGTATCTGTTTTATCATCGATCCCGTGGCCGGATTTATTCGCGGCCCGCTGGGATTCAGCAGTCACATTGTCTCTGCCCTGCTTCTTATCCGGCTGCTCGCTCTTTCGATCTCTGAATACAGAAATCTGACAGGGCTGGAATCCTTTTTTCCTCTGTTCAACGCGATAATCATCGTCATCGCCGTCGCCGTGGATACTTTTGTTATCCATAGCAACACGCCCTTTTCCTGCATGGACGCAGCAATGGTTTCATGCTCTCTGTTTTTCTATATCTGGCTGCATCTGCAGTTCGTGCGTGAGCACGAACGTGCGCTGATGGCGGATCAGCGGATGCAGATTATGCTCAGCCAGATTCAGCCGCATTTCCTCTATAATACGCTTGCCGTGATTCAGAACCTGTGCCGCAGCGATCCGGCCCAGGCCGAGGCTGCCACCGTCAGGTTTTCCAGGTATCTGCGGGGAAATATGGATTCCCTTCTGGCCGAAGGCACGATTCCCTTTGATCAGGAACTGAAACATACGATGGAATACCTGGAGTTGGAAAAGATGCGCTTCAGAGACAGGCTGGAGATTCGCTGCGAGATCGAATGCACAGACTTCGAGCTGCCTCCACTCACTTTGCAGCCTATCGCGGAAAATGCAGTGCGCCATGGCATCTGGGAAAACCCGGACGGATCGGGTATCGTTACCATTGCCACGCGGGAGTATCCGGACCGCTATGAAATCACCGTGATCGATAACGGTAAGGGTTTTGACCCGGACAAAGCCGCGGAGGATACGGAGAGATCGCATATCGGAATTCAGAATGTCCGGGAGCGGCTGGCCAGCCTCTGCGATGGGAAGCTGAGCCTCCAATCGTCTGTCGGGGAAGGAACCAAAGCGGTCATCACGCTGCCAAAGGAGGCGAAAGATAGTTGATCATTTTCGCTGTAGACGATGAGCTGAACGCCAGAGAGATCCTGTGCCGCGCGATTGCCGAGGCGGCTCCGGAGGCGGAGATCAGGTCATTTGCAAGCGCAACGGAAGTGCTGGAGGCGGTGGAGGCGGGAAAAGTACCGGATGTATTATTTGCCGATGGGGACATGCCCGGAATGGGAGGCGTTGAACTGGCCAAACGTTTGAAACTCCGATGCCCCGATCTGAACGTCGTATTTGCCACAGGCTATGACGACTATATGCGAGATGCGCTTTCCCTTCACGCCAGCGGGTATCTGAAAAAACCGATCCTGGCTGAGGATATACGCAGTGAACTGGAGAATCTGCGCCATCCTGTCGCGCAATCCGGAAAGAGAGTACGTTTCCAGACCTTCGGCAACTTTGAAGTCTTTATTGACGAAAAGCCTGTAGTGTTTGCAAGGGAGAAGACGAAGGAGTATCTTGCCTATCTTGTGGATCGCGGAACAATCTGCACCAGTGAGCAGATCGCGGCGGCGGTGTGGGAGGATGCAGTGTCTTTGCCGTATCTCAGAAAACTGCGGAAGGATCTGTACGACACTTTTCAGGCTGCAGGCTGCGCTGAGATTCTAATACGCAAGTGGAACCAGCATGGCATTCACACAGAAATGGTGGAATGTGATTATTATGACTGGAAGCGCGGTCTGCCCAGCGCGATAAATGCTTACCACGGGCAATACATGGCCCAATACAGTTGGGCGGAGTTGACCCATGGGGCGCTGGAATAAAATAATGGTATCTTGAAACCGGGTTTTTGCCCGGTTTTTTTGATTTTGTCACGCTTTTGGCACGAATCGCATGATAATATAAAAAATGCACGAATTTCGACAGCGCATTGATAATCCCCGGTCGAATACAAGGGGAAATAGAACAGCGATTATCATTGAAACGGAGAAATAAACAGATGAAAAAAAACCGCAAATCTGCAGCTATCCTTTTAGCAATTGCCACATTAATGCTGGCAGCAGCACTCAGTGGCTGCGGAGGCAGCAGAGAAGACCCTAATGCCCCGCCTATTCTGGAGATCCATGATTCCATCGCAGACGTCGAGGACATCGGCGACGGCAAGGCAATGCTTTTCATGGACGGCCAGATCACAAACACTTCGAAAATGAAAACCGTAGAATATGCCTCTCTTCCGTACCTTACGATGGACGGGCAGGAGATCGAAACGACCTGTGAGATTCTCGGCCGTGATGACAACGGTAAGGTCGGCCCCCGTGAAACGGTCGTCTATTCTGTCCGCTTTGAATTTGATCCCGGCACGGAGCATGAGTGGAAGTTTGGTACACGGGAAGGTACGGTCGTAAATGGTCTCGGTGATTATGCCTGCGTTAAAGCTGCCTTGCGTAATTTTGAAGGAAAGGCGCCCGTTACGAAAGAAGATCTGCAACGTGTTGAAGCAGAGCAGAAGCAAAAATATCAGGAATTCCTCAAGGAGAACAAGGGTCAAAGTAAATGAAGAAAAGAATTCTTTCTATCTTGATGGCAGGAATGCTGCTCGCCTCTGCTGCCGGCAGTGCCTTCGCGGTGACCGAAAGCGATTCAGAAGTCTGGTCCGCGCCGCGGTCCGGCTT
Organism: Oscillospiraceae bacterium; assembly: GCA_017538965.1. Taxonomy (GTDB): domain Bacteria; phylum Bacillota; class Clostridia; order Oscillospirales; family Oscillospiraceae; genus Limivicinus. Next base: position 20,066 of record JAFYHU010000020.1, read on the forward strand.
TGAGATCCGCATTCCTGAAGCCTATCATGACGCAAAGACCTATATTACATTTGCCGACTCGGGGGAAGGAGTGAACCCCGGATGCGGTATTGTGTCGGCAAGCGCCACTTGTGTGATGATGCCGGAGGCGGAATACAAAGCGCTTCAGACCATGATGGAAGAGGCCTATGAAAAGGATGACATCGACAAGCTGTTCGAGATCTTAGAGGAGACCGGAAATCTGGAATGGAACCTGTTTATGATCTACGGTATCGACCGAGGCAGAGGAGAAGAAGAGCTTCGCAGTTTTATGATCGAGCAGAACCTGAATCCGGATTATTTTGAAGGATCGGAAGACCTTCTGGCTGCCGCTGCTGCAATGTATGATAACATAGTCTTCCGGAAGATCGGCGAAAAAGACGGACTTTCCTATTATCTTGCCGAGTATGATATTGACGATCTGATATCCATGTTGGATGCCGAGTCGATTGATCCGGTCTATCTGGAGGAATACCGCGAGCTGAGGCGTCTGAATGAGCAGATGGCAGACTATGTGACTTTGACCGGAAGCGCAGTTCTCGCCGATGCTGCGCGCCCAGGAACAAAACTCACCTTTGTAACCACAGATCTGGAAGGAAACCCTGTCAGCAGCGAAGAAATCTTCTCCGGCCATACGATTACCATGATCAATATGTGGGCGACCTGGTGCGACCCATGCAAGAGAGAACTGCCCGCACTCGCGGGAATGGCGGAGGATTTTGAAAAGCAGGGATGCCAGATCATCGGAATCTGTCTCGATGCAGAGGATGAGGAAACCATGGCTGATGCCAGGAAAATCCTGGAAGAAGCCGGTGTAGACTACCTCAATATTGTTCCTTTTGAAGAGCGAGAAGAACTGCTTCCGAATTCGGTTTATCCTACGACATATTTTGTCGACGAAAATGGCATCGTCCTGGACGGAATGGTAAGCGGTGCGATGGAGTCCATGTATCCTCAGATTCTTGCAAAGCTTCTCTTGAATAATCCGGCAGGTTTTGCGGATGATGCGGGCATGTCCGAAACGACTGCAGCAGTTGAGCATGGCACCCTTTTTTCGGAAGAGGAAGACAAGGATTAAAAAACATAAAAGGAGACAACATGAGGAGCAATGCAAAAATTACCGTCATTTTGACCGTTATACTGGTATCCCTGCTGCTGAGCGCCTGCGGTTCGAATCGGAATCAGGGGTCTTCAACGATCGTCGTGACGGATGCCACACCCACTTCGGTGACCGCGACGCCGACACCCGTTCCGACACCCGGCGCCGCATCGGAGCCGGCAGCAGCAGATATTCAGATGCCTTCATCGACGCCGGCAGCCACGCCGACCCCGGTTCCGACCCCGGCGCCCACACCTGTTCCGACCCCGGCGCCCACACCGGCTGCAGTCCAGACACCCGCTGTCAGCAGTCTGCCCCGTATTACGAAAGATCCCACCGGCGAGACGGTTGCCGCCGGCGGCAGCGCCCAGTTTATCACACGCTATGAGAATGCCGTGAACGCGGAATGGCATTTTGTCAGCCCCGACGGCACGCGGGACCTGGTCTATACACAGGCACAGACAGAGTTTCCGACGCTGCAGATTGTGGGCGGCAGCACGAAGGACCTGACCCTGAATGCAATCCCTGCAGAGCTGAACGGCTGGAAGGTTTACTGCCGCTTCAGCAACAGCAATGGTGCAGCCAACAGCGGTTCTGCCCTCATCACGGTGCAGGGCGGCACAGCCGCAGCTGCAAACACGAACACCCAGGTCGTTGTTGGCACAGGCAGCGAGAGATGGTTTTCAGACGAGCAGGCGCTGTCGGCTGTCAGAACATACTGCTATTCCTTCAATCCGGATCTCGAAAGCATCGTCAATGCCGGGGTGTATCCGGTGTCCTGGGAAATCTCCGTAAGCGGCGAAAAGCAGGTAGTGATCCTGTACAGGTCGTACACAGGCGCAGAGGTTCGGTATTATATTGATCGGGATTCCGGCGTCGTGTCCGAAACAGAATATATGCCCGGGCTGTCACCTGCGGAAGAGAGCACGGGAGTAAGCTTTAACATCAGGAACTGGATCACCTGATATGAAAATCATTCACGGAATCAAAATCGGTGGGCTGCAGCAGAAGATTTTCAATCTGATGCTGATTGTCATTATCGCCATGATTGGCATCTTCCTGGCAGTCAGCCTTTATCAACAGCATAATCTGGCTCACATTGTCGAACAGTCAAACACTGATCAGCAGACTTCCATTGCCCAGGTATCGGACGCGACCATGCAGACTGTGCTGGAGAGCTCAATGAGCAAGACAACGGCGCTGCAGGCCTACATTGCCGGCGATCTGTTCAGTGACGTACAGACAGACGTTCAGACCCTGCAGACCTTTGCAACCGAACTGTTTGCGCATGCGGACAGCTTTTCGCCCCACCCCTTCTATCTGCCGGACAAAAACAACGACGGGGTTGCTTCGGTAATGGTCCAGCATGAAACAGGGGTCGACCCAACCGAATCCGAGTCGCTGGGACTGGTCGCCAACATGAGCGAAATCATGCTGTCCATGTTCGTCAATTCACGGTGGCTCAGCTCCTGCTTCGTCGGGACGGCGGACGGCAACATTCTGTTTGTTGATGATCGTGCCGGTGCGTACTTGGACGAAAACGGCATGGTCTATGACTTCGAGGTACGTTCGCGCCCCTGGTACAAGCAGGCGGCCGAGGCCGGCAGACTGATCTTTACCGGCATCGAGGAAGATGCCTTTACGGGCATCAAGGGCGTGGTCTGCGCGGCGCCGATCTACAGAGACGGCGAACTGGTTGCCGTGGTCGGGGCGGATCTGTTCCTGACCTCCATCAGCGATTATGTGGAAAACACCGTGACAGACAGCAGCTTTCTCTGCGTGATCAACGAGCATGGACAGGTGATCTTCTCCCCGCAGAAAGAGGGAAGCCTGAAACCGGAACTATCCAGTGACGCGCCGGATCTAAGGCAGAGCGACAATGAGGCGCTCGCGCATTTTGTGACAGAGGCACTGAACAACGACACCGGACTCGAGTCGGTCACAATTGACGGAACCGCGTATTATCTGATGGGCGTGCCGATCTTCCCGGTCGGCTGGACGGTGGTGTCCGTGGCGAATCAGGAAGCGGCTCACCGACCCACAGAGACTTTGCTGGACAACTACAAAGAAATCAATCAGAGGGCAATGGGGGTGTTCCGCGAGGGAGCAAAGCACGGCTCACAGACCTTTATCGTACTGACGACTGTGATGGTGCTGCTTGGCATGATCGGAGCACTGCTGATCGCGACGCACATTGTGAAACCGGTTGAACATATGACGCGGCGCATCAATTCCCTGAGCGGCGACAACGTCTTTGAGATGGAAACGATTTACTGCACGGGAGATGAAATCGAGGTGCTGGCGGAATCGTTCACGTCACTCTCGAAAAAGACGCGTGATTATATCAGACAGATCACCGAGATCACCGCGGAGAAGGAACGCATCGGAACGGAGCTCGCGCTGGCCAAGCGAATTCAGGCAGACATGCTGCCGAACACCTATCCCGCTTTCCCCGAACGCCCGGAGTTCGATATCTATGCCAGCATGGACCCGGCAAAAGAAGTTGGCGGCGACTTCTATGATTATTTCCTGGTGGACGACGATCATCTATGCATGCTCATTGCAGATGTTTCCGGCAAAGGGGTTCCTGCGGCACTGTTCATGATGGCATCGCGCATTATTCTGGCCGGTTATGCCAAACAGGGATTGTCCCCGGCGGAGATCCTGCACAATGCCAACGAAACCATCTGCAGGAACAACCGGGAGGAGATGTTTGTTACCGTCTGGTTGGGTATTCTGGAGATCAGCACCGGCAGGATCACAGCGGCCAATGCGGGGCACGAATATCCTGTGCTGATGCAACCGGACAGGAAGTGCGAGCTGTACAAGGGCAAACACGGCTTCGTGATCGGCGGCATCGAAGGCGCAAAATACAAGGAGTATGAACTCCGGCTTCAGCCTGGGGGCAAGCTGTTTCTCTATACGGACGGCGTGGCGGAGGCAACCAGCGCGGAAAACGAACTGTTCGGAACGGCGCGTATGCTCGATGCACTGAGCGGGGATCCGGATGCCGACCCGGAGAGGATCCTGACGCAGGTACGCCGGGCTGTGGACGACTTCGTGGGCGATGCGGAGCAGTTTGATGATCTGACCATGCTCTGCCTGGAATACAAGGGATAAAAAACCCGGCTCATTGTGGCAACTCGGAAAAAGAGAACAGAAAGTCAGCAACCACCACTTCAAGTGGTGGTTTGCAAATAGCCCTATAAGGGCTGATTACTTGTCCGCCTAAAGGCGGGTGTTGCAAACCATTCTTTCTTTTGCCGCTTAAAGCGGCTTATAAGGCTTCTTCTCTTCTTTC
>JAFYHU010000021.1 GCA_017538965.1 Oscillospiraceae bacterium
CATTGGACGCCTCCTGTGTTTTTGAGTTTGGCTTGCAACACCTCTCTCAGTATAACACAGGAGGCTTTTATTTCAGCACTCCCGCCACGGCTTCTTCCAGTCTCCCCAGCATAGCTGGGGGATTTGGTCTATCATTAAATTTTCTCCAGCACCGCCCGGAACGAGATGCTGCGCGGCGTCGCCATGCCCTCAAACTGAACGACATGCGCACCTTTCTCCGTGTCGATCTCCAGCACGACGCCCTCCCCCATGATGGGGTGCTTCACCCGCTGCCCGACTGGGAGAGTCTCCGGCTCCTTTTCCGGCAGCCGCGCCTCGCTGATGCGGATGGCGTTCCGTGCCTCCTCCATCAGGCTCTCCGGCAGCTTCTGCGTCGCTTTCAGAAGCTCCGGGTCAATCTCCAGAACAAAGCGCGACGGGTACCGCGGCGAACCGTCCAGATTCCTGCCTTCCGCATCCGAGAGAAACAGCTGCTTCCCGGCACGCGTCATGGCGACAAAGGCCAGCCGCCGCTCCTCCTCCATCCCCGGCAGGGTCCTGGTCTTGCGCGAGGGGAAGATGCCCTCGTTCATTTCGCAGAGAAAGACGATCGGGAATTCCAGTCCCTTGGCCGCATGGACGGTCATCAGCTTCACCCGGTCGCCGTCCTCCATCGCGTCGCTGTTCGTAAACAGCGCGATATGCGACAGATAGTGCTCCGGCCCTGCCTCCTCCCCGCAGCTCGTCTCATATTCGAAGACCGATTGTTTCAGTTCCGCGAGGTTATCGAGCCGCTCCTGGCTCCCCTCTGTGCGCAGCATTTCCTCGTAGCGGCTCCGGTCAAGAAGCTCCGCCAGCAGTTCGGATACCGGACGACCGGCTGCGTTGTCGGAGAATTCATCGATCATCCGCACAAACTGCGCTGCCCGGGTCCCTTTGAAAATCTCGTCGTTCAAGGTCAGCTTCAAGGCCGAATACAGGGAACACCCGTTTTTTTCGGCCGTCTCGCGCAGAAAGGCCATGCGCCGCTCCCCCAGGTTGCGCCTGGGGACGTTCGCAATCCGCCGGAAGGACAGATCGTCCAGATACACGGCCATGCGCAGATACGACAGCGCGTCCTTGATCTCCGTCCGGCCGAAGAAGGGCACGCCGCTGTATACGGCATAGGGGATCTGCCGCTTCCGAAAGACCTCTTCGAGCGTTCGCGTCACATAATGCGCCCGGTAGAGCACGGTCATGTCCCGGTACGCGATCCCCCGGTCGTGCAGTTCGTGCATCTCGAAGGCGATCTGCTCGGCCTCCGCCTCCGGCGTCGCGGCGTGGTGATACCGCACCGGGCTGCCGGACGGCAGCGTGGGGATCAGATCCTTTTTGATGCGGTTCCGGTTTTTTGCGATGAGCGAATTGACCGCCGCCAGAATCTCCGGAGTCGAACGATAGTTCTGCATCATCAGGATGGTCTTCGTTCCGGGAAAGCGTCTGTCAAAGTCCAGCAGGTACTTCACGTTGGCGCCGCGCCAGGTGTAGACCGTCTGGTCGGGGTCCCCGACCACGAAAAGGTTCCTGTGATAGTCGCACAGAACCTCCATCAGCTGATACTGCGGCAGATCGATGTCCTGAAACTCATCGATCATGATATATTCCAGCCGCCGCTGCCACTTCAGGCGGATGGCCGGCTGCTGCTCGAAAATATACAGCGAAAACTTGATCAGATCGTTATAATCCAGGCCGAAGCATTTCTTTTCCTGGTACAGGTAGCCGTAGAAAATGATGTCATCCGTGCCGGCAGCCTGCATATACTTTTCATGCAGCGCCTCCAGCGACATGCCGATCATGTCCAGATAGTATTCAGGCTTCCGGAAGAGCTTCTGCATCTCGATCATGTCCCGAGCCTGGGAAAAGGTCCTGTCCCTGAGCGTCAGGCCGCGTTCCTCATAGATGATCTTCAGCATGTCGTCGATATCCGCGTTGTCCAGCACCAGAAAGCTTTTCGGGTACTGAACCGCATGGCTGTCCTCCTGCAGCACGGACACGCAGAAGCCGTGGAAGGTGTTGATGTATCCGGTGTCGTTGTCGCCGGTCAGGCTGTGGATGCGCCGCCGCATCTCGTTGGCGGCCTTGTTGGTAAAGGTCACGCAGAGAATGTTGCCGGGCAGGATGCCCATTTCGTTGACCAGATAGGCAAAGCGGTGCGCAAGAGCGCGCGTCTTGCCCGACCCCGCCCCGGCAATCACCCGGACGAAGCCTTCCGTCGTTGTCACCGCCTCCCGCTGGGCGGCATTCAAACTGTCCTGCAGCATGGGTTTCTCTCCGTTTCCGAATCCGTACGTCTCCCTGTTTCCACCCCCGGAGTCAATCCTCATCCTCGTCCTGCCCGGCATGCCGCTTCCCGGTATCCCCGAGAAAATCGGCGGCAGCTTCCCTCGCCGCGATTTTCACCGGATTCATCAGATCGTTCTTCAGGCTGTTGTATTCCTCCTCGCCGAGAACCTCCGTCGCTTTTTTAAACAGCCATCGCTTTATGCTTCTGTTCATACTTTCGATCATCTTCCTTGTATTTAACATCCGAAGGACAGAATACAGTCTACCACAGAAAAGGAAGCACGGTCAAGCCGCTCTTGACAAGCGGCGGGACGGACCTTATGATAAAAGAAGCAAGGCCTGACTTGCGCCTTGCGTTCATACGAAGAAAAAGGATGGAACAGACAGATGAAAAAAGGGATTGCCGTTGTTCTGCTGATTCTGCTGCTTGGGCTTGCGGCATGCGGCCGGACCGGTTCTCCGGCTCAGACCGAGGCGCCGGAGCCTGCCGCCGCGGAGACGGAGGCCCCTGCAGCAGCACCGGAAAGCACCCCGGAACCGGCAGCGGAGACCGAAGCGCCCGCCGCAGAGACGCCGGCATCAGAGGACGGCGCTTTTCATTATGTTCATGACCCGCGGGAGAATCCCGAGGCGATGAAGGATATTGTTGAGAACCCGGATGCCGTCTACGGGTTTTCTCCGGACCCGAATTCCACAAGACTGGGCACCTATGCGGAATATGACTGGACAGACCCGGACTTCGTGGCGAAGGCCAAACAGGAGCGTATTGCATATCATGATTCTCTCGAATCCCTGACAGAGATTCTCTACCGGATGCGGGATGAGGGCGCTTCCACGGAAGAAATGGCGAGAGCGGTATCCGCCGAAAGGAATCGCCTGCGTCTGGCGGCGCACGCAGATGATCCGGACGGGCTGGCCCAGGTCAAGCAGAGCAATCTCGATACCTATGGGCATGAAGACGGCCCCACTCCCGATGAGATGTATGAAAAGTACGGCTCGTGGACCGCGGTGATCCAGAAGTCCTTCAGCGCCAATCTGGGGATGGATGCCTGCTGCGGGCTCTACGACGAATACTATCCCCTTTACATCGAGCTCGGCTATGCGGAGTAATCCGGCGGAGGCTTCGGCATTGTCGAAACGGGGGAAACGTGTTATACTTTCCGTATTCCATCTCTGCCTGGTTGGGAGGAGACCATGAAGAAGAGAATGAAGAGAATGCTCAGCGCCGTCATCCTTGCCGCGCTGATGCTCACCCTGATCCCGACGGTCTGTCTGGCTGCCGGTACGGACAAAAAGTCCGTCTCCGGATTCTATCTGGACACCATTATTACGCTCACGGCCTACGTGGATGATGAGAGCGTCCTGAAAGACGCCCTCAAGGAATGCGGGCGTTATGAGCAGCTGCTGTCCCGTACGCGGGAGGGCAGCGATGTCTGGCGCATCAACCATGCAGAGGGCAAACCCGTCACCGTTTCGGACGATACCATTACAATTCTCGAGACCGCGCAAAAGATCAGCGAAATAAGTAATGGCGCTTTTGATGTGACCATTGCGCCGGCTTCCACCCTGTGGGACTTCACCTCCGGGAAGGCGGAACTACCGGACACCGGGGAGCTCAAAGCCGCGGCGGAGAAGGTGGATTATACCAAAGTCCGGATCGAGGGCAGCACGGTAACACTGCCGGAGGACATGATGATTGACCTCGGCGGCATTGCCAAGGGCTATATTGCGGACGCCGTGAAAGACTATCTGATCGGTCGAGGCGTAGACAGCGCCATTCTCTCATTCGGCGGCAACATTGTCGCCATCGGACTCAAGCCGGGCGGCAAACCGTGGAATGTAGGCATTCGGGATATTGACGGAGCTTCCACCGACTATATGCTGGTCTCCAAAAACTACGGCGGTTCGACCGTCACGAGCGGGATCTATGAACGGGGTTTCGAGCTGGACGGCGTCTGGTATCATCATCTGCTCGATTCAAAGACGGGCTGGCCGATGCAGAATGAGCTGGCTTCCGTGACGATTTTTTCCGACAGCTCGATGATGGGAGATGCTCTGTCCACGGCAGCTTTTGTTCTCGGCACGGAGAAGGGAAGCGACCTGATAGAAAGCCTGGACGGGATCGAGGCTGTCTTCATCGCCCGCGACCGGACGGTGACCATGACCTCCGGCGCCGGGAAATACATCCCCGAACCCTGATCTTCTGCTGACAGCAACCGCCGCCTGCCCGAAAATCATTCCCGGGCGGGCGGCGGTCTTCTTTTCCGACAATTTGTTAACTCCTGTACAATACCGTGGCCTCCCAGGGGCGCAGTGTACCGGCAGGGGCAGGCACGGGGTAGTTGGCAATCAGGATCTCCGCCCCGCGGTACTCGGCCGGGATTTCATAGGTCTGCTCCCGCTCCGAGAAATTGCAGATCACAAGAAGACTCTCGTCCCCGAGCGTCCGGGTGTATACGAAAAGGTCGGGATGTTCGGGTTCCAGAAGTTCATAATGGCCGTAGACGATAACATCCTTTTCCCTGCGCAGAGCGATGAGCTTTTGATAGTAATGAAAGACCGAGTCGGGGCGTGCGATCTGCTCGGCGGCGTTGATAACCGGATAATTGGGGTTGACCGGCAGCCAGGGTGTTCCCGTCGTGAAGCCGGCCTCAGGGCCCGCGTCCCACTGCATCGGGGTGCGGGCATTGTCGCGGCTGCGGGCCCGCATCATGCGGATTCCCTCTTCCTCGTTCATATAGCCCCTGTCGCGGAAAGCCCGGTAATTGCCGAGCGACTCGATATCGTTGATCTGATCGATGCTCGTCCACGGGTAGTTGGTCATGCCCAGTTCCTCGCCCTGGTAGACATAGGGAGTTCCCTGCATCATATGCAGACAGGTAGCCAGCATCTTGGCCGAGAGTTCGCGGTATTCCTCCTTCTCGCTGCCGTAGCGCGAAACGACGCGCGGCTGGTCGTGGTTGTCCCAGTAGAGGCTGTTCCATGCAATGCCGTCCAGCTCGCGCTGCCAGCGGCTGAGGATTTCCTTGAGCCGCGGGAGGTTCTTGTGCTGCTCGGCATAGCGTCCCAGCGTGGGATGAAAATCCGCCTCCATGTGTTCGAACTGGAACACCATGGACAGTTCGCTTCCGTCCAGATTTGCGTAGGATTTGGCCTCCTCCAGCGTCACGCCCGCACATTCTCCGACGGTCAGCAGATCGTATTTTGAGAGCACTCTTCGGTTCATCTCGCGCAGGTATTCATGCTCGTGCGGGCCGTTTGCCGACAGCTGAAACGAAGCATACCCGTTCGGCCCGGGTTCACCGTCGGGAAGGCCCTCCGGTTTTGAGATCAGGCTGATCACGTCCATGCGGAAGCCGTCGATTCCCTTCTGCAGCCACCAGTCCATCATGCGGAAAATCTCATCGCGTACGACGGGGTTGTCCCAGTTGAGGTCCGGCTGCTTTTTTGAGAAGAGATGGAGATAATACATATCCGTCTTCCCGTCGTATTCCCATACGCTGCCGCCGAAGCAGGAGCCCCAGTTGTTCGGCAGACCGCCGTTCTTCCCTTCGCGCCAGATATAGTAATCCCGATAGGGATTGTCCCGGGATGAACGGGATTTGACAAACCATCTGTGCTCGTCCGAGCTGTGGTTGACCACCAGATCCATCACGATCTTCAGGCCCAGCGCATGCGCTTTCTCGAGCATCGCGTCAAAGTCCGCCATGCTGCCGAACTCCGTCATGATATCCTGATAATCGCTGATGTCGTAGCCGTTGTCATCGTTGGGAGATTTGTAGATCGGGGAAAGCCATATGGTGTCCGCACCCAGCTCGCGGATGTATTCCAGCCGTGCGGTAATACCGGCGAGATCGCCGATGCCGTCGCCGTTTGAGTCCTGGAAGCTGCGCGGATAAATTTGATAGACCACGCTTTTTTTCCACCATTTTTCTTCCATGGGTACAACCTCTTGCCTCCGTTTTTTCGGGTCTTTCATCCGGATCGGTTCATTTTCTCCAGCAGTTTCTCTTCACACATGGCACTGTTGACCGTCTCGCTGACGGCCATGGCAATTGAGGCCGCCGCAAGCCCTGCGCGGGCGCTTTCTTCGACATTCAGACCTTTTGCATATGCCCAGACCAGCGCCGCCATAAAGGCATCTCCGCATCCGGTGGTGTTCACCGGCACCTCAGGCAGCGCCGGGAGCCGGATTCTCTGCTTTCCGTCCTCCGCCAGCACGCCTTCCCTGCCCAGTGTAATAAAAACCTGCTTCACTCCGCTCTCCAGCAGAGCGTCCGCGGCCCGATTCAGTCCGTCATCGTCCGTAATCCGAATGCCGGTAAGCAGTTCGGCTTCCAGCCGGTTCGGTTTCAGCGTGTGAAGCTCGGAAAGAACAGGCTTCAGCTTTTCCGCCTTGGAAACCGAAACGGGATCCGCAAAAATCGGAACCCGGACCTGCCGGCAAATCCATGCGATCGTTTCCGCCGGAATATTGGTATCCAGCACCAGCGCAATGGCTCCGCGGATTACTGGCAGCTTCTCCTCCAGCGTCTCGGGCGTCAGAAAGCGGCAGATTTCCATATCGGAAACGGCAAGATGCATCTCTCCCGTATGATCCGCAAGATACAGATAGCTTGAGGTCGCCTCGTTCGGAACCATAACGGCGTTTTTGGTGTCGATCCCCAATCCCCTGCAGGAGTCGAGAATAATCCGGGCATACAGATCCTCGCCGAAGGCGGCAATCAGGCTGACCGGAAGCCCCAGCAGCTGCAGGTTGTGCGCGATGTTTCTGCCGACACCGCCCGGACTGGTCCGGACTTTGCCGGGATTGGAGTCTGACAGAATCAGCGGCAGGAAAGACTGCCCGCCGATATCCATATTGACGCCTCCGATCACCGCGGCATACAAACCGTCCGCTGTCTTTTCCCGAAGCATTCTTTCTTCCTCCCGCGGCGAGTTTCTATTTCCTTCTGGCCAGACTGAGAAGCCGCAGAAGCTGGACAATTGAGGTGACCAGGGAAATGAAATAGGTCATTCCGGCCACCGTCAGCACCTTCCTGCCGCCAACCAGTTCGTCATCGGTCAGAAGCCCAAGCCGCTCGACTTCGTGCAGCGCCCGTTTGGAGGCATCCACCTCGACCGGAAGTGTGACCAGATTAAACAGCACAATGCCGGAAAACAGCACGGCACCCAGCGTAATCAGCCCGGTCTTCTGGAACAGAAAGCCAAGGATGATGGCAACATAGGAAGCCATCGAGCCGATGTTGCAGACCGGAACAAGCGATTTTCGCAGCATCAGCAGCGGATAGGACGTGGCGTGCTGAATGGCATGCCCGCACTCATGTGCCGCCACCGATACGGCGGCAACGTCCGCGCCTCCGTAAACCGCCTGCGACAGATTCAGAGTCTTGTTCGTGGGGTTATAATTGTCTGTCAGCGTGCCGGTCGTCTGCACGATGGTCACGTCCGTAATACCGTTCGCGCGCAGAATCCGGTCGGCCGCCATGGCGCCGGTCATTCCGTTTGCCGTTCGTTCGGCCGCATAACGCCGATATCGGCTTTTGACCACGCCGGATGCAATCAGGCTGACAACAAACAGAACCAGAGTAAGAATATAGAAGATATCAGACCAGTACATTGTTCAACCCTCTTTCCTGTTGGCTTTTTCTTATCATACACCGATGTTTCGTTAAAATCCACTGTTTTCCGCCTTCCTGCCGGCATTATATTTTTTGTTTTAAAATTTATATATTTTTCTTGACAATTTTGTCAGGGCAGGTTATAATATCAATATCAAAGCGGAAACCATCCGGAAAGGAATGATTTTTTTGAAAAAAACGCTGTACAGTCTGATGCTGAATGACGAAGTCGTACGCGAAGTGGATCTTCTGGCTCACCGGCTTGGGACAAACCGTTCGGCCCTGATCAATCAGATTCTGGCGGAGTATGTGAATTATACCACCCCCGAACGGCGGATCAATGACATTCTCTCGTCCATAGAGCAACTGATCGGTCCGGGGAGTGACCTGGTTCCTTTCTTTGCGCCGAACACCTTCAGCATGTCTCTGAAGAGCTCCCTGGAATACAAATACCGTCCGACCGTTAAATATGAAGTAGAGCTGTATCGCAGTGAAGAAGAAGCGATCGGCGAGCTGTCGGTTGTTTTTCGGACCCAGTCCGCCGCCCTGATCGCGGTGATGACCGAGTTCTTCCGCCTCTGGAAGAGCATGGAGGATGCGCATCTTGCTCCCCTGACAGGCTCAAGGCATCACTATGCCCTGTATGACGGGCGCTTTACCAGAAGCATTGCCCCGCCCGACCGAGACTGCAGCACCGAGCAGTTGGCCCAGGCCCTTTCGGAGTATATCAAGCTGTTTGACAAATTGATGAAGTCGTATGTCAGCGGACGGCTGACGGCGCACGAAGTAGAAGCCGCTTATTATTCCCAGATGGTAAACTCCCCCATCCACATCTAAACCCCGCCGCCGGGCGGAATTTCAACTTTAATTTTACGAATTTTCTCCTAAAAGGAGGTTTGCTGTTATGAATGCACAAAACCTGACACAAAAAAGCCTGGAAGCCGTTCAGACGGCGCAGTCCATGGCACTGGAAAACAGAAATAATTATATTATGCCCGAGCATCTGCTGTATGCGCTGGTTGACCAGGACGGCGGGCTGATTCCGTCGCTGTTCGGCAGGATGGGTGTCGACTGCAACGCAGTCCTGGCGGAACTGGATACCGCAATCGCGGCTCTGCCGAAAGTCGGCAGTACCAGCGATTCCTATCTCTCCCCGGAGACCAGCCGCATTATCACGGCCGCCGAAAAAGCCGCCAAATCGATGGGCGATGCCTATGTCTCGGTCGAGCATCTGATGATCGGCTTCTTCGCCGCGCCTACGGCTGCCGTCAAACGCATCTTTTCTGATCACGGCATCACGAAAAATGCGTTTACGACCGAGCTGAGCAAAGTCAAATCCTCTCCCGTAACCGGTGACAATCCCGAGAGCACCTATGATGCCCTGTCGAAATACGGAACCGATCTGGTCAAACGCGCCCGTGAGAACGAACTGGATCCCGTCATCGGACGGGACAACGAAATCCGCAATGTCATTCGAATTCTTTCCCGCAAGACGAAAAACAACCCTGTCCTGATCGGTGAACCCGGCGTCGGCAAAACAGCGATCGCCGAGGGTCTTGCCCAGCGGATCGTCAAGGGCGACGTGCCCGAAGGTCTGAAAGACAAGAGCATCTTCTCGCTGGATATGGGTGCGCTGATCGCAGGCGCCAAATACCGCGGCGAATTTGAAGAGCGTCTGAAAGCGGTTCTCGAAGAGATTCGGAAATCCGAAGGCGGCATCATTCTGTTCATCGATGAACTGCATACCATCGTCGGCGCCGGAAAGACCGAGGGCAGCATGGATGCCGGCAATCTTCTCAAACCCATGCTGGCCAGAGGCGAACTGCACTGTATCGGCGCCACAACGCTGGATGAGTATCGGAAGTATATTGAGAAAGACGCCGCTCTGGAGCGTCGTTTCCAGCCGGTGCAGGTGGATGAGCCGAGCGTGGAAGATACGATTTCAATTCTGCGCGGACTGAAGGAACGCTATGAAGTCTATCACGGCGTCCGCATCCACGACAACGCGCTGGTCGCGGCAGCTACGCTCTCCAACCGCTATATCACGGACCGCTTTCTGCCCGACAAGGCCATCGACCTTGTGGACGAAGCCTGCGCGCTGATCCGCACGGAAATCGACTCCATGCCGGCCGAGCTGGACGACATCCGCCGGCGCATCATGCAGATGGAAATCGAAGAGATGGCGCTGAAGAAGGAAGACGATAATCTCAGCCGTGAACGCCTCGGAAAGCTGCAGGAAGAACTGGCCAACCTGAAGGATCAGTTCAACGAGATGAAATCCCGCTGGGAAGCCGAAAAGAGCAGTGTAGAAGAGGTCAAGCGCCTGAAGGGCGAAATTGAGCATATGCACGCGGATATAGAAACCGCCCAGCTGAACTACGAGTATGAGAAAGCCGCCCGGCTGAAGTATTCGGATCTGCCCGCGCTGGAAAAACAGCTGGCGGAGGCCGAAGCCCTGTCGGAGCAGAAAAACCGGAATTCGCTGGTACATGACACGGTCACCGAAGAGGAAATTTCCGGCATCGTGGCCAAATGGACCGGGATTCCCGTTGCCCGCCTGATGGAAGGCGAGCGCGACAAGATTCTGCATCTGGACGAGCATCTGCACAAACGGCTGATCGGGCAGGATGAGGCCGTACAGCGCGTGACGGAGGCTATTCTTCGTTCCCGCGCCGGTATCGCCGACCCGAACCGGCCGATCGGTTCTTTCCTCTTCCTCGGCCCCACGGGCGTCGGTAAAACCGAGCTTGCCAAAGCTCTGGCGGAATGCCTGTTTGATGATGAGCGCAACATCGTGCGCATCGATATGACCGAGTATATGGAGAAATTCTCCGTTTCGCGTCTGATCGGCGCTCCTCCGGGATATGTCGGTTATGACGAGGGCGGCCAGTTGACCGAAGCCGTGCGGCGCAAGCCCTACAGCGTGGTGCTGTTTGATGAAATCGAGAAAGCGCATCCGGATGTCTTCAACATCCTGCTTCAGATTCTGGACGACGGACGCATCACCGATTCACAGGGCAGAACGGTTGACTTCAAGAACACGATCATCATTCTGACCTCCAACCTCGGCAGCAGTTATCTGCTGGATGGGATCGAAGAAGACGGCAGCATCCGTCAGGAAGCACAGGATGCCGTTATGGCCGAACTGCGCCGCTCCTTCCGGCCGGAGTTTTTGAACCGGCTGGATGAGATCATTCTCTTCCGTCCTCTGACCCGCGAGAACCTGAACAGCATCATCGACCTGCTGATTGAGTCGCTCAGAAAGCGGCTTGCCGACAAGGATCTGGATCTGCAGCTGACCGACGCAGCCAAGCAACTGCTCATTGAGCGCGGCTATGACCCGCTGTATGGTGCAAGACCTCTGCGGCGTGTGCTGCAAAGCAGCGTCGAAACGCTGGTAGCACGGACAATTCTGCGCGGCGACATCAGCGCCGGCAGCACCATCACCGTGGATGCCCGCGATGGGGAGCTCTTCGTTCAGTAACCCGCACCCGCAAACAGGAACGACCGTCAAATGACGGTCGTTCCTGTTTTACTGCCAATTTTTCTCTTTTCTCTGCTCTCAACGCTCGTAACATACCTCATGGATAATCCGCTTCATGTCATCCATGTGAGCCATCATGTCCCGGAACAGAGCAAGCTGTGCCTGCGCTCTTCGCAGATTTTGCTCCGGGTAATCAATCCGGAAGTACTTGTCGCCAACCAGATAGTCCCCGAGAAATCTGGATGCCAGCTCCAATGTAATAATCGCTGTGCCGGTCGACAGGCTGTCAATCTCCGCACCGCTCAGCACATCCTTCATCTCTCCGAGGTAACCCTCCGTATATGCCCGCATCAGATCCAGATCCAGCCGCATCCCTTCCGGCTGGTCTTCTTCTGCCGTGCAGGCAGCAAAACGAATGGTATCGCCGAAGTCATAGCAGGCCAGACCGGGCATGCAGGTGTCCAGGTCGATGATCACCAGCGGGTCGAGCGTGTCCTTATCAAACAGAATGTTGTTGGTCTTGGTGTCATTATGCGTCACGCGAATGGGAAGCATTCCGCTCTCAATCTGCCTGCAGAGTGTCCCCGCAAACTCCCTGCAGGCCCTGATCTCCTCAATCTCCGGCCGGCAGGAATCAGCCCGTCCGAGCAGATCTTTTTCCACGATCTCAAAGAATGTATTCATACGATGAATCGTATCATGGAAGTGTGGGATGGATTCTGTCAGCTGTTCTGCATCAAAGTCCTTCAGCTGTCTGTTAAACCGCCCGAATGCCTTTCCGCTCATTCTGAGCACTTCCGGATCACCGCCGGCGCTCTCAAAGCTTGTGGAGCATTCGATGAAATTGTAAACCCGCCAGAATTCCACGCGCTCATCCTGGAAGTCCACATCGTCACCGACAGCGACGCCATCCTTCAGCACCAGATAGTTCTTCCTGTCCTCTGTATGCCGGAAATGCAGACGTCTTCTTTTCTCCATTGTCATTTCCTGACTTCGAATATATTCCGTAATCCTCTCTATATTCCGCATCATTCCGATGGGCTCACGGAAGACGTATGTGTTAATCTTCTGGACAAGAAGCTGTGTGACTTCTTTCCCGTTATAAATCGCGACATAATAGGCGGTATTGATATGTCCGGCCGGGATCCATCGGTAGACGAGAATATCTCCGGGGATCCTGAACTGTTTGCAGATATAGGATAGTTTTTCTCTTATCGGATCAGCCTGCATTTTCATATCTCCATACCTATGTTAAGGCCTCTCGCCTCTATTCTCCGTCTACTCTGTCTCCAAGGACCGTCCCTGCGGAGAGGGTATTATCATTGGGTGAGCTCGTAGATGCTCTCCAGGATGCGGCGGTTGTATTCCTCCAGGTCGTCCGGGTGCTTCGGCGTCTTCCGGGCGGCGAGAATGGCCGCTTTCAGCTCTTCCTTCTCCAGGCCGTGCAGACCCTCTGAGTAAGCCTCAAGGTTTTTCGAACAATAGATCGGCAGGCCGATGACCTTGGCCTCTTCGATGTTCAGAGGCTGTCCTTCGTAGCGGGAAGTCGAGAGAAAGGCATCCATTCGGTCCAGCACGGCGTAGGGGTTCCGGCGCGCGCCGAGGAAGATGATTTTTCCCGGGGCTTCCTGCTCTGCCAGCTGCTCCAGCACAGCCCGGTCCGGGCCGTCCCCCATGATGAACAGGCGCAGGTCGGGACGCTCCCGGCAGCAGGCGGCGAACAGAGGGATCATGAGGTCGTAGCCTTTCTGATGGCAGAGTTTTCCCAGCGCAGCAAAATTCACAGTTTCCCCGAGGGGCTGGGGGAGATCGGCGTCCTCGGCCTGCCTGCGGCGGATTTCCGAGACGTCGATATAATTGGCGATGACCCGGTGTTCGGCATCGTCTCTCCCCGAGAGGCGACGGAAGGGCTCCCACAGGGCCGGCGAGCAGGGAACAAAGCCGTCGTAAAGCGGGAACTTGCCGCGGAAGAAATGCCAGAGCACCCGGTATTTCCATTCGTTTTCCAGCTTGATTTCCACATTGTTGTGAATCCACATGACCCGCTTTTTCACCCGGACGCCGAGCGTGCCGGCCGCGCAGGCGAACTGGTAGCTGTTGAAATCCGCGGCCAGATCGTATTCGCCGTATTGGTCCCAGCTGACCTTCCAGAGTTTCCGGGCCGTCCGGAAGGGCAGGAAGCTGTAAGCGCGCGGGGGGCGCGGAAGGATATGGACCTTCAGGGCGTCCGGCAGTTTCCCTTCGAAGAAGCAGCCCTCCTCGAACAGAAAGAGTTCGGCGTCCACGCGGTCATAATCCAGGTTTCGCAGCAGGTTGAACAGGCTTTTCTGAATACCGCCCGGTCCCAGGTCCTCCTGGAAAAAGGCGATTCGTTTTTTCATTACAGATCTCCTATTTCGGGCGGAACAGGGGACAGTCCCGCAGTGTCATCTCTCACGGGGGAGCTGACACAGAGGACAGTCCCCGGTTCCGCCTAGCGATAAATTTGGTGGTCGCGGTCGTAGGTTTCGAGGCGCGTGAAGGCGGCGAAGTCCGGGGCGAGCTCCGGCTGCAGCTGCCGCAGGGCGGCCGGAAGCAGTTCGGGGTTCAAGGTCGGTTCCTGCGCGGAAATGCGGGCATCCAGGCGGATGCAGCCGTCTTCGGCGCACAGGGATATGCGGTCGATGGCGGGGCGGATGTCCGTAATGCCCAGTCCCCGTTTGGTCTTCTTCTCGATCACGATTTCCGGCCGCGAGAAAAAGGCCGTCAGCTCTTCCGGCGAGGGCAGGCCCCGGTCATATTCCAGCCGGCCGCAGACATCCAGCCATTTCAGTTCCGCGCTCTTGCGCTCGCAGGGCCATACCTCCCGGACCCGGATGCCTTCGGGCAGGGCGGCCGTCAGGCGTTCGGACAGGGCCTGCAGGTCCGTCTCTTCCCGGAGGCGGAAATCCATCAGTTCGCAGATGCTGGCCGTGCCCACCGACAGGGGCAGCAGGATGGAGATCAGCGGGTGCGGGTTGAAACCTTCGGAATACTGCAGGCGCAAGCCCGCTCGGGAAAAGCCGCGCTGCATGGTCGCCATCAGGTCCAGGTGGGAGATGTAGATCGCCCGACCGGTCTTCTCAAAGCGGAGCCGAAGTTTATCCATCGCAGCGTCCCTCCTTCAGCAGTCCGGCCGCTCCGCAGGCGGAACACTGCCGGCGGCAGTCCGGAGAGAGTTCGGCCCGGTAGGCGCGCTCCCGCTCACGGAGCAGATGCTGCCGGCGCACGCCGACGTCGATGTGGTCCCAGGGGAGCACAGCGTCCGTCGGAATCTCACGGTTGGCATAGAAATGCGGGTCGATGCCGCAGCGCTCGAAGGCCTTCATCCAGCGGTCAAAGGAAAAATAGTCCGACCAGGCGTCCAGGCGTCCGCCGTCCCGGGAGACCTGCTCGATCACGTCCGCGAGGCGCCGGTCCCCCTTTGAGAGCACTGCCTCGATCAGGCTGGTTTCCGCGTCATGCCAGTTATAGACAACGTTCTTCGCCGTGATCGCGCCGCGAAGCAGCTCGACCCGGCGCAGGTATTCCTCCGTGCTGATCTGCGCTTCCCACTGGAAGGGGCTGTGCGGCTTGGGGATGAAGCAGGAGGTCGAAACCGTGATCCGGACGCCGCGGTTCTTGTTTTTGGCATGCGTCCGCCAGCAGTGCAGCACGGCGTTGGCCATGGCGGCGATGCCGAGGATGTCCTCGTCGGTCTCGGTCGGCAGGCCCAGCATATAGTAAAGCTTGACATTGTTCCAGCCGCCCGAAAAGGCGATGGCACAGGTGTTCAGCAGGTCCTCTTCCGTGACGTTCTTGTTGATGACGTCCCGCAGACGCTGGCTTCCGCCTTCCACGGCAAAGGTCAGGCCGCTTTTGCGCACCTTCTGCAGCTTCTGCATCAGCTCCATGGAAAAATTGTCCGCCCGGAGCGAGGGCAGGGACAGGCCGATGCTGCGGTCTTCGCAGTATTCCAGCAGCCCGTCGCAGAGCGCCGGCAGATCGCGGTAGTCGCTGGTGGACAGGCTCAGCAGCGTGAGTTCCTGATAGCCTGTGTTCTGCAGGGCCTCGATGCCCTGGCGGATCAGGGTCTCCTTTTTTTTGGCCCGGATCGGCCGATAGACATGGCCCGCCTGACAGAAGCGGCAGCCTCGCACACAGCCCCGGAACAGCTCGATGCTGACCCGGTCGTGCACCACCTCGGTCGAAGGGACGGGCGGCCTGACCGGAAAGGGAGCGGCGTCCAGGTCTTCGACGATGCGCTTGACGACCTTCTCCGGGGCGCCGTCCTTCGGCCTCACCGAGGCGACTTCCCCGTCTTCGCGGTAAGCCACCTCGTACAGGGACGGCACATACACCCCGCCGATCTGCGCGGCACGGCGGAGGAAGGTCTGCTTGGTCCAGCCCTCCCGCTTGGCCCGGCGCAGCAGCGTCAGCAGTTCGTTGTTGACCTCTTCGCCCTCGCCGATGACGAACAGATCGAGAAAGGGCGCCATCGGCTCGGCATTCACGGCTGCTGTTCCGCCCGCCCAGACCAGCGGAAGAAGCGCGGGGCGGTCGGCGCTGCGCAGGGGCAGACCGGCCATGTTCAGCATGTCCAGCACGGTCGTGTAGGCCATCTCGTAGCCAATGGAAAAGGCGATCGAATCAAAGGCCGACAGCGGATCGCCGCTCTCCAGCGCGTAGAGGGGAATCCCGGCCCGCTTCATCTCGGCGTACATGTCGCCCCAAGGGGCAAAAACACGCTCGCACCAGACAAAGGGCAGGCTGTTCATCGTCTGATACAGGATGCTCATGCCCAGATTCGACATGCCGATCTCATAGGTGTCCGGAAAACAGAACGCCAGACGCAGCTCCACCGCGTCCGGGTCCTTCAGGATCTGGTTGTATTCCCCGCCCGTATAGCGCGCCGGCTTCTGCACCCGGGGGAGGATGCGCTCGAGTCGTTTATCCATATATTTTTTCAGTCATGATGGTGATCATGGTGATGGTCGTGGTCATGATCATGGTCCGTCGAGCCGTCGGAAACCAGCATGTCCATGCCGTGGCAGATGGCCTCGATGACCGCCAGCAGATTCTCTTTTGCCGCTTTCTCGCTGCCCGGCAGATTGACGATCAGCGTTTTGCCCCGGATGCCGGCCGCGCTGCGGCTCAGGCAGCCGCGCGGCGTCACCTGCAGGCTTGCCCAGCGCATGGCTTCGGGAATTCCGCGGGTCTCGCGCTCGATGACGCTGAGCGTCGCTTCCGGAGTAATATCGCGCTGAGAAAAGCCGGTTCCGCCGGTAGTGATCACCAGACCGATGTGCTCTTCATCCGCGCAGCGGATCAGCTCTTTCTCGATCTGGTCCTTCTCATCCGGAAGGATGCAGGTATGCACGACCGAGAATCCCGCTTCTTCCAGAATCTTCCGGACGGCCGGTCCGCTGGTATCCTCCCGCTCGCCGCGCGCGCCTTTGTCGCTTACCGTAATCACTGCAGCCGTATAGCTCATCTCTTCTGTCCGCCTTTCGGGTTTTCTTTCCATATTGATCGTATTATAGTCTCTTTCCGCTCGGAAAGTCAATAAAAAGGGGCTGCCTCCCCGGACAACCCCCGTTCTGAACTTTCTTCGACTGCGTATCAGATACTGCAGCTTTCGCCTTCGTGATCCGGATGCTCCTTGAAGATCGCCGGGTCATAGGCAATGCCGTTTCTGTCATAATAATCCTTGACGGCGGCGCTTACCGCCTCTTCCGCCAGCACGCTGCAGTGAATTTTGTGGGTCGGAAGACCGTCGAGCGCTTCGACCACCGCATCGTTCGACAGTTTAAGAGCCTCTTCCACGGGCTTCCCTTTGATCAGTTCCGTCGCCATCGAACTGGTGGCAATGGCGCTGGCACAGCCGAAGGTATTGAACTTGACATCAGTGATGATGCCGTCATTTACCTTGATATACATGCGCATGATATCGCCGCATTTGGCGTTTCCGACCTCACCGACGCCGTCGGCATCGTCGATCTGTCCGACATTGCGGGGATTGCGAAAATGATCCATTACTTTCTCGCTGTACAAAGCCATGTTGATTTCCTCCTGTTATTGTTGCTGATCGCCGCTTTCGGTCAGATCAGGTGCTTCCGGGTTCCCTTTTCGAGTTCGTCCCACACGGGGCTGATGCTGCGGAGATAGGCGACGACCTCGGGGACGACCTTGATAATGTGATCAATCTCATCCATGTTGTTGTACTCGCCGATGGAGAGGCGAAGACTGCCGTGGGCCACTTCATGCGGGAGGCCGATTGACAGCAGCACGTGGCTGGGATCCAGCGAACCAGATGTGCAGGCGCTTCCGGAAGACGCGCAGATGCCGTTGTCGTCGAGCATCAGCAGCAGGCTCTCCCCTTCGATGCCTTCAAAGCACATGTTCACGGTGCCTGGGACATGGTGCTCGAGACTGCCGTTAATTTTGCTGTGCGGGATCTTGCCGAGCTCCTCAAACAGTCTGTCGCGCATTGGGATGATCTTTGCGGCGTTCTCTTCGATGTGGTCGCAGCTTTCTTTCAACGCAGCCGCCATCGCGACAATCCCCGCGACGTTCTCCGTCCCGGCACGTTTGCCGCGCTCCTGCGCACCGCCCTCGATGATGTTCGTCAGCGCGATCCCTCGCCGGGCATACAGAACGCCGACGCCCTTCGGCGCGTGGAACTTATGCCCTGAAATGGAGAGCATATCGATGTTCATGGCCTTGACGTCGATGGGCGTATGGCCGGCTGCCTGTACGGCATCCGTGTGGAAGAGGACCTTCCGCTCGCGGCAGAGGGCGCCGATTTCGGTGATGGGCTGCACGGTCCCGATCTCGTTGTTGGCAAACATAATCGTAACGAGGCAGGTATCGTCCCGCAGGGCATCCTCGACATCTTCGACGCGGATCACGCCGTCCTCATGCGGATTCAGAAGCGTGACCTCATAGCCCTCCTTCTCGAGTTTTGCCAGCGTGTGCAAAACGGCGTGGTGCTCGAACTGGGTCGAGATGAGGTGCTTTTTTCCTTTTCTGGCGCCGAGCCTTGCCGCCGACACAATTGCCTGGTTATCGGCCTCGCTGCCGCCGGAGGTGAAAGTGATCTCCTTCGGATCGGCATTCAGGCAGGCCGCAATCGTCTCGCGCGAAGCGGCGAGCGCCTCTGCCGCTTTCTGGCCGAAAGCATAAAGGCTGGAAGGATTTCCGTAAAATTCCGTCAGATACGGCATCATGGCATCCAGCGCCGTCTTGCTGACACTGGTGGTTGCCGCGTTATCTGCATATACAAACATCAGATTCGCTTCCTTTCCTGTTGTTTATTCCTATTTCTCTACTGGGAATTATACCACAGATATATCACAAAACCGGACAGAATTCAAGAGGGAGGAAGCGTAAGATTAGGTTGATCCTGAATCATCCTGCCGAGAGCGGAGGTCTGCGCAAGGACATCCCTGATCATTCCGGGAATCGCATCCATCTTTGCGCTGCAGCGCGCTACGCCTTCGGCATCGCCCCGGCTGAGGCAGCGGAAACGGATCTGCTCAAGCAGGTTTCGGTATTCCAGATACTCCTGTCGGTTGTAACGGGAAAGGCGAAGGGCTTCTTCTTTGGCTTTGACAGCCGTGTCGAAATCGCCCCGCCGAAACGCGGCCTCCGCTTTGGCGTCCCAGGCCTGTGCAGCGCTGCCGTTCAGGCGGAGAATCCGATCCGCCAGCTCTTCCGCCCGGTTGTTTTCGGCCTCGGGAAGCATACGGGCAAGCGCCTCGGTGTAGGCAGGATACCAGGCGGCCGCTTCCTGCGGTCTGTCCGCATACAGCAGCAGCGCGGCTGTTCCCAGCCAGATGGAAAACAGGCAGATCGGGACAGAAAGCGCAGCAAACACGCGGGGAGAAATTTCCCGAGTACCGCGGGGTTCGACCGATGCTGCCGTCAGCAGCAGAAAGGCGACGGAAAGAAACTGGGTATCGAAATCCGCCAGGGCATGAAGGCAGAGCGCCGCGAGCAGAAGTTTGCGGCAGAAGTTCCCGTCCGGCGTCCGGAAGCTTTGAACCAGCGCCCACAGGAACAGTCCGGCGGGTATCCATCCGACGTCCAGCAGCAGCTGCAGCAGTTCGTTGTGGACATGGCGGACGCTGTACACGCCGGTCTGAAAACTCCCCTGCAGCCAGGCATAGCCGGTATACCCGAGCCCGAGCGGATGATGCAGAATCACCGGCAGGGCATCTCGGGCATACAGCAGGCGGCCGAAAAACGTGGAAAAGGAAACCGCGCCGGTAAACAGCAGGAACAGCCCGGCACCGGCAAACAGGGCCGCCGTCAGCCCCAGCAGCAGTTTTTCTCTGCCCGTGTCCGCACGGGCAGCAGACAGAATCAGCACGGCGATCAGCAGTACGGCCGCCGCCTTGCTCTGCGACAAGGCAAGCCCGAGCAGGAGAATGACAGCCAGAATCGGCTTTTCCCGTTTTCCGCGTTCTTCTCCGTGCAGCAGGACGATCAGCCCCGCAAGCAGGTATGCCGCAAAGCTGTTCGGGTACTGGAAAAACCCGGCCAGGCGGGAGTTTACAAGGAAGAAATGCGCACACGCGGGGATTCGGCTCAGAAAAAATGACAGCAGGACCATGACCGCCGCGGTGTGGGGCAGGAAGCGCAGCATCTGCATTCTTTTTCCCGGTTCCCGCTGCTGAAGCGCCAGCACGAAAAGCGGAAGAGGCAGAAACTGCAGCGCCCCCGCCAGGGCCATTCCCCGGTCCGTCCCCCACAGGCATCCTCCGAGATGAAAGAGAACAAGGCTGCAGCAGGCAAGAAGAAGCGGGCTCAGTGAAAAGCGAAGCGTTTCTTTTTTCTGTGACAGTGCCAGCGCAGCCGTCAGGCCGATTGCCGCGAGGGCGGCACCCCAGAGATAGAACAGCCCTGTCAGGAAGGGAGAAAAGAGCAAAATCCCTTCCGTCAGATCAATCCGCTGTCTGTCCGGAACCGTATGTCTTGTCTGTATTTGTTTTCCGCTCATGCCCGTCTGACCGTTTCCGTCCAATTGCTCATTTTTCCTATATTCGGAACTCGTTTTACCATCGAAGTTTCAAGCCGGATTTCGGGCTTTTCACAAGCCTCTCCGACCGCGCGCTACCCTACCATAAATCCTGCCGGAATGCAAGCGGAAGCGTGTAAAAAAACTGTTGACATTCCCCCGGAATTCTGTTAGAATCCTGTTTGCTATTCACGGCGGCATAGCTCAGCTGGCTAGAGCATGCGGTTCATACCCGCAGTGTCCCCGGTTCAAATCCAGGTGCCGCTACCAGCAAGGCGCAGTTCTTTCCTGCGCCTTTTATAAGGCCCGTTGGTCAAGTGGTTAAGACACCGCCCTTTCACGGCGGTAACATGGGTTCAAATCCCGTACGGGTCACCAGGAAAAAAGCAGCCGAAAGGCTGCTTTTTTCCATGAAGCCGCCATCTTCACCATAATATATAAAGAATCCTTGAAAGGCTCGGGGAGTTCGTGATATAATTCCGATATTCATACTCATTTAACAGGAGGGGCTGCAGTGACCGAGGCAAGACTGACCGGGATCGACCGGAACGAGACACTGCAGTATCTGGGATGGCTCGGAAGCCCGATTCCCGAGGAGCTGGCTGCGGAGATCAGCCGCTGTGAAAACCGGATTCTCGAAACGGCGCGGCCCCGCGCGGTCTGGCGCCTTTTCGATCTTCTGCCGGACGGGACGCTGGCCAGCACGACGTTCCGGCCGGAGGGGCGCGACGTGCCCGCGCTTCTGAAGGACTGCAGCCAGGTGATCCTGATGGCGGTCACGCTGGGCGGCGAGGCCGAGCGCCTTCTTCTGACATCCCAGGCCCGCAGCATGGGGGACGCGGTGATTCTCGATGCCGCCGCCGGCGCCGCCGTTGAAAATGTGTGCAACAATCTTTGTTGCGACCTGGAAGCCCGGTTTTCTCCGCGCTTCCTGACCGACCGCTTCAGCCCCGGCTACGGCGATTTTCCGTTTTCCCAGCAGCGTGCGTTTTTCGACCTGCTGGATATCACCCGCCGCATCGGCGTGAGCCTCACCGATAGCGGACTGATGCTGCCTCAGAAGTCAGTTACGGCGCTGCTCGGCATTGCCTATACCCCGCAGGAGCACCGTCATCGCGGCTGCGCTTCCTGCACACTGTTTGCAGGCTGTTCATTCCGGAAGGAGGGAAAACACTGTGGATCCTGCTGAGATTATTCTTCTGGACGGGGGCATGGGCACCCAACTGCAGGCAGCCGGTCTGCCGACGGGGCAGCTGCCGGAGCTCTGGAACCTGACCGAGCCCGAAAAGGTCACCGCGGTGCATCGGCGCTATGTCGAAGCCGGCAGCCGCATTCTTTATACGAATACCTTCGGCGTAAACGGTCTCAAGGCTGCCCGTTACGGACACAGTGTTTCCGAGCTGGTTGAGGCCGGCGTCCGCTGTGCCCGCGCTGCCGACCGGGGCGAAGGAATCCGGGTCGCGCTGGACATTGGGCCGCTCGGGCAGATTCTCGAGCCGCTGGGCACCCTGCGCTTTGAAGAGGCCTACGCGCTCTTCCGCGAGATCGTGGTGGCCGGGCGGGATGCCGGCGCCGACCTGATCGTCATCGAAACCATGAGCGACCTTTATGAGGTCAAGGCCGCGCTTCTCGCCGCAAAGGAGAACAGCAGCCTGCCGGTCTGGACGACCATGACCTTCGAAGCCTCCGGCCGGAGCTTTGTCGGCACCACGGTTTCGGCCATGGGTCTGACTCTGAGCGGTCTCGGTGCGGACGCGATCGGTTTCAACTGCAGCCTCGGGCCGAAGGAACTGCTTCCGCTCGTTTGCGAGCTGCGCCGCTGGACCGATCTCCCCTTGATTCTGAAGCCGAATGCCGGTCTGCCCGATCCTGCGACCGGGGAATACAGGCTGAGCGCGGAAGCCTTCGCGGAGGAACTGCTGCCTGCACTCCGGGAAGGCGTTGCCTATCTGGGCGGCTGCTGCGGCACGACGCCGGAGTTTATCCGTGTCCTGCGCGAACGCCTTGCAGTTCCGGGTTTGCGTGTCGATCAAGCGCCGATTTCTAACGAAAAACCTCCGCGCTCGGACGGAGTCTGCTCGGCGACCGGCACGGCCGTCTTCGACGGGGTCCGCGTGATCGGCGAGCGCATCAATCCCACGGGGAAGAAGCGATTCCAACAGGCCCTGCGCGAGCAGGACATCGACTATATCGTCGCCCGCGGCATCGAGCAGCAGGACGCCGGTGCGGACATCCTCGACGTCAACGTCGGCCTTCCCGGCATCGACGAAGCGGAGATGATGAAGCGAACGGTCAAAGCCCTGCAGGCCGTGATCGACCTGCCGCTTCAGATAGACTCGTCTAACCCGGAAGCGATCGAAGCGGGGCTGCGCGCGGTCAACGGCAAGGCCATCGTGAATTCTGTCAACGGCAAGGAAGAAAGCCTCCGCGCCATTCTGCCTCTCTGCCGGAAATACGGGGCCAAGGTCGTCGGTCTCTGCATGGATGAAAACGGCATTCCCGAAACCTGGGAAGCCCGCGCGGCGATTGCCGAACGCATTCTGAACGCGGCGCTCGCGATCGGCATGCCGAAAGAGGACGTCCTGATCGACTGTCTGACCCTTACGGTCTCGGTGCAGCAGGAACAGGCCGGAGAGACGCTCCGGGCTCTGCGCTATGTGCGTGAGACGCTCGGCCTGCGCACGGTGCTCGGCGTAAGCAACATCTCCTTCGGCCTGCCCGCGCGCGAGAACATCACCGTGAGCTTCCTGACGCAGGCGCTGGCTGCCGGCCTCGATCTTCCGATCGTCAATCCCAACCAGCCAGCCGTCATGGATGCAATTGCGGCCTATCGCGTGCTCGCGGGCGAGGACAGCGACAGCGAGGCCTACATCCGGCGCTTCGCCTCCCGGGAGAAACCTGCTTCCACGGAGAAGATTGCCGGCAGTCCCGCGAAAGCTTCCGGGATAAGTCTGACCGACTGCATCCTGCGCGGGCTGAAGGGGGAAACCGCCCGCCTGACCGAAGAGGCGCTCGAGACCCGCGGAGAGATGGCGGTCATCGACGAGCTGCTGATTCCCGCGCTGGACCGGGTCGGCATGCTGTATGAAAAGCAGGAGATTTTCCTGCCGCAGCTCATCAACGCCGCGAATGCCGCCTGCGGAGGTTTTGAAGTAATCCGCCGCCGTCTCGCGCAATCCGGGTCCCGGTCGGTCTCGAAAGGAAAGATTCTGCTCGCCACCGTCTACGGCGACATCCATGATATCGGGAAGAACATCGTCCGGACCGTGCTCGAGAACTACGGATATACCGTCATTGACCTCGGGCGGGACGTGCCTGCCGAGGTCGTGGTCGAGACCGCCGTCCGCGAGGACATCCGGCTGGTCGGGCTCTCCGCGCTGATGACCACCACGGTCAGCAGCATGGCCGACACGATCGCCGCGCTCCGCCGGAGCGGGCATGACTGCAGGATCATGGTCGGCGGCGCCGTTCTGACGCCGGAATACGCACTCGAGATCGGCGCGGACTACTACGCAAAAGACGCCAAACAGAGCGCGGACATCGCGCGGGAAGTACTTGGCTGAACGCAGAAAGGCAGGGAGGACAACATGGACATTCGAGAGTATTTAAAGGAAAACATTCTGCTGTTTGACGGCGGCATGGGCACCTGCTACGCCGAGCGGAACAACACCGCAGCGGACGCCTGCGAATGGGCAAGCCTCACCAATCCCGGAGAAATCGAGGCCATTCATCGGGCATACCGCGAGGCAGGCTGTCAGGCGCTCAAGACCAACACTTATGCCGTGAACCGTCTGCGAATGCCCGAAAACGACTGCCGGGCGCTGATCCGCGCCGCCTGCGAGATTGCCCGCAGAGCCGCCGACGGGGCCTACGTCTTCGGAGCCATCGGCCCCATCCCGGTGCAGGACGACCGCGACATGAACGCCGAGTACCGCTTTGTGATCGACTGTTTTCTGGAACTCGGGATTTCGAACTTCCTGTTTGAGACACACAGCACCGATCTGTTTCTGCACGACGCGGCCGCGTATATCCGAGAAAAGAACCCCGAAGCTTTCGTGCTGCTGTCCTTCAATACCCAGCCGGACGGCTTCACCGCTTCCGGACGCCTGATCCGTGATCTCTGCCGGGACTGCGCCAATGATCCCAACGTCGACGCGGTAGGCATGAACTGCATGACCACGGCGCGGCACATGGTGGAACTGTTGCGGAAGATCGGGCCGCTGGACTGCCCGATTTCGGTCATGCCGAACGCTGCTTATCCGACGGTGCGCGGCAATCGGAGCTTCTATGACGGCAATCCTTTATATTTTGCCTCTCAGATGGCCGTACTGCGCGATGAAGGCGCCCGCATTCTGGGCGGCTGCTGCGGCACGACTCCGGAATATACCGCCGCGACGGCAAAAGCGCTCGAAGCGCCCGCGCATTACCGCATTCCCTGGCCCTGGCCCGAGGAAAAGGCACCCGCGCCTCCTCGCGAGAATCCTTTCTGGGACGTCCTGTGCGATCCGGACCGCAAGGCCGTGGCCGTTGAGCTGGATTCGCCCGAGAACGCGGACCTGCAGCGCTTCATGGACGGCGCACGGGAGCTGCGGTCCAAGGATGTCGACATCATCACCATCGCCGACTGTCCGGTGGCAAGGGCGCGGGTCGACTCGAGCCTGATGGCCTGCAAGATTCACCGCGAACTGGGTATCAGCGCTCTGCCGCACATGACCTGCCGCGACCGGAACCTGAACGCTACCCAGGCGCTGCTGCTCGGTCTCTGCGCCGAAGGCATCGGCAACGTGCTGGTCGTCACCGGCGACCCGATTCCCAGCGCCAGCCGGGATGAGGTCAAGAGCGTGTTCAATTTCAACTCCCGCAGCCTGATGCAGTATATCCGCGGTCTGAACGAGACCGTCCTTCCGGCGCCCTTCCGCATTTTCGGCGCGCTGAATGTCAACGCCCGGAACTTTTATGTGCAGCTTGATATTGCCAAAAAGAAAGAAGCCTGCGGCTGCGAAGGCTTCCTGACCCAGCCGGTACTGAGCGCGCAGGCGGCCGAGAACCTGAAGCTGGCGCGTCAGGAGCTGAAGGGAAAGATGCTCGGCTGCATCATGCCGGTGGTCAGTCACCGCAACGCACTCTTCATGAACAGCGAAATCGCCGGCATCACCGTCGCGGATGAGATCATCGCGCGCTATGAGGGGCTGGACCGCGTACAGGCGGAAACGCTGGCCGTGGAACTCTCCGCCGACTTTGCGCGGGATATCGCGCCTTATGTGGACGGCTTCTATCTGGTCACGCCCTTCGGACGCACCGGTCTGATCGCCCGGGTTCTGGACCGGTTCCGTGAAGAAGGCCTGATCTGAAGCGAAAGAGGGAATCCGAAATGACCGATACCTACGGACGAAAGATCACGTATCTGCGTCTTTCCGTGACTGAGCGCTGCAATCTGCGCTGCCGCTACTGCATGCCCGAGGACGGCATCTGCAAGAAACGGCATGAGGAGATGCTGACCCAGGAAGAGACCGTCAGCGCCATCCGTGCCGCCGCCGCGCTCGGAATCAGCAAACTGCGCATCACGGGCGGCGAACCATTGATCAAGCCGAACATCATAGACCTCTGCGCGCAGGCCGCTTCCGTCGACGGCATCCGGGAAGTCTGCGTGACCACCAACGGCACCCTGCTTCCGAAGCTGGCAAAACCGCTCCGGGAAGCAGGCGTCAGCCGCCTGAACATCAGTCTGGATACGCTGGATCCGGAAAAATTCCGCTACATCACGCGCGTCGGCAATCTGAGCGACGCGCTGGCAGGGCTCGAAGCCGCGCTGGACTGCGGCTATGATCGGATCAAGCTCAACGCCGTCCTGATCGGCGGATTTAACGATGATGAGATTCCCGTGCTCGCCGAGCTCACGCGCCGCTACCCGCTGGACGTGCGTTTTATCGAGCTGATGCCCATGTACGACAGCGGAGACTTCGGCCCCGAGGCCTTTCTTCCCTGCACCGTCGCGGCAGAGAGGCTTCCCGGGCTGGAAGTCATGGAACCGGACGGCAGCGTCGCCAAACTGTATCGGCTGCCGGGAGCGCAGGGGAACATCGGCCTGATCAGTCCGGTCAGCGCCCACTTCTGCGCGGAATGCAACCGCATCCGCGTCACGGCGGACGGAAAAGTCAAGCCCTGCCTGCACTCGTCGGACGAGATCTCGCTCAAGGGGCTGGATGAAGACGGGATGCGGGAAACGCTCCGCCGGGCAATTCTCTCAAAACCACGCTGGCACGGTGAACTCTCCTACCGCGAACGCAGCCGCGCCGGAAGAAACATGAACCAGATCGGCGGATAACCCGCCGATCTTTTTCAAATTGCTTTTCAGAATTTTGAAGAATTTTAAAGCATTTTCGAGAATTTTAAAGTTTTCATGCCGTTATCAAAAAATTCCGTTGACAAGGGTTTTCGCTTGTGGTATAAAAGGTGAGCGCGCGGGAACGCCCCGTTTCCCGGCGCCCTGAAACTGTTCATTTATAATATTGATTCGGAGGAAGAACATGTCTACTACCCTGTTGACCAAGGAGCAGGCCGCAGCTGCCCGCAAGTGGTACGTGATCGACGCCGCCGGCAAGCCCCTCGGCAAGACCGCCGCTCTCGCAGCGGATCTGCTTCGCGGCAAGCTCAAGCCCGATTACACCCCGCATATTGACTGCGGCGATTATGTCATCATCATCAACGCCGGCGAGGCTGTCCTGACCGGCAAGAAGCTGGAGCAGAAGTACTACCGCACCCATTCCGGTTATCCCGGCGGTCTGAAGGAGACCCAGTACAAGACCCTGATGCAGAAGAAGCCGGAGCTGGCCATGCGTCTTGCGGTTCGCGGCATGCTGCAGAAGAACACGATCGCCCAGTGGCAGCTCAAGCGCCTGCGTATTTTCGCCGGTCCCGAGCATACCCACGCTGCCCAGAAGCCCGAAGTCTGGGATCGCTGAGAAGGAGGTAAACGAATATGGCAACCTATAAAACCAAGAAGCCCTATATGTACGGCACCGGCCGTCGGAAGTCCTCCGTGGCCCGCGTTCACCTCATTCCCAACGGCAGCGGCACCATCCTCATCAACGGCCGTGAGATTGACGACTACTTCGGTCTCGAGACCCTGAAGCTGATCGTCCGTCAGCCCCTGGTTGCGACCAGCACCCTCGGCAAGGTCGATGTGGAAGCCACCGTCAAGGGCGGCGGCGTCTCCGGTCAGGCCGGCGCCATCCGCCACGGCATTGCCCGCGCCCTGCTCGTGCTCGACGAAAACTATCGCGCCACCCTGAAGGCCGCCGGTCTCCTGACCCGCGACCCGAGAATGAAAGAGCGTAAGAAGTATGGTCTCAAAGCGGCAAGACGTGCTCCTCAGTTCAGCAAGCGTTAAAACCGCCAAAAAACCCCGAAATCTCAATGGTTTCGGGGTTTTTCCCATTAACGAGGTTTGACGCGATTTGACCTGTTTTATGCTGTTTTATATGGGTTAAAAATGGGTTAATTCGCAAAAATGGGTTAATTTAGGGGTTAAATGAAGGAGCCAAAGTAGTCGATTTCGACCACTTTTGAAACCCGCCCGTCGAAGCCCATTTTCACCGTCCGAAAGACAGCTTGAGACCCCATTTCGAGTGAAGTGGTTTGTCCTAATTTGTCTGATTTTGACCAAATGTATATCGGCCTATACCGGCGCTCAGCACCAGTTCGTGCTGGGC
>JAFYHU010000022.1 GCA_017538965.1 Oscillospiraceae bacterium
AATGTCTTTCTCCATGGAAGACCTCCTCATTTTCATTGGTGTTGGTCGGCAAACCTTTCACCTACTGTAATGGGGAGTTTTATTTTTGTCCATAGCTAAAGCCTTTTTTGCCACTGGCATAGCCAGTGGTTGTCTACCAATTGAAAAGCAGCGGTCTGTGCAGAACAGATCGCTGCTTTTATTTTGGTCCGAGTGGGGAGACTCGAACTCCCGGCATCTTGGTCCCAAACCAAGCGCCCTACCAACTGGGCCACACCCGGAAATGCCTGTGTATTATACCCCAGAAAGAAGCCTGATGCAAGAAGAATTTCCGTTTCCGAAATGCCGGGCAGCGGAAATTCTTCTTTTTCTTTTATGTTGAAGGTGCCTCGCGTTCCACAAGGACGCGATCTACGCGGCGGCCGTCCATGGCCAGCACGGTAATTCGGAAGTCGCGGTACCGAAAGCTTTCGCCGGGTTCGGGGAATCGTCCGCCAAAGGACTCGATGGTCCAGCCGCCCAGCGTGTCGCTGTCCGCCTCGAACTCGTCTTCCGGGACCTTGATCAGTTCCAGAAACTCCGTGATCGGCATGTCGCCGTCCAGCTCCAGCACGTCCTCGGAGCGCCGGACGATTTCGGTTTCCACCGTGTCGGTCTCATCCCAGATGTCTCCGACGATCTGCTCGATGACGTCTTCCATGGAGAGGACGCCAAGCGTACCGCCGTACTCGTCGCAGACGATG
The DNA here is from genome assembly GCA_017538965.1 of Oscillospiraceae bacterium. Classification (GTDB taxonomy): domain Bacteria; phylum Bacillota; class Clostridia; order Oscillospirales; family Oscillospiraceae; genus Limivicinus. Next base: position 723 of record JAFYHU010000022.1, read on the forward strand.
GCCAGATGCTGTCTGACGCGGCGGAGCTGGGCCATCACGTCCGGGAGCTTCATCGTTTTATAGACGAAGCAGGGTTCCATCAGTTGGGCGCGAATGTCGCGCTCTCCGTCCGTCAGGGCCTTCAGGAAGCGATTGAGCACCAGCACGCCGATGATGTGGTCGATGCTGCCCTCGTAGACCGGAAGGCGCGAATAGGAGGACTTTTCCACCTGCTCGAGGATCTTGTCCCAGTCGTCGTCAATGTCGATGGCTTCGACATCCACGCGGGCTGTCATCACCTCGAAGGCGGCGATCTCGGAAAAGTCAATGGCCGCCTGGACCAGTTCCGAGCGGTCCTCGTCCAGGACCTCCTCGTCCTCGGCCGTCTCGATCAGAATCTGGAGCTCGTCCACCGCTTCCTCATCGTCGGTTTCCTCCGCCTTCATCCAGAAGGTCAGAAGCCGCACCAGACCGACCGTCAGCCAGATCACCGGCTTCAGCACAATCGTCAGAGCGCGGATAGCAAAGGCATGCCGCTCGGCAATGCGGTTGGCGTTCTGTTTGGCGCTGATCTTGGGGATGGTTTCGCCGAAGATGATGACCGTCAGGGTCAGAACAAGCGTTGCCGCCCAGGCCCAGCGATCGCTGCCCGTCAGCAGGATCAGCAGAACCGAAGCCAGGGAGGACGCTGCGATGTTGACCAGGTTGTTGCCGATCAGGATCGCGCTGAGCGCGTCGTCAAAATGCCGGACGATGGAGAGCGCGATGCGCGCGGCGGTCTTTCCGGCTTCCGCTTCGTTCTCCAGACGCAGCTGATTGCAGGCGGAATAGGCCATTTCAGAGGCAGAGAAAAAGGCAGAAAGGAACAGGCAGAGGAGAATGCCTGCGGCAATCAGAAGGACGGTCATGCTTCCTGCCCCCCTTCCGCCGGTTCAGGCATCCGGACAATCTTCAGCTTCCGGATGCGGTTATGGTCCATCTCGGAAACCGTGATGAGCAGGTCGTGATAGCGGAAGCTGTCGCCCCGGCCGGGAATGGTGTCAAACTTCTGGTAGGCCCACTCGCCCAGCCGGGTGTCGACCAGTTCGTCGTTGTGCTCCGGGTCTTCGTAGTTCAGATGCTCGAAAAGATCGCTTACGCTCTCGTCGGCGTCCGCAATGCACGCGTTTTCGGAGAGGTCGGTTACCGCCTCCTCGACAACGTCATCCTCGTCCCAGATCTCGCCGACAATCTCCTCGACGATATCTTCCACCGTGACGACGCCGAGCGTGCCGCCGAAGTTGTCCGTTACGATCGCCATGTTTGTCCGCTGCCGGGACAGCATGGGCAGGAGCTCGGCGATTTCCGTGCTCTGATGGATGAAAAACGCCTCGTCAATCAGGCTGCGCAGGTCCGGCAGCCGGCCTTCCCGGATATAGGCTTTGATGTACTTGCGAATCTGAAGCACGCCGATGATATGGTCGATGCTTCCCTCATAAACCGGCAGGCGGCTGTGGTTCTGCGCCTTGATGATGCTGAGAATCTCCTCCCCCGGCGCGTCGGCATCCAGCGCCGCCACATCCATGCGCGGGGTCAGAACGCTTTCCACCGTGAGGTCGCCGAACTGCAGGGCGGAGGAGATCAGTTCGCCCTGTTCTTCGTCCAGGCTTCCTTCTTCCGTCATGTCCTCGATGATGTCATAGAGCTCGTCCTCGGTGACGGAAAGCTCGGGCTCTCTCCGCCTCAGCTTCGCGGCCGCTGCGCCGATCTTTGACAGCGCCGCCGAAACGGGGCGAAACAGGCTCATAAAAAAACGAAGGCTTCCCGCGCAGGCTTTTGCCAGCCGCTCGGGAAACTTTTTGGCAATGCTCTTCGGCAGCATTTCTCCGGCAAAGAACACCAGCAGCGTCGTAAGAACGGTGCTGAGCGTCACCAGGGAAAGCCCCCAGCGCCGCGTCACCGTCATGGTAACCAGGGCCGAGAGAAACAGATGACAAAGATTGGTGCCGATCAGGATGGTCGTAATGGCACGTTCAAAATGATCAAGAATATAGAGCGCCTGTTTTGCGCCGTGCTCGCCTCTCTCCGCCGCCGCCTTCATCCGGGCATGGGAACAGGAAGAAAACGCCGTTTCGGCAAGCGCAAAATAAGCCGCTCCTGTCAGCAGCAGTACAGCAATCAGAATTGGCAATCGACTGCCATCGTCCATTTCGGATCAACATCTCCTTCAGAGAACAAAGTAACGCATAATATACCACAAAAGGTGGAAAATAGTCAACAGATTTGTTTTTTGTTTCCCTTTTTGTTTACCCGTACAGGCTTTCGAGCAGATCGGGAAGTTCTTCCAGCCGGTCGATCCGATAGTCCGGAATAATGTCTTCCCGTGCTTCCCGACCGCGCAGGTTGAACCAGCAGGTCGCAATCCCTGCGTTTTTCCCTCCGAGAATGTCCGATGTCAGGCTGTCGCCGACGATGATGCAGCGGCTGCGGTCGAAATCACGGATTTTCTCAAAGCAGGCCTCAAAATATCGGGGGTCCGGCTTGTCCGCGCCGATCTCCTGGGAAATAAAGATCTCTTCAAAGTACGGGGAAATTCCCGCGCTTTCCAGCCGTCCTTTCTGGACGCAGGCCGTGCCGTTGGAGACCAGAAACAGCCGGTATTTTCCCGAAAGCCGTTTCAGCAGCTCTTCCGCCCCCTCGACGAAGAAATGGCCTTGGGAGAGATTTGTTTCATAGCGATCGCGCAGTTCTGCCGCGTCCGCCCGGATTCCGTACTCCTCCAGCAGCTGTTCAAAACGGCCGAGCAGGACCTGGTCCCGGGTGAGTTCGCCACGCTCCAGGCCTTCCCAATAGCGGAGATTGATGGCATTGTAGCGCGCAAGGACTTCCCTGTCGTGCGGAATGCCCATCTCGTCCAGAGATCGTGACAGCGCTCTCGCTTCCGCCTTCCGAAAGTCCAGGATCGTATCGTCCAGGTCCAGCAGAACGCAGGGTCTCTTATCTTCCTGCAGCGTACGCAGAGCGGCAGCGACGGTTTCAAAATGCGATCCTTTCGAAGCCTTGACGAGGATGCAGTCTCCCCGCCGCACCAGTTTCGGCAGTGCGGCAATCAGTTCCTCCCGGCTTGCAAAGTGCCTTCCCTTCTCTCCTGCGCCCCGACTCATCTCCGCCGCCCAGGTTCCGGACGTGATCACGAGGTCCACACCCTTCCCGGCGGCATAGCGGCCGACTTCAAAATGCAGCTCTCCGCTGTTTTCGCCGAGTTCCAGCATGTCGCCCAGCATGCAGAGATGCCGGCTTCCGGGAAGCCGGATCAGGGAATCGATCCCGCAGCGCACCGAATCGGGATTGGCGTTGTAGCTGTCATCCACCAGGGTCAGATAGTCTGTCTGTACCAGTTCGCCGCGCCGGCCGACATTGCGGAATTCGGCGATTCCTTCGGCGATCTCTTCGTCGCTCAGCCCGAGCAGCAGACCCACGGCCGCGGCAGACAGCGCCGCAGAGACATGCTGTACGCCGAAAGCCGGAATGCGGACCGGAATCCGCCGAAGACCGCAGACAATGTCACAGCGCAGTTCGGGCTCGGTTTTCAGGTTTTCGGCATGGACCTCACAGCCCTCACGCAGGCCAAAGGTGATTTTCGGCTGTCTGCAGGAAAGAGAGGCCAGTTTTTCATCATCGCCGTTGACGATCACCGGGGCCGTTGCCGTCATTTCGTCCAGCATCTCGGTCTTCGCCCGGAGAACGCCGTCCAGATCCTGCAGGAATTCCAGATGGGCATGCCCGATCACCGTAAAGACGGCCATCGTCGGTCTGACCATGCGTGCGAGGCGGTGCATTTCTCCGAATTCCGAGATGCCCATCTCGATCACCGCCGCCTGATGACTGTTGTCCAGCCTGGAAAGCATCATCGAAACGCCGTAGCGGTTATTCAGATTTCCCTCGGTTTTCAGGATGCGGAAACGCTGCTCCAGAACGGCGGAAATCATTTCCTTCGCCGTTGTCTTTCCGACGCTTCCCGTGATTCCGATGACGGGAATGTCAAACTGTTCCCGGTAAGCCGCCGCCAGTTTTTCCATCGCTTCCAGCACGTCGGGAACCAGAATGATCGGACGGTCCTCTCCCTCCGGCTGCCGCTCGGCAAGGCAGCAGGCCGCGCCGCGCTCGAATGCCGCGCCGATGAAGCGGTGGCCGTCCGTTTTCTCGCCGCGGAAAGCGGCAAAAAGATCCCCCGGCTGCACCTCACGGCTGTCGATCACGATCTGCCGCAGCTGCAGATCTTCCGTGCAGTTTCCCGTCAGCACGCCGCCGCAGACTGCGGCTGCGCGCCGGATTGTCATATTCTCCATGACAGGGTTTTCCCCCTCCGTATTACAGCATCTCCGGATTTTTATTCTCCCGCGCAGGCACCGGCAACGGCATCCAGAATCAGCTTCATGTTTTCCTGCTTTTCCAGCTGCAGATGAACGGAACCGTTATCGGTGACAAGATCGATTTCCGGCCGTTTTTCGCGCACGGGCACGCAGTGTCCCGCGCTGATGACACGAAATGACTCCTCGGCCTTCCGGATCTCGGAGAGCGGGATATAGTTCCACCGCAGGCCTTCTGGCAGATACAGAGCCCTGTTCCCGAGCCGGTACTGTTCTACCCGGCGGGCACCGCGGAAGTCTTCCTTTACATTCGGGATCTCTTTTCCTTTCAGCATACAGTTCGGCGCTGCCATCTCTTTTCTCCTTTTTTCGTGCTTATGATGCTACGATTATACCCGAAACCTGCTATAAAAACAAGTTCTCAAATGTTTGCGGCATCCGCCTGTATTTTCAGTTTGACGGGAAGCCCGGAATCCCTTATAATAAAAGGACAAACCGCTGATTCGGGAGGAAGGGAGTGAGAAGATGGGCATTCTGGAAGCCGTCAGTCTGCTGGCGGGGGTCGCGCTGTTTCTGTTCGGTATGACTCTTATGGGCGACGGGCTGAAGCGGGTTTCCGGGAACAAGCTGGAGCCAATCCTCTTCAAGCTCAGCGGGACTCCCATCAAAGCTCTGCTGCTGGGTACCGGCGTGACGGCTGTCATTCAGTCTTCATCGGCCACCTCGGTCATGGCGGTCGGTTTTGTCAACACAGGGCTCATGTCGCTGCGGCAGTCTGTCAATGTCATTCTCGGGGCAATTCTCGGCACCAGCATCACCGGCTGGGTTCTCTGCCTGAGTTATATCGAAGGCACCGGCTCTCTCAGCGCCATTCTCTCCACCACGACGCTGACCGGCGTGGTTGCGGTCGTCGGCGTTATCCTGCTGCTCCACGGCAGGACGACCCTGCAGCGGAACGTCGGCGATATCCTGATGGGCTTTGCCATTCTGATGTTCGGCATGCATATGATGAGCGGTGCGGTCAGCGGTCTCGGTGAGCAGCCCTGGTTTACGGGGATGATGACATCCATGAGCCATCCCCTTCTCGGCATTCTGGTCGGTGCCGCGTTTACGGCCGTTCTGCAGTCCGCTTCGGCGGCCGTCGGCATTCTGCAGGCGCTCTCCGTCACAGGCGCTCTCGCTTTTGACGCTGTTTTTCCGCTGCTCATGGGCATCAACATCGGCGCTGCGCTGCCGGTTCTGCTCTCTGCCATCGGCGCCACAACCGAAGGAAAACGCGCCGCCACCGTCTATCTGGTAGCCGCCGTTATCGGCGTTCTGGGCTGCTCGGTGCTGTTTTACGCTGCCAATGCCGCCTTTCATTTTCCGTTTATGAATACCGTCATGGACCCGTTTTCCACCGCCTTCGTCAACACGCTGTTCCGTCTTATGAATCTGCTGCTTTTGGCTCCGTTTACAGGCGCGATCGAAGCTCTGGTGAAACGGCTCATTCCCGGCAGCAGAAATGCCGGCGAAAAACCGATGTTTCAGCTGGAAGAGCGTTTCCTCAGCCACCCGTCACTGGCGCTCGAGCAAAGCCGGGTCGCCATGGACGAAATGGCCGATCACACCCGAAGCGCGCTCCGTCTGGCCATCGGTCTTCTGCATGAGCACAGCCCGGAAGCCTATGACCGGATCATCGAGCTGGAGGCCCTGGTCGATCGGTATGAAGATCAGCTGGGCTCCTACCTGATGAAGCTCAGCGGCCAGGCCCTGCTGCCGAAGCAGAGCGGCACCGTCTCCCTGTATCTGCACACGCTCTCCGATTTCGAGCGCATTTCGGATCATGCCCGCAACATTGCCGAGAGCACGCGAGAGCTCTTTGAGAAGCAGCTGCTGCTCTCCCCGGAAGCAAACGGCGACCTGAATATTCTGATGGACGCGGTCAGCGAGATCATGGATGTCTGCATCGCCGCGTTTCGGGAAGAGGATCTCGAGACCGCTGCGCGGGTGGAGCCGCTGGAAGAGGTAATTGACCTTCTCGAGGATCAGATGAAGATGCGTCAGATTGATCGTCTTCAGCACCGGAAGGGCAACATTCTGCAGAATTTTGTGTTTAACGATCTGATTACGAATTTCGAGCGGATTTCTGACCACTGCTCGAATATCGCGCTGGCCATCCTTCGTCTGGAAGAGGGCAGTTTCGACACCCATGACTATCAGGAGCAACTGCTCCAGGAAAGGGATCCGGCCTTTGAGAAGACCTTCGAAGAGTATCGCAGAAAGTTTCGTCTGAGTGACGAAGCAGCCTGAATACCCTCAAATGAGAAAGAGCGAGCGGAAACCCGTTCGCTCTTTCTCTTTTGCTTTGTTTATGCCAGGTTCAGTCCCTTGTTCAGGCTGAGTACCGTGACGAAGTACAGAAGCGCGGCTTCTCCGGCTTTCATGATGATCCCGTACCAGACCACGGTCGCAGAGCTGCGGAAGAATTCCCCGGAATCCTGGGCGGAGAAAACCCCTCTCTCCATGATGCCGGACATGCCGGCGGTCTCCATGATGCTGAAGGCAATGCTGATTGCGATGAAGAAAGCAATGCTCAGCAGAATCCGGTTTTTCGCAAACATGTGCCCCAGCGACATGCCGGCATAGAAGTGCAGACAGGTGACCAGCGTACTGAGAATGACAACCAGAATGCCCTGTACCAGCATCAGCGTTGCCCTGTCGAGGATGCCGGCTTCCTTCAGAGCCTCGCGGATTTCGCTCCAGCTCGGGAACTGTTCGAAAATCAGCCGCAGCTCGGTTCCGCTGAGATTCAGCGCCGAGAGGGAGAGCACCAGAAAGATCAGCAGACCCGCGGCGATGAACCACACGAAGGAAACAATCAGCTTGGCCCAGACCAGTTCGTGCGTGCTGACGGGCAGCGTAAACATCAGATAGCCCTCGTCCTTCAACAGGTTGCGGTAGAAACGGCTGACCATCAGCACGACGGTCATGACCGCCATGGTGACGATCCCGATGAAAAACATCACGACGATCAGGATCAGAAGAATGCGCAGGCCCGCAAACTTTGCCGCGGCGGAGGAATCCGCCATTCCGTTGGCCAGCATTGTCATCGAACCGTTGGCCAGCAGGGCCAGCACAATCACAGCTCCCATCAGCGGCAGCAGAATTCTGCCGGTCGCCCGAAATTCATGCTTTAAGAGTTTGCCTAACATCTGAACACCTCCCGGAAATACTGATCCACGCTCATCCCGTGCTCTTCACGGATGTTGTCCACGGAGGACATGAGCACGATTTTTCCGTTGTTGATAAAGATCACATCGTCCAGCACCTGCTCGACATCCGCAATCAGGTGGGTGGAGATGACGACGGCCGCCTCCGGATTGTAGTTCCGGATGATGGTGTCCAGGATGAAATCCCGGGTTGCCGGGTCCACGCCGCCGATCGGTTCGTCCAGCAGGTACAGGCGGGCAGCCCGACTCATCACAAGAATCAGCTGTGTCTTTTCGCGCGTTCCTTTGGACATCTCTCGGATGCGCATCTCCGAATCGATGTTCAGCCTTTTCAGCATGTCGGCTGCTTTCGCGCGGTCAAAATCCTCATAGAAATCCTCAAAGAAATCCATCAGCTGCCGGACCTTCATCCAGTCCGCCAGATAGTTATGGTCGGGAAGATAGCTGATGATGCTGCGGCTCAGACGCCCCGGCGCCTCTCCGGCAATCAGAATTTCCCCTTCCGTCGGGGTCAGCAGACCGTTCGCCAGTTTCAGAAGCGTGGTTTTTCCGCTTCCGTTCGGTCCCAGAAGACCGATCACGCGTCCCTGCTCGATGCTCAGACTGACATTGTCCAGCGCCCGCACGCTGCCATAGCTTTTACAAAGCTCTCTGCATTCAAGAATCGGCATCTTCGCCCACTCCTTCCCTCAGCATGGAAATGATTTCCTCTTGCTGATAACCAAGCTTCCTCATCGCTTCGAGGAACCTGCGGATCTGTTCCTCCGCAAACCGTTTTTTTGCCCGTTCAATCACCTGTATGTCCTCCGTCACATAACGACCCGAAGTTCGCTGCGAGTACACCATGCCTTCGCGTTCCAGCTCCTGCAGCGCACGCTGCATGGTGTTGGGGTTAACCCCGGCCTCTGCAGCCATGTCACGCACCGACATGAGCCTTTCTCCCGGCTGAAAACTTCCGGAGACGATTCCCAGCTGAATCTGTTCCACCAACTGGGAATAGATGGGCAGATCGCCGCGGAATTTCCAAATCATAGGGCACCTCCTTTGTGTCATTGTCTTAAGGCGTTAATACAATAATACAAAAGTTTCATTTTGTCAAGCCCATTTTAAAAACAAAAAAACCGCCCGGCAGGAATGCCGGACGGGCAGCGTATGAAAGCAGGGCTAAGCGGGATTTTTCCGGTCCGATACCAGGTTGACCACCCAGTGCCGCTGTCGGACCATCCAGTAACCGAATGCGCATTTGATCAGATTCAGCGCCTCGACGATCGTAAAGAGAGGCACAATCGGCACCTGTGTGCGGTAGGCAAGGAAGATCGCGGCAGGGATGTTCAGCAGCCAGACAGAACCGCTGTCGAAAAGAAAGGTAATCAGCGTCTTGCCTCCGGATCGCAGGGTAAAATAGCAGGAATTGGCAAACGCGTGCAGCGGCATCATTACGGAAGCGACCAGCAGGATTTCGGTTGCCAGCTGTCGAACCCGCGGAATGGTATTATACAGTCTGGGGAAGAAACCTGCACTCAATGCCATCAGGCTGCCGAGCAGGATGCTCAGCGCCAATGCAAATGCGATCAGTTTTCTGTCCTCATCCACGGCGCGTTCAGTTTCGCCGGCACCCAGCAACTGTCCGACCATGATGGACGTGGCGTTTCCGGTGGCAATGAAAGCGCTGAAAAACAGGTTTGAAATCGTCAAATAGATATTCATGGCCGACACAACTTCGAGTCCGCGTACGGAATAGCACTGGTTCAGGACCGTCATGCCGCCGGACCACAGAAGTTCGTTGGCCAGCAGCGGAATCCCCATCAGAACCACTTTCCGGAACACTTCCTTCGGGACCTTCAGGCTACGCCAGACACCGACCATAAACGGGCATCTGTCAATATGACGGTGCGTCCAGAGGATCACAATGCTCATTTCGACAAACCGAGCGATCACGGTCGCGATCGCTGCCCCGACCACACCCAGCTCGGGGAATCCGAACTTGCCGAAGATCAGAAGGTAGTTGAACACCAGATTCACAAAGACCGCGATCAGCCCCGCCTTCATCGGCAGAACCGTCTCGCCGGTTTCACGCAGGGTGCTGGAATACAGCATGGTCAGCATGAATGGCAGCATCTGCAGCAGGATGACATCCAGATAGTCCTGAGCATAATGCAGCGTCGCTTCCAGATCCAGTCCGCTCTCGCCCTCGTGCAGGAAGAAGCGAATCAGCGGATCGTCAAACAGAAGCAGCGCCGCGCCGAACACCAGAAGAATTCCGATGCCGAGGATCAGTTTGACGCGGACGGACTGGCGGATGCCTTCTTCATCGCCTTTTCCGTAAAACTGTGCTGTCAGGATTCCGGCTCCGGCAAGCCCGCCGATCACACAGAGGCTATAGACAAAATTATACTGATTGACAATGGCCACGCCGCTCATCGGCTCGGTGCCGACCTGCCCGACCATGATGTTGTCAAGCAGGGAGACAAAGTTCGTGATGACGTGCTGAATCAGAATCGGCAGCAGGATTGCCCCGACTCTGTTGTAAAACTCTCTGTCCCCGATATACCTGCGCATGATCGTTTTTCTCCGTCCGATGGTTTCTGCCTATCAGCATAATCGGGTTTTCACAAAAAATCAAGATCAGATTTCTGCAAGTGTCTTCACGCGGCGGAAAACCCTTGACATGCAGGAAATACCTGATATAGTTTTTCTGTCCGCAAAATCGAAAGAACTCACGAACGGGGTGAACAGCAGACATGCCTGCCGGAGAAAACCAGAAACTGAAAATGCTGGTCCTGATGAAGATCCTGACGGAGGAAACGGACCGGGACCACGGCCTGAGCGCGCAGGAAATTCTGGCGCGGTTGGAGCAGGCCGGCATCAGTGCGGACCGGAAGACTCTCTACCGGGATTTAGACGCGCTGGAGCGCTGGGGGCAGGAGATTATCCGGGAACAGACCGGGCGGAATGTGCTGTACCGTCTCGGTGGACGCCTCTTCGAGCTGCCCGAGCTGAAGCTGCTGGTGGACGCAGTACAGGGCTCGCGCTTTATTACGGAGCGCAAGTCTCGCGAGCTGATCCGGAAACTGGAGTCGCTCGCAAGCGTCCACGAGGCCAGGCATCTCCACCGGCAGGTGCTGATTGCGGGACGTGTCAAGACGATGAACGAGAGCATCTACTACAACGTGGACATGCTGCATGAAGCGATCGGAGCGGGAAAGCAGGTCCGCTTCCAGTACGGGCAGTGGAACGTGCGGAAAAAAATGGAGCTCCGCCGCGGCGGAGCCTGGTATCAGGTGAGTCCCTGGTGCCTGATGTGGGACGATGAAAACTATTATCTGGTTGCCTACGACGCGCAGGAGCACGGCATTCGGCACTATCGCGTCGACAAGATGCTGCATCTGTCCGTCACGGGGCTGCGGCGGGAAGGGAAGGATCTGTTCCGGCAGTTCGACGCCGCACGCTACACCCGGCAGGTCTTTGGCATGTTCGGGGGCGAGGTCACGCGCGTCAGGCTTGAAGGCCGCGCCGATATGGTCGGCGTCCTCATCGACCGCTTCGGAAAGGACATCGTTGTCATCCCGCAAGGGGAAGACCGCTTCACCGCGACCGTCGATGTGGCCGTCAGCCGTCCCTTCGTCGGCTGGCTCGTCTCCCTCGGCGAAGGCATCCGCGTCACCGCTCCCGACACGCTGCGTGCCCTGCTGAAAGAGGAAGGAGAACGCCTCCGGGGAGAGTACGGGGAGCAGGCATAATACTGTCAGACAGGGCTGCTGACGGTGTCGCCGCGCAGAAGTTCGACCGGCAGAAAGACCGGCAGACATAAGGCTTTCTTTGGACTCTCGATCATGCCGATCAGCCGCGCAGCTGCCTCTTTTCCGAGACCGTCGCTGTTCTGACGGATCGTCGTCAGGCAAGGCCGAATTTCCTGAGTAAGGGAAATTCCGTCATAGCCGGCTACGGACACATCCTCAGGAATACGCATTCCCATTTCCCGGGCAGCTTCCTGTGCGCCGAAATAACAGACATCATCCGGCAGCAGGATGCAGGTCGGTTTCTCAGGCAGGCTGAGCAGCTCTCCGACGAGCTTCCGCGTCGTTCCGATATCGGCGTACAGTCCGCTGCGAATATAGTCATCGGGAACAGAGAGCTTATAAAACTGCATGGTCTGACTGAACTGTTTGATGCGGGTCTGAGTCACTACCGAGTTGTTATGACCATGAATAAAGGCGATACGCTTGTGGCCCATGGAAATGGCATATTCCACAAGTTTTTTCACGCCGTTCTCGTTATCGGACAGAACCGCAGGAATGTTTTTGAAGAGATGGTCTACTGTGACGCAGGGAATCCCGCTCTTTACCAGTTCGGCAACCTGTGGATCAGAATAATCGATACAGGCGATGCATACGCCGTCCAGGTTCCGGTATCGGCAATATTCCAGATAGGTGAAAGCATCCGTGCCGATGTTCCGATTGATAAAACAGACGTCATAGCCCCGTGCCTCGACCGCGATCTTGAATGCATTCAGGACAGATGCAAAAAAAGGATGCGTCAGGCCTCTGTTGCTCTCTTCTGCAAACAGAATCCCCAGGCTGTGCGTATGTTGGCGTACTGCTTTTTCCATTGTTGCTGACATCATGTGCCTCCGTCTGTTTTCTTTTGATCAATTATAGCATATTCCTCTTTTACAAACAATAAGGGATTCCCGATAATAACGGACAGCTCCGAAAACACGGCAAGCCGCTGAGGAGGTTCGCAGATGGACTATACGCATCATATTTCATCGCCGCTGGGCGGCATCACGCTGGCAAGCGACGGCAGCGCAATTGTCGGGCTGTGGTTTGATCATCAGAAATACTTCGGCAGCACGCTTGGCGAGCCCCATGAGGAAAAAGCCCTTCCGATTTTTGAGGAAGCCGATCACTGGCTGGATGTTTATTTCAGCGGAAGGGCCCCGGATTTCACTCCGAAGCTGCGTATGCGCACAACAGCCTTCCGCAGAGCGGTGTGGGAGATTCTGCTCACGATTCCCTTCGGACACACGATGACCTACGGGCAGATTGCCGACCGGCTCAAAGCGACTCTGGGCCTGAATCAGATGTCCGCACAGGCGGTCGGCGGCGCAGTCGGGCATAACGCGGTCTCCCTGATCATCCCCTGCCACCGTGTCGTCGGTGCGGACGGCAGCCTGACAGGCTATGCCGGCGGTCTGGACAGAAAAGTTCGTCTGCTCCGGCTGGAACAGGCGGACATGAGCAGACTGTATCTTCCCAAAAAGAGCTGAAAAAATCGGTCAACCCGGTATACAGAATCCAGGTTGACCGTTTTTTTCGTTTACTCCCACTCGACAGGACTTAACTGATTCCGTTTAGGAAATATTGTTCGTCCTGTTTGTGGTTCCTCAGATTATTTGATATATCCATATTATCCAGCCTATCACCCCTCCTGTTATCATTCTGTTATCAGCGTTGATAACA
>JAFYHU010000023.1 GCA_017538965.1 Oscillospiraceae bacterium
CAAAATGAAAAGCACCAAAATGAATTACCCCGATCCCTTCGACGATTCCGCGATCGCCAGGCAGATGCGCATGGGTCTGCTCACTTCTGGCGGGATGCCGAACAAGAAAGCGATTGCCATGCTCGCGCAGGTCTACGCCGCGCTCTTTTTTGACCGACTTTGCGACCTCAACGTAGATATGGAGCGCTGCGTTCGTCTCTGCGAGGATCTGAGCTATAAACTCCAGACTGGCGATGCCGAGAAACTTCTCTTTTCCGTCTGCGTTGAGTATGACGAACACCTTATGCCGCTCCCCGCTCCCATCTGGTGGTGCCTCAGTAATAAGGAAATCATGATTCCTTACATCAATGAGTTCGTTCGATGTCTCTCGTGGTTTGTTCATGACTCTGCTTTTAAGGGAAAACACTAACTGCCCCATATCCATCCAGTTGGAGGAACGCGCATGAACCACGCCGACCGGGTATTAAGCATCGTATGTGCTTTGCTGCTGGCTATCTCAGCATCAATGCTGCTTGGAATGTATACCAAACTGATATGATACGGAGGTGTATCCGTCATAGGTAATGATACGAACAGCAACGGCATCAATCATGCGCTTTCTGCAGGACAGGCCGCAATGCGAATCAAAAATACGGCGCAAGCTGTTAAGACGGGACAAGCTGTTGCCAAAGGCGCCTCTGCCGGCGGCATATGGGGTGCGATTGCCGGCGCGGCCATCTCGCTGAGAAAACCGCTCGCAAAGGTCATGGTCGGCATCACAGCATTGCTTTTGATTCCTGTAATGTTCATTCTCATGCTCCCTTCTCTGATCTTTGGCGGCCTGACGAATGCGTCCGCTGCCGGCTCCTCGCAGGTGATCATGAACGATGATGCCTCCATCACAGAGAACCTGAACCGTATCGTAAGCTCGATCAATCAAATCCTCGACGAAGGTATTGCCAACGCAGAGGAACGGATCGCCGCGGACTTTGCAACGCAGAGCGCAGATTACTACGAGATCGTCAATCCGTACGGGGACAATCCCGTGAGCAATGCCAATCTCTTTCTGGCGGAGTATTGCGCTGCGAAGGATGTGGATTGGAAAAGCATCTCCGTTGAGGATATGGAACGGCTTCTGCGTGCAGGGCTCGACCAGCTCTATTCATTCACCTATGAGACTGAAACGCGGGAGGTCGAGGCAGACGACCCGGAAACGCCCGACGTCGTAGAGACTGCGGAGGAAACCTGGATCATCTACACGCTCTGCTATCAGGGGGAGGAATACTTCGCAGACACCATTTTTCATCTGTCAGCCGAACAGAAAGAGCTTGCGGACGATTACGCGCATAACCTCAATCTCTTTCTGCTGAACACCTACGTTCCAACGGGCGGTGCGCCGATGATCGTCCCGGAGGGCTACGGCTCCGCGGCAGCATGGATTCAAAGCCATATCGACGCCTATGGGAACATGGACGCGACGGCGCGGCAAACGCTGTTTGGGGACGTGAACAAGACCTACTTCTCTTCTGCGGAAGAGGCAATGCCTTATCTGCGTTGCTTCAAAATCCCCGTGTGGAAGATCGATAGCAACGGCGCTAAATATGCATCGTCCGCCTGGCTGACGGTTCACGCTTTTGTTGCGGCCGATGTTGAAGCAATCTTCGAGGAGATCTATAACGACCCGGAACACTTCCCCATCGATGCCATCGGCGGAGCCCGTTTCTCCGATACGCTGCGGCATTCCTGGGGCTGTGCCATCGACATCAACCCGTATGAGAACTGCGAATGCAATTTCTTTTCGGGCAGTCAGCGCCTCACCTGCGGCTACGGCTGGTGGCCGGACGGCATGAGCGGTAAGGAATGGGTCGGGCGCAATTCCGCTGAATACCATGGAACGCTGAAGCAAGCCAGTCCCTACTCCATCAAGCCGGGCGGCAGCGTCGTCCGCGCTTTCGCAGCCCACGGCTGGGGCTGGGGCGGCAACGGCTGGTACGGCGGCAAGGGTTTTGATTTCATGCACTTCTCCGTACTCAGTTCCGGTGGATAATTCCAGGTAAAGCAACACCGCCCATGTATCAAGCATGGACGGCGTTGCAAACCTATTATGTTTTCTGGCGATTAGTAAACTCGACCATCGACGCCGCAAACCGTCAGGATTCCGTGACGCAGGAAGAACAGTTGCCCAATATCATCAGCGAAGCAAATCTCTATCCTGGCTTTTTCTCGCTGTTCCTCGCGGTGCAGCAGACCGTTGATCACAACTCCCAGCGTCGTTGCCTGTTTCTCGATGTACTCACGTTCTGACATTTTTAGCACCCCTTTTATCTGAAATTGGAATTGGTTTCTCTGCGAAAAAATCACTGAGCGTAATGCCGAGTGCAGAACAGATTCGCTCGATGGTCTCTACCTTCAGTTCTCCGTTTCGCCGCCTGCATGTGGCAAAGGTCGAATAGGCCACATCGCTCTCTTTAGAAAGCTGTAGCAGCGACATGTTCCGCTCCCCCAGCAGCTCATATACTCTGCCGATGGTATCCATGTGACCTCTCCTCCGTTAATTCAGCACCCGCCCGGCAATCGAAAAAGCGGCATCTGGGGAAACGCGAATCGGTGCGTAGGCCCGGTTGAAGGATTTCAGTACCGGCTGCATCCGGAGTGTCTGATCACTCCCAAGATACGTTTCCGCCTCTTCAGCTGCCGGCATCTGTTCGTCATATTCCTTCACATAGCCGTTGCCGTCATACATGAACAAGCCAACCTGCCCGGGACGCAGCATTTCACAGGGCTTGATCCAAATGATCTCTCCGTCGTGATAGACCGGCTCCATGCTGTCGCCGCTGATTCTGACGCCGAATTCCGCACCGTGCGGAACCGAGTTTTCAGGAACCTCAACCATCTCAAAGCATCCCTCGTCCAGGAAGGCACCGGTGCCTGCAGAAGCAGGGAGCATGCTCACCGGCATCGAGATATAACGGATATTCTCACTCTTGTGCTGCGGCGCATATCTGCCTGAAGCGATCAGATCCTCTTTGTATTCTCTGAGCTTTTTCATACCTTGCTCGTTCAGTTCCGGCTGCAGAGGCTCCAGCCCAAAGAAAGCGCCGATATTCTCAATTCCCAGAACACGACATACCCCAAGAAACTGGCTTGCGTTAGGCTGCCGGTCTCCGCACTCCCAGCGGCTGATTCCGGCTCTTCCAATCTCTATTCCCTGCAGTGCGAGTCGGTCGCTGAGCTGCTGGAGCGTCAGTCCCATCCGGTTTCTGGCCTCGGAGAGCCGTCTTCCGATCATGTTTTGTTCCTGTATAGAAATTATTGCGGCGTCTTTTCCGTTTTTCATTCTGGCAGTCTCCCATTTATCTCTGACTTGCTCTTATTATAGAAGCAAATAATGATTATGTCAACACTATTTCGACAAATTGGCGACAACTGCAAAATTGTTTTTGCCGTTTTGTCGTCATACAATGGCAATGCAGGAGGCTAAAGGGCGGGGAGTGTCAATCATTTCGGAGGGCAGGTGAAGGTTATGAGCTACGATCCCCTGGCAATCGGGCCTTACATTGCAATCGACCTGAAGAGCTTTTACGCCTCCGTCGAGTGCGTGGATCGCGGACTTGATCCGTTGAAAACGAATCTGCTTGTCGCGGATGAAACGCGCACGGATGCTACGATCTGTTTGGCCGTCTCACCAAGCTTGAAATCGCTTGGCGTTCCCGGACGCCCCCGGCTCTTTGAAGCGAAGCAGAAGATTGCTGAGGCACAAGCCAGGCTGGTCCATAAGATTGATTACATCATCGCGCCTCCGCGGATGGCACGGTATTTGGAGGTCTCAGCAGAAATCTACGGCGTCTATCTCAAATACATTGCGCCGATGGACATCCATGTATATTCGGTGGATGAGGTATTCATCGACGCATCTCGTTATCTGAAACATCTGGATATGACAGCGCATGAACTGGCAATCATGCTGATCCGCGATGTACTCCGCACAACCGGGATCACGGCTACCGCCGGTGTAGGCACCAACCTATATCTTGCCAAGATCGCAATGGACATTGTGGCGAAGCACACCGAGGCCGATCGTGACGGCGTCCGAATCGCCGATTTGGATGAAGCGCGATATAAGGAGCTTTTGTGGGATCACCTGCCTCTGACGGACTTCTGGCAGATT
The DNA here is from genome assembly GCA_017538965.1 of Oscillospiraceae bacterium. Taxonomy (GTDB): domain Bacteria; phylum Bacillota; class Clostridia; order Oscillospirales; family Oscillospiraceae; genus Limivicinus. The sequence continues at coordinate 4,148 of JAFYHU010000023.1, forward strand.
GGCCACGGCACAGAGGCCAGACTCGCACGGATTGGTGTATATACCATGGGAGAGCTTGCTCTGATGAGCATTTTCAATCAGAAGACGCTCTACAAGATTTTCGGAATTGATGCGGAGATCTTGATTGATCATGCTTTCGGCATGGAATCCTGTACGATGGAGGATATCAAGCAATATCGCCCGTCCAGCAAGTGCCTTAGTTCCGGACAGGTACTTGCCCGCCCCTACCCTTTCCAGCAATCCCGCATCGTCATCGCAGAAATGGCGGAGCAGCTCGCACTGGAGCTGCTGGAAAAAGGATTGACCGCCGAGGCCATCGTCCTTCATGTCAGCTATGACCGCGAAAACTGTGAGAAAGGCAGTTATTCCGGTATGGTGAAACTGGACTACCTCGGCAGAATGGTACCCGTCTCGGCGCATGGTACGGCATCCTTCGGAGGTCCGTCTAATACGATCAATCAAATCGTCGGCGCTGTGTTGAAGCTCTTCGATAAGATTGTAGATAAAGGTCTAACAGCGAGAGCCCTCAACCTGACCGCTATCCGGGTTGCACGCGAAGCGGACTATCCCCTGCAATATGATATGTTCAATGATTATGTAAACCGTCAGCGTGAACGGGATCTTCAACGCTCCATGATATCCATGCATCGGAAGTACGGCAAAAATGCCATCTTGCGCGGGCACGATCTTTTGGAGGGTGCCACGTTGATGGAACGGAATGCGCAGATTGGAGGTCACCGTGCCGTATGAAAACCGAAAATGATCAGGATAAAAGATACGCAAGCCTTCAGCGCCCTATCCCCTACCAGCCGCGAATGCCCCGCTTGAACCGTGCCAAGCTCTTTGCCCCCTATGACGCGCTGAAGCCTTTCGAGTCCACAGTCCACGCCAAAGATGCTGTTTACACGCGACGGATCGAACTGTCTGAGTATGCCCAGGAATGCCTCGATCAAAAGCTGCGGCATATCGGGCGCGGGGATCAGGTTAACGTCACATGGTTTCAGCAATCGTCCACATCTGATTGCGATTTAGGAAGTTATGTTAACCTATCAGGGACAATCACGCGAATTGATCCTGTATTCCGGATTCTGTATTTTGGGAAGACAGCAATCGCAATCAAGGACATTCTGGATTTGCGGGGTGAGGATATTGATGCGGAACGTGAAGAAGGAACTTCGCTTTCTGACCTCTTCTGAATACGCCCGCAGGAGAAAGCAATTTGTTGAGGTCGTCGCGGAGCACAAGATCGACGGCAGCATTCTGCCGAAGGCAGTTGTGTTTGCTGATGGGCAACGCTTTGACGTAGAGCTTTGTCGAGATCCGTTTTCAGCCATACTGGCAGAAGGCGATATTCAGACCGTCATATACCCGATCCGCCACCATAAAGAGCATATTGAAAGCGATCCTTCCCCGCCCGACAGGTCAGAAAGCTATCTTTTTGCCTGTGCCGGGCGGTGGTATGTCCTGATGAAAACCTGATAATTGTCTCTTCCTTTACGCCTCCTGTCCCTTGATTGGGCAGAAGGCGTTTTCTGTTTTCTCATTGCTTATGCACGTTTTTTTGAGGAAAAATGAAAGATTTACAATTCGTTCACAGAATATGCGGCTTCTGC
>JAFYHU010000024.1 GCA_017538965.1 Oscillospiraceae bacterium
ACAGGCAGACCTGTCTCTTCCGGTTGTCCGAACAATGAACTATATTGAAGGCCATCTGCATGACCGAATCACGCTGGAGCTGCTTGCCGAGAACGCCGGGGTTTCCCGCTCCTATCTGTCGTCCCTGTTTCACCGCGAAACTGGGATACATCTCAGCTGCTATATCACCGGGCGCCGGATTGAGGCCGCGAAGAACATGCTGCTTTATACCGTGTCGACTGCGGCCGAGATCAGCGAATATCTGGGCTTCAGCAATCCCAGCCACTTTCAGCGCGCCTTCCGTCAGGCGACGGGCATGACGCCGAACGCCTACCGCCGCAGCATGGAGAACTATTCTCTGCACGCAAAGGCAAACAAGGACCCTCATCAGGCTGCGCAAATGGGAGAAGGCAATATTTAGAGTGGAATCATGAACAGACGCCACAGGCCGTATGGACGTCATGGAAGCCTTGACAGACTGGGCCCGAATCCAGACTTGTGCTGCTCTTTTACAGGGCTTCTTTTGTTACCGGTCTTCCGCAGGTGATATTCAGGTTTCCGTTCCGGCAGCGGAGTTCGTCGAGAAAGGCTTTGAGCCGATGTTCATCCTTCAGGACGATCTTGTATTCGAGGTCATAAAGGGTGCCCATATTGCTGGTTTTTACACGCTCCAGTTCCGCGGAAACAGTATATTCCTGAAAGAGGTCGTCAAACAGGCCGTCATAGTCCTGGCTTTCTCCGATGGTGATCTTCAGATCCCGGAGGTTCTCACCTTCCGCCCCGAAGCGCAGATGCTGCAGAAGCATCAGAAATGCCGCCATGATCACGAAGAACAGTACCGCCACTGCCACGTATCCCATACCGGTCGCAAGCCCAATCGCCATCGAGAGAAAGATCATGCTGATCTCTCTGGCCGTACCGGAGGCCGAGCGGAAGCGGACCAGTCCAAACGCGCCCGCTACGGCGACACCGGTCCCGATATTGCCGTTGACAAGCATGATGATGACCTGCACGACGGCGGGCAGCATGGCGATCGCAAGGGCGAAGCTCTGGCTGGTTTTGCTGTGATACCGGCAAAGAAGCGCGGTCAGGATGCCCAGCAGCAGGCTTACCGCCGTACAGGCGAGAAACGCGGTCAGGGTGATATCCGAGCCGCCGGTGATGGTGTTAAGCATAGCGTTTTACCTCCGGTCGATAGAATCCGTAGACAGGCGCACGGCCCATCAGATGTTTGTAATAGGCACCGTATTTGGAAAAGGATGTGGGAAAGATCCTGTTTTCGCTCAGAAGATGTGCCAGCCACAAAGGTGCTCCCCCGGCAAGCTTGATCTCCATAAGCACGCGGTCCGGCGGCAGGAAAAGCTCTCCGTAATCGCCGGCCCGCAGATCGAGGTCCCGGTCCCGTCCTCGCAGGCAGGTATCAAAGGTGATGCGCAGTTCGTCATCGTCGATGCCCGCCCAGGCCTCGCGGTCATAACCGATATACGCGGCCGGCTTCGGCTGCCAGCTGTGCAGGAACCAGTTGATCTCGCGGCTGATCTGGTCACACCGGGGCAGTTTGCCGGCGCGTACGCTTTTCTCTGCGTCCGACGCGTTTGTCGTTATGCGCCGCTTGTAAACCACCCCGTCGTATTTCTTTTTCAGCTCCACGAAGACGGGCTTCCGGCTGTCGGGAACGCCATAGCTGCGCAGGCGAAGCTTTTCCTTATAGATCGGTTTTTCCAGCGAGGTACGGATCAGAAAGTAATCCTCTGTATCATAATAGATATTGCAGATGGTATATCGGCTGTATTCATCCGGCCGGATCCGGCCCTGCATTCCCCGACGCACGGCCTCTGCCTGTGTCTGCGTGAGCATATATTTGGTTTCTACGCGCTGAAAGCAGCTCTGTACTTCCTGCATGTCTGACATCTCCTGTCCTTGGCGGACTTTCCGTCCGCTGTGGCTGCATCATAGCACTTCGGAACGGCGAAAGTCTCCGAGAAAGTGCGGTGAAATTTACGAAAATCTCACGCAGCGCTTCGTATGAATTGCGGCAGTATCTGAAATCAGAATAATCAGCCGCTCATGTCAGCAGGCCAACAAGTGACGAAGCGAGAAGCAGCAGATATACCGTCAGCCGAAAGCGGGGCATCCAGCTGCCCAACTGTTTCGTGATCTGAGAGGACAGTGCTCCCGAGAGAGAAAGCGTCAGAAGGATCGGAACGGCAGAGCTTGCCAGGGCAAAAACCGCTCCGAGTATCAGGGCGCCGAAGACCGGAAGAAGCGCGGAATAGCCCAGCACCATCAGCAGCGGCGCGCAGGGGGAAAGTCCGTAGGCAAAGCCGACGGCAAAGCTTGGTGCTGCCTGCTCGCCATGGGAACATCGGCTGCAGGATCTGCATCCTTTCTGCTCATGCCTCAGCTCAGACAGCAGCGCGATCGCGGAGATCATCATGACGGCATAAACAGCCTTATGCAGGATGGCGGTCAGTGTCGTGTCCTCTGCGCTGATCAGCGCCGTACCCAGTGCTGAGGCGCACCCGCAGGCCAGCATTACGGCCAGAAGCTTTCCGAGAAAAAAGCTCAGCGTCTGGCGAAAGACTGAGAGCCAGCCTCTGCCGCGGGAAAGGATATAGCTTGACAGAAAGCCGAACGCAACGCTGCCGCAGCCTGCGCCGCAGGTGACCCCCACAGAGGCTGCGGACGCCAGCGCCTGTGACAGAAGCATGCTCAGCGCCTCCTCTCGCTCGCCAGAAGCGCCGCTCCGATGGCGCCGTTGAACTGCGGGTGGTCGGCGACATACACATCCCGCATCAGTTCGTCCTCAAAAGCGCGGCGCAGGCCGATATTCATCGCGCCGCCTCCGGTCATCAGGATATCTCCGGAAAGCTCGTTCTTCTTGATCATCTTTACCACACGCCGCGCCATGGAAGCATGCATTCCCGCCAGGATGTCCCGGCGGTCGAACTTTCTTGCCACCAGGGAAATGACTTCCGACTGGGCAAAAACCACACAGGTGCTGTTGATATCGCAGGGAGCCTTACTCTGCAGGGAAAGCGGACCCACCTGGTCAATGGTGGTCTCCAGAATCTGGGCAATCACTTCCATGAATTTGCCGGTGCCGGCGGCGCATTTATCATTCATTGAAAAGTTCTTGACCCGATATCGGCTGTCGAGATAGATTACCTTGCTGTCCTGTCCGCCGATGTCCACAATCAGGCCGGGATGATATTCTTTTGGGGCTGTCACCCGTACCCCGCAGGCGTGAGCAGTGATCTCACTCACATCATCGTCCGCCAGTTCCAGAATCTTGCGGCTGTAACCGGTGGCCATGATATAATCCGGCTTTCCGGCACCCAGCTCCTCACACATCCGGTGAAGCAGCAGATCCGCCGCATGGTTGTTGTCAATGCCGGTCGATACCACGCCTGTGCGCAGGACGCGGGCATTGCCGTCAATGACGGCGGCTTTGAGATAGGTAGAGCCGCCGTCCAGTCCCGCGTAAATACTCATGATTCCTTCCTCCCGTATTTGATGAGCTCCAGGAACGCCTCTACTCGGATGCGAAGCTGTTCCACGTCCTCCTCGTTGTAATCGGTCTCCACCCGGATCACCGGAATGCCCAGCCGTCCGAGTTCCTCCTCCAGCGTAGCATATTCATAGTCATAGACAAGGCAGCCTCGCAGCACATGATAGATCACGCCCTGAATCCGATAATTCTCAATGAGCTGGCGGATGCGGTAGATCCGCCGCCTGTTGTCGGTAAAGCTGGGGCAGGTACAGGGTCGGGTGGCACGGTTTGCCAATGCGCGCATGATCCCGTCCACACTGCGGTCAGCAATGGCAGGCGGATCATACAGTCCCCGTTCGCCCATACAGGTTTCATCCGCGGCGAGCAGCCCGCCCATCTCTTCAATCATCAGCGGAAGCTTGAAATTTGGGAAAACCACCGGTGAACCGGTCAGCAGGATCCGCGGCTGATTCTCACGCACGGCCATGCTCTTCTGCCGCACGAGTTCCTCCAGTTCGTTGTTCAGAACCCGCAGCTGTTTTGTCCAGAGCGGCGCCCAGGTATAGCTCAGGGCATTCATCACCGCCATCGAGAAACTGCCGCGGATAATCAGCGGATGCTTTTTTCGCAGTTCGATAAAGCGTGACAGTTCATACTGGGCGTCCGCCATGGCACCGCAGGCCGCTTCCAGATTGTCGTAGGAAAGCGCAGTCCCCGTGATTGACGCGAGCTGTCTGCTTAACCTGTAAAGTTCCCCCACAAAGCGCTCCATATCCTCGTCCCGGTCCCGGTTGGCCGGAACATGAAGCAGCGCCGTGGGCCGCCGCTCTGCAAGCCATCCTGCGAGCTTTTTTTTGCAGTCGCAAGTGACCGGTACCGCCATCAGAGCGCAGTTTTTGTATACTGGCATGGCATCCACATCCTCAAAGCCCATGACTGCTTTTACCAGAGGGCAGGCGTTACGGGGTGCCAGATCGTCGCCGACACCGAAGGCTGTGTAGCTGCCGCTGCACAGTTTGACCGGCATGGCGCCCTGCGCGTAGACCAGTTCCGGCGGGACCATCACGCAATAGGTGCCCACCAGAGGAATGTCCTTCGGTCGGCTTGGCTCCAGCTTCTGCACATAGATTCTTTCCAGTGTCTCGAGAAACGGTGCCAACGACTCGGGGCAGTGGCTTAGTTCCCGGATCCGCCGCAGCATTTTTTCCGCCACGGCAGTGGATTTGCGTTCGAAGCGCTCTATTCTCCGCTGCTCAGTCGGACTGAGCGTGATCACGTTTTTCGACTCATTCATTCTCTTTCTCCCTGTTTCCTGTTCGCGTACTCTCTCATGAATTGCATGCGGGAAGCCTGATAGACACGGATGCCGGCGAGACTCATGAACAGCGCGCCGTCCTCCGGGCAGCGCCGGATGCATTCACCGCAGAAGATACAGTCTGCGGTGGTAACATCAATAGTCCGTTCATTCTTTCCCTCCCGCAGGGTGAAGACCGAGCGGATTCCCATCGGGCAGGCTTCATAGCAGGCGCCGCACTCCGTACAGGCCACTGCGTCCTTCTTTAGTCGGGCAAGAGAAAGCCTGTGCGGCAGTCCGAGCAGGTACCCCATGGGGCAGACGGCGCAGAAACAGCGCCGCTTGAAAAAGCCGCTGACCAGCACAGCCACCATCACGAAACCGCTGAAATATATGCTGACCTTGAACCCCGCCAGTGCGGGTGACAAGGTGATCGCAGGGCAGAAGTCACAGAAACTGTCTCCCACGAGACCGACACCGAGAAAGAGCGCCAGCAGCACCCACTTGATGAAGCGCAGTACCGCGTAAAATCTTTCGGTAAGCGCGATTCCCTACGCGTGCAGGGCCTGGCGCATTTCGTGCACCAGATCCTGAACAAGCCCCATAGGACACACAAAACCGCACAGAAGCCGGCCAAACAGAAGGACGGAGAGAACAAAGCTTCCGACAAACCATAGAATCTCATCCAGGGATGATTCCAGCAGCATGTCCAGATGGCCGAAGAGGAAGCAGCCGGCGCCGGTCGCCTGTTCGAGATTATATGGACAGGCCAATACCGGAAGCTGAATCTTTGACAGTGCCGCGCCCAGAAGCCGCCCTCCCCAGATAAGGAACACGGAACTGAGTCCCATCACAATCCATCTCATCGTCTCAAATTGGGATCGGCTTCGTTTTGCTCCGTCTCCCCTATGAATAATACGGGTTCTGGCATTGTCCATTCCCGCCTTGCGGTACAGCTGTTTCCTCAGCAGCAGATCAAGTGCAATGCAGATCATGCTCAGCAGCACAATGATCGTAAAGGGCATCATGGCCGAGAACCAACGCAGAGAAAAAACCGGACTGCCCTCTGTCTGTTCGTACACGGAATCAGAGAAAAGATAAAAAGGAATATCTGCTGCAAACCATACGAGAAGCACAATTGCCAGGGCGATAATTGCGGCTCGAACTGTTTTTTTCATGATGCGATGCGCGCCTCCTCACGCCCCTGCTGCCGCAGCATCTCCCCGAAGGCTTCCATGCGAATACGGAGCTGCTCCACATCCTGCTGCTGATAATCGGTCTCCACGCGGATGACCGGCAGGCCGCGCTCCTCTGCCAGCGCTTCAATCCGGGGCAGTTCGAAATCCGCCTCGATATGGCCTTTCAGTACATGGTACACGATTCCGTCGATCGGAACCTGATCGAGATGCTGCCTCACGGTCTCATAATATCCGGTATTTACCGCAAAAGCGCCGGAGACTGTTTTCGGCAGGCAGACTGCCATGATCTGCTTCAGAAGTCCGGAAACCGTACCGATATGGGGTACAGTATCTGCGGCAAGCTGCGTCTGTATGGAAACGGCGTCTGCCCAATCGGCAAGAAAGAGCCCGGATTCTTCCAGCAGCAACGGAAGCTTCTCATTCGGGAAGATCACTGGGGATCCTGTCAGCAGCACCCAGGGCAAAGCGCCGGATCCCGGATCAGATTCGGGACCCGTTGACCGGATTTTTCGGGTCAGCAGATTCAATCGCCGTATCCACTCTTCCCTGTCCTCCGCATACCAGACGCTTTCCTCCACAATCCGGCAGAGTGCGGCTGGCAGGCATCCCGGTTTTGAAAGCACCGCTCTCCGAAAGGCCGTCAGGCTTTTCTTCACACGCTGAGACTGTCGCATGGTGTCGGCTAGAAGCGAAAAACGCAGGTGTCTGCCGGTATGTTTTTCCATTTCCTCGATCAGGCGTGACATGGCTTCCATCCAGATTTCCTCCGCATCCGCCGTGTCTCCTGAAGGCGGCAGGTCAGCAGCGGCGACTTTGATTCCTCGCTGCCGCAGAAGGCCGGCCAGCTTTCTGCGGTTATCCGAGCAGAGTGTCGTAACCACAAGGGCGTTTTCCGGCAGATTCATGTAGGGATTCATAAGCCATCCGCAGGCGGAACGGCTGACCGGCTCGGCGTCCCGGGGCAGGAGAGCATCCGACCAATGACAGGTCTCCAGGCTCCCGCCCAGAACGAAGAACGCCCCGGGATCAAGCGCCAGCACCGGATCGCGGGGAATATCCTCGCCCAGAACAATGAGTTCGGGTGACTGTTTCAACAGGGCCTTTTTTGAAAAGCGCCGGTAAACACAGTTCAGAAACCAGTTGATTTCGGGGTAATCTGTCTGCCCCGGGGCAAACAGTTTCAGGACAGAGACAGCTTCCTGTTCCAGATTTTCCAACATTTTTTAACCTCCGGTGGTGTATGTCTGTGTATATTGGGCTGTCGCGCTCTGTGCCTTGCTGCGGCCTTTCATGCAGCGCGGGCTCAGCAGGCAGCAGTTATGGCGGCATCCGCCGCAGCGCAATGCGGACAAAAACTGTGATAGCGTAGGCGGATCTCCGGAACCGTTCTCCTGCTGTGACGAGTCGTCGCCGTAATTGTTGTTTTCCTCCTCAGCGCGCTTTTTCTCCTCTTCTGTTTCTTCGGCAGGCAGATCGGCGGCAAAGCTTCCTTCCGTCTGTGCGCTGCTCTCTCCGCTATGCATCCCATGCCGTTTGCCCCTGCGTGACGACGGAGCGGACATTGGCTGCTGTACAGATGTTTCTCCATATGCTGAGTCTGGGAAAGACGATAAAGATATCGGTTCGATATTCTGGACCTGTTCCCATGCCGGTCCGGTCTCTGACAGCGCATCCGCCGACGGATTCCCGTTCAAGGCCTGCGCGGCCAATCCGTAGCAGAGACAGACTCCGCATACGCCGGACGCCATTCGGTATAATAGTTTTGTATGCATGTTTTTCCCTCCGGGACGCTTGTGATGTGCCAAGCATAACACCTCGGCAGGGCGGACGTCTCCGAGAAAGTGCGGTAAAATTTACGAAAATCTCACGCAGCGCTTCGTATGAATTGCGGCAGTTTCGAAAGCTCTTCGGTGTTGCTTTTCCCCTCACAGGCTGATAGAATGAAGGCACTCTGATGGAAAAGAGAGGTGTGAAGATGGTAGAGACAAAGATTATCTATATTGCGGATGATGACGACAATATCCGCCAGATCATCCGTACATTTCTCTCAAGCGACGGATATGAGATTGAGGATTTTCCGACCGGCGACCTGCTTCTGGAACGCTTTTCCCAGCGCCCCTGCGATCTGGTCATCCTGGATGTGATGATGCCGGGTTCCGACGGTTTTACTGTATGCACCCAACTGCGCAAAAGCAGCACGGTGCCCATCATCATGCTGACCGCCCGCGATTCGGAAAATGACTTCGCCATGGGCCTCGGCCTCGGCAGCGACGATTATATCACCAAGCCCTTTTCCGGCATGGCCCTGCTGATGCGTGTGCGGGCGATCTTTCGCCGCATCGATTATGAAAGCCGGAAGCACACTGCCCCCGCGGCACAGGCAGCCGCGGTCGGACGCCTGTCGCTGGATGAAGACGGACGCCATATTATAAAGGATGGGAAACCCCTCGCTCTGACGCCGACAGAATATGAGGTGCTCCGCTATCTGATGCTCCGTGCCGGGCAGGCGGTGTCCCGCGAAGAACTGCTTACGGAGATCTGGGGCTTTGAAACCGCCGTAGAAACCCGTGCCACCGACGATACCGTACGCAGGCTGCGGCAGAAGCTGGAGGGATCCGGCGTTGCCATCGCTGCCGTCTGGGGCTACGGTTTTCGGCTGGAGGAGAGCGAATGAAGAAGCAGCGGCATATTCAGACCCACATCCTCAGAAGTCTTGTCGGTCTGACCTGCGGCATCCTGCTGGCGGTCATCCTGGTCTTCAATCTCTCCGTCCGCGGCTATATCCGCTCGCGGGTATCGGCTCAGCTCGAGACCGTGTCCAAAAGCGCATCGGAAACCTGGGAGGACAACATGCGCGACCGGAAAGGGATGGGGCGTTTCGATGAGCACAAAGACCGCATCACGGGTACACGCGGCAGCGCCATCGTATTGGATGAGGACGGAACGCTCCTCTCCGCCCCTCCGGGAGACGAAGAAGTCGGGCAGGAGCTGGCCGCCTATTTCTGCGGGCAGGATCTCCGTGATGATATAAAAAACAGGACGGTCACGCTGGAGAGCGGCACCTATGCCGTCTCCGTGCTGAAGGATTCGGCGGAAGACGGCCGAACTCTCATCGCTTATGTGGATATGACCGCGCTTACGGCCTTTACCAGACAGGTCAATCTGATGATGCTGGTTATCGTTCTGGGGGCAATTCTGCTGTCAGTCCTGCTCAGCCGCCGCATCGCCCGCTCCTTTGCCAGCCCCGTACGGAGCCTTTCGGCATTTGCCGAAGAAATCGGCAGCGGGAAGCTGGAGCCGCGGGAGATGCAGTTTGAAGACGCGGAGTTCACCAGTCTCGCGGATTCCATGAACCGGATGGTAAACGACCTGAACGAGGCAAAAAAAAGGCAGGAAGTCTTCTTCCAGAACGTATCTCACGAACTCCGTACCCCGCTGACCTCCATCCGCGGGAACGCGGAGGGGATCGTCTGCGGGCTGATGGAACCGAAGAGTGCGGGGAAGGTCATCCTTACGGAGTCGGACAAACTCGGCGGCATGGTGGAAGAACTCCTTTATCTTTCACGCATGGGGAAAGCCGTACCCGAAGGGTTGGCCGAGCCGCTGGATCTGCGGGAGGTGCTCTCGCTCTGTGTTTCGGAACAGCGCGCCGAGGCAGAAAACCGAAAGATTGCTTTCTGCTACGCGTTTGACTCGGATCCTGTGCTGTTCCCGATCCGGGAGCAGGATGCGCAGCAGCTGTTCGGAAACCTGATTTCCAATGCCCTCCGCTATGCGCAGAGCAGAATTCTGCTGACCTGCCGCCAGGAAGACAGCGCCGTTTTCGTTTCTGTCGCGGACGACGGACCGGGTGTTGCGCCCGAAGATCTGCCGCATGTGTTTGAACGGTTTTACAAAGGTGCCGGCGGCAGACACGGGATCGGCCTCTCCATCGCACAGTCTGTGACAGAGGCCTATCACGGAAGCATCAGCGTTAAAAACTGCGACGGCGCTGTATTCGAAGTGCGTTTCCCAACAGAATAAGACGAAGGGCTGCGGATGGATTCCGAAGCCCTTTCGTATGTTTTGCGTAAATTCTGCCGCCGCTTTTCGGGGAAGTCTGACACCTCTCTGCGCTATACTGTGCTCACAAAACAGCAAGGAGGCTGAACAACATGAAACAAAAAAGCATTGCCATTCTTTCCCTGATTCTGACGGTTGCGGTTTTCTCCGCCTGTTGGGCATTTTCCGCCGAGGCATCGGCCGCCGCGTCAACCGATGAAGTCTTCTCTGCCCGCGATCTCTCCGGCAGCTATGACGACGAGGTTGCTGAGATCACTCTGAACGGCACGGAAGCCACTTCCGATTCCGACCATGTGAGCATCTCGGGCTCTGTCGTTACCATTCAGGACGCCGGCACCTACATTCTCACCGGCACGCTGGAAAACGGCTGCATCCTTGTGGACGCGGACAAAGAGGACAAGGTCCAGCTTGTGCTGAACGGCGTAACCGTTCATTCCGATACCTTCGCCGCTATCTATGGGAAGCAGGCCGACAAGATATTTATTACCCTGGCCGAGGGCACGGTCAACGTTCTCACGAACGGCGGCAGCTTTCAACAGATCGACGACAGCACGGTCGACGCCGTCATTTTCTCGCGGGACGACCTGACCCTCAACGGCAGCGGAACGCTGCAGATTCTTTCACCTGCCGGGCACGGCATCGTTGGGAAGGACGACGTGGTCATCACCGGCGGCAGCTATGAGATTCGGGCGTCAGGCCACGGTATCGCCGCCAAGGACAGCCTCGCCATCGCAAACGGCAGCTTTCTGATAGAGGCCGGGCAGGACGGCCTGCATGCGGGGAACGGCGATGACATGACGGTGGGAAGCATCTATATCGCGGACGGCAGTTTTTCGATTCAGGTTTCCGACGATGCTCTCCACGCCAGCACAAGCCTGCAGATCGACAGCGGCAGCTTTACCATCACCGCCTCAGAAGGTCTTGAGGCCACCTATATTCGGATCAACGACGGCAAGATCAGCATCAACGCCTCAGATGACGGCATCAATGCCGCGCGCAAATCCTCCGCATACACACCGACCGTGGAAATCAACGGCGGCGAGATCACCATCGTCATGGGTGCGGGCGATACCGACGGTGTGGACTCCAACGGGAATCTGATCATCAACGGCGGCACCGTCAATGTAAGCGGCAATTCCTGCTTTGACTGTGACGGGACAGTAACCTATAACGGCGGTACCGTCATCGTCAACGGCCAGCAGGTCGACAGTATTCCCGTTCAGATGATGGGCGGGCGCGGCGGCATGATGGGCAGCATGCCCGGAGGACACGGCGGCAGAGGAACCCGGCAGGCCTTTGGGACAAACTGAATAACAGAAAAAAACCGGAATCTCGGATAGCCTGATCGTCTCGTTCTTAGCGCTGAAACAAAAACCAGAAGATATCAAATTACGATTTGACAAATTATGATTTGACAAATCGTAATTTGATATTGTATGATGTAGAAAAACGGCGGGGTGAAGAATATGCTGTATTTCAGAGAAAATGAGAAGGATCTGCTTTCCCGGTTTTTTCATCGAACAGATGAAAAAGCCATGGCAATTTATGGCCGAAGACGCACCGGCAAAACTCAGCTGATTTTGGATTTCCTGAGTGAAAATGGCTCCGAGGATGCCGTCTACTTTCAATGTGCCAGTTTTGACTATCAGACCTGCCTTCAGGACTTTATTTCCTGTTTTCAGGTTCGTTTCCCAGAAGATCCGGTGTTACAGCGCCTTGGTTCATTTCGAGAAATATTTTCTTATTTGCCAAAACTCACAGAAACGAAGCTTGCGATTATAATCGACGAGTTTCCGTTTCTGGCAAAAAAAGACGAAAACGTCGCCGTTGAGTTTCAATGGATCATTGATCACGCATTGCAGGGCAACAAACTGGTACTCCTCGGCTCCAGTCTCTCTTTCATGCGCAGGCAGATCAATCAGCGGGAGGCCCCGTTGTACGGACGGTTTGACGAAATTCTGGAAGTTCGCCCCTTTTTGTTCCACGAGGTACATACACTCTTTCCTGACTTTGAGGATGCTGTTCAGGTGTATGCCCAGACCGGCGGCGTTGCACAATACGTCATGTTCTTCCTGCGATATTCTTCGCCGGCTGAGGCAACAAAAAAACTGTTTCTTGATCGAAACGGCCGGCTGTTCCAGGAAGCAAACAATATGCTGTTACAGGAATTACGGGATCCCAGCACCTATGCCGGGATCCTGCGTGCTATTTCCTCGGGCGAAAAAACAGCCGCACAGATTGCTGACCGTTGCGGATTGGATCCGCGGGGTGTTTTCACGTATCTGAATAAGCTCTCGGAGCTGGAAATTGTCACGCCTGTAGAGAATCTGCTTTCCAGCAGGAAAAAAGAGCGGCGTTATAAAATCGGAGATTTTTTCTTCCGGTTCCACTACTCATTCATTGAACCGAATATTTCCATGATCCAGTCGGTCGGTTTGTCTTCCTACTCATTTATATTTGGCGACCGCTATCAGGAATATCTTGGTTTTGTATATGAGGACATCATCCGCGATAATTGCTTTCAGTATGCCCTGGATGGAAAATTGACTTTCATGCCGGTGACGACCGGAAAATGGTGGGGCAATGTCTGCCTTGAGGGGACCTGGACTGAAAGCGAAATTGACGTGTTGGCCTTTGACGACCATACCATCGTATTGGGAGAATGTAAGTTCCGCAACAAAAAAATCGGCCTGAAAGAATTGAACCTTCTACTCGCAAAAGCTCAGTTCGTTCCTGTAAAAGGCAGAAAGATCTATTATCTTCTGGCAAGTCGCAGCGGGTTTACGGAAGATCTCTCCGCGCTTTCCGACGATGTCATTCTGATCGAGAAGGTCTGACTGCGCTTGTTTGATAAGGTTATCCGGGCTGCCGTTCATGCGGGAACAATCGGCAGGAACAGCTCCTGAGCAGATGACGCCCGGAATGGAAATGCCGATCGGCATCCTTTTCGCACTGATGAAATATACCATGAGCGAAGATGACTTTTACGCCAGGCTCTTCTCCGCTCCGCAGCTTGATGCCGCGCTGTTTGCGGAAGGCGAGGTGTCGGACAGGAAAAGAACCGCGCTGGCCAGGCGGAAAAAAGTCCCGATCGATCTGACGGATCTGGCCTTTTATGACTGTGATCTGCGCGGCCGCTTCTTCAAGGCTTTCGATCGGGAAAGCCGAATCGTCACCCTTACGCTTGTCGACTGCAAACTCAATGCCACCGACAATCTGGAAGACTTTACGGGTCTTACGACGCTTTGCCTTGTGCGCACCGGTGAAAACCTGGACTGGTCCGTTCTGGCCGGGCTTCCCGCGCTGACGACGGTAACCGTTGATGAAAGCACAGAGCCCGCGATCCGGGGCGCCCTCAACGGAAACGCGGTGAACATTACACTGATAACCGAACAAGAGCACAACTCCGGGTAAATCAAGAGCCTCGCCGACCGGCGAGGCTCTTGATTTGCAAAAGCATAGTTTCTTTTCTGTGCCCGTGATCTTTAATCCAGAATCTTTCCGTCTCTTGTTTCAAGCCTTTGCCTTCCGATATGCAAGATAGTGCATCAGGAAGAATCGGCCCCCGATTGTGTTATGAGAATGGGATAACGGTCAATCAGATCAGATTCTTCTCTTTCAGTTCGGCGATCTTGGCTTCATCGTAGCCGAGGATGGTCTTGAGGATGTTCTCAGTGTCCTGACCCATGGACGGAGCACCGCGCCATACCTTGCCCGGGGTTACGCTCATCTTCGGAGCTATGCTGAAGGCTTCGATCTCGGTGCCGGTGGTCTGATCCTCATACTTGATCCAGTCGCCGCGGGAACGGAAGTGCTCGTTCTCATAGGCACTCTTGGCAGTGTTGACAGTCGCGCAGGGAACACGGGCACCTTCCATGATGCTCTCGATCTCCTGGGCGGTATGGGAAGCTGCCCAATCAATGACTGCCTGGTTCAGTTCCTGCCCCTTCGGAGAGGCAACGGCAGCAGGGCCGGCAGAGCAGTCTTTGAAGTTGAAGTATTCTACATCAAGACCCATGGCCGGGATACAGCGGTTGTAGACACCGGGGCCGAATGCGCCGATCGCAACCAGAAAACCGTCTTTGGAGCGGAAGAGATTATAGGGCTGGAAGTTCGGCTGATAGTTTCCGGTGCGTTCGGTGTTCTTACCGGTCATGGTATAAGTGGTATACACGCCGCACATATACTGAGCCATAGCCTCAAACTGGGCTACCGCTTTCCCTGGGGTTGGTATCAAGCGCCGGGGCAAGTGGTATCTGCGCACTTTGCGTTTAGTTTTTGGCATCAAAAAAGGCCGGGAGTGATATTACTGTGGTATCACTCCCGGCCGAATGTGGTATCTCACAGCCCGTTGATGAAGTCCATCGCCGTGTCCAGATCGTTCTCGACCGCCGTATTATCCTGCGCTGGCGGAGATGCCTGCAGAAGCGCGGCGAGCCCGGCCAGCGGACTGGCCTGCGCGCCGCGCTCGACGGTTTCCAGCACCCGCTGCAAAAAGGCATCCTCCTTCTCTCTCGTTTCGAGATAGGGATCGTCGGCAAGCCGTGCTTCCCGGTCAAAGTATCCGTTCACGGCGGCAATGATGGCGTCGCTGTAGGAGCGGTATCCTTGTCCTGAAGCAGATAGGCCTTGAAAGCCTCCTTCTGCTCACTGACCCAGGTGAGGGGCAGACCGGCCGCGATGTGTACGCGGGCGCTGTTCAGTCCGCGCAGATGCAGCTCGATCCCGACAGCTGCAAGGGTGAGGATATGGCCTCATGGGTGTTCTCGAAGATCATCCATTCCTCTTTGGGGTTGGGAATCGTCCGTTTGCTTTTGTAAGATTCATTTGCTATTTGATAAATTGCATTGATTGGTTGAAACATATTTGGATTCAATTCCAAAAACCATTGATTTTTTCTTTCTTTTTGGATATACTCTTCTTGAGCAATGATGGAGGTGCGCTATGGCACAGCAAAGATTGGAACGAAAAGAATATCTGGATAAACTGATCAGCTTTCGTGACAAGCAACTGATCAAAGTCGTAACCGGCGTCAGGCGCTGCGGGAAATCCACGCTGCTGGAAATCTACCAGGATTATTTGCGCGCAAACGGAGTAGAAGAAAACCAGATCGTGGCCATCAATCTGGAGGATTTCGATTTCTTTTCCCTTCGAGATCCCGCGGCTTTGCATACCTACGTCAAAGAGCGCCTTGTTCCCGGAAAGCAGACCTATGTTTTTGTTGATGAAATCCAACATTGCGTGGATTTCCCTGCCGTTATCGACAGCCTCTATATCCGAAAGAATGTAGATGTTTATCTCACCGGTTCAAATGCATATATGCTTTCCAGCGAGATTGCGACGTTGATTTCCGGAAGATATGTTGAGATAAAAATGCTTCCCTTGTCTTTCCGCGAGTATGTACTCTCCACCGGGAATGAAGATAATCTTGCGATTAAGTATCGTGAATACATTCAGGGCAGTTCTTTCCCGTATGCGTTGGAGCTTAAGGATCAGCCGAGCGCCGTGCGCGATTATCTGGAAGGCGTCTACCACACGATCGTGGTAAAGGACATCGCCGCGCGCAAAAAGATTGCGGACACCATGATGCTGGAAAGCGTAACCCGCTTTGTCTTTGACAGCATCGGCAGCCAGCTTTCGACCAAGAAGATAGCGGATACCATGAGTTCCTCCGGCCGCAAGATCGACGTGAAAACGGTTGAGCGATATTTGGAGGGCTTGATGGAAAGCTTTATCATCTATCAGGCGAAACGATTCAACATCCGGGGAAAGCAGTATCTGAAAACCCTGGAAAAATACTATGTGGTCGATATCGGTATGCGTTACATGCTTCTCGGCACAAGCGGAATAGATGTAGGGCATATTCTTGAGAACATCGTGTATCTGGAACTGCTTCGCAGGGGTTACGATGTTTACATTGGCAAGATCGACGAGCTCGAAGTGGATTTCGTCACCCGCGGACAAAAGGGCATTCAATATATTCAGGTTGCTGCCAGCGTGCGGGACGAGAATACGCTCGCGCGCGAGCTCGCCTCGCTGCAGCGGATCTCCGACAACTACCCCAAGGTCATCCTGACGCTGGACGATGATCCCGAAGCGGATTATGAGGGCATTCGCCGGATCAATGCGCTGGAATGGCTGATCGGGAAAGCTTCCATATAGCGCAGATGCATCTATAACGACGAAGAATTATCCGTCTATGCGGAGCAGGGCGCGTGGCGCTGAGACAGAGACAGGAGACAAAACCATGGACAACAGAAGCATTCGCAAACTGGAAGCCGAGCTGTGGGAGTCGGCGGATTTGCTGCGGGCGGGGTCGAAGCTGACCTCCAACCAGTACTGCATGCCCGTGCTGGGGCTGATCTTCCTTCGCTACGCCTACAGCCGCTTTAAGCTGGTCGAGGCGGAGATTTTGAAGAACCGCCCCTCGCGCGGCGGGCGCGTGCTGCCCGTGGAGGCCGGGGACTTCGCCGCCAAGAGCGCCCTGTTCCTGCCGAAGGAGGCGCAGTACGACTATCTTGTGAACCTGCCCGCGAACATTGCCGCGGCGGGGCTCGTCAGCCGGGATGGCCACCCCATGAACAGCCTGAGCGAGGTCGTCAACAACGCCATGGCGCTGGTCGAGAAGCAGAGCGAGCAGCTCGCCGGCGTGCTGCCGCGGGACTACACCATCTTCTCGGACGAGCTGCTTTCGGAACTCCTGCGTATCTTCAACAACAGCGCCATGGACGACGTGGGCGGCGACGTGATCGGCCGCATCTACGAATACTTCCTCAACAAATTCGCCAAGAACATCGCGCAGGACGACGGCGTGTTCTTCACGCCCAAGTCGCTGGTCAAGATGATCGTCAACGTGCTCGAGCCGAAAACCGGCGTCCTGCTGGACCCGGCCTGCGGTAGCGGCGGGATGTTCGTCCAGACCGGCGACTTTGTGAACAACGCGGGCCTCTCCGCCAACACGGCCATGACCTTTTACGGACAGGAGAAGGTGGAGTACAACGCCAAGCTCTGCCTGATGAACATGGCGGTGCACGGGCTCACGGGCGTCATCAAGTCCGGCGACGAGGCCAACACCTTCTATCACGATGCGCACAACCTCGCGGGCTGCTGCGACTATGTGATGGCGAATCCCCCTTTTAACGTTGACAAGGTCAAGGCCGAGAGCTGCGAGAGCGCGGGGCGCCTGCCCTTCGGCCTGCCCGGCGTGAACAAGTCCAAGGAGGTCGGCAACGCAAACTATCTCTGGATCTCCTATTTCTACGCCTACCTGAACGAGCGAGGCCGGTCGGGCTTCGTCATGGTCTCCTCCGCCACCGACAGCCAGGGCAAGGATAAGGACATACGGAAGGCGCTTGTGGAGACCGGGCATGTGGACGTGATGGTCAGCGTGGGCAACAACTTTTTCTATACCAAGTCCCTGCCCTGCTCCCTGTGGTTCTTCGACCGGGGCAAGCCCGCGGAGCGGCTCGACAAGGTGCTGTTCATCGACGCGCGCAACTACTACACCGTGGTGGACCGCACCCTCAACGAGTGGACGGACTGGCAGCTCAAGAACCTCAACGCCATCGTCTGGCTCTACCGGGGCGAAACGGAGAAGTACGCGGCGCTGCTGGACGAGTACCGGGCCGTTTTGGGCGACGCGCCGTTTTCCGAGAGAGCGGAGCAGATCACAAAAGAACTCGCCGCCCTGCGCGACGAGGCGAAGGCGGCGGTGGAGAGCGCCGAACGGAAAGAGAAAAAACGCGTTCAGGCGCAGTATGATGAAAGAGCGGCAGAGATCGAGGAGCTGTTGACCGTGGCGAAAGAGGCGGTCTGGCTCACTGACAAATTTGGTGAGGGCAAGTACCGGGACATCTCCGGACTGTGCAAGGTAGCCCAGCGTAGCGAGATCGAGGCCAAGGGCTGGTCGCTGACGCCCGGGGCCTATGTCGGCGTCGCGCCGCAGGAGGGCGACGGTGTGGACTTCAAACAGCGCATGGCGGAGATCCACGCGGAGCTGCTGCGCCTGCAGGCCGAGTCCAACGAGCTGATGGAGACCATCTCTCGGAACATGAAGGAGTTGGGGCTATGAAGTGGGAAACGGTAAAGCTGGGGGATGTTACCGATTCGTGCCTCGGCAAGATGCTTGACCAGAACAAAAACAAAGGAACTTTTCAGCCCTATTTAGCAAACGTAAATGTCCGCTGGGGTAGCTTCGACCTTGACAATCTATCTGAAATGCGTTTTGAAGAACATGAGCAGGAGCGCTATGGTTTGAGATACGGCGACCTTGTTATATGTGAAGGCGGAGAGCCGGGACGGTGTGCCATTTGGAAAGATGAACTCCCCAACATGAAAATTCAAAAGGCACTCCATCGTGTTCGCGTACACGATGACATGGACTACCGATATTTGTTTTATTGGTTCCTTTATGCAGGAAAGCGTGGGGTGCTGGAGCAGTATTTTACAGGCGCGACAATAAAGCACATGCCGGGAGACAAGCTTAAAACAATTGAAATTGAAAAGCCGCCTCTCCATATTCAAAAACATGTTGCCGACATTCTTTCCGCCTATGACGCCCTCATTGAAAACAACCAAAAACAGATCAAGCTGCTGGAAGAGGCGGCACAGCGGCTGTATAAGGAATGGTTTATCGATCTCCGCTTCCCCGGATATGAGACCACGCCTGTTGTGGACGGCGTGCCGAAGGGGTGGGAGAAAACAACAGTTAATAGTTTGATTGGAAAAGTCCAGAGAACCAAGCAGGTTATGACGAGCGACTATCTCAATGAAGGAGAAATTCCTATTATTGATCAGAGCAGAGACTTCATTGCAGGTTATACAAACGATAAAGAATCGCTTGTGAATATAGGAATCCCAGTAATTGTCTTTGGTGACCATACACGAGTATTGAAGTATATTACATTTCCATTTGCCAAGGGTGCAGATGGGACGCAATTAATTGTCAGCATTTGCGAGCGCATGCCCCAGCCTCTACTATATTGTAGCCTTGTGAATATTGATTTATCTAATTATCATTATGCACGACATTTCAAGTACCTGAAATCAGAGGAGATACTCGTTCCAACGCTTGCAGTTGCTAAGAAGTTCGACAGAATTACTTCACCACTTTTTGATCAAATACAAAGTGTACGCGAAATAGCGACAAAAGCGGCACAAGCCCGCGACTGCCTGTTGCCAAAACTGATGAGTGGAGAAATAGAGGTGTAAGAAGACTGTGTATAAGAACGGAAATGGTATAAAGTATTATAGCAATAATGACATGAGTATTGGCCACTATCTTGAGCAAGCTGAGATTTTCCTTAATGCGTTTGATTCCTCAAAACATTTTTCTGAATATACTGACATCAATGAAATTATTGAGTTATTCAACATCCAGCAACTTATGAATTCTGGTGTACTATTGGTAAAATGGGATGAACATACTGTTGAGGCATTAAAAAACACTTGTGGACAATTCGACGCTATTATTGGGAGATTCTTTTCTGGAATTAAAACAGACAATTTTATAAAGTGTTTTCAAGCAGTGGCTCCATACTACATTGGTGATTTTTGGCATCTGTTTTCAAAATACAAAACTTATTCCAGGGTAGATGGCAACATCTTTATCGAACTGCTGTCGAAAGAGCTTGCTGCACTTTGGCCAATTCTTGAATACAAGAACATCGTTGATTATTATGACATAGAATTGGCATCATTTATGAGGACATCTGATCAAAGCGCTGAATTGCTTCTTGATTCATTTTTATCTGATAAGAAAAGAAAATACTATTTTCCAAAGGCATTGCTACCGAGTGAGTACGAGAGCATCTTTGAGTCGTATATTGAATCAGATTTACCAAATCCAAATTATCTTAATTTAATGATAGACCAAATCCCCCAGCTATGCTGGGGAGACTGGAAGAAGCCGTGGCGGGAGTGCTGAAATAAAAGCCTCCTGTGTTATACTGAGAGAGGTGTTGCAAGCCAAACTCAAAAACACAGGAGGCGTCCAATG
>JAFYHU010000025.1 GCA_017538965.1 Oscillospiraceae bacterium
AAAAGCAAAAAAATAACCCCTTCAGGGGTGGCCTGAGAAAGATATGCGGTCGGCAAACCTTTCAGGCCCCTTTAGGGGTTGCAAGTATAATGCCCTTCTAGGGCTACATCAAGCCTCCGGCTTAGCCGGAGGTCTTGACTCTCATGAGTCACGAGGACAGGTTCCTTGACTCATTTTCCCGCGTAATCGCGAAGCCCCGCACCGGGCTCACCCCCGTCCCTCTTATCTCTTCTCTTTAAAGGAGGGTCAATGATTGACCGGGTTGAACGGGCAGCGTCTTCCGATGCACTGGTTGTTGTCGGCGCAGCGTGAACAGACAACGTCATGCGTCTCCATCTCCACGCCGAAGTGCTCCCGGACAAACTCGACCGCGCTGAGGATGGCAAGATAGGAATCCCGCTTGCAGCACCGCGGGCCGCCGATTTTTCCGATGGCCTCGAGGGATTTTGCCGTCATCCGGTTGGAAAGACCCCAAGCCTCCGTTGCCAGCGGGGAAGCCCCCGAGATCAGCGACACAAAGATCCCGGAGCTGATGCCGGCGCCGCAGGCGCCCCAGAAGCCGCAGGCGCCGCCGGGAACCTGTTTGCCGCGCTGCAGCATGGCCAGAAGACGGGATTCCAGATCCACTTCACCTCCGGTATTGCGGTATGCGGTCAGAAGGGCTGCGCCGACCATGACGTGATGCTCCGGTCCGTGCATGTGGCAGAAGGGCTGCGACATCAACTTGTCCATGATGATGATCGGGTCTTTTGACGTCTCGTTCAGGCACAGAGAGACCAGCGCGTCCATGCCGGCGGAATGGCACTCGTCACAGACATAGTGCCCTTTGATGCAGCGGGCAGCGGACAGCTCCTTCTTCCCGCAGAGCCGGCACTCCATCAGAACGGCTTCCTGCAGGTATTCCAGCGGCGCGCCGCAGATCAGGCATTCTTCATTCATAGAATCACACTCCGAACTCTATATAACAGGTTTTGTTTTTACCCTGAATTTTGACATCCGTTTTCCATACTTCCGAAAAAACATCCTCCCGAAAAACGGGAGGATGCCTGCTTTTGAAAGGAATCAGATGGCTGCGCGTTTGGGGACAACCATGGGCAGCTTTGCGTTCCCGTTCAGGCGGGTGTTGTCCGAGAAGCTCGCGTATTTGTCCGAAATGACATAGCTGAGCTCCGCGTTTTCGCCGACGGTCACGCCGCGCATGATGATCGAATTCTTCAGTTTGGTCCCGGCGCCGATCCGGCAGCCGGAGAAGACGATGCAGTTCTCAATTTCCCCGTCGATGATGCAGTTGTCGGCAATCAGGCTGTTTTTGATAACGGCATGCTCGCCGAGATAGCTGCTGACTTCTTCGTGGGTCTTGGTGCGGACCGGGCGGGAGGTCGGGAAGATCTGGCGCCGCTTTTCCGCATCCAGCATATCCATGCTGGCGCGGTAATACTGCTCAATATTGCGGATGGCGCAGACATATCCCTCGTGCCTGTACACGTCCATCCTGCCGCCGTCCTCGAGGAAGTTCAGCATGGCGTGGCGGTGGAAGGCATAGTGATTTCTGGCGGCGGCCTCGTCCATCATGCGGAGAAGCACGTTTTTGTGAATGATGTAGCCTTCAAGGCTCTTCAGTCCCTTTGCGCTGTCGCCGCGGTAGAGATGAATGCCGTTGACAAAGCCGTCGTCATCGACAAGGTAGTGATGGTTCACGCCGACCGACGAACCCTCCGAGCAGATGGCCGTGATTTCGGCCCCGCCGGCTTCGTGCTGCGCGATGGCCGCGCTGAGATCGATGTTGGCGAGAAGACTGCCGAGCATCAGAACAATGTGATCCTGAGGAATGTCCCGGATATAGGGCGCAACCGCATTCAGCGCTTCGACGGTGCCGGCATAGTTGCCGCTGTGGGCATGGGGAAGGCCGAAGGGGGGCAGCATCCGCAGCCCGCCGGAACGGCGGCTCATATCCCAGTCCTTGCCGCTGCCGATGTGGTCGAGAAGGGACTGATAGTCTCTTGCCATGATCACGCCGACATCGGTGATCCCGGCATTTTTCATGGAGGAGAGAGCAAAGTCAATCAGGCGGTAGCGTCCGCAGAAGGGAAGGGAAGCTACGGTGCGTTCGCGGGTCAGATCGCCGAGTTCCGGCGCATCGCTGTAAGCGAAGATGATGCCATGGTATTTGCTCATTTCTTAACCCTCCTCTCCGGAATAGATCATCGCACCGGCCGGGATGACCTTGCCGGCGGGAACGGTGACGTTCGGGCCGCAGGTGGCGACGCCCCAGCCATCCGTGCCGTCAGGTGCGGTGCCGACGACGGCGCCGGCTTCGATGACGGTGTTTTCACCGAGAATGGCATACTCGACCGTCGCGCCGGCCTTGACGACCGTGCCGGGCATCAGGACACTGTAGACAACCTTGGCGCCGCGTTCGACGATGACCGAAGCGGAGAGCACCGAGTTCTCCACATGGCCGTCGATTTCGCAGCCCTCCGTAATAATCGAGTGCACGATCCTGGCATCCTCGCCGACATAGGTCGGCGGGCAGACGGGACTGCGCGAACTGATGGGCCAGGCCGGGTCGTAGAGGTTGATGAGCGTTGTGGACAGCATGTCCATGTTGGCGTCCCAGAGACTGGTGATGGTGCCGACATCCCGCCAGTAACCCTCGAAGCGGTAAGGCCACAGCTTCTCGCCGTTGGCCAGCATGGCCGGGATGATGTTGTGGCCGAAGTCCTTGCCGGAGTTGGGATCGTTTTCGTCGGCGATCAGGTAGGCGCGGAGCTTCTCCCAGTTGAAGATGTAGACGCCCATGGAAGCCAGGTCGCTCCGGGGATGCTTCGGCTTCTCTTCGAACTCATAGACATAGCCGTCTTCGCCCACGTTCATCATGCCCATGCGGGTCGCCTCTTCCATCGAAACCTGCTGAACCGCAATGGTAAGGGCGCAGTCATGGGCGAGGTGTTCGCGCAGCATGTCGGCATAGTCCATCTTGTAGATGTGGTCGCCGGACAGGATCAGAACGTTTTCGGGGTTGTAGTTCTCGATAAAGGCGATGTTCTGATAGATGGCGTTGGCCGTTCCGGTGAACCAGGAGCCCTTTTCATCCTGTTTCTGATAGGGCGGCAGGATATAGACGCCGCCGTCGGAAACGTCGAGATCCCAGGGCTGGCCGGTCCCGATGTAACTGTTCAGCTGAAGCGGCCGGTACTGTGTCAGGACACCGACGGTGTCGATCCCGGAATTTGCGCAGTTGGAGAGAGGAAAGTCAATGATGCGATACTTTCCGCCAAAGGGTACGCTGGGCTTTGCCACATCCTGTGTCAGAGCATAAAGACGAGAACCCTGCCCGCCGGCGAGAAGCATCGCAATACAGCTCTTCTTCATTTGCAGCCTCCTTTTCTGGTATTTTTTCGATATTGTTACCGCAGAGCGGTTATTTCACTTTTTTCTGACTGTAGCGGTTCATGGCCTTTTCCGCACCCTCGGCGATATAGCATTCCGCCGCGTCCGCGGCACGCGAAGCGGCCTCTGCCATTTCGTCGGCGTCCTGATCGCGGAAAACCGAGAGAACCCAGTCGATGGTTTCGTAATCGGGATGCGGGGGAATTCCGACGCCGATGCGGATTCGCGGAAAAGCCTCGGTTCCGAGCACTTCAATGATGTTCTTCAGGCCGTTGTGGCCGCCTGCCGATCCCTTCGTGCGGATGCGGAGGCTGCCGACGGGGAGGGTAATATCGTCCGACAGAACCAGAATGTGTTCGGGCGGGATTTTATAAAAGCGGGCGGCCTGTCCGACCGCCTCGCCGGAGAGATTCATATAGGTCTGGGGCTTCATCAGCAGAACCTGCTGCCCGCCGATGCCGCACTGCGCCGTCAGTGACCGAAACCGGGCGCGGCTGATACGGACGTCGTGCTTCCGGGCAAAGGCGTCCGCCGCCATGAAGCCGGCGTTGTGGCGGGTACCCTCATACCGGAGACCGGGATTTCCCAGGAATACGACAAGCCAGGAGACGGAGCGGGAGGAAAAGAGCATGATCGGACCCTTCCCGCTCAGTTATCGAACATGTTGGCGATCGAGACTTCTTCGTAGATGCGGCGAATGGCCTCCGCAAAGACCGGCGCGGAGGAAATATAGCTGATCTTTTCCACCATGGGCTTGTCCGCGGGATAGGGAATCGTGTCAAGCAGAAGGAGATGTTCGATCGAACTCTCTTCGATCCGCTGAAGCGCCGGGCCGGAGAGCACCCCGTGCGTCACACAGGCATAAACTTCCTTCGCGCCGCCGATTTCCTTGATGGCCTTGGCCGCGCCGCAGAGAGAGCCGGCGGTGTCGACGATGTCGTCCAGAAGAATGCAGATCTTGCCGTCCACCGAACCGATGATGTTCATCACTTCCGACTGGTTGGCGCGCTCGCGCCGCTTGTCCACGATGGCCATATTGACGCCCAGCTTCATGGCAAAGGACCTTGCGCGGGCGGTGCTTCCGACGTCGGGGGAGACCACCATGACATCCTCGTTGCCCTTGCCGAACAGCTTGGTAAAATATTTGACGAAGAGATGGGAGCCGACAAGATTGTCGACCGGGATATCAAAGAAGCCCTGGATCTGCGCGGCGTGCAGATCCATGGTCAGAACGCGGTCTGCACCGGCGACGGTGATCAGGTTTGCCACCAGCTTGGCGGAAATGGGATCGCGGCTTTTGGCCTTGCGGTCCTGCCGGGCATAGCCGAAATACGGGATCACGGCCGTGATTCTGCCGGCGGAAGCGCGGCGCATCGCGTCAATCATGATGAGAAGTTCCATCAGACTGTCGTTTACGGGATTGCAGGTGGGCTGAACAATGAAAACGTCCTTGCCGCGCACCGGCTCATAAACCGAAACCGAGCATTCGCCGTCCGCAAAATGGGAGATGCTGCAGTTTCCGGGACTGATAAACAAAGAAGAACAGATATCTTTTGCAAGGGCGGGATTGGAATTTCCGGTGAAAACAGCTATTTCTTTACCGTGTGAAATCATTCTTTCAAGAATCCTCCCTGTCTTGGGCTGCCTGACGCAGCATACGCAATGCCGGACAGCTTTTTCATGCATGCCGATATAATCACCTTAACTATAACATAAACGGGAGGGAATTGGAAGAAAAAAACAAACAAAAGGCCATAGAAAAAAGCAATTGAAAAAAGGCGGGATTTTGTATATAATAATTAGACTCTGCGGCAAAAAATAAGCGACGACGGGAGGAGAGACGGCCATGGAACAGAATACCAGGCGCAGCCGGCGGATCAACCTGTTTTTCTGCCTGGCGGTATTTGCCGCCATGTCCGTTTTCTTCATTGTGCTGCACCCGATTCCGATCATGGATGAGGACGATGTGATCTATTCGGTTCTCAGCCGGAAAGCCATCCCGATTCCGGGAGGCTGGAACCCCTCCCGCATGATGCCGGAGCTGCTTTGCTCGCTGTGCGGGAATCTCGCGGGGCTGTGTACCGCCCTCAAGCTCGGCCGCTTCATCAGCTGCCAGGTCGCCGTGGTCGGGCTGGTGTTCAGCCTGTTTATCATGGTCTATGTGTACAGTCTGAAGCGGCTTCTGGAGAAACGCTTCCAGGCGGGCAGCTTTGTCTCCGTGTGTCTGTCAGTGCTGTTTCTGCTGCTGCATTTTCTGATTTTTCGCTCTGCACCCGCCAGGAACCTGTATCTGTTTCACACCTATGATGAATGCTGCGTCTTCTTCTATACCCTTCCGGCGCTGCTCTGCAGCTCTCTGATCATGTGGTTCATGGCGGAACCGGACCGGGAACCGCGGTTTCCGGGAGAACGGCTCCTGCGCGAAAGCATGCTGCTGCTGATTCTCTATTTTGCCGTATTTTCCAATCTGTTCGGCAGTGCGATTCTGGCGGCATATGCTTTCTGCCGCATGCTGCGCGGATTCCGGAAAGCACGGACGGAGGGGAAGAGCTTCCTGAAAACGGAAGCGGTCTGGATTGCCGTTCTGGTTCTGTGGATCCTGGCGGCGATTCTGGAGAGCACCGGCGGCAGGGCCGGCGGAGCGGGGGCCTCTGTTCTGGTGTCCGAATTGGGTCATACGGTTTCGGAACTGCGGATTCTGCTCGGAAAGACGGCGCTTCTGTTCCGGTTGCTGGTTCTGGCGGCGCTTCTCGCGGCGATCGCGGCGCTGGCGGCCGAGAAGAACGGAGAGAACAGAAAACGGGCGCTTTCCGTTCTCAGCGGGATTCTCGCCTGGAGCGTTCCGAACGGGCTGTTTCTGGTGATGCTGAGCGCCGTGGTGAATCCGAACTATGCGGCACGGCCGGAGGCGATGTTTACGCTGCTGTTTTCCGTCCTTCTGCTGATGATTCTGAGCTTTGCCGTTGCTCTCCGCCGCTGGCCGCGGGCTGCCCTGCTGCTGCCGCTCCTGCTGCTGTTTGTATATTCCGTAACGAATACGGCTTATCTTACCTTTGCCGACTCAAACCCGCTGGAACTGGACGGACATCAGGCCGTCGCGGTGGAAAACAGAATCTATGAAAGCATCATCGACGCTGCCGAGGCGGGCGAGACCGAGATCTGGATCGACGTTCCGATCTCCGGCGATCAGGGAAACTGGCCGCATAACGGAAACATCGGCAAACCCATGGGTCATTTCTTCCTGAAATACGGGATAATCGACCATGAGATGATCGTGCATGTCCACCGAAGTGAGGACTTCAACCGGGAATTCCTGATTCCTCTCCCGGAAGAATAATACAGACATCCTCCCGACTTTTCGGGAGGATGTCTTTTTTCGGCGAAAGTTTTCCTTCAAACAGACGCGGGAGCATCAGGATGGGCTTGCCGCATCCTTCTTTTGCGTTTCCGATTTTGTGATGCTTCTCCGTCGCTTACTGCTCGGACTCGTCGTCCGGCGCGTCGCCGCCGGCATCGTTATCCGCCTCGGATACCACGTCGCAGAACTGTTTCTGCCCTTTGAGGATCAGGTCAATACAGGAATCCGTCTGCTCGACCAGATACTCGTTCATCATCTTCTGGAATTCCTTCAGCTGCTTCATGAATTCCTTCGGGGACATGGCCGGCAGTCCGAAGGGAAATCCCGGAAGGGCGGGCATGTCATCCGGCAGGGACTCGGTAAAGGTATCCTCCATCTCCATGATATACTCGAAGAACTGATTCCACTGCTCCCGGGAACTGTCCATCGCGGACTTCTGCATGTCGATGAACTGCGCCCAGAACTTCTTTGTGTCGTCCCCGGAATTGTTGCCGTCTGTGCTGCTCCTGGTGCTCTCGCGGCCGTTCCTGTTCTGCATGAACGGCATCATGGGCATGGGCATCATGGGCATGGGGAATACGGGGATGGGCATGATGGGCATGGGAGGCATGACGGGCTTCCCCTGTATCATGGGCATCATGCCCTCGAACAGGGAGGCAAGATCTCTGTTCTGGCTCTTCCTGCCGCCCATCGCGTCTGCCCCTTTCAGGAATGGCATAACGTATTTGCGGTATGCCAGACTGAACATTTTCGGTGTGATGTTCCACATGCTGGCAGGGATATTCTTCATATCGAAGCCGGTCAGCTTCAGAACCAGATCCCGAAGTCCCGGGATTTTGAAAAGCTTGGAAAAACGGCCCTTGTTCAGATCCGGAATGGCGGCAAACACCTCGGAGAGGATGTTGTAGGGATCGTTCTCCAGCTCCTCCGGTATGCCCCCTCCCATGGTGGCGAGTTCGCCCTCCGGCGCCGGGACAAGCAGGATGTCGATCACTTTGCCGTCGATCCTGACGGGATTGACGGAATAACGGCTGCCCGTCACGGAACCCGAAGCCAGCTTCTTGGCATCCACTTTTCCGTTGGAATTGAGCGGAATGGTTTCGGTGAACACGCACTGGCTGGGCAGGTTGGTATCCGCCAGCATTCCGTCCTTGATGAATACTTGGATCAGCGCCTGCCGCAGGACGCTCAGGGCACCGGCTCCCTGGTCCCGCATCTCCACGTACAGTACGGGAACGTTGTCGTGGAGAATCTTGTGAAATTCCGGCGCAAGCCCGCAGGCCGCGACACCGGGCTGGGAAGTGACCGCGTTCTCGATCAGGCCCGCGTCAAAGCGCACGCCCGCGTTGTTGACAAAGAACTGGTTGGACCGGCCGATACAGGTCAGGCTCCCGTCCTCGTTCACGCGCATCAGGTCGTGGGAATTGAAATATTTTTCCCCGTCGATCTCATCCAGCTCGAAAAACACCGTATCGTCCAGCTTTCCGCTGCTCATCGTCGGGGAACTCAGGAGCAGGACGCCGGTACGCGGGCCGTCCGAGATGTCGTAATACCGGTTCTCTTCTTCCACCAGAATCTTTGCCTTGAATCCCGGCAGCAGGAATCCGATGGCGTCATCCTCGCGGCTCGAAGGGCAGAGCATGCATGCTCCGCCCAGCTCCGAGAGACCGTAGCCGTTGATGATCCGGGCGGAAGAACCGCAGGATCTCAGATAATTGTTGAACTCCTGCTTGAATTCGGGCGAAATATAGGTGCCGCCCATGAACACGATCTTCACCTTGGAAAGATCCATCTCGGGCATGGTTTTGAGCCAGGTATCCAGAATGGTTTTGCTGGTAAACATCACATTGATGCCGTAATACTCGATCGCTTCCGAATAACGCGGGTTGGTGCCGCCCCACGGCAGGGTGACGATCTCCATGCCGAGCCCCAGCGGCGTATGCAGCATATCCACCATCGCGTAGACCCAGTTCAGGTACAGCGTCAGGAAGGTGACCAGGTGTTTCGGCGCCTTTTTGAAATCCTCGTAGGTTTCTTTGGCTTCCAGAGCGCTGATCACAAAGGCGTTCATGGCCTGGTCGGTTAACGGGATCGGCTTGTGCATGCCGCTGACCGTGCCGGTCGTGTGGAGAATGATGTCGGAATTGCCCTCGCCGTATGTGATGGGACAGGCCTCGTACTCCTCCAGAAGATCTTCCATCAACAGGCCGCCGGGCAGCTCCCGGAACAGCTCTTTGTTTGTGTTTCGGATGATCTCCAGCGCGGGAATGCCGAACTCGCCTCCCATCGGGCTTTGCAGCAGGACGATGTTGCGCAGGCCCAGCATTTCCCTGTCGCGGAGCAAACGTTTCATCAGCAGGGGAAAGGCGTAGATCTCCGAAACCACCAGATCCGTGATCTTCTCCTTTTCAATCATGCTGTAAAGCTGCTTCTCGTCGTAAAGGTCGAGGTGATAAATATGGGATACGGATGCGCCGGTCATATTCAGACCGTAAAACGCGAAAATCGTCTCGGTCTGCGGCGGAGCGATGAGCGCCACCCGGGAATGATTCCCGGCGCTTATGTTCGCGCCGGAGAACGCTTCCGCGTACCGCTCCCAGAATCGGAACATCTGGCGATAGGTGTACGACCGATATCCGTCCCGGACCGCCACGCTGTCCAGACGTTCCTCGCTGTAGGAATTCAGCTCCCTGATAAAGGACCAGCACGGCTGTCTGATCAGTTCTCCGCTTTGAAGGCGCTGCTTTACCTTCTCAAACTGTTCTTTTTCACTCTTGTTCATAGGTAACTCCAAAGACTTTTTTCGTTATCCCTTTTCCTCTTTGCTTTCTGCAGCGCCTGCGGCGCCGATATACAGCATTGCCGTTCCGAGGATTCTCACCGTTGTCTCCTGATCAAAGTGCCGGAACAGGATGATTGCTCCAAGAACGAGCGTGGCTAGGGAAATAGCCAGCATGGGCTTCCAGTCAGCGGACTCCTTCCGGCGTCCGATCGCGTCTGCGCCGGACAAAATGCCCGTCGCCAGGATAAGCAGACCGACAAGGGTCGGGAAATACTCTCCGACCGTGTTGGGCTTGACAACGATGCCGATGCCGCAGGCCAGGGCGAGAATGCCGATCAGGAGAGAAAAGATGGTTCTTTTCTTATTATCCTTCTGATCTTTTCTGCTCCGGTCCACGAAATAACCCACGCAGGAGATAAGGCCGTAGCAGATGATCGCAATTCCGAGAATGATAATCACCGTGTAAAGCGACGCAAGAGGATACAGCAGCAGAAAAGCGCCGGTAAGGGCAAGCACAAACATTTTTATAACGTTCATCAAAATGCGCTCCTTTCAGGAAGTATTGACTTTTTAATTTTCCTCATTTTCTTCTGTTCGTCAAGGGGTTGTTCCGAAATGTCACCTTTATGGATTGGCTGCCGCTGTTCCGTCCTCTGAAATACGGTTCCGAATCTGAAGCATTTTTTCGTCCAGCTTTGCGCTTTCTGCCGCACATGCTTCCAGCTCTTCTGCCAGCTCTTCGGCGATTTTCGGATCGAGATTCTTTTTATACCGCAGCTTATGTTCAAGACTTGACCAGAAATCCATTGCGATCGTCCGCATCTGCACTTCGACAAACATGTCCTTTTTCCCGTTTTCCGTATAGATCGGTGTTTTGATGATAAGGTGCAGGCTTCGATAACCGCTCGGTTTCGGATTCTGAATATAATCCTTCCGTTTTATCAGCGTTACGTCCTCCTGCGCGAGGAAGCATTCTTCAATCTTGTAAATATCGTCAACAAAAGAACAGACTACCCGTACACCGGCGATATCCTGCAGGTTTTCCTCCGCGGCTTCGAGCGTGATCGGGAGACCTTGTTTTTCCAGCTTTCGAATGATGCTGTCAAGACTCTTCACTCTTGATTTGATGGATTCGATCGGGTTGTGCTCTCCCAGGAGGGAAAGCCGGTTGTTGAGGATGTTGAATTTTGTTTCCACTGCTGTAACAGCGCACTGGTAATTCATCAGCATGCTGTAAACAGGATCGTAATCTGCATGGAGCTGAGCGAGATAGTCATCAACGCTCATACTGCTGTCGTTTGTCTGCATGGGTTCATTTTGCCCTGAGAGAGCAGCTTGTTCCTTCATTGCCATCTGTAGTTCTCCTTCTTTTAAAAACGTCCCGACAGATCATCATCAATCTGGTGATTAACCTGTCGGGAGTATACGCTTGTAGTACAGCGCTGTCCGGGAGCGTCAACGGTCCGGGCTGCATGGGCTGCAGACAGTGAAAAACCATTCCACCAGCCTGTCCAGAACCTCCCTGCTCTCCGGCAGCTCGGGCTTCAGGGCCGGAAAGGCATGCGTCAGCGCCTTGTCGTCCGTATAGTAGATCAGCTCGCAGGAATGATCCGCCCGGCGCAGCGCCGCCGCATAGCGCTTTGTATAGCTCTTCAGGAAATCCGCGTCGCTTCCGACCAGAAACACAGGCGGAAGGCTGTCCATCACCTCGGGGCACTCCGGATTCATGAATCGCATAAAGGACGCGTCCTTTATCCTTTCGCCGAATATGTTTCCGGCATAGACCAGACCGACGCCGTCCTTTCGCGCGGTGTAAAACAAACCGCAGAAGCAGGCCAGAGCGCTGATGCGGAGAGATGGGGCGGCCGGCAGTCCGAAAGCCTCCCGCAGAACGGGAGAGGATGCGGCGGCCACGGCGTAGACCGACAAAAAGGAGCCGGCGCTTTCCGACACGACTGCCACCCGGTCCGGATCGCCGCCGTATTCTTCGAGCGCTTGGGATACGAAATCAAAAGCTGCGAAAATGTCCCTGATCTCCTCCGGCGCGTCTGCCTCCGGCACCCGACGGTATTCGGGGGCAAATACCAGAAAACCGCGTTCGGCCAGATTTTCGCAGAAGGTCCGCGAGAGCTTGCGGGTACCGACCACCAGGCCTCCGCCGTGGATCATAATAACAGTGGGAAGAGAGCGGAAGCTCCGGTTTTTTGCCCGGAAAATGTCCACTGCCAGCGAAACGCCTTCCGCCCCTTGAAACGGCACATCCAAATACTCTTCGACGCCGTCAGGAATCTTGTGCCCTGTTTCTGATCTCTCTTCCGAAGCAGCGCATCTGTTGTCCATTTCCCTGATGACGAACTGAAGTACCGAATTCATCTCTCACTCGTTTTCCCGCAAATCAGTCTTTTTATACTGGTCTTTTATTTTTTGGCGGGTTCTTCGGCCGCCTTGGCTTTGGCTTCTTTTTCTGCCTTGGCTTTGGCTTCTTTCTCTGCTTTGGCTTTGGCTTCTTTTTCTGCCTTGGCTTTGGCTTCTTTCTCTGCTTTGGCTTTGGCTTCTTTTTCTGCTTTGGCTTTGGCTTCTTTTTCTGCTTTGGCCTTGGCTTCTGCCTCTGCCTTGGCCTTTGCTTCTGCTTCTGCTTCCGCTTTGGCTTCTTCCTCTTCCTCTGCCTTGACCTCGGCTTCCTTCTTCTCTTCGGCTTCTTTCTCAGCCTTTTCCAGCTGCTTCTCGGCGTTCTTTACGGCTTCGGAAACCGCGTCCTTGGCCTGCTCCTGTCCCTGCTTGCAGAAATCAAAGAAGGAGTCGGCCTGCTCCACGGCGTGTTCATTTGCCATTTCCTGGAATTCTCTCACCTTTTCCATGAAGGCCCGCGGAGACATCGAGGGGAGGGCGCCGGCGGGCAGCCAGGGCAGGGAGGGTGTCTTGTCGGGCAGGGAATCGGTGAAGGTCTTCTCCATCTCCATCAGCTGGTCGAAGAACTTGGCCCACTGGTCCTTGGAGGCTTTCCTGGACGTGGTCTGCATCTCCTGCATCTGTTCCCAGTACTTCTCCAGATTGGACTTGAATTCGTCCCACTTTTCCTTGTATTCCTTCTTGCCGCTGTTCTTCTTGCCGGACCAGTCCCAGGTAGTCGGCATGGCTTTCAGCCAGGGGAACATCGCCATGTAATCATTCTCGTTCTTTTTGCTGCTCATTTTGTTTTCTCCTTTTTTAAAATTTTAAAAATGTTATGGGCTTGGTTGAATGGAAACCTTCTCTGCTCTCCGCAGATAAAATTGCTGTCTGTTAGAATATAATGTTTTTTTCCCGCAGTCAAGAGAGTGTTCCAGAACGTCAAGTTCTTTTTCAAAAGTTGTCAAAAGTTGTCAAGGGGACGGTTCTCCTGACAACATCGTTTCTTTCCTTCTGCCTCAGCCGTCCGTGCGCCGCAGGGTGGACACGATCCGGTCGGCCTGCCTGACGGCAATGTCGCCGTCCAGCCAGAACGAGATTTTCACAAATTGGTTTCCGTCTTCAAAGAGGTAGTTGACCACCGTATACATCTGGCCGTTGTATTCCTCGTAAGAATAGTAATACGCCAGAAAAACGTCATTGACCGTCCGGTAATCCACGCGCTCGGCTTCGTAAGCCCGGGCTTCCTCGATGGCGTATTTTTCGAGGGTGTCGCCTTCCTTTTTCCACTGGTACACATCGAAATCAAGCGGACTGATCTCGCTGTAATAGTACCAGAGCCGACGGCTGCCGTCACCGGCATCCTCCTCGGTTTCTTCCCCAAGCCTGTAATCTACGGGAACCGACATGCAGAACGGCAGGGTGCCCAGCTGCAGTTCAAAGGTCTGCACCTCAGAGAGGGTGTTGAGAATTGCCGTTGCCTCCCGCTCGGCGTTTTCGCCGTCCAGCCAGAACACGACCTCAAGATAATCGTCGCCGTCCTCGATCAGCGCTGCCATCACGTCGTATTCAATCCCGTCGTAAAACTCACGCGACAGATAGGTCCCGACTTCGATGCCGTTGATCTTCCGGATGCGTGCATTGCTGCCGTTAAAGTCGGCGGCGGTCTTTTTCGTGAACTCCTCGAGACTTATTTCCGAATTGGGTTTGGGGAACTGATAGATGTCAAAATCCATTTCGGAGTCAGGGCTGAAGTAATAGGCAACCTGATTGGACTGCACTTCCTCGATGGTCACTTCGCCGTTGCGGTACGAGCTCGGTATGCTCACGGAATAGCTGGAAGAACCCAGCTGAAGCTGCGTAAACGCAGGGTCAGCCGCTGCCTGCTGCGCCGGGGCATTTTCTTCCGCATCGGCAGGGGCGGCGTCCGCGCCCGCGACGGCGCTGCCGACGAAGACCGCCGCCATGAGCATGAGGATCACGCAGAGCGTCCGCAGGCCGGTTATCAGCAAATTTTTCATACGCATCTCATCCTTTTCTGTGTGTCCGTTGTCCTGTTCCTGTAAACACGACATTATATGGGCAGCAGTTCTCCGCTGAAGGGCTGGATTCCGTTTTCCATAAGGATCTTAAAGGCGACCTCCAGCGAGATTGCCCGAACTTCTTCCCAATCCTCTATATTACAGTATGTGTAGTACTGCAGGACATACTGATCGCCGGCGAAGCCGCCGCTGACCTTATCCATACCCTGATAGACAATGGCATGAATCGGTTTGTCGCCCATCCTGGCCCTGAAACGTTCGATGTTTCCCTCAATCAGAGCCCTGACCCTGTCCACATCAACTTCCTTGGGCAGGCCGATGGACCAGGCAGCCGGCGAAGCCTCACGGCTCAGGTTATAAAAGTTGACCATATTGGAGTTGCTGATGACCTTCGTGCGGTTCTCATACGCAGCGCGCGTGGTGCGCAGCCCGATATGCTCCACCTTTCCCATGAAGCCGTCGATATCGATATACTCCCCGATGCGCACCTGATCTTCCATGATGAGGAAGATGCCGCTGACAAGGTCGCTGACGATGCTCTGCGATCCGTAGCCTATGATCAGGGAAATGACACCGGCGGATGTGAGGATCACGTTTGTATTCACACCCAGCTCATGCAGAGAATAGATCACAACGACAACCGTCAAAATGAATTGAACGATGCTGATGATCAGGTCGCCGAAGGTCTCTGCGCGGGAATCCATCTTGGACGAGAGCGTCTTCATGATACGCTTCAGAATCCTCATGCCGACGAGCAGAAACACGACGCTCATCAGAATGGTGGTCAGCGAGTAAATGCTGGGCTCGCGCTGCCACTGGTGCCTGAACAGATAATCGGCCATCGGGTGAGGCGAGAAGAGCGCGTCGGCAAAGTAGAAGACAACCAGCAGCGTACACAGGAACCACAGCAGCTCCGAGCAGTGTTTTCTTACCTCCGTGCGAAGCTGCTGCTCTTCGGGAGAAACAAGCGCCTCCTCCCTCCGGAACAGATGGATCCGGCCGGATCCGGAAGGCTCGCTTTCGAGCTTGTTTTCGGGCTTCCTGTCAGCAAGCTTTTCGTCATAAGGACAGATGCACGCGGCACAGAATATCAAAAGCGAACAGAAAAGAATCTCCGGGATGATGATGCGCAGGTCTCTTTTGATGGGCGCCGTAAAGACCTCCGGCTGTTCCGCGCTGATGAGGACGTGGTTGTCGTCCGTCATGGTGTTCAGGTAGTAAGTATAGCCGCTGACGGTCTGCAGGCCGCAGTAGCGGTTCATCAGCGCGGTTTCCGGCAGGGTGTTTGCGATGGTCCGCGTAGCCGTGGAGTCAGCCGTGGCCCAGAGGAGGGTCTCGGGCGCCGCAGCATAGGTATGCATTTTGGCATAGGTTTCGGTGTTGATCCTGAGAAGCGCGGTGTTGATGTCCGTCTGCTCTCTCATCGCCACCAGACTGTCGTCCGGTATGGTGATGTAAATCAGGCCGGGATTTTTGAAAAAGCGGCGCGAGGCGGCGTAAAAACCGCTCTTGTCCGGCAGTTCTCCCATCAGGGCGGTGTCCGCGTTTCTGAGCAGGTTCCAGAGCTGGTACTCATCGTCGTCCGGATTCTCGCTGATCTTATAACCGACATACAGATCCGTTGACATGGTGGAAACGCCGTCCGCGCCATAGACCGTCACGCTGCTCAGACCTATGCGCTGTGTCAGGTCCAGGAGAACCTCCTGCGTAAAGTCTTCGCCCATGAAATCGTCAAACATGTCGATCATGTACATGCGGCCCAACAGGACCGTCTTGTACAAAGACTCCATCTTTGCCCATTCCTCGTCATTGAGCTCCAGCTCATTGACAAAGGCGTCGAGCTTTTTCTCCATCCGGACATTGTGGTTGATATAGTTTGTGATCAGCGGCAGATAGGACGTGAACAGCAGGGCTGCCAGGATGCCCGACAGCAGCAGCGGCGGAATCTGCCGCGCCACGGCAAGATTGAGGCAGCGCTTCTTTCCGAACCGCAGGCAGGTTTTCTGATCCGGCAGCGCCAGTCCTTTTTTCCGGATGTTCCGGGAGCAGAACCAGACAAAGAGAAAGATGACAATCAGCAGCGTATGGACCGCCATGGTTTTATCCATCGTGTCATTGAAAACTGTGCTGAAGGGCACATAAACGAAGACCGAATAGCGGTCCAGCAGCCGGCTCTTCTCAAAGTAGACGCCGGAGAGCAGCCCGTCTCCCTTCAAAAAGCCCGCCTGGATGCCGTCCGTCGCGCTGCTGTTGCGCTCTTCGTCATAGACGATGTGGCTTTCATCCAGGAAACTATAGGGTACCTCAGAGGACGAGATCAGGACTTCACCCGTGGCGTTCTCGATAATGCACAGATCGCTGGGAACGGCCTGAGCTATGCGCTGAAAGTCCACGGTATAGATGTTGGGGTACTGCGGCCACTTGATGAACAGCCATCCGTCCTGCAGACGGGCCGCGTTATAGACCCATTCGTCCTGAAACAGCATCCCGACCGTTTTGAGCATGCGGGTCTGGCTCCTGTCCAGTTCAAACGGCACGGCGTTTTCGGTCGTGATGACGCTGCCCTCATCGGGGAAATAGTAGAGGTCGGTGGCATCCCAGTTGTATTTGCAGGCTTCGAGGGTCTCCACAGACACGCCGAGATAGTCGAAAAACGGCTTTGACAGTTCGACGTACATGAGCGTTTCCGAGTCTCTGAGCTTTGCAAAGGCCTCTTCCAGCTTGCCCTCGAAGCTGATGAGGCTGCGCAGCGAGTACATGGAGTTGTGCAGGGACGCATAGGCATCCTCCCGCTCAATCCGAAACTGCCGGACGGTACAACAGCCCATACTCAGAAGCAGCGTCAGGACCAGCAGCAGGGCAAAGAGGGAGGAGAATGCTTTTTCCCGCCTGACGGCTTTCACGGATTCTTTTGTTTCGGGGGCCGGGGCCTCGTTCTTTTTCTTCATATTCATCCTTGTCCTTGTCTGTCATATCATGAACGGAATCATCTTACTTGCTTTTCCCTGTAAAAGTCAAGAGATTGTTCCGGAACGTCAAGGCTTTTTTCATATATCGGCAAAATAGATATTCCCCGGAAGATTGAAAATGATCTGCCGGGGAGATGGTTTGCTCTGCGGGCGTTCCCTTCCACTGCCTCATTCAAGACGCAGAACCGTTCCCTGTCTTACCTGTATAGATAAAATATAGCATGAAAACTATCTAAAAATTATGATTTAGAAAGAAAAAAGATATAATTAATATTATAACTTATCTAAAACTATCATTTTTGGATGAAAACAGCCTTGACAACAAACCGATTCTCCGCTAAACTTACCTGTGTAACAAGATGCTCGGAGGGAACTGTCGATGTCAAAAGAAAACCTGATCGCCCGCGATGAGGAAATACATCGCCTGGAAAGATGCCTGAATGAAACAAATGCACAGCTCATCATTCTCTACGGCCGGCGAAGAATCGGCAAAACTTATTTGATAAATGAGTTTTTCGATGGACGGTTTGATTTCAAGATCACCGGCGCCTTTCAGGAGAGCAGAGAAGTGCAGCTCAGAAACTTTGCGGAGGAGCTGTCTTCCCATCTCAGAAAAAAAGTGGATGCTCCCCGAGACTGGATTTCTGCTTTTCGCCTGCTGCGGGAGTATCTGGCGGAGTTGCCGAAGGATGAAAAGCACATCGTTTTTTTTGATGAAATGCCTTGGCTGGATACCCAGCGATCCGGTTTCCTGTCAGCGTTTGAACATTTCTGGAATGATTACGGTTGTTCCCTTCATCATCTGGTTTTTATTGTGTGCGGTTCTGCAACAAGCTGGATGACAAGAAATATCGCAGAGAATAAAGGTGGACTTTTTAACCGTCAGACCTGCAGCATTTTTCTCCGTCCGTTTACTTTGAAAGAAACCGAGCAGTATTTGAATAGAAGAGGAATTCGCTGGTCCCGATATGATACGGCAGAGTGCTATATGGCGGTCGGCGGTATTCCTTTTTATCTCAGTCTCCTGGTTCCAGACAAATCCTTACATGACAATATCGACAATCTCTTTTTCCGGAAACGGGCAGAGCTGTGGAATGAATTTAACCATCTGTATCGAACCCTTTTCAACAACAGCGAACAATATATTCGGATTGCGGAAGCGCTCAGCACAAAAAGAATGGGACTGTCGAGATCCGAGATTTCAAAGAAAACAGGGATTCCGGAAAACGGCGAATTGACAAAAATGCTGGAAAACCTGAAGAGCAGCGACTTTGTACGGGCATATTCCTACTTCGGAAAAAAGAAAGCCGACACTCTATATCAACTGCGTGATTATTACAGCTGGTTCTATTTCAAATTCATTAAGGACTATCCGGGAAGGGATGAGCATTTCTGGAGTCATTCTTATGGAAATCCGGCGAAATATGCCTGGGCTGGGTTTACGTTTGAGCAGGTATGCAAGGATCACATTCCGCAGATCAAGCAAAAGCTTGGAATAGCCGGTGTTCTGGCAGAAGAATCCTCGTGGTTTACCAAAGAGACAGAAGAGCACAGCGGCGCTCAGATTGATCTTCTGATCGACCGCAATGACCATGTTATCAACCTTTGTGAAATCAAATTTTCTTCCGACGAATTCACGATTGACAAAGAGTATGATCAATGCATGCGCAGGAAAATCAGTGCCTTTGTCACAGCCACAAAAACAAAGAAGACAATCCAGACGACTATGATTACCACCTATGGGGTGAAACAGAATTCGTACAGCAGTATCATCAATTCCCAGGTAGTGCTGGATGATCTGTTTTCCTGACTCGCTTGCTCAATTGTAAACAGAGGTTCCGGTTTGCAAAACATCCCCGGCAGATTGAAAATGATCTGCCGGGGATATAGCTTGCTCTGCGAAGCTTTACCGTTTTTCCTCCACAATTTTCAGGATCGCCTCCACCTCTTCGTCAACGGTCATATTTGTGGTGTCCATCAGGACGGCATCTTCCGCCTGGCGAAGGGGTTCGACCTCACGGTTCATATCCTGGTAGTCCCGGTCCTTCACGGCCTGCAGCACTTCCTCATACGTGTCCGGCATTCCCTTCTTCTGCATCTCCAGCCAGCGGCGGCGTGCGCGTTCCTCTGTTGCGGCGGTCAGGTAAATCTTGACCGTCGCGTTCGGCAGCACAGTCGTGCAGATATCCCTGCCGTCCAGTATCATATCCGTTTCTGAAGCCAGCTTCTGCTGCAGCTTCACCATGGCCTTGCGGACTTCCGCGTAGCGGCTGACCATGCTGCCGGCCCTGCTGACCTCCGGTGTACGGATCTGTCCGGTCACGTCCTCCCCGTCAGCAAAAGTATGCTGCCCGTCCTCCCCGTAGCTTACGGAAATCACCAGCTTCCGGCACAGGTCCACGATCGCCTGCTCGTCCTGCGTATCGATCCCGCGGCGCAGTGCCGTCAGTCCCAGTGCGCGATACATTGCGCCGGTATCCAGGTGCAGAATTCCCAGCCGCGCCGCCAAAGCGTTGCCTAAGGTGGTTTTCCCTGCGGCGACCGGTCCGTCAATTGCAATGTGCAGTCTCATTCTCTGTTCCGCCTCTTTCATTATCACGTTTTGCCTGACTCTGAAGTTGTCAAAGGGACGGTTCTGTTGACAACTATGCCGCGGCCGGAAGAACCTGCTCCTCCGCGGTGTAGACCTCTTCCAGTTCCGACATCATGCTGATCTTATCCAGGAAGAGGTTCATGAGATCCTTTTCGGGGATCATGCCGTCTGCATTCACGGGAACGCCCTTGAAGGAGAGCGGGACGATCATGGGCGGTACCTCGAGGGACAGCGGCTGAATCGACCGAAGCTGATCGACGCTCTGATAGACCAGCTCGACCTTGAAGAAGGAATCGCCGTCCTCATTCACCCAGCGCTGGAAGACCACCTTGCTGCCGATGGGCGTTGTGGGCTCGATGGCATTCGGCAGTTCATAGTCCTCCACGCCAAGGGCCGCAAGGACGCTGGTAATGGTGGAATCGTGCCCGCACAGGAAGGAGAACTGCCTCCCCTGGGCGTTCAGCTCGGCGAAGAGCTCTCTCAGCATGGGGTTGGCCACGTTGACGGCCAGGCTCGGCGAGCCGAACAGAATGTCTTCATAAGTTGCCAGAATGGTGCCGATGGTCTTCCAATCCTCGAGGCTCAGCTCATGCCCGAAGGCCGCCTTCAGCTCATCCGGCTCTTCGTAGTACTGGAGCACCAGGCCGTCCGCGACCGAGGTGGCGGTCTTGATGGGGCCGGACAGGGAGGCTTCCTTTCCCTCAACGAGGTTGAGCACCGTCTCATCCTCCAGCAGATTGCCGTAGGCACCGCTCTGGTAAGCCTCGCTCTCTTCCACGTCGGCGACATCCATCAGAAGCCGGATGGCGTCATGGAGAGAGGCGCTGTATCCGCTGAGGCCTTCTCCGCCGCCCCGTTCGGCGATTTCCGCCCTGAGGT
This sequence comes from Oscillospiraceae bacterium, assembly GCA_017538965.1. Lineage (GTDB taxonomy): Bacteria > Bacillota > Clostridia > Oscillospirales > Oscillospiraceae > Limivicinus. The sequence continues at coordinate 20,402 of JAFYHU010000025.1, forward strand.
CTGCCTCATAGGCGCCGTTCATGAAGGTAAGCACCGGCACAAAGACGCCGTCCACGGTGTTATAGTCCACATGGCGCTCGACCGGTACGACGCACACCGGCAGAAGCCCGGTGGAGAAATAATGGGCCGTTGCCTGGGTGCGCTGAAGACCGTTGGCGTAAAAGCGGACCGCGCCGTCCTTCGGGAGATAATTCTCCGGGAACAGGCCTTCGTCTTCCAGCCACAGGCGGAAGTACTGGCCCATGGTGGTCTCCAGCATCGCGCCGCGCAGGGACAGCTCGCCCGGGTTCGAGGTCCACGTAAACCACTCATGCGGGGTGATCTCGTCGAGGACGGAGCCCTTTTCCGACAGGGGCGAACGGATGTTGTGGCGGCTGAGCACCACGACCTGCTTCAGTTCGTAGTTTGCGCTTTCGGGCTGTCCGGCAAAGCAATTCGCACAGGGGCAGTTCGCGCAGGGGCACTCTCTGCAGTTCGCCGCAAAGCACTCGGCGCTCAGCGCGCAGAGAAGCGTCAGGCACAGCAGCAGTGCTATGAGTTTCTTCGCCATGATCTGTTTCCTCCATATCATTTGTTTTTCTTAAAAAGCATTCCCATTTTTTCATATTTCCCCCCGATCGTCAAGGGGATGTTCCGGAACGTCAAGTCCACTGTTTCGAAAAAAGAAACCCGGCGGATTTTGATTGGTCGGAGGAAGGCAGAAAAAAGCCTCACCCGCTCCCGAGTGAGGCTGCAATAACAACAGGCTTGATGATAAGTCAGGGAAGGAGAATGGTAGACCCGTCTCTTGTGTTCCCGGTGCTCCGCTTGTCTTCATACATGGCTCTGTCTGCACGGCGGACCACATCGGCGATCGATTGATCCTTCTGCGGATCGTAGTCTGCCATGCCGCGGGAAACGTCCACCTTTTTCCATGGGTCTGTTTCCGATTCACGCTTTTCGGCGCACTTTTCATCGAAAAGACGCAGAAGCGCCTCCCGGTTTTCATAGTCACGCTCCTGAAGCATGACGACAAATTCATCCCCGCCGATGCGGAATACGGGGCTGTGTGCAAATACATCACAGATGATCCGGGCGGTCTCTTTCAGATAAATATCTCCCTTGTCATGCCCATACTTGTCATTGATCTGCTTGAGGAAATTGCAGTCAAACATGCACACGGCGAATACCGGCGAACCTTCAGGCTGGTCGAGCCGCGTCTGCATGTCTCTGATCATAATTTCAAACGCGCCTCTGTTGTGCACGGAGGTTAGCGCATCGGCATAGGCGAGATCGTTGAGGCGCGAAATGTATTCCTTCAGGTTCTCCGTCACGCGACGAAAGGTGTTTGTAAGGGCACCGATCTCGTCCTTTCCGTCATAGTCAAGCGTGCAGTCGTAGTTGCCTTCATCGATCTGCTCCGCCGCCTCCGTGAGCTTTTGGAGGGGCTTTGTGATCTGTTCGGAATACTTCCTGATGAAAGCGATGAACACAAACAGCAGGGCAAGGAACGCTATGATGATGGCGGCGATCCACTTGTGCCAGCTGGCATTGATCTCTGACAACGGGGCGGAAACCGTCAAAAGGTTTCCGTTGATCAAAGGCAGGCGGTAGGCCAGCTTTTCCACGCCTTTATAACGGTATCGGACGATGGAATCTTCACTGACGATTCCGTCCGGGGCTTTTTCCCTGGCTTCCAGTTCCGGGATACTCATATGCGGATGATAGACGATCGTGCCATCTGCCTCCGTTATAAAGGCATATCCGTTTTCATATAAGGTGATGTTGTCGACCTGAGCCGCCATGGCGGAATAATCCAGTTCGATCCCGATCACGCCCACGAACTGCCCGTTGAAATAAACCGGGACATTATAGGAAATCACGCGCACATCCAGATTATCCGTGATATACGGCCTGAGCCAAACGGGTTCTCCGGTCGCCTTGGGGACCGTAAACCAGACGAGCTGCGAGGTGTCATTCGTATCGTATTGGGTAATATCCGTCACCTTATGCGGCACAAAGTCTTCCCCGTCGAGATTGACGAACCAAAAGCCTTCAACAGAGGATGAAACGGCAGGGTCTATCCGGTAATAATACGTCACGATGCCGTTTGTGTTCACCAGTATTCTTTTGAAAACCTCGCTGACGCGGTCGAGATGCATCTGAAACTCTTCATCGCTGAGCCCATCCAGATCGGATTCCACATAGGAAGAGACGATTTGCACATTCTCCTCCAGATTCTCGAACATATCATCCAGGTTTTTTTCACCGGCTTCACACAGCAGCCGAAGCATCTGCTCAGCATCGCTCATTCCCAAACGCCGAATCGCAGCCACACCGAAAGCGGCGGCGATGATCATGGTGATGATGATCGCGCCGATTGTCATTGCTGTAATTTTTGTCCTTAACGAATGCAAGATACGATCCTTCTTTCAACGGCCTTTGCAGAAACACCTTTATTCTCAGCCGAAGCTGCCGTCAATCTGCAATGCTTTACACAATTTACAGATTTTTCCCCCGCTCGTCAAGAGAGTGTTCCAGAATGTCAACTTTTTTCGGATAATTTTCAGATAACGGGAAAAATATCCCCGGCAGATCGAAAAATCTGCCGGGACGTATCCAATAAGATGTCAGCAAGTCTTGATTGACTCTTTAGCGAAAGTCATAAGTGCGCTGACATCGGCGCCGACAATATCAAGCCCTGTGGCTTTGATCAGCCTGAATTCGGGAATACCGTAAAAAATCTGTGCCAGTGCCCGGATATATCCGGCTCCGAATTCCTCCGGAAAGAAGGCCCCTCCGACGGTCGTGATATAGGTAAGGCGCTTCGCCCTGCACAAGCCGGCCGGGACGCCCTCGGGCGTGTAGAAAAACGTGATTCCCCGGACATTGATCTGCTCAAAATACTGCTTTAAGACTGCAGGAAAAGACAGATCCCAAAAAGGCGCAGCAATGACAATCTCATCCGCTTCGGCAAATTGTCTTGCAAGATCAAATACAGGGTCGCTGAAATCCCGACGGTCGATCAGACTGTCGCGCCTATTGAGAAAGGCTTCGTCGACAAGCGGGAAATGGATCGAATTCAGAAACACCTCCTCATACGGTTCTTCCTGCTTTTCCAGCAGGGTATCCGCCAGCTCTTTTGTTCTGGACTCATTACGAATGCACGCATTGATAAACAGGACCATCAAACTTCTCCTATTATTTTACACTAAGTTCCACTGCCCCGGAGGCTTTTTTTCTCAGGACTGCGCCGTTTCTGACGCCGGTGTGTACGCCCTTTCTGACTTCATATTCGCCGTTGACCATGACATACTCGATTCCCGCGGGATACTGGGCGGGGTCTGTGAAAGTTCCCCTGTCAATCACCGTATCCGGATTAAAGATCGTGATATCCGCGCAAGCCCCCGCCTTCAGTTCCCCGCGTCCGGCCAGGTTGAACGTCTCGGCAGGCTTTTTGGTCATCTTGAAGACAGCTTCCTCCAGGGTCAGCGCCTTATCCTCGCGGACGTATTTTCCCAGAATTCTGGGGAAGGCGCCGTAAACCCGCGGATGGGGCTTGCCGCCCAGCAGACCGTCCGTGCAGGCGTTCATTTCGGGGCGCTTCAGGAAGGTCCTGACATGATCCTCCGTGCCATAGAAATCAACCATACCCACCGCGTTCTCTTCTTCCATCAGCAGGTCAAAGGTCGCGTTGTAGGGATCCATGCCCCGGAGTTTCCCCAGTTCAATCAGACTCAGTCCGACCGCATCCTGATTCTTTTCCGTCTTGACGCTGGTGATAAAAATCTGATCCAGACCCGCGAAATCAATAAAATTGTCCCATCCGGGAATCCCATGCTCGATATCGTGGATCATCTTTTTGCGGAGTTCCTTATCACGAAGACGCTCGATCACCTTGTCAGTCCCGCCGTCATGCACCCAGGGCGGAAGGATAACTCCCAGCATGGTACTCCCTGCCACATAGGGATACTGGTCAAAGGAGACGTCGATCCCTTCCTTTTCGGCTTCTTCCAGCAGGCGAATCATATCGCCGATCTTGTCCCAGTTTTTGCGGCCGCAGACCTTGAAATGGGAATAGTGGATTTTGACGCCGGACTCGCGGCCGATCTGGATAACCTCTTCCATGGAGCTCACAATGGTATCCGCTTCGCTTCTCTGATGAATCACAAATCTGCCGCCAAATTCAGCGACCACCTTACACATCTCGATGATTTCGCTGGTGTCAGCGTAAGCGCAGGGCATGTAAATCAGGCCGGTTGACAGACCGATGGCGCCGTTTTCCATCTCCCTCCGGGTGATCTCTATCATCTTCTGTAGTTCTTTCTCCGTGGGCTGACGGTTTTCCAGGCCCATCGCTTCCATCCGGATATTGCCGTGGGGGACCAGATAGCACTCATTCGGGCCGGGTCGGACCGCCTCGATGCTCTTCAGGTAGCCGGCGGTATCCCTGTAATTCCAGTCGATTCCGTCGCTGTCGCCGTCAAGACCTGCCAGGTTCTTTCTCCAGGGGCTTATATACTCCGCCGGCAGGGGCGCCATGGAGATTCCGTCCTGGCCGAGAATCTCCGTCGTGATTCCCTGTATCACCTTGGGACGGACTTCCGGATCCTCCAGAATCTTCAGGTCACTGTGGCTGTGGGTATCAATAAACCCCGGAGCTACAACAAGACCGGCAGCGTCAACGATGTCCTCATCCCCGGAGGCCATGACTTCTCCGATCTCCGCGATCCGATTTCCCTCCACCAGGACGTTCGCTTTAAACCCTTTCCGTCCCGTACCATCTACCACCAGGCCGCCCCGAATCAGCTTCTTTTTCATTGTCCTCTGTCCTCCTTTATTTTTAATCAATCCGGAATAATTCAGATCACTCTTGGTCTCTGCATCAATAATACTTCTTTTTTTTCGCGATCGTCAAGGGGTTGTTCCGGAACGTCAACTTTCAGTTTCAGTCACTGCCTCAGGCGGCTGCAGCGGCTTCCCCGTCGGAGAAGTCAGGCGCGGGGTGATCGGACTTATGTACCTGCTCGCCGTAGATGGTCAGAAAGTCGTCCCGCATGGAGACTGTGTGATACCCGGATGCCTCGCATCGGGCAGCAAAGTTCGCCGCCGCCTCCGCATCGCCGTAGTCCCGCTCTGTATCGTCGCACAGGAGCATGTAGGCTTGTCCGCCGTACTGCGTGTTCTGCAGCGCATAATCTGCCATGGAAAAGTCGCCGGATGAGTTCCCAAAAGCGAGGACGGGATGCTTGCCGATCTCCCTCTGCATGGCGATTGCCTTATTGGTTTTCACGGTTCGCTCGTCAGAGCACCCGCTGATGATCAGTTTCTCATCCTTGCCCATCGTGTACGCGGAGCCGTTCCGATCACCCTGTCCGGAGGCTTTGTAGAGAAAATCCGTACCGATTACATGATCGGCGGGGATGTATTGATCCAGCGTTCCTTCCGTCATGACGCGCGTCGCGTCGCGGTCGCTTCCGCTGCAGATGTAGATGCTGTAACCGTTTTCATGGAGGTATCTGACAAGTGAGAGCATGGGCTGGAAGTAGCCCTCTCCGTAGGTCATACCCTCAAAACCCCAGACAGGCAGCTCCTTGAAACGACGTACCAGTGCCGTATATTCCTCACGCGTCAGTCCTTCAAAGAGTCCGGATCCGTTAAAAAGCATCTGAGCGTCAGTGTCAAGTATCCTGAACTCCGTTCCGTACAGCAGCTGAGCCTCCTTCTGCGCAGCGTAGACCTTCAGCCTCTCCGGCGCGTCATAGTCCTCGCAGTGCAGGGCGCGCCATCCGTTGAACCACAGGTTGAAAGAGGTAGGGAAGCGCTCCCCGTAGAGTGTGCCGTCGAAGTCAAAGACTGCAATCCGGTCCTCGGGCGGAATATAACTCTCGTGGCTCTCGTCAATGCTTTCGCTGACAAATTGAACGAGAGAGGCCAGCGCCTCAGAGTCCGCCGACCAGCCTGCGAGTCCTGTCGCGGGCAGGAGATGAAGATTCCCCTTCAGAGGCAGGCAACCGTCGCTCACGTTCTCGTTCCGGGCGATGAGCGCCGTGGCCCCCGCACCGGGACTGAGTACGCCTAAAACCATTGTCAGTGTAAGAATCAGAACACATAGTCTTTTTTTCTTCATATTTTCTCTCTCCTCTTACCGTCAACCTGCGCTGTCATGTGCCATAATGCTTTTGCGGTAATCTGTTTTTCATAAACTTATTTTACCACAAACAAGAAGCCGAGGCGACCCTTTTGGGCTGTCTCGACTTTTTGTTTTTTTCTAAGCTGTTTTGCTGCAGCCCCATGCATTTACTCATAGGGATCGCCGAGAAAGCCTGGCTCGTCCTCGAAGAGAACCTTCATATAATCACTTTTCGCATGAAGTATTCTTGCAACCTCTATCCAGTTATCAACCACCCTGTAAAACACCTTATGATTCCTGTAAAGAACCCAGTAGAAACCGGTAAAGAGATGCCCATAGTACAACGGACTTCCTGACTTCGGGTATGCACTGACGGAAGCAATCTCATCAGCAATACCCTCAACGTAGGCTTCAGCCCTGTTATCGTCCCCCAGAAACTCTGCAAGGTCATCCCAGATTGCGTCCGCATCATCCTGTGCCGCAGGAGAATAACGAATCCGGTACTTCATGTTTTCCGCCTGCTCCTCAGATGTCTGCGGAAATCCTCTTCCGTAATCCACCCGGATTCTTCAGCGGAACGAATCCCGGCATTGAGTTCGCAGAGCAAAGTGATCATTGCTTCCGCCTTCTGGAAGTTCTCTTCATCCTCCATGTTCCGGATGCTGTAAACCCCGCGGCCGTTTCTGGTCAGATAAACCGGTGATCCGGGACTCACTTTCTCCAAAACAGTTCCGTAATTGTGAAGATCCGAAATCGGTGCAATGGTAGGCATACGATCAACTCCTTCAAGGAGAGAGTACCACAACGCGTCACAAACATCAAGGACTTTTCGATAAATTCATCGAAAAACCTCCTCCCGGTCCTTCACGAAAGGACTGCAGCATGAGTAAAATGTCGATATCCATGTTCTTCCTCCATAGAGTTGGCTTATCAGATGAAATTCTATGATGTGAATGGGGACGGTACCGTCAGACCGTCCCCATTGAATTTGTTACGCCAAAACCATCCCTGGTGTTACGCTGATCGGCACACTCAAATCATACAGTTCATGCGGAGCAACATCCTGCCCATCCGGCCATTCGATACCTGAACCGCCGGGTAGCAGATGCACTGTTTTGAAATAAGCATCATTCTTCAGCTCACCGTACCAGCTGCCGTTGGCGTATGGCGTAACATCAAAGAGTTTCATCTCGCCGGTCTCATAGGAAAGCATCAGCTTCATATCCGGCATTGCTTCCACTTTTATCAGTCGAGGCTGCAGCATGAATGATCACTCCTTACTTGATCGGATCAATGCGAAAAACCTTTTCGCCGTTGGAAATAAGCTTCCAGTTGACCTCAAGGTCTTCTTTATGGATTTCAATCCAGGCTTCCAGGATTTTCAGCTTGTTTCTCGGAATAGAACCCTCTATAACATTTCCATCAAAATCAACTACGATTTCATCACCGGAGTATTCGGCATGGATATGAGGAAGATTATGCTTCTCATCTGTTTCACGATACATACGAACAATGATGCCATAGAATGTGCTTATAACCGGCATGTTTCTGTTACCTCCTCTTTCTCTGCATTCCAGAAACCATTTTCTTTAGTATATCGAACTTCTGTGAACAATTCAAGAATAGAATAAATGATTATCACCGATCAGCACAGAAGGCCCGTCCCCGCGTTTTCACGGCAAATCGCCGCCTTGGTCTTGACGATCTGGAACACCCCTTGAATTTGCGGAGATCAATGGTATTATGATACTGTAAATCTGCATTGCAGGGGTTCAAAATCAATTAAGAGCCTGCGACACCGGGAACTGCCCGTCTGGAGGAAACCTTGCCCGGCTTCGAGGCGCAGAAACTTCTGATCACGCAGAGAAATAATCTGAAAAAGGAGATGATTCCATGAAAAAACACAAAAAAATCATGGCCATGCCCGTCGCCTGCTTCTGGGCTGTGGTCGTCGTCTGTGTGCTTGGGATTGCCGTCGGATCCATCTATGATTTCCCGATCAACAAGATGCTGGCCAACAAAACCGATCTCGGCGCTTTTTTTGCCACCTACGGGTCTTGTTTTTCCTTCTGCCTCTATCCCGCGGCGGGGGCATGCCTGTTCGTGGGGCTGCGGAAAAAAGGAAGCCGCTTTGACACTCTGGCCTGGACGCTGCTTGTCTTGGGCTGGTTTTTCGCGGTGTATTACTCCAACAGCTACAACGGCAAGGTTGTCCGCGCCCTGTTCGGCTACACCGCGGGTGAAAGCTCTCCCGCCCTGTCCGTCCTGAGCTGGCTGTTCTGGGCAGTGCTGTACGCCTGGGTGGCACCCGTGGTGGTGAAACTCGCGGATGACAGCGATCCGGACAAGCTCATCGCCGTTGGCGCGGCGATCCTTGTGGCGGGCATTGTGGCGGACAATGTGAACCTCTGGCTCAAGCAGGTAGGTTCCCGCCCGCGTTACAAGTATCTGATTACTTTGGCTGATCCGATCTCGGAATATCGTCCGTGGTGGCAGATGGTGCCGAACCTGGCCGGAAGTGACGACAACTTTAAAAGCTGGCCCAGTGGCAACATGAGCATTGCCAGCATGATGTTCTCGCTGCCCATGCTTGCGGACGTATTCAAAGGCCGGAGTGGAAGAAAGCACACAATCAGCTTTATCATCGCCTGTGTCTTCGTGTTGCTCTACGGCTACAACCGCATCCACATGACCAACCATTTCCTCTCTGATGTCTGCTTTGGAACACTGATTACGTATTGCATCTATGCGGGAATCAGCACGGCTTTTCTTCGTTCGACAGAGAGAAAATGATACGCATGGAATTGGAGTAAAACAGTATCTTTGCAAGTTGTGCTCATGAGGAGCAGGAAGGAAGGAATCCGTATGAGTTTACAAGAGAGGCTGCTGGCGCGCTTCCTGCGCTATGCCGCAGTGACGACACAAAGCAAGGCAGGATCCAAAACGATACCCAGCACCCCCGGGCAGTGGGAGCTGGCCCATATGCTCGCAGGGGATATTGAACAGCTTGGCGTTCTGGACGTGAGCGTAGACGAGCACGCCGTTGTCATTGGCCGCCTTCCCGCCCGTCTGCCGGAGGGGCACGCGCCGGTTCCGGCCGTGGGATGGGTCACCCATATGGATACTGTGGATGTGGGCATGTCGCCTGATATCAACCCCGTCATCATCCGGAACTATCGGGGCGGCGATATCTGCCAAAACGCTGAAAAACAGCTCTATATCACTGCGGAGGAGCACCCGGAGCTGGAGCGCTATATTGGGCAGGACATCGTCGTGAGCGACGGAACCTCAGTTTTGGGGGCGGACGATAAGGCGGCCATCGCAAATGTCGTGACAGCGCTGGAAGTCCTGCGCGATAACCCCGACATTCCCCACGGCGAGATCTATGTCTGTTTTGTCCCTGACGAGGAGATCGGCCTCTGCGGTGCGAAAGCCATGGACTTCAGCCGCTTCCCTGTGGACTTTGCCTACACCATCGACTGCTGTGAGGAGGGCGAGTTGGTCTATCAGACCTTCAACGCAGCACATGTCCTCCTGAATATCACCGGCGTGACGGCGCATCCCATGTCCTCCAAAAATAATACCGTCAATCCTATTCTGATCGCACATGACTTCATCAGCCTGCTCGATCGCGGCGAAACGCCGGAGCACACCGAGAAGACAGAGGGCTATATCTGGGTCACAGGCATTGAGGGCAACCAGCTCAACACAAGTGTCAGGCTTCTAATCCGCGACCATGACCGCGCAAAGTTTGAGTCGAAGAAGGAATATCTTACGGCCTGCACCGAAATGATGAAGCTGCGCTACCCAAAGGCGAAGCTATCCATTGAAATTCACGATGACTACAGCAACATCAACGACGCTATCACCCCTGACAAGCGCAAATGCGTGGATTACATCTTCCAGGCAATGGAATCTCTCGGAATCGAGCCGAAGGATATCGCCATGCGCGGCGGTACGGATGGCTCCTTCATCTCGACCAAGGGGATTCCCACGCCCAATTATTTTACCGGGGCGCACAATTTCCACTCCCGCTGTGAGTTTATGCCCATGGGCGCGGTGGAGAATTCCTGCCGCACAACGCTCAGGCTCATTGAACTCATAACCAAAGGGTGAAACAGGGGACGGTTCCCCGTTTCAAACAGTTTCTTTCTTCTTTATCCCGCTGACGGATACACCGTGATAAACGGCTGCTCATACGGGATATCTTTCTGGGCGCACGGACCTTCGCGCCACATATCAAAGAAGCGTGCAAAGGGAAACACATAATACCCGTCCTGATAATGATCCGTGATGTCATAGGAATCCGCCAGGATCACCACATCGTCGTAGGGCGATTCGGTGCCGCAGGTATCGATCCCGATGATCGTCTGCCAGTGGCCGTGCCAGTCGACCCAGTCCACAAGCACGGGCGCGCCTTCGTCGATGGCTTGAATCAGGTACGCTTCGCATTCCTCGATTTCCTGGAACCGCGGTTCGGTATCCGCGTGGCAGTCCAGCCGAAGGTTGAGATTCTCGAGGAAGGACCGAAGCCCTTCCACCGAAGTCCCCTTTGACTCGTCCGTTCCGGCCAGTCTGCAGATTTCCAGCTCGTTGTACCCGTCAATGCCGAAATAGTTCAGCACCATCAGCGCCGATGCACAGCCGCAGCTGCTTTCGGTTGTCTGCTGGTAGGTTTCAAACCGGGGAAGAATATGGAGAGTGCCGTCGCTTTCCATGTTGTAGAAGTCATGGAAGACGTAATAACGGCTGCCCGGATGGTCGAGGGAATTCGCATAATAATCTGCACCGTCATCATCGTCCAGCGTATCCATACTGCGGTCCGGAGCGATGGTATGCAGTTCGGGCAGGGATGCGGCTGCTCCGGCCGCAGGCGTCATCAGGATGCGTCCCTGCGCCTCCCGATAGTCCTCCGGGATGACGCCGTCCAGGTACTCCTCGAGGTAGTTGATGACTACCTCGTTATCAGGCAGCATTGTCATGGTGAGGACGTCCGCTTCCTTGAACATGGTATAGCCGTCGCCGCCGCCCAGCATGAAGCTGCTG
>JAFYHU010000026.1 GCA_017538965.1 Oscillospiraceae bacterium
CCCACCAACCACCTGGACATCGTCAGCCGCGAATGGATGGAGGATGCTCTTTCCGACTACGGCGAGACCCTGCTCTTCGTCTCGCACGACCGCTGGTTCATCGAGAAGTTCGCAACCCGCATCTGGGCCTTTGAAAACGGTCGTCTGACGGATTACCGCGGAAGCTATGCGGAATACGCCGCCTGGAAGCAGCGGCAAGCCGCCTTTGCCGCCGCCGAAAAAGCGGCGGCGGCCGAAAAAGCTCCGGCGAAGGCGTCCGCGCCGGCGCGGAGCAGGAGTCCGGAAAAGCAGCGGCTGCGCGTCGAGAAGGAGATCTCCCGCCTCGAGGAGCAGCTCCGGGAGCTGGAGGAGGAGAGCGGGCGCTTCGGGAGCGACTATCAGAAGCTGATGGAACTGGAGGAGCGGAAGGAAGCATTGAACGGGCAGCTTCTGACGCTCTATGAACAATGGGAGGCGCTGAGCGATGGATAAGGACGAACAAGAAAAGAAAAGCCCGCTCTGGGCTTTCCTCTGCGTCATTCTCGGAGCGCTGGGCCTGTTTTTCCGCTTTGCCCTGCGCGGCTATGTCTACTGGGGCTACCTCTGCTTTTTCCTGATCGCCATGATCCTCGCGCATCATTTTCTGCCGACCCTGCTCTGGCGGATTCTTCTGGGTCTGACCTGTCTCGGCCTGGTGTATTTCTGCATCGTTGAGATTCCGATCGTCCGCAATGCCCGCACCGACCCGGATCCCGAACGGCCCTATCTGATCGTCCTCGGCGCCGCGGTCTACGGCGACCGGCCGTCTCTGACCCTGGTGCGCCGGCTGGAAGGCGCGCGGGACTATCTGATGAAATACCCGGACAGCATCGTCATCGTCTCGGGTGGCATGGGCAAGGGGGAGACGGTGCCGGAATCCCAGGCCATGCACGACTGGCTGATTCAGAACGGGATTCCGGAAGGGCGCATCCTGACGGAACCGGCCGCGACTTCGACCGAGGAGAATCTGAAATACTCGTTTCAGCTGATACGCAGCCACGGCGACGATCCGGACGGCAGCGTCGCGATCGTGTCCAGCGCCTACCATCTTTACCGCGCCAAGACCATGGCGCGCATGCAGGGCGTGGAAGCCGCCGGGGTTGCCGCCCCCTGGGGCTATCCCATGGTCATGCTGAATTACTTCATCCGCGAAGCCTTCGGCGTCACCCGCCTCTGGCTCTTCGGCCGATAAACAACACTCCCCCGCCTCCGCAAATTAGGGAAGGCTCCTCTAACTTGCAGCGCGGCGGGGATAGGCTCGTGCGACGGAAAAGGCTGTTTTCCGCGCAATTGCAGAAACCTGTGAACGGGCAGAAAAAGAACCGATCCCGAAAAGGGATCGGTTTCCTTTTTCAGCTTTCCGACTTCAGCGGAAGCGCTTTCTCCAGGCTGTCCGCAAGCGCGGCAAGTTCGCCGCCATCGACTTTCTCGATCTCGCCCGCATCCACCATCGCCGTGATCTTCGGGTCGATCGGAATGCGCGCTGTGTAGGGGATGTCAAATTCCGCCGCGATGCGCTCCGCCTGACTCTCGCCGAAGATCTCGTGCCGCTTGCCGCAGTCCGGGCAGACATAATAGCTCATGTTCTCGACAAGACCCAGAACGGGCACATTCATCATCCCGGCCATGTTTACGGCTTTGCTCACAATCATTCCGACCAGATTCTGGGGTGTCGTAACGATGACGACGCCGTCCACAGGCAGCGACTGGAAGACCGTCAGCGGCACGTCTCCCGTTCCCGGGGGCATGTCCACAAACATGTAGTCCACATCGGTCCACAGTACGTCGGTCCAGAACTGCGTCACCGCGCCGGCAATCACCGGGCCGCGCCAGACGACCGGCTCGGTCTCGTTTTCGAGGATCAGATTGATCGACATGATCTGGAGTCCGCTCTCTGTGGTCACCGGGAGCAGGTATTCCTCCGTGCCCATGGCGTGCTCGGTAATGCCGAAGGACTTCGGAACGGAGGGACCCGTGATATCCGCGTCCAGCACGGCGCAGCGATATCCGCGCCGCTGCATCTCAGACGTCAGCAGACAGGTGACGAGGCTTTTGCCGACGCCGCCCTTGCCGCTGACGACGGCAATGACCTTTTTCACGCTGGACCGGGGGTTCAGCGCTTTCAGAAAACTTTCCGGCTTCCGCTCAGAGCAGTTGGCACTGCAGCTCAAGCAGTCATGACTGCATTCACTCATTTTTTGATTGTTCCTTTCCTTTTCTCTTCTGTCTCAGCTCTTGTCGTAGACGACTGCGGCTTCTTCGCTGAAGAACATCGACAGATACTCCTCCAGCGTGATGCCCAGCGAGTGGATATTGCCCGCCGCGTCCTCCCCGACATAGCGGTAATGCCAGGGGTGCCAGACATAGCCTGTTTCCGCTTCCGCGTCTTCCGGATACCGCAGAATAAAGCCGTAACGCCAGGCGTTCTCCTTCAGCCAGCGGGCAGTGTCGGTCTGTGCCTGCCGATCGCTCATTTCGGGATAACTCTCGTCAACCAGATCAAGCGCCAGCCCCAATTCGTGCTCGCTGCGCCCGGGAGCCGCGATTTTCCGGGCAACCTCCGATTCCGCCTGCTCCGGCAGAGTGCCTTCGTCCACCAGGCGCTGCACCTCTTCGTCATAAAGCATCAGCTGATCATCCACACTCCGGTATGCCGAAAGGATTCTCGGACGGCAACCAGCCGCCCGGCAGTCCGCCAGCAGATGTCCGGCCGCGTCCGCGCAGTCGCTGTCCGCCAGAAAACCCTCATCAATTTCCTTCAGCCTCGGCCGGTAGTTCGTTTCCGAGACCGGGTTCCAGGGATTGACCAGCACCAGCGGCCGTTTCTCCTGCTCCGGCAGCTTCCACAGCTGAAAGCGGACGGCCGTAAATAGCACCAGAATCAGCAGCACCAGCAGCACGGCAGTCCGCAGCGTCACGTTCGTCCTTCCGCCGAACAGCCGCGGCGCAGTCTCCTCCGGCTGCTGATTCTCCTTTCTGCCTTCCTCCGGTTTTGTCTCAGTTATCGTCTTCATCGTCGTAATCGCGCGCCACGCAGCTGTTATAGATACCGATTACCGTCAGGGCCATCACGATCAGAGAAGAGCCCTGCCACAGATAGCAGCGGACGTACTGGGCGGTGCGCTGTACCCTGTATTCGCCGAAGAAGCCGGCGCCCACCAGGCTCGCCAAGTAGAGCAGAATGGCCAGAAAATGATACCATCTCCAGCCGTTCGTCTTCACCGAAATGCGCATATAATGCAGAAACACCAGCAGAATTAAAACCGCCGAAAATACCTGCGCAATCGATATGAAAGAGGCATAGGGATTCAGTCTCTTGATCAGGAAGAAATGCATCAGCGCCGAATCATAGCGCGTCGAATCCGCGATGATCTCCACGATTCCTACGAGAACCGCGAACATCCGGGCCACGTTTCCCTCGTTTGGCCAGCCGTCCCACAGGGCTTCGGAGCGGTGGCGGAAGAAGAAGATGCAGAGGAGGATGCAGACGACCAGCAGCGCCAGAAACTCCAGGAAAAAGGTCGCCAGCCGGAACTCCACATTTCCCGCGGCATCCGTCCACGATATCGCATAGGGCAGACGCTGGAAGGCTTCGTCCGTAATGACGATCCGCGCCCGGCAGGTGCTGTTGAACAGCGAGCTGAGGCGGATCAGCGCCAGGGTCAGGCACAGCCCCGGTGCGACGGCGTCCAGCAGTTCGCCCGCCGTCGGGGTCAGGCGAAAGGCCCGGACCAGCAGCGCCGCCAGCAGCACGCCCAGAATGATGCCCTGCACGCAGTAGCCGCCGCCGGAATAGTCCGTGACGGCTTTCATCAGCGACTCGTACTGTTCGATATGGCTGTACCAGTGAATGGTCCGGGACAGCAGAACGCTGAGCACAACCGCAATCGGGAAGAAGACCCAGACCGCGGTATTGTGCCGGTGATCCATCGGATACAGGGCCAGGGTCAGGCACAGGCCCGCCGCCATTCCCAAGCAGATGACAATGGCGCTCCAGTAGATCGTGATGCTTCCGGTAAAGACCGCAATTTCGTTCATGGCGTTCCCTCCGTTTCCGGAATCGCGGTGGCGAAGTAGATGATGTCGCTGACTTCCCGCTCGCCGCCGAAGTCGATGTAATTGAACGGGGCTCCGCGCCAGACGATCTCGCTGGTCTGGCCGCCGTCCAGGCAGTAGGCCTGCTGCAGTCCGCGCTCATACATCCGCTCGCCGAACTGATTCACCGTCCAGCGGGCTTCCTTTTCGGGGGAGTGATTCAGAGACATGTAGAAATAATGGAGGCGGTCCTTCTGCCCGATCCCCGCGCGGGAATAGCCGCGGTCGATCTCGCCGGCCGGGTACCAGTCGCAGACCTGCAGTTCACCGTTTTCCACCAGCACCGGACCGAAGGCGATCGAGAAGATAATGTTGTTCTCCGCGATCCAGGCTTTCATTTCCTCCGGAGTGGCCTCCTCCAGCCGGTGCCAGAAGAGCAGATCGCCCTGATCCGTCACGAACATGGTGTCCGTGCAGTTGTATTTCTTGTAGCTTCCGGTGTAGTTTGCCTCGCTGAAGCGGTACAGCTCCCGGTCATAGACCACAATTCCGAAATCCCGGAACATGTAGAAGTCTGCGTTCATCGCGACGACCGCGTTGACGCTGGCGGCCAGCGAGGTGGCAAAGAGCTTGTTGGACGAACCGAAGGTATCGTCCACAAACTTGCGCCGGAACTGGCTGGCGTCCGCGATCTTGACCTCGCAGCAGCTTACCGTGCTGCCGTCGATGAGCTCCTTCCAGAGGATCGTCAGGATCGTTTCATCATAATAGTACTGGATGTCCGTATCCGGCCGGAAGTTCAGATTCGGGGAAAAGATCATCTCCTGCCCTTCCAGCAGGCCCGAATTTCTCGCCTCCTCGATCACGTCCATCACCTGTGCCGCGTTCTCCGGGCTGACGCTGCCGAAGCAGGCTTCCTGCGGCTTCGGGGCAACCGTATCCCCCTCCGGAATGCTGTAGTGCTTGGGAATGTAGGTGATATCCCGCAGGGCGTTTGCCTTTGAATTGTTCAACCCGTCATCCAGCCGGGAAACCAGGTTCGTGCTTCCGGCCGTCCGCGCGGTATCGGCGGACACGGCGGCCGTGTCCGGATGCAGATTCAGCAGGGACCAGGCAAGCACGCCGAGCGATATGACCGCGAAGATCAGGCTCAGCAGGCCGAAGCCCAGTTTGGCCGCAAGGCTTTCTCTTTTTTTCTTTTTCTTCTTTCCTGCTTTTTTCTTCGGGGCGGCTTCTGTTTCCGCCGTCTTTTTCTCTGCTGCAGGCGCATGAAAAACCTGCGTCAGTCCTGCTTTCGCTGGAAAAGTCTCTTTCGAATCTTTCGCATCGGCAGACAGCTCCTCATCGGCTTCGTCCTCTTCCGCATCCCACGCTTCTTTCGGAGTCAGGAGGCTTTCCCCGCCAACCTCCGGAGCCTCGGGAGCGGTTTCGTCCTGCAGAGCCGGATCGGAAAAGGGTTCAGAGTATTCCGCCAAAATATCTTCGAGATCGTATTCTCTTTTCATGGTCTCCCCTCCTCTCAGCCCTCTCCGCCGACAAGCGCGTTCATCAGCGAACGATCGGTCACAATCTTCCAGCCGCCGTCCGTATACTGCAACCGGATTTCCAGCTCCGTCTCCGAACACAGCGAATCGGGGTGCTCAAGCGCTTTTTCCAGCGCAGCGGCATACACGCTGTCCGTCACACTCGGAAGCAGGGCGCCGTTCTCATCGTACAGGTCGGAAACCGGCTTGTCCGCCGTTTTCTCTTCAAATACCTCCTGGGCTATCGCCGCAACGGCATCTTCGGTCCGGCGAAGGTTCAGAGCCCGGAAGCTGACTTTCTGCATGGCATCCAGACCGTCTATGCTGCAGTCGCCCTGCAAGGAATAGGAATAGCTTTTCTTCATCGCCTCGTACAGCCGCTGCGCTTCCGGCGTCTCCGGTTCCTGTTCCAGGCCCAGCGTCACATAGTCGCTCAGGCAGGAATAGGCCGAGGGATAGTTCCCGATCCGGATGCTGTCAAAAAACCAGGTCACGGTTTCAGCCGGGTCTCCTTCGGGTTTGATGTAGACGCTTCCGAACAGGACGGCATAGACGCAGGCGAGGACCGCCAGCGCCGCGAACAGCACCGTAAAAACCACCCAGAACAGGCGTATTCTTCCGCTCAAATGCTCATCCCTCCCTATTCGTCCAGCTTCAGCACCGCCAGAAACGCTTCCGTCGGAATCTGTACCGTACCCAGCTGCCGCATCTTCTTCTTGCCTTCCTTCTGTTTTTCCAGCAGCTTCTTCTTGCGAGTGATATCTCCGCCGTAGCACTTGGCCAGCACGTCCTTGCGCAGCGCCTTGACGGTTTCCCTTGCGATGATCTTTCCGCCGATTGCCGCCTGAATCGGCACCTCAAAAAGCTGGCGGGGGATGTTTTCCTTCAACTTCTCCGCCAATTTCCTCGCTCTGGGATAGGCCTTGTCGCGGTGAGCGATGAAGCTCAGCGCGTCTACCTGATCGCCGTTCAGGAGCAGGTCAACCTTGACCAGATCGCTCGGTTGGTAGGAGGAAAATTCATAGTCCAGCGAGGCGTAGCCCTTGGTTCTGGCCTTCAGGGTATCAAAAAAGTCGTAGATGATTTCGTTCAGGGGCATTTCGTAGTGCAGTTCCACCAGGCGGGTATCCAGATACTGCATGTTTTTATAGATCCCGCGCCGGTCCTGGCACAGCGGCATGATGTTTCCCACATAGTCATTCGGAGTAATGATGGATACCTTCACATAGGGCTCGAAAGCCTCTGCGATCACACCCGGATCCGGGTAGTTGTGGGGATTGTCCACCATGACGGTGCTGCCGTCCGTTTTTTCCACCCGATAGATCACCGAGGGCAGCGTTGTGACCAGCTCTAGGTTGAATTCCCGCTCCAGCCTTTCCTGGATGACTTCCATGTGCAGCATGCCCAGGAAGCCGCAGCGAAAGCCAAAGCCCAGAGCCACCGAGCTCTCCGGCTCATAGGAGAGCGAGGCGTCGTTCAGCTTCAGCTTTTCCAGGGCATCGCGCAGATCCGGGTATTTGGACCCGTCTTCCGTATAGATGCCGCAGTATACCATCGGCCGCGCCGGCCGGTAGCCAGGCAGCGCCTCCTGCGCCGGCCGAAGCACTTCCGTCACTGTGTCGCCGACTCGGGTGTCCGCGACATTCTTGATGCTGGCGGTAAAATAGCCGACATCACCGGCGCACAGCTCCTCGCAGGCTTCCAGCGCCGTGGGCCGCAGATAGCCGGTTTCCAGCACCTTGTACCGGGCGCCGGTGGACATGAGCAGGACTTCCGTATCCTTCGCGATTCTTCCGTCCATTACGCGCAGAAACACGATCACGCCGCGGTAATTGTCATACTGGCTGTCAAAAATCAGAGCCTTCAGCGGAGCCTCCGGATCACCGGCCGGGGCGGGAATCCCGTGAACGACCGCTTCCAGAACGGCGTCGATGTTGATGCCCGCCTTGGCGCTGATCTCCGGCGCGTCCTGCGCCGGGATGCCGATGATCTCCTCGATTTCGTTCTTTACTCGCTGCGGGTCAGCCGCCGGCAGGTCGATCTTGTTGATCACCGGCAGAATTTCAAGATTGTTGTCCAGCGCCAGATAGGTGTTGGAGAGCGTCTGTGCTTCCACCCCCTGCGAGGCGTCCACGATCAGAAGCGCACCCTCGCAGGCGGCCAGGGAGCGGCTGACTTCGTAGTTGAAGTCCACATGCCCCGGGGTGTCAATCAGATTGAGGGTATAGTTTTCCCCGTCCTGCGCGCGGTACTGCAGCCCGACCGCACGGGCCTTGATCGTGATCCCGCGCTCTTTTTCAAGCTCCATGTTGTCGAGGATCTGATCCTCCATGACGCGCGCTTCCACCGCCCCGCATTTTTCGATCAGTCGGTCGGAGAGCGTGGATTTCCCGTGATCAATATGCGCGATGATCGAGAAGTTTCGGATTTTGCTCTGTTCCGTCATGACGTCTCCCGCTGCAGCATTTCAGAATGATAGAATATTATACCCCAAAAGCCGCCTGCTTGTAAATACAGAATAATTTCTCTCCGGCCTTTTGTTTGCTCTTGAAAATCCGCCGGAAGCGTGGTAGATTATTAATGTCAAATTTTAAACTTTTGGAGGAATTTAGCATGTTTGAAAACCTTGTTGAAATACTCAAAGCCAATCCCCGCAAAATTGTCTATACCGAAGGCTCCGACGCCCGTATCCTTGCCTCTGCCGACCGTCTGAAGAAGGGCGGCTTCCTCACACCGATTCTGGTCGGGAACGTGGACGAGGTCAAGGCGGCCGCCGCGAAAGGCGGTTTCGATATCGAAGGCCTTGAGATCCTCGATCCGGCCACCTATCCCGGCATGGATGAGATGGTGGAAACCATGGTCGCGCTGCGCAAGGGCAAGATGACTGCCGAGGAATGCCGTGCCGCGCTGAGCAAAGGCAACTATTTCGGCACCATGCTGGTCAAGATGGGGCTTGCCGACGCGCTTCTCGGCGGCGCTACCTATTCCACGGCCGATACGGTCCGCCCTGCCCTGCAGCTGGTCAAGACCAAAAAGGGCGCCAACTTGGTGAGTTCCTGCTTCATCATGGTCCGCGGCGACGAGATGCTCGCCATGGGCGACTGCGCCATCAACATCGACTATCAGGACAAGCTGGATAAGGAAGGCAACGTCGTTCTCTCCGCCGCAGCGCAGCTTGCCGAGGTCGCCGTGGAGACTGCCAGGACCGCAAAGGTCTTTGGCATCGACCCGAAGGTCGCCATGCTCTCCTATTCGACCAAAGGCTCCGGAAAGGGCGCCAGTGTGGACCTCGTCCGCGAGGCGACTGCCATTGCCAAGGAGAAGGCCCCCGATGTCGCCATTGACGGCGAGATGCAGTTTGACGCCGCCGTCTCTCCGGTGGTCGGCCAGCTGAAGTTTCCGGGCAGCCCCGTCGCCGGCTATGCCAACACTTTCATCTTCCCCGAGATCCAGTCCGGCAACATCGGCTACAAGATCGCCCAGCGGCTCGGCGGCTTTGCCGCGTACGGCCCGATTCTGCAGGGTCTGAACGCGCCGATCAACGACCTGTCGCGCGGCTGCGACGCTGAGGAAGTCTATCAGATGTCCATCATCACCGCCGCCCTCGCCTGAGAGCAGAACCCCACCCGCTCTGCGGGTGGGGTTTTTCAGGAGTTTTTTCCATGGATCATGAACACTACATGCGCCTCGCGCTCTCTCTGGCCGAGGCTTCTGCCGAAAACGGCGACGTTCCGGTCGGCTGCGTGATTGCCGATGCCGACGGTACCGTCATCGGGAGAGGCCGGAATCGCCGGGAGGCTGACTGCGACGCCACAGCCCACGCCGAGATCGAGGCGATCCGGGAAGCCTGCCGGGTTCGCGGCAGCTGGCGTCTGGACGGCTGCGTCCTGTATGTCACGCTTGAGCCCTGTCCCATGTGCGCCGGCGCGATTATCAACGCCCGCATTCCCCGGGTGGTCTTCGGCGCCCGGGAAGAGAGTACGGGTGCCTGCGGCAGCATTCTCGATCTGTTTTCGGAAAACTTCCGCCACCGTCCAAGCGTTTACGCCGGTGTCTGCGCCGATGACAGCCGCCGCCTTCTGGCCCGCTTCTTCCAGTCCCGCCGCCCATGAAAAAAACTCCCTCTCAGGAGCTTTTTCCTGTTTCCTTATTCCTTGATGCTTCCGTCGGGGTTGAAGAGCGGCAGCGGTGCCAGAACAATGATGTCATCCCGTTCTGCCGCGGCGCCTTCCGCCAGCACCGCCATCCTGCCGGCAACGATACCGCCCGCCTGATGCACGAGTTCTTCCGTCGCCCGCAGCGATTCACCGGTCGAAATCACGTCGTCGAGGATCAGCATGCGCTTGCCCCTGATCAGTTCGGCATCCGCCGTATCGATGACCAGTTTCTGCACCGCCATCGTAGTGATCGACTTGACGTTGACTTCGAAAACCCCGCTCATGTAAGCTTTCGGGCCCTTCCTTGCGAGGAAGTATTTGTCTGCCCCGCTCTGTCTGGCCATCTCATAGAGCAGCGGGATGCTCTTGGCTTCCGGTGCGATGAGATAGTCATATTCCGGTGCCAGCTTCAGGAGCTCTGCGGCGCAGTGCACCGTCAGCTCCACATCGCCGAACATCACAAATGCGCCGATATAAAGGTCATCGCTGACCCTGCAGAGCGGAAGCTTCCGTTTTAATCCGGCAATGTCGATTTCATAGGTCATGGTTCTGTTCCTTTCGATCTTTGATTCGTTCGTTTTTTCTGTTTCTTTTCCTCCGGCTTTCCGTCGAAAGCCGGTTTTTTCTCCCGGAACACCCAGAATTTCTGGATGAAAAAGCTGATGACGAAGAGAATCCCGTCAATCACGACTTTGACTGCAGTCGCTCCGGCGCTGTTTTCTACCGAAAGCAGATTGACAAAGAGGGTGATCAAGCCCGTCGAGACCAGCGCCTGCGGAATGCACAGACAGTAGTATTTCAGCACTTCTTTCCCGTAGCTGCCCCGGCTGCGGAACACCAGCCGGTTCATGTTGAAATTATAAAAAGACGAAAGCGCCCTGGCTGCCAGGTTGCATACCGGCTCGGCATAGACGCCGAGAACCGCGCTGAAGAGCAGGTGCAGCCCGTAGAAGAGCCCGGCATCCACCGCAAAGGAACTCAGCGAACTGAGTGTATAGAGCAGCGGCTCTCTTCCCCTTTTCATTTCTCCGTCCCGCGAAAGGCCGCCTTGCACATGATTCTGAAAATCCGCCAGGAATCCTTCAGGGTATCATAGTGCGACCCGGCGTTCTCATCCTCATAAACGGTTTCGATCTCCTGCTCGGAAAACGGAATCCCGCGGCGCTTCATCTGCAGCAGCATGTTGGTCTCATACTCAAAGCGCTCGCCCTCGATCTTCGCGAACTGTTCCAGATACTGCTGCGGAATCGCCCGCAGGCCCGTCTGGGTATCGGAGAGACGGATGCCGTAGAGGCGGAAGAGGCGGGAGGTGGTCTTGTTTCCCGCCACGCTTCTGGGCGGGACCCCCGGGAGATCAAAGTTCCGGCAACCGAGAACCACTCTCGTTCTTTCTTCCAGCATCCGGTTGCCGCAGGCGAGAATATCCTTCGTCAAATGCTGTCCGTCCCCGTCGATGGTGATGGCGCCTTCCGCATCCGGGAAGTGCTCCACGCAGACCCGGAAGCCGTCTTTCAGGGCGCGGCCTTTTCCCAGATTGACAGGATGGTGAATCACCGTGCATTCGGGAAAGGCCGCCGCTCTTTCAAAATGCCCCTGATGCGCGGCATCGCTTCCGTCGTCAACGATCACGATCTTCTGAAATCCGGCTTCCAGCAGTCCGTCCAGTACTTGATCAAACTTTTCGTTCGGATTCAGGGACGGAAGGACAACGGCACAGGCTGTCGTGCATGCATTCTGATCGGGCATGGTTTTCCCTCCGAAACCGTCAGATATCGTCGATCGTCGCCGTGATCATACGGCCGCTGGACGCGTCTACGACCGATCGGAAGGTCCTCTCCAGCGCAACCGGTCCAGCCGGCTGGTTGACAGTGGCTGAGGCCTTATATTCCGCTACGTAGCAGTCAGGGCCCAGCGAATAGGCGTTCAGAAGCTCAAAGCCCTGGAACTGGTAATACGAGTTGTGCGACCAGTCGCCGATCAGGAAGACCTGCCGCAGGGTCTTGTCCAACTCACCTCCGGCTTCGATATAAGGTTCCAACCTTGCATAGGCAGTGATCGGGTCGCCGGTACTGGCACTCAGGTTCAGATAGGCATCCGAAAACGCTTTCAAATGCTCTTCCAGCTTGCTCCGGGTCTCGCTGTCCACCGGTTTGAGGAATTGGGCGTCGCCCGCTTCTTCATCGATGGTTATCTCCTGACCGTTTTCATCATATATGACCGGATCCAGATGTCCCATCAGACTGTCAAACTGATAGGTCACCTTGGTGGGCAGATTGTCGTAGCGGTAATAATAAGACTCGAGATTGTCGAAGTGAATGTCCTTTTCGACAATATATCCGTCATCCAGCGTCACTCCGTTGAGTGTCACCGTATAGCTCTCCGGAACCGTTGCGCTGACGCTGGAATAGAGGCCGGAAAAGTCAAAGCTCTCTTCCGCCACTTTCCAGGAATACAGCTCCGGCTGGATGGCAACACCCATCTTTGCCAACGCACCGATCACGATATCCGGCAGATTCACATCCTTGACCAGATTTTTCGATGTATCCTCTCTCAAGGTGACTTCGCCGAAAACATTCTCGCCGCAAAGCAGATTGTAGGTAATGCTGTCACCGCGGGTAAAACCCTGCTTCTCAACATAGCTGAGTTCGTCATTGAGCAGCATGTCCTTGACCAGGGCGCTAACCTCTTCGTCCGATTGAACCGGATGCGGCATCGCCGCCACGGTCGCCGCAATACTGTCATCCCAGACATTTTCGCGCAGTTTTGTCATATAGGCCTCAATGACAGGCTCCTGCAGCGTTTTGTCATATACACTCGCATAAGCCCATACCTGGCTGAGAATATACAGACAGACCGCCGCGAGGAACAGAATCCACAAGGTCAGCAGCGCCACATAGATTGCCGTACCCACTCCGGATCTTTTTTTCTTTCTTTTTTTCGTCGCCATGTTTTCTCCGATCCTTTACACGCTCTCGTTACTTGATCAGGAAGCCATTGGGAAGATTTCGGGAAGTTCCGCTCGCCGAAGACGGGCTGTTGATGTACTGCCCGTTCAGATACATGACGGTTGACGATCCGCCGTCCAGGTTGCAGGCATTCACCGCGCCGAAATCGATCATGACATCGCGTGCATCCCCGAAACTGCATCCGATGCTGTGTATCTGGCGACCGTCAATAACCAGCATCAGCACGGCGCCGTCCGCTCGCTGTCCGATAGCCGTACGGGGATTGATGCCGCTTTCCATATAACCTCCGTACTCTCCCACGCCGTTGATAATCAGCGCAGGGCCGAAGCTGACGCCGCAGCGCATGTGAAGCTCTTTCGCAGTCTCCTCGTCAATATCGCCGACAAAGAGGATGTTGTTCTCGTCAAAGCCGACAAAGGTCCGTTCGTGACCCATCAAGGTGTATTCGCCGTCTGAGATCGTCAGTCCGTCCGGGAAACCGCCGGTTCCGCTGCCGTCTTCATCATAGAAAGCCCCACCGTTGATGCCTCCGATCGCGCCGTAGCGCTCACAGAGTGCATCCAGCGGCATACCGTATCCGCCGTAAACCTCCGGCTTTCCAACAATGATGCGGCTGGGGTCATAGACCACCATCATCTTACCGACAAAGCCTTTCTTCTTGACGTCCACGATGACAATGCCGTCTCCGTCTTCATCGATCAGGCCATAGGCATCCGGCTGCGGACCGAGATCGGGATCAATTTCTTCTTCCGCCTTGACAGTGATCAGGCTGGTATCCGTGGAGGCACCGGATGCATTCATCACAAAATGGGAGTCGAAGATGTCATCAACTTCCTGCTTCGTCAGGAAAATTCTGGGAATGAAATCAAAGCGCCGGGTCCAGATCATGGTCATGACAAACGAGTCCCGCAGAGCCGGAGACGGTCCCTTCAGCAAAACCCATTCCAGCGCCAGCCCGAAAATCCCTAACACAATTCCGGCGGCAAGAAACAGGCCGAAAACCCGGTCGATCAGCCGAACGACGGCCTTGCCGCCTTCTCTTTTTTTCTTCATATTGACAAAACCTTTCCGTTTCAAAGAAAGCAGAGAACTGCAATAAACAATGCGTTTTCCAATAAAATGCAAATTATTTTAGCACAATCGGGCCGTAATAGCAAGAGAAAAATCCGGCATTTCGGGGCATTTCGGGGCATTTTGCCTCCGATCAGGCAGTTTCCTCCGCCCCGCCCGTAACGCCGAGGAAGCAGTCGCTGCTCTTGAGTTCCGAGTAAAGGATGGCTCCGTCCGAGCCAAAATCATGGACGCGAATAACATCTTTCAGGATGTCATCGCCCGTCAGCTGTCCGTAGACATCCGGATAAGCCGCAAACAGATCTTCCCGGAAGATGCAGTCTTTGCTCTCCCGGTAAACGGCCGCATAGTGGATCCCGCTCTCCACCAGATCCTGGAAGAAATGGCTGCCGTACGACAGATCCGGGTGCAGGCCGTGCGACTGATATGACAGCTCGCACATGCAGGAATAGCGCGAGATTTCCGCAAAAGAGACCGGAACCCCCAGGCTCGGCGTCGTGGTGCCCCATCTGCCCGGTCCGAGCAGAACGGCTCCCTCTTCCGTGATCATCTGGTTCAGTTCGCCGATTCTGCGGGCGACGAGATACTTCCGGTTTTCCGGCAGCGACAGATAGTTTTCCACCTGAACAAAAACCGCATAGCGGATCGGCACGCAGGCGTTGCCGCCCATGAAGTTCCCATGGATGCGGAACAGGAAGTCCTTTACCTTCGGCATGACGCCGGCCTGGCCCAGTCCCTGCGTCTGAATTGTACGGCACTGCAGCAGGTTCACCTTGTATTCCCCGTCGGGTGTAAAGTTGCAGGCATATTCGATATCGACCGGGTAGTTGTATTTTTCTTCCAGAAGCCGGAGAATCTCGGTCATCACTGCGGCAAAGTCCGTCCTTCTCAACAGGCGCGAGAAATTGACGATTTCCGGGACGGTCTCGTCCCGCAGGCCGAGTTCGCGGTAATAGGCTGCCGTATAGCTGTCCGGTTCCATGAACAGGCCGGCGTCCGTTCCCATCATCTTTTTGTTGATCTTTTCCATCGGAACGGTATCAAAGCGGTCGTTGTTCAGGTTGATGACGTCCACCTGATGCTGCGAAAACTTATAAGCATCCTTCGCCTCGACCATCGGCGGGGCAAGCGGCTTGTCCAGCCGGATGAACCGGGCATAGTCATCTGCTTCGCGGTCTACGGCCCGGGTTCCCATGCCGAATACCAGCCGGAGCATTCCTTTGTTTTCCTTCCCGAGCGTCTCGTTAGCGTAGAGGTTCTTGGAATGGCCAACGCCGGCAATATGAGGATAGTAATAATCGCCGTGGACATCGCCGCTGACACGCATGACCAGCAGCGCCATCTGCTCGTCGCGGTCCAGCAGTTTTCTTTCAGCCCGGTAACGGATCGCTTCCGGACTGACCGTCGAGGCATAGACCATCCTCACCGCATGCTCAAAGTCGCGGTAACGTTCCTCCAGGGTTCCCTGGTTGGGGCAGAAGACGCTGTCGTACTTTCCGGCGAAGGCATTGCCGATGCCGTCTTCCAGCAGCGAACTGGAGCGGACGATGATCGGGCTCTGGCCGAAGTATTCCAGCATCGACAGGAACTGGTCCTTGATCGAAGGCATAAACACACCGTCCAGCAGACGCTGGCGGAATTCCGGAGCAATTCGGATATAGTCTTCTGGCTGAATCATCTTGGTCCGCAGGTCCCAGGTGTTGTTCTGAACGGCATAGGTATAGAACACATCCGCTCCAATATAGTAGGAATCGTGGTTTTCTATCCGTCTGGCATACAGCTCCGGATTCGTATCCCGGAGGATGTTTCTTGCCAGCAGCATGCCGACGGTCTTACCGCCGATGCATCCGGTTCCGATCTCCCGACGCTTGATCTCCATCAGATCCTGCACCGAGAAATATCTCCGGCAGAGCGCAAGCCGTTTCGGTTCGTTTCCCAGCAGACACATCATGATGTTCTCTTTCAATTTTACGCCGTCCGGGTCCGTCGGTTCTTCCTGCCCCGGGCCGACGGAATCAAACATGCTGTCCCAGCAGTCCCGCCGCTCGCCGGTCTGTGTAAAGATATCAAAAATGGCGTAGGTATCCGCGCTCGATGTGATGATCCGACTTTCCCCGCCTGCAATTTTGAGCGGGAAGAACATGGTCTTGCTGCTTCTTCCGCTGGCTTTCACCGGATGGATATAGGTCGCGCCGCTCAGCGTCCGGATATTCAGCAACACGCTGGTTGCCCGCCGGATTCGCGAGATGGTCTCATAGATGTGCCGTTCATAGCGCAGCGCCAGATACGCCACACCGCCGCGTTCCGACAGGAAATTGGCTGTCAGGCAGAAGAAGTTGCAGACCATCAGGTCTGAAAACCAGTAGCGCTGCAGTTCCGAGAGACAGTCAAACAGGAAAAAAGCCCCCAGTTCTTCCCCGCTGATGACACGGTGCACCTGGACGGCAAAGGTTTCAAAGCCCACGCTCGGATCCAGGGTATACTGATCAATATTGGCCCCGCGGTTCTTCAGCGCTTCCGAAGGGATCAGCTCTTCGTGGTCCCCGAAGCGCAGATAGACGATGCGCTTTCCCGTCAGGGCAATTTTCGCCACAAACTGGGTGGCAACGAAGGCATAATCTCCGATGTTCTCTATCTGCCAGGTGACATTGTCCCCCGGCCGCAGATAATCCAGTGTCTGGTCCAGTCCGTCGATTCCCGTGCTGATGCGATACGATCCGTTCATGGCCGTGCCTCCTCTGTTTGTATGCTTTTTTTATGTTGTTATTATAGTACGGCAGCTGGCGCAGAGCAAGCGAAAATCTTTTCCTTTCCCGGGGATTGTAAAACGCCGACTTTTCCTATATAATATAGGCAAATTCTTAAAACTTTCTGAAACTCTGCCGTTTTCTCTGGTTTTTTTCCAAAAATCGCGATATACTCTGTCCGCAATCTTTACCTTTCCCTATGGAGATCTGAAAATGAAAAACAATCGAACAACAGCCCTGTTGATGCTGCTCGTTTTCCTGCTTGTCGTCGCCGTTGTCATTATTTTTCTGACAGGCCTGGATCGCTCCTCTGCCCGTGACAATCCCTATGAGACCGTAACTTCCACGGCCGAGCCGGTTGTCGCGACCGAAACCCCGCCGCCGCAGACCTCGACGGAACCGGCCGTCACCGCGACTTCCGCTCCCGTATATTATCCGGCATCCACGGCTGCTCCGGTATCCACCGCATCACCGGGGTCTGCCGCCGTTCCTGTTTCAACAGCGGCACCGGCCGCCGCTTCCGCTACACCAACACCGACACCGACGGATGCGGACGGCAATCCTCTGTTTTCGGCTCAGGATCTTATTCCTGTTGTTCCCGGCGCTACAACGGCCACAGCAGATGCTTCGGGTGTCTCCATTCCTGTCGGAACCAGCATCGGCAGCGGATCTTTCCGCTCGGATACTGGAACCGGTCTGAACATTCATGCGGACTGGTCTGCCGCGATCAACAGCCAGAACAGCGTGGACATCACCGTAACTGTCTATGCCGACTGCTACAGCCTGTATACCACTGCTACTCCGGGAGCCTTGAATATCGCTCTGGACGGACAGTATGTCTCTCTTGCCTCGCCGGCCATAGAAAGAGACGGTACCGGCGGTGCTGCCAGCGTTGAAATCAATTCCCGGACCTTTACCGTCCCTCTTGTTTCCGGTGAGTTCCGTGAGATTCCTCTGGACGTCACCTGGCTGTACCGGGGTACTTACAGCGGAGTGGAGCTTGATACCATCGAATGCGGTGGGAACCTCGTTCTGAACCGCTGAATGAAAAACACCCCGCCGGGTTCGGCGGGGTGTCTGATTAAGGAGTGAAAAACGCATGCGTACTCAGGAACAGGTCAATGAAATCGTCCGGCTTCTTCTGGCAGAATACCCGGAAGCCGTCTGCGCGCTGAATTACGAAAAGGATTACGAGCTTCTTTTTTCTGTCCGGCTTTCGGCGCAGTGCACCGATGCACGCGTCAATATGGTCACGCCGGCGCTGTTTGCGCGTTTTCCCACTCTCGAGGCCTTTGCCGAAGCCGACGTGGAAGAAGTGGAAAAGTATATTCATTCCTGCGGGTTTTATCATGCCAAAGCCCGTGACCTGGTAAACTGCGCCATTGTCCTGCTTGAAAAGCACAACGGGAAGGTTCCCGACAGCATGGAAGCACTTCTTCGCCTTCCCGGTGTCGGCAGGAAAACGGCGAACCTTCTGCTCGGCGACCTTTATCGGGTTCCGGGTTCGGTGGTTGTGGACACTCACTGCATCCGCATTGCCAACCGTCTCGGCCTGGTGGACAATCTGAAAGAACCGGAAAAGATCGAAGAAGCTCTCCGGAAGCTTCTTCCTCCGGAGAGCTCTTCTGATTTCTGTCACTGTATCGTTCTTCACGGCCGCGCCGTCTGTGATGCGCGCCGTCCGCGGTGCGAGATTTGCTGCCTGCGCGAACTCTGTCAGAGTTATCAGGAGGGAAGCCTCCCTCAGCGCAGCCGAAAAGAATAGACGGTTTCGGAGTGCATGTGCTCGCCCGCATGCAGAATCGGGGACGGAAATCCCCAGCAGTTCATCGCATTCGGGAAGAGCTGGGTTTCCAGACAGAAGGCTTCCCGCGGACCGAAGGTCCGGCCGCCCTTGCCGATGCGCTCGCCGAGCATGTTGGCGGTATAGAGCTGCACGCCCGGCAGGTCGGTTTCGACCGTGAGCTCGATGCCGGTGCGGTCGCCGCAGACGACCGCAGCCTTTCTTCCGGCAAGCACATAGTTGTGGTCATAGCCTCCCGCTAAAACCAATTGTTCATCGTCAGCGTTGATATCAGCGCTGATTTCTTTTTCTCTGCGGAAGTCAAAGGCCGTTCCCTCGACCGGGAGAAGCCGACCCGTCGGCAGGCAGCCGGCGTCGTTTTCGCAGAAGCGTTCGGCAAACAGCTGCAGGCAGTGGGAGAGGATGCTCCCGGAGCCGTTGAGGTTGAAATAGCTGTGGTTAGTCATGTTTAACGGGGTATCGGCGTCGGTGTCGGCGTCGTAGGAGATGCTGAGGCGGTTGTCCTCGGAAAGGGAAAAGAGCACGCGGATCTCCAGGTTTCCGGGGTAATTCTCCTCGCCGTCCGGGGAAGTACGCCAGCAGAGCAGGCTGTCGCCCTGGGCGGCCATGCGCCAGAAGCGCTTGTCGAAGCCGCAGAAGCCGCCGTGCAGATGGTTCTCGCCGTCGTTCTTTGCCAGTTCGTAACGCCTGCCGTTCAGGGAGAAGGCGGCGCCGCCGATGCGGTTGGCCACGCGGCCGATGGTCGCGCCGAGATAATCCCCGCTGCGTTCATATTCTTCCGCACTGTCGTAGCCCAGAACGACATCGACGAGCGTGCCGTCCTTTGCGGGGACGCGGAGAGACTGTATCGTCGCGCCGTAGTCCAGCACGATCACGGAAGTGCCCGCGCGGTTGGTCAGGCAGGCCGCCGTCACGGGGCGGCCGTCAGACAATCTGCCAAAAGGGGAAAATTCCACTGCCATAAGATCCGTCCTTTCTGTTATCCCTCTGTCGCTGCCATTCTGCTTTCGGCCTCGGCGGGGAGGTCGATGTTGAGGTAGGTGTCCACGATATCCATGATCGAGTCATCCTTCAAGATGATCGAAATCTCGATGCGGCGGTTCTGGGCCCGGCCTTCCACGGTGTCGTTGGTGGCAACGGGACGGGTTTCGCCGTAGCCGGCCGCACAGAAATACGAGGCATAGCGCTGCAGCTTTCCGCCGCCGTTATCCAGCAGGTAACCGAGAACGGCATTCGCGCGTTCGGTGGAGAGCTGGCGGTTGGTTTCATCCGAGCCGGTGCTGTCGGTATGGCCGGAAATGACGATGCTGTCCACATAGCGGACATTCTCCGGATCGGCAAGGAACTGGGAGAAGACGTCGATCAGCTGATTCAGGGTGGGTACGGCAGCGGCCTTGACCGCGGCAGAACCGACGTCAAAGAAGACGCCCTCACTGAGCACGATGTTGCCGTTTTCGCCGATCTTCACCTTCGAAGCGTCACCCATCACGGCGACGACGCTGTCGCGGATCTGTTCGAGAATGGACAGACGCAGGACGGCAATGGTCTGCATCTGGCCGCGCATTTCCAGAAGCTCATCCGTGGCTGCCGCCAGGTATTCCTCCTGCTCGGCGATGCGCTCCTGCTGGCTGGAGAGCTGCTGCTTCTGGCTGGACAGCTGCTTCTCCTGCTCAGACAGCAGGGCCTTCTGGTCGGAGAGCAGCTTGTCCTGGGCCGCGAGATCCTCTTCCTTCGCCGCAAGGGTAAGCTTGACCTCGTCGAGATCGATCGTGATCTGCTGGAGATCGGCCTTGGCATCGTCCACCTGCTTCATGGTCACCATCAGCGTCTGTTCCAGATCCGACAGCTCCTTTTCGCGGGTGGCCAGCTGGATTCTGGTCTCCTCCAGCTGACTCTCCGTATTCTTGAGGTTGTTGCCGGTGATCATGTTCGAAATGTAGCTCAGCAGCATCAGGAAAAACAGGATCAGCGCCACCGCCGACATCATGTCGGCATAGGACGGCCAGAAGCCCTGCTCTCCCTCGGCGGAGCGCACCATGGCATCCGAGCGGCCGACATACTGCCGCCTCATTGCTGCTTCCCTCCGAGACGGCGGCTGATCTCCCGGAAGGCCGAAGACAGATCGCGCACCGCCAGATCCATGCGCTCGACGCTGCCGCGCAGGTTGTAGTCCACCTCCGAGAAGTCATGCACGCCGTTGTTGAACTTGTTCAGGGATTCGTCAAAGCTCCTGAGATTGTCCTTCTGTTCCTGTGTGGCCTTGATCAGGGCTGCCGCGGAGGCCTGCGTGCTCTTGGCGTAGGCTTCGGCAGACGAACGCATGGCCGAGCGGATCTCGCCGACCGAAGCGTTCAGCGCATTGATCAGACGTCCGAGAAGCTCGGCGTCGTCCTTCACCGCGTCGGTCGTCAGGGTCGGGGCGATCTCGGTATCCAGCCAGAGCTCCAGCCGGGTCTCCAGCCTTTCACGGGCCGTCTGCGGCGACAGAATCGTCCGCAGGATGGTCAGCAGGATCGAGCAGCCCGCGCCGACGAGCGAGGTATAGAACGCGACGCCCATGCCGCTCAGCGCGCTCATCAGACCGCCGCCCACGCTGTCCATCACGCTCAGCCACTCGGAGGTGTTCGAGAGGCTGATCAGTTCCGTCAGCGAGCTGACGGACATGCTCAGGCCGAGAAAGGTTCCGAACAGGCCCAGGGTGACGAACAGCGAGACCGCATTGTTCAGATAGCGCTCGCACAGCAGCAGGCCTGAAAGGCGGCGGCCCACGACGTCGGAGATAATGGCCGGGGTATTGACATCGCGTCCGTACTGCCGATAGGCCTCGGTATATTCCGTCAGCAGCGCCGCCCGAAAGCCGCGCGACTCCGAATTCGTACCGCTGGCCCTGCCCTCGAGAAGGCGGTAGCGCAGGCGCACATAGAAGAGCAGAATCACGGCCAGAACAAACAGCACCGCGATCACCGAGATCACGATGACGCCGGTCGCCGGCATGGTTTTCAGAATATTCATGGATTATCCTCCTTTTCCGCCTCGGCGGGGACCTCCTCCGGCACTGCGGCGCCGTCTTCCCCGGAGGGAGCGGCAGGGGCGGCCGGAGCAGCCGGCGGGTTTATCGCCGCCCGGGCTGCTTCGGCGGCGGCCTTTTTTTCGGCTCTCTTTGCCGCTCTCGCCTCGCGGCGCGCCCGGGCGCGGGAACCGTCAAGACGGAAGATCTTCTTCACGATCCAGACCAGCAGCCAGATGACCGGGATCAGGATGATCAGCACCGGCAGGATTTCGATCAGGAAGACCAGCAGACCCTTCAGGATCTCACCGGCATTTTCGAAGCCGTCTTTCAGCGCTTCCTTCAGTTCCTCCCAATAGCTCGGCTCTTCCTTGATTTCCGGCGTATATTCCCGGACTTCCTTGACGGTCAGGGAAACAGTGCTGTAGCTGACGCGGCGGTCCCAGTTGTTCAGGGTCGACTGCAGGGACTCGATCTGATAGCGCAGCTCCGTCAGGCGGTCTTCGATGATGATCACATCTTCCACCGACTCAGCAAGCTCCATCATCTCCAGAAGACGGGCTTCCTGGGTCTGGTAAGCCTTGAGGCGGGCCTGGGTATCGACATACCGGCTCGTGACATTCTCGGTGTAGATGTGGGAATAGGGGATGTTCCCGAGCGCCGAGAGGCTTTC
This sequence comes from Oscillospiraceae bacterium, assembly GCA_017538965.1. Classification (GTDB taxonomy): domain Bacteria; phylum Bacillota; class Clostridia; order Oscillospirales; family Oscillospiraceae; genus Limivicinus. The sequence goes on from JAFYHU010000026.1 coordinate 22,002, forward strand.
CATCAGCTCGTTGAAGCGGCGGCTGGGAATCCGCAGCGTATAGCTGGCATCCCTTGTCGATGCCGTTCCCTTGGCCTTCTGATAGTAGTTGGAGCCGCTGATGCTGCTGGACTCGATCCAGCCATCATAGCGCTCGACCAGCTCGGTCACATTGGCCACCGTCTCGTCAAAGGTCGTCGTCTCGACCGTCACGTCCGCGGCATAGATGATCTTCTCCGGGTTCTCATCCGGAACCTCATCTTCCTTGCTGCCGCCGGCCGCCAACGGGGCGGGAACCGGAGAAAAGCCGTACTCGCCGTCCGCCGCCATCTCGGCAGCCGCATAGCTCTCGTAGTCGTAGGCTGCGTTGTAGGCCGCGTCTTCCCGGGCAGCTGCGGTGGATGCGTTCTGTTTTGCCGACCCGCAGCCGCAGAGCGACAGCAGCATCAGCGCTGCCAGCAGAAATGCCGAAATGCGAACCGTTCTTTTCATTTTGTACCTCCGTTGCGTAAAAAACGGCAAAAGGAGTTCCCGCACTGTGAGAACTCCTTTCCTCCTTTTATTTTCCGACAAAACGGAAACCGAAGCCTTCCGTCACCGTGCATGCCTCGTTGAGTTCCTCTGTCCAGCGCGTCATTTCCTGATTCAGCAGGTCTGTTTTTGCAAGAACGCTGCTGTACAGGTCACCCTCACCGACGTAGTACATCACATGGTAGCCGGCATAGGAGCCGCTCTCGCCGTAAACAATGCCGGTATCGCCCGGATTATGCTCCGAGAAGCAGAAATCCTCAAACTCCGCAACCATCTGGCCGCGGTAGACATTCTCATACAGGCCGCCGTTCGTGTTCGAACCGCTGTCTTCCGAGTACTGCTCGGCCAGCGCGGCAAAGCTCTCCTCGGTCTTCGGCCCGTCTTCATACTCCGCCAGGATCTCCTCCGCCCGCTTCAGGGCAGCCGCCTTGGCTTCGTCGCTGTAGGTTCCGTCCTCGCCGGCTTCCGCCTTCACCAGAATATGGCGTATGTTCACGGTGGGATAATGATTGTCTTCCCGGCCGAGGAACAGCACGACCGTGTAGCCCGCGGGATCTTCCTCCGCATCGGCAAAGACCTCGATATCACCGGCCTGGCGGTCCGCCGCCTTCATCCAGTCCGCATAGGCGGAAGAGAGACTGGAGCCGCTGTAGCCGCTGCGGCTGGTCGGCAGTTCTTCCGTCTGCGACTGCACCGCCGCCTCGAACCGCTCTTTCGGATCTTCGATGTCATCGCCGTCCCGATAGGCCATGACAATGGCATCCGCCGTGCTCTTTGCCTCCGCACGGCTGGTATCATCGGCCGTCATTTCGGTGCTCTCGGTGCCGTCTTCGGCCGTAACGGTATTCTCCACCGTTTCGGCACTGACATAGTACATGTCAAAGGTGAACAGGTCCTTGTCGCCGTTCAGGCTTTTATAGTATTCTTCCAGCTCGTCCTCCGACCAGGAATAGCTGTCCTGCTTCTCGCTGTAGGCCTTGCTGGCAAGAGCGCCGTCCATCGCTGCCTGGCGGACGATCTTTGCCGTCACGCCGCTGCCGTAGTTCATGCTGTACAGCTTGTCCGCGCTGCCGTAGCCCAGGGACTTCGCCGTCTCGTCGATCCCTTCAAACTGGGCGTCAACCTCCGCGATTTCCTCCTCGTTCAGGCTGATGTCGTTCTGGGCCGCGTAATCCAGGAGAGAACGGATCTCCCGGATGTCGTTCTTGGCGGACTCACGAAAATAATCCCGCCAGGTCCCGCCGTCGGTTATGGTGCATTCCTGATCCTTCAGGCCGCTCACGCCGAGGCTGGTGTCCAGACCCAGCATGGAGGCATAGTTGCCGTACTGATTGGCAAAGTTCAGGTAATCTCTGCCGTAATAGTAGTTGACCTGCGCCGGGCTGTATTTCTCGCCGTTTACCGTCAGCGCCGTCGTCGCGGTGTACATCAGGCCCGAGTTCAGCAGCAGAATGGCAAGGATCAGGGCCAGAACGCCGATCGTTCCCCAGGTCCATCTGCGCCTGGACTGGGCTTTTTTCTTTTCCTCTTCCTGAGCGGCCAGCGTTTTTTTGTCGGTGCCGGCTTCCCGCGCGGCAATACGGTTCTTTCTTTCGGTTGAAGCACTCATGTTGTTTTCCCTCTGTCTTTTTTTGTGCGCCTGCATTATATCTGCAAAGAAGGCGCCTTTCAAGGTATTTGCTTAAAAATTAATGGAATCTTCAGTTTTCTGCCCGCATGGACAGAAAGGCATTGATAAATCCGTCCAGATCGCCGTCCATGACGCTTTGGATGTTGCCGTCCTCATATTCGGTCCGATGATCCTTGACCAGCTGGTAGGGCATGAACACATAGGAGCGGATCTGGCTTCCCCATTCGATCTTCATCTGAACGCCCTTGATATCGCTGATTTTTTCCAGATGTTCCCGTTCCTTGATCTCGGCCAGTCTTGCCCGCAGCATGTTCCGGCAGTTCTCCAGATTCTGAAAATGGCTGCGCTCGACCTGACTGGAGACCACGATGCCCGTCGGAATATGGGTCAGGCGAACCGCCGAGGAGGTCTTGTTGACCTTCTGGCCTCCGGCGCCGGAGGAGCGGAACACATCCATCTTGATGTCCTCCTCGCGAAGCTCGATTTCGGTATCATCGCTGATCTCCGGCATGACTTCCACGGCGGCAAAGCTGGTATGCCGTCTGCCGGCCGCATCAAAGGGAGACACGCGCACCAGCCGGTGAATTCCGTGTTCGCTCTTCAGAAAACCGTAGGCGTTTTCTCCTTCGATCATGATGGTGGCGCTCTTCAGCCCGGCATCGTCTCCGTCCAGATAGTCCATCACCTTCACCTTGTAGCCGTGACGGTCCGCCCACATGTTGTACATCCGGTAGAGCATGGACGCCCAGTCCTGCGCTTCCGTCCCGCCCGCTCCCGCATGAAAGGCAAGGATGGCATTGTTTCCGTCGTACTCTCCCGTCAGGAGCGTACTGAGCCGGGTTTCCTCCAGGTTCTTTTCAAACTCGGCGTATTCTGTCTGCAGCTCTTCCAGCAGACTGTCGTCATCCTCTTCAATGGCCATCTCGCAGAGGGTCATCAGATCGTCCCAGTTGGAACAGAGCCGGTTGTAATGATCCCGCTTGTTCTGGAGTTTTTTCAATCGCTTCTGGACTTTCTGCGAGTTTTCCACGTCGTTCCAGAAGCCTTCCCTTGCGCTGGCGGCTTCCAGCTCTTCGATCTCCCGTTCGGCTGCATCCAGCTTCAGCGCGCTCCGCAAGGCATCCAGCGTCGGCTTCGCCGCATTCAATTTCTGTTTATACTCTTCAAATTCCAGCATTTTTTCAACTACTTTCTGAATGGATTTTTTGATTATACTATAAGCACAGGCAGGAATCAACTGGCAACTTTAACTATAATCTTCAGCAAACGGCCACAGACAGGCAAAAATCTGACGATTGGCGACAAAAACCCGATAGAAGAATCTCGCCAGAAAAAACATCCTCCCGAAAAAATGGGAGGATGGACATCAATTTATTCTATTCCCCAAAATCAAGAAAAAATTATTTTTGGGGAACAGACTCGTTCAACCAGTCCGCAGCATCGATGACCCGGATGCCTTCATGCTCGTATTCCGGCTGATAAGTGCGTGCAATCACCAGCTTTGGGTATGCGTCTTTGATGCTTAACAGCGGGGCGAATTCCCTTTCAAAGGTCTTCGGCTCGGAGATATCGTTAGCAACCTGAATATACAGTTTTTTGCCCTGCTTCATAGCAACAAAGTCGATCTCTTTATTATACAGGACGCCGACATATACCTCATACCCACGGCGGAGCAATTCGATGGCAACGATATTCTCCAGCACACGGCCGTAGTCCATATTCTTTGTTCCCAGCCTGGCAAAGCGGAAGCTTTGATCCGCCAGATAATACTTATCCTCAGAGTGGAGATACCGCTTCCCGCGCACATCATACCGCCGTATCCGATAGAACGCAAAAGCCTTACACAGGGCATCCATGTATTTCCCAACGGTCTTATGATCGACCTTTGTCTTATTGAAGGAGAGGGTATCTGTTATCGTCCGAACGGAAGTGACGTTTCCGATGTTGTCCATCAGGAAATCGATCAGCTCGTGCAGCAGAGGCTCATTCCTCAGCCTGTATTTCTTCATAATATCACGGACGATCAAGGCATTTAACACTTCGCTGTTGATGTAACGGTATTTCTGCTCCTGGTTTTTATACAGATAGGAGCCGGCCATGCCGCCCTCGGTAATGTATTTCGTCAAGCTGCCGTATAGATTCTCCGATGGGAAATAGGCAAGGTATTCCTTGAAAGAGAACGGGAACACGTGGATCTCATAGGTGCGGCCGACAAACAGCGTCGCCAGATCACTGCTTTGCAGGAAGGCGTTTGAACCGGTAACGCAGATATCGTACTTCTCTTTCGCGTGCAGGCTGTTGATTGCCTTTTCAAAGGAGGGACACATCTGTACCTCATCGACCATAAGCACATTGTTCTTTCCGTCCTGATAATGCTCCTCAACATAGCTTTCCAGGGCATGATATTCCATAAGGCTCTCAAACTCTGTAAGGTTAAAATTGATATGGATAATATTTGCAGCCTGGTCATTGTCCTGCAGCCATACTGCCAGCGCATCCAGCAGCTTGGATTTGCCCGACCGGCGAACACCGGTAATTACCTTGATATCCGGCGTCTGAAGAAGATCCTTCATTTCTTCCAGATATGCGGTACGTTCGATAAGCTTCATCATGATACCTCCAAGCTTATTGTGGTTTTATTATACTATTTCTATTCCCCAAAATCAAATAATTTTTGTTTTTGGGGAATAGATAGTTTGTTCGAGCTCTCATAATGTCAGCTGTCTGTACCATACAGTCCTTACAGGCCTCAGGGATCTCAGAATGGATTACCCCTTTCAAGCGTCCGCTCTTCGTTTGCATCCTGACAGCTTAAGGACATAATAGGCAGAAAGAAAACATCCTCCCGAAAAAATGGGAGGATGTCTGTTTTGAAAAAGGCCTGCAGAACACAGAGAACCGTCCCCTGTGTTCTGAGTCAGGGAACCTGTCCCCGTGACTCATTTTTATATCCGCGGCGCATGCGGTCCGCGGCGTTTCGGACATCATCGGAGGAAATGTACACGATCTTGGGGTTTTTGTCTCGCACTTCCTCAAGGGCCTTTTCATAGCTCGTGATGAAGAACTCGATGGTGTTCTTCAGAATCGTCAGGGCATAGCTGCTGTCGCTTTCGGATACGATCAGGCGCCGATCGGTCATCGCGTCGGCATCGGCATGGCTGATCTTGTTTCGCACCATGCCGAGATTGAAATAGGCATACAGGACGTTCTGCACCGTGTCAATGCTGTCGCAGGCGGTGTGACCGCCGATCTTTGCCGGGTCCTGTTTTTCAATGGACTTCGCCCGCACGGCGGCGTATACCATGTTCCTGTCTTCCCCTCTCGAGCCGTTCAGCCTGGCCGCTTCCCGATCATAGTTCTTGATGAAATAATGGCTGATATCATCCATCTTATAATATTCATACGGCTTCAGTTCCAGTCTCTCCTTCGCGAGCAGCCCGGTAATCTCCTCCGCGCGGGTTTCGTCATCGCAGTAGTAGAAGATGCCCTTCTCCACCAGGGCAGCCGGCGCATAGGTTTCAATCAGGGTCAGGACCTGCTGATACAGCTGATGCCGATAGGCCCATTTGATCAGTTCGATAAAGATATTGCTGCCGTCATCCGTCAGCAGCGCGCCGTAATCCGCCTGAATGCACCCGGCGATCATGCCGAACAGAACGCCGTAGTAGCCGTTTTCCGCCCACGAACGCTCGTCCGCGAACAGCCCGCGCAGCTGCAGGAGACCCTCCTGCACCTCATTGATGTTGCACATGGACATGCCCACGTCCACATGCCGCGCGGCATAGATCAGGCGGCTGATCCGCTCGTCGTGCACACCTTGGTTTTTCCAGAAATTCACCAGCATATCCGTCTTGCTGTAATTGAGGAAAGCGTGCGTCGCAGCGGCCAGTTCCGAGGCACGGGAAACGACGGTATTTTCCTCGATCCTCCCTGTCAGAGTTCCGGAGGCCTCGGAAACCCTGTAGATCTTCTCCAGATAAGCGTTGCTTCCCGGCGTGGAGATCAGAATGTCAAGCAGATTCAGGACAACGGAAGCATCCACCGCGGCATTGTTGCCCAGCGAAACATAGAGCCGGATTTCATTCTTCCCGTCGAGGTCATCCTGATTGATGTCCAGCATGCTGTCGACCCAGTACTCCCGCTTCTCCAGCATGCCTGCCGGGAAACAGCGGACGCAGATGTTTTCGTTGAGCGGAAGGATCTCCAGTTTGGCAGAGGGCTTCAGCTGCGTGTACAGATAATTCTTCACCCACTTCATGGTAAGCCGGGGATCCGCGCGCCTCTCCGGGAAGGCAGCGAACAGCGCGTCCCGGAAGCACTCAAAGAGCTCCCGGCTGCAGGCCAGCTCGTCAAAAAAGCGGTTGAGCCGCTTCGGTTCCTGCTTTGCGTGCTGCTCCTGGAAGCTGCGGACAAAGTCAATGAGCCTGAAACGCTCCTCTTCCGGCAGCAGCGCATCATAAGCCTGCTGTTCCAGGCTCAGCTCATCGATATACTGCGCGATCCGGGACCGGTACCGGTCGAAGGCGGAAAGAGAGCCCTGATCTTCGGAATAAAGAGCGCCCGCATCCTTCAGACGGAGCGGTTTTCCGCCGTTCCCGCCGTCAGAGGAGCCGTCCCCACCGATGACGTGGATCTCGTCAATGGGAAAACGGGCCAGGATAAACCTGGTGCTCGCTTCCATGCTCTGCACGGCTTCGCAGTAGCTGAAGCCGTATTCGTTCCGCACTGCATAATACCGCAGCGCTCTGTCGTTCTCCAGCGCGTCCAGTGATGTCAAAAGAATATTCTTGGTCATAGCTGCTTCTCCTTTGCTGATCGTCTGCCTTGCCTCGTCTGTTTCTTCAGAAACTCAAAAAAGGGGCAGCCTGAATGCCGGCAGGCTGCCCCCAGGGTTTCTGTTTTCTTCGATTACAGTTTAAAGCTGTTGCCGGCTCTGTTGTACATGTCGGTCAACTCCGCATTGGCCTCTTCGGCCTTGCGCTTTTGCTCTTCCTCATATGCCTGCCATTCGCGTTTGCGCTCGAGCTCTTCGAGATTCTCGATCTCCTTGACCAGACGCTCCACAGACACTCTCTCGATGGTGACGTCGTATTCCTTCAGCTTCTTGGTCAGGGCCTCGCTGCCCTTCTCGTCCGCCTGAAGCACGAGCACGGTCGCGCCGTCGGGGATGGCCGCATAGACGTAATCGATCAACGCGAAGTCCCGGATGCCTTCGCCGGCGTCCTTGAGCTCGCCGAGCGCGGCGCCGATGCCGCTGCCGTAGAGAGCACCGATCGGTCCGCCGAGCAGACCCAGCACGCCGCCGATCAGACCGCCCTTCAGGGTGTCGTTCACGGACTTCTCCCATCTTTCTTCCGAATCCTTGATCACATACTCGCCGTTTTCATACTTGACGATGGCAGCCTGCGAAATGAAGTAATAGTCGTCCACGAAGTTATCCTTCAGCTCGCTGAAGGCCTTGTAGGCATCGCTCGGATCCTTGTAATTGACGATCAGGATGTTCTCGGACACTTCCGTATTGTAATACTTCTTCAGCGCCTTGACGTCTTCCTTCCAGGCCTTCTTTTCGGCCTTTTCCTCAGCCGCGACGACCTGCTCGATTTCCTTGGTCACTTCATTCACGGTGAATCTTGCGACGGTGGCATCATAAGCCTTCAGCTTTTCGCTCAGGGCAGCGTCGCCCTTCTCGTCCGCGAGGAGAAGGAGAACGGTCTCACCCTCGTCAACGCAGCCGCTGACATATTCCATCACAACGGAATCCTTCCAGCTGTCGCTGACATCCTTGGCGCCGCCGAGCAGCGCGCCGACGCTGCCGCCGATGAGAACGCCCAGAGGTCCGCCCAGGAGGCCGACCAGGCCGCCGACCAGGCTGCCCTTCAAAGTGTCGTCCACAGCCTTCTCGGCTCTTTCAACCTGATCCTTGACAACGATCTCGCCGTCTTCCTTCGCCACGATTGCGGCCTGAGAGATAAAATAGTTGTCGTCTACGAATTCATCCTTCAGTTCGGTGAATGCCTGGTAGGCCTGACTGTCTTTCTTGAAATCCACAACCAGAATGTTTTCTGCCACTTTTTTTGCCATGATTTTCTTCCTTTCTCTTTCTATGCTCTTGCAGAGCGTTTTTTTCTTTGGGACGAAAAGGTTTGCGCCTGGTAAACTCCTTCGCCTCCATCTCTCCTAATTTTTGCATATATTCCGGAATTGTGCAAGAGGATGTTCCAGAATGTCAAGTCGGAATCGAAAAAATTTTCTCCATCAGACTTTCCGTGCAGAGGATTGACAAGCATTTTGTGCCTGTGTTACTATCCCAAAAAAGGAGAGATGACAAATGAACAGAAAACAAATTGCCTCCATTCTGGCTGTGCTGCTGGTCCTGGTTCTGTTCTGCTTTGCATCCCGGTATCCGAATCAGGCTGCCGCGCCCGGCGAAACGCTGACCGCGGAGGAAACGGCCGCTTCCGCTGCGCTGCCGGTCTCAGAAGCATCTCTGGCGATGCGCGGGTATCTGGAGGCGGATCCGGAACTGATGACGCTGATGGAGCAGTCCCTTGCCAAGGCGGCCGCGGTCAATCCCGATCCGAACACCAACCCGGTGCGCACGGTCGAAGAATTTTACCGCCTGATTGACTGGGCCGTGACCTGCATGCCCTGGAACGTGCTGACCGATGCGGAATATCCCACTCTGTACAACAGCATCGACCAGAGCATCGACTATATCTGGTTCCTGCTGGATCAGCCTCTGGACGCCCTGGAGGGCAGGGGCTATTATTACCCCACGCTCCAGTACCATGAACCGATTGCCTCCTGGTGGCGTGAGTATGCCGACGAATGGGGTGCCTTCCTCTCTACCGAGGAGAGCTGGAACGATGCTATCTACGAGCAGGTGAAGAACGATCCCAGCATGAACATGCAGTACGGCTGGTACGCGGAGGAAAACGTGTGGCACAGCTTCAACGAGTGGTTCTCCCGTTCTCTCATCGATCCTTCCGTCCGGCCCATCGCGGACAGCACCGTCGTCTCTCCGGCGGACGCCAAGCCGCAGGGCATCTGGGCCATCGATGAAAACGGCGATCTGATCCACAAGGAGGGCACCGTTATCAAATCCGCGCGGATCACTTCCGTCGCCCAGCTGATCGGTCCCGATTCCCAATATACCGACGCCTTCAAAGGCGGCACGCTGACGCACACCTTCCTGGATGTGAACGACTATCACCGCTACCATTTCCCGGTCAGCGGCACCGTTCTGGAAGTGCGCAAGATCCCTGCAGTCGATGCGGCGGGCGGCATTACCGAGTGGGACGCGGATTCCGGGCGCTACATTCTCCTTGATTCCGTTCCCGGCTGGCAGATGATCGAGACCAGAGACTGCGTCATCCTCGATACGGGCGAGTACGGGCTGGTTGCCGTGCTGCCCATCGGCATGTCCCAGATCTGCTCCTGCAACTGGGAGGATTCCGTACAGGTCGGCGCAAGGGTGGAAAAAGGCGACCCGATGGGCTGGTTCCTGTTCGGCGGAAGCGATATCGTGATGGTCTTCCAGTCCGGCGTCGATGTAGAGCTTCTGTGTGAGGCGGAAGGAGACGGCTATACCCACATCCTGATGGGCGAGCCCTATGCCAACCTGACCGTGAGAGAGAAATAAGGCTTTATCATAATGTCAAATTTCGCTCCCGCGTCCTCACAAGCTCCGGATCATTCGCTTCCCTGTAGCGACAGGAAAGCTCACTCCCTCCGCAGACAAGCTTGGATCGTCGCACGCTTCCCGCGCGTCAGTGTGCTCGTCCTTTCCGATGGAAACCCGCTTTGCTGGGCTTTCCATCGGGGATGCGGGGCGACTCCCAATCAAGCTGTACTGTTTCGCGGCAAGGGCAGCTACAGCCCCTGACGAACCGTCTGCTGCCGCGAATGGATTATGGTGTTGAATTCTGCAACTACGCTGAAAGTACCTGCCAGCATTTAGACCCATACCCACAAAACGCGGCGGGGAAAGGTTCGTGCGAGGGACAAGGTACAATTCCGCGTAATTGCAGGAAGCTGAAGTCGGGCTTTTTCGCCTGCGGGCGAAGGGATTGCTCCCAATCAACTCTCCCCGTTTCGCGGCCAGGGTAGCGGCTGCCCCTGACCAACCACTGCTGCCGCGAAGAAAACGTTTTAACGTTCTGCTCTCTTCTTCTGCGCGGCGCAGGGCTTGAGAGCGCGGGGAAACGTTCCCTGCCGCGCAGTTGCAGGAAGGCATGAACGGGCTATTTCGCCTGCGGGCGGGAACACCTCATCCGCCCCAGTGTGCGCACTGGGGCACCTTCCCCATGAGGGGAAGGGCGCCTGCGGGCGCAGGGATTGCGTAGCGATCTGGGGCAGCAAGCTCGGATCGTCACGCGTTTCTCGCGCGTCAGAATGCTCCCTACGGGCGTGGAGTTTTTCACGCTTCCCGCGCGTCGTTATGCTCCCTACGGGTATCAATTTTCAAACCCCATGGCGCAAGCCGGGGGTTTTTTGTCGCAGGGGGTTCGGGATCCGTGATCAGGTTTCGAAATCAGAACGACCACTGCAGATGAGCAGAAAGCCGCTTTCCTTAAGAAAAGCGCGGCGGAGAAACCTTGGTGCGAGGGGGGCAGTTTCCCTGCCGCGCAAATGCAGGAGCCGGAGTCGGGCACTTTACGGAAACGTTTTCTGATGCCCGACTCCGGCTTTCTGCAATTACGCGGATTTTCAGTTTGGTGCTCGCACGTACCTTATCCCGCCGCGTTTTCTTGTTTTGTGTTTTCCGCGGTGAGCGTGCCGGGAGTAATCTGTAACCAGGTGGACACCCTCCGCTGGGATTGCGGAGCGATCTGGGGATCGCTCCCTACGGGTATCATTTTTTCAAACCCCATGGCGTAAGCCGGGGGTTTTTTCGTCGCAGTTGGTTCGGGATCTGGGATCAGGTTTCGAAATCAGAACGGGCAGGTCGGATCAGAAGGAAGCCGCTTTCCTTTGGGCGCCTGCGGGCGCGGAGATGCGGAGCGATCTGGGGATCGCTCCCTACGGGTATCTTTTTTTCAACCCCCATGGCGTAAGCCGGGGGTTTTTTGTCGCAGAGGGTCCGGGATCTGGGATCGGTTTCGAAATCAGAACGGGCAGGTCGGATCATAAAGAAGCCGCTTTCCTTTGGGCGCCGGCAGACGCGGGGATCGATTCCTGAAAATGGGGTTGTCCAATCGTTTTGGACAGCCCCTTTTTTCGATAAATCCTATTTTGTATACGCATCGGAATATTGTTCCGTGATCTCTGTCGGCAGTTCAAAATGCTGGTAATCCTTGCGATCGGTCCAGTCACCGCCCCACTCGAAGCCTTTTTCGATAAAAAGCCGATAACACAAATCATCCTTTTCTATCTTATAATCAAAGGCCTGTGACCTGTCCAGATAGATTTCTCCCGTGGCAGGTTCTATCACTTCCTTTATCGTGCCGTCATCATTCGTCACGGTTTTATGGTAAGGGTTATAGAGGGGGTTAATATCTACCGCCATTCCCAAGCCGTGTTTTGAGATTCTGTCTGTATGCGATATCAGCCGGAAATTGAAGCTGGACGAGTTGTTATCCCGCATCATAATCTCATCATCCGCGAGGTAGTTATCCGGGAGCACCATCCGTTTTATGGGGTATCCCGCATCATAAAGCTTCTCAAAAATCTCCAGAACATCTTCCGCTATCCGTTTATGGACAACCATTTCGCCCTGGTGTGTATTGCCCTCTTTGTCCTTGTGCAGAACCAGCAGATAACGAAGGTCTTCCCGGGGAACGATGCAGTCCTCTTTATAGGTGTTTCCCCCTCTCATTCTGTCAAACAGGTCATCCGAGATCTCCCGGACGGAAAAACCTTCCCTGTCCTCCAAAGACGGCGCCTCTTCTGCTTCGGCTTTCGAACTCCCGGCAGCGGACAGCACCACTGCAGAAATCATAACCGCAGCCATAACCGGCACTGCTTTCCCTGCAATCATCCGCTTGAAAATCATCCTCTTTGTCCATCCTCTTTTTCCGTATTCTTTTCCTGTTCTGCAGCGCTGTCCGGGATCGTCACCGTCACGACGGTTCCGCCGCCTTCATTGGGCGCGATGCTTATGCGGCCCCCGCACATCATTTCGAGCCGCTGCCGGATGTTATTCAGGGCAATATGCGGCTCGCCGTTATCGGCGGGTTCAAAACCGCGGCCGTCGTCCGCAACGACGATCTCGCTGCCGGAATCCGTTTTCCGCGTCCGGACGGAAATGTGAAACGGGCCGGCATACGGATCTCTGCCGTGCTTGACGGCATTCTCCACAATGGGCTGCAGGGTCAGCGGCGGCATGCGAAACCAGGTATGCGGTATGTCGTAATCTACAAACAGGCTGTCCTCATACAGGGCCTGCTCCACGGCAAGGTAGGCGCGGGTGTGTTCCAGTTCCGCAGAAAAGGGGATGAGCACATCGCTTGCAACGGCGGTAAAGTTTTTGCGCAGATAGATGTTAAAATCCTTTATGACCTGCCGGGCCGCCTTAGGGTCCTGATCGCAGAGACTGTAGATGCTTGACAGGGTGTTGTAGATGAAGTGCGGCCGCATTTCCAGCACCATGATGCTGGCGCGCTGATTGGCGATTTCCCGCTGCTGCCGAGCGATTTCCCGCTGGCGGCAAAGGTCCTGCTCGATCTGATCGGACAGGATGAAGCTGTACATGGACAGGGCTGCGAGAATGTAGCTGATGTCAAGGAGCGGGAAAACATCGATGAAAAGCTGCACAAACAGCGCCAGCATCGTCGGCAGGATGGCGATGAGAAAGCTGAGGTAGACTTTACGGGAGAGCTGATTGCGGCGCTGCACCGTGCCTGCGAAATTGAGCAGCAGGATCAGGAGCATCGGCAGCAGCAGAAGCGGGTACAGGGGCCCGCGGCTGTATGTCGTATCTGGTGTAGTACGGGAGAAAGCGCTGACGAACGGGGCGATTGCAAGCAGCACCAGATAGAAAGCCATCAGGCCGAGCACGGCTCGCATGAGTTTGCTCGATCGCAGGTCTTCTCCGCAGCAGTGCAGTAGATAAACCGTCAGCATGGGCAGCGGCAGCGCAAGGAGCACGCATTCCAGAATCAGGACGAGATACACCGCCGCAGCCGGGAAGGAATAATAAGGGATGAGCATTTCGAGGAGGCAGAAAAGGCAGCAGAGAATAAAAACGATAAAATAGCTCAGGAAGAAGCGTTTGCTCCAGCGATCGATCCCGGGAATGACGGCGGTGAACCACAGCCCCAGCACGCTCAACAGGAGACCTGCAAGGAATGCGGAAAAGTAGAAATAGTCAATCCATCCGTTCACTCGTCCGTGCCTCCCACCCAAAACGGATAGCGCAGCCTTTTCAGCTGCTTCTTTACGTCCTCAGGGGTCAGCGGTTTGAGAAGAAAGCCGCAGGCTTCGGTTTTCCACGCATCGAAAGAATAGTCGGCAAAGGCGGTCAGAAACACGATGTTTGTGAAGGGATTGATCTCCAGCAGCGTGCGGCAGAGATCAAACCCGCTTGCCCTTCCCAGTTCAATATCCAGGAAAGCCAGCGCAATCCGATTGCTTTTTGCGTATTCAATCGCTTCCTGGGGCCAGATAAAGCCCGCGATCGTGGCGTTCGGCATGGCCGCTTCCAGGACGGACATGCCTTCGGTGAGGATGACCTTGCTGTCGTCCACCATAATGACATTGGGAGATTCGTCGCTCTGCGCCGCGAGCCGGAACAGCGTGTTGGCGTCCACCTCGAGCGCTTTGGCGAGGCGGACGGTCATCGCGGCGTCCGGCAGGCGGCTGCCGCTTTCCCAACGGGCGATGGTGGAATGATTGACGAACACCTTTTTCCCGAGATCGTTCTGTGTAAACCCTTTTTTCTCTCTCAGCTTTCGCAGGGTTTCCGCAAATATAGAATTCAAAGCAATGCCCTCCCTGTTTTCAGTTCATGATTATGATAATCCGACACGGAGAGAAAAGCAAGGAAATAAGACCAATTCGACTTGACATTCTGGAACATTCCCCTGTGATGAAGAGACCAACACGCACCCGACGCTTTTGAAAGCATCGGGTGCGTGTTGCTTCCGCGTTGATCTGTCTTCCCAAAAGGCTATTTCTGCTGTTGCTGCCCGAACAGCAGGCCTGAGAGCCAGTTTGTTATACTCTCGCTGCGCTTGCTGGCTGTACCGAAACCATCTCTGAAAACATCATCCATTTCTTCATAGAAGGCTTTCAGATTCTGTTCTTTAAACTCCTTCTTAAGACATTCCTCGCTTTTATCCCTGTTCCTGTAATCCTCCTTGAACTTCTCATAGCCGCCAACGACGTATTTGCGCCAGTCAGGCCCGAGCAGGCCGGTGCAGGTCTGTTCGTCGTATTCCCTGATCGCCGTGCAGATATCCTCGGGAATATCCATGTAATAATACTTCACCAGACTTCTGGTCTCTTCATGATACTTTTTCAGCTCAGCAATCTTATCGTCATTCAGTGCGTCCAGGTCGGCAAGGTATTCCTCGCACAGATGCATATACCTGGTATAGATGCCGCGCAGAATCGTCGGTAATTCTTCTGTTTTCTGGGTCTCTTTGTGCAGGATCTCGTCCACTCTTTCCGTGCTTAATTCCAGCATTGTTCTTCTCTCCTTTTATCAATGATTTCTGTTATTCATCAGTCTGCCCCGCAGGGAGAATGGCAATCCTTCTTCTGCGCCCCTGCCCAGTCATAACTGTATACCATAAATCTGTTTATTGCAAGAGGAGTTTCCAGAATGTCAAGCTGAAATTGTCCATGAGTCAAGGTACCTTCCGGGTCGCAATCACAGATTGCTTCCCGCTTTGGCTACAAACGTGCCCCCGGCACGTTTGCTTTATGCGTCGCGCCCCGCGACTCATTATGCGTGGGAACGGTATTTTAAGGAAACCCGCTCGAGGGCGTAGCGCGTCGCGTCGATCAGGTGGTTGTCCCTGTCCGGATAGCCGCTGATCCACTCGCCGTCCCTGTTCTTCTCAAACTCGTAGCGGGTGAATTCCTCATAGGCATGCGGCGTGCGCCTGCGGTCGATCACGATGGTTCTGTGCTGCAGCCACTTCATCCCGTATTCCACGCTGCCCGGCCCCTTTCTGGCCTCCTTCGCATTCACGCCGAGGCTGCGATAGTCCGCAATGCTTTTTCTCTCGGCCGTGTCACAGACAGTCTCTACCCCGTCGTAGCCACGTTCGCGGATCCATTCTGCCGTCTCCTCGTTGCTCATCCTGTTTCCATAATTCTCATCGAGGAGATAGATGGTCTCACGGGTCTTGTCGTAATGCAGACGGATGAAGGCATATTGATCCGGGAACCAGCCCCAGTCCACACCCTGAAAGATCCGGTCAAATCTCCGGATTTCTTCATCGGTAATGGTCCTCTCCTCGATATTCTCAAACACGTTCCCGCCGACGCCGACCGGGATGCCCAGGTATTCGTGCTTATATCGGTTTTCATCCCGCTGTTTCAGGCTTTCGGCTTCCGCAAGGAAGGTCTCGCCCAGCCATTCTTCCGGATGGTCCAGATCGAGATAGCTGCTCTGATGCAGAATCCGGTCCGCCCGTTCCTCCAGGCAGTCTCTGTTGACCCAGTTGTTCCTCGAACGGGGCGGGTTGCAGGTTTCGATGTTCCAGAACTTCTCTCCGCCGCGCATGGTCGACTGCAGGATACTGTCAATCTCCTGCCGGCCGGAAAACTGGTCTTTTTCCTCAAAATGCGTAATGCCGATGTAGCCGAACTCTGTCTTGATGCTCTTGAGCTTCATCGGATTATCCGCTCCGCGGAACAGGATCTTCTGTCCCGTCGGCTTGAAAATCATCTCGAAAGTCGACGATTTCACTTCCCATAACTCGCCGACGCCCAGCTGATCAATGGCCCATCTGTACTGGGAAAAGACGGAGCTGAGCAGGGTTCTGGCCACCTTGCGCAGAACAAGCGCATGCACATCCGGGTTCAGCATGACCAGCGTCACCACCGTCAGAGAAGCCCAGCTGGATTTTGTGCTTCCCCGGCCGCCTCTCACATCATAGTGCGTATAGATATGGTTCAGGGCCTTGGAACCGAGCGAGGCAAAATAGCTGTCGATGCTGTCAAAGTAGTTGGCCTTCAGGATGGCCCGCATCTGCTCCGGGTCCGATTCCTCAGGCTCGATGTCGGGATCGACATCCCCCGAGTATTCAAACCAGGTTCTTATTGCGGCAACATTCCCCGTTCTGGTTTCGTTGAGAAGAGAAAAGGCAACCATCGTATCGACCGTCTGATCCTCTTCCTTAATTCCGAGAGCGGTAAGCCGCTCTTTGATGTCTTTTTCGTGATCGGGAATCTTTTCCCGACCCATCATGGCAACCATACGGGCGGCATTCTTCATCTTTTTCTTCGTTTCTACCCCTTTCGCCTGCGCCATTCTGGCGCAAATCGGTGCGGTTTCCGAGGTAAAGGGTCTGCATTTCTTCAGGTTTTCCAGCGATGCCGGATTCATGCGGTGTGATCTGTGCTTCAAGGCGTCCTCCAATATAAAAATGTAAAAAGGCAAGAAATACTGAGCGAACTGTTCTTAATTCTCATTCATGAAAGAGCTCATGGCGGAGCGCAGGGATGAGGACAGCGCAATCCTGGAGGGAAAAGATGCCGCCATTCGATAAAGGTGATTCACGGCCTGCTTCAGTTCGTCCGGGACATAGTACGTCGAGCAGACGGGCTGGACGGCCGGGTCTGCATAGTAGACCTCAATGATATCCTCCGTATGGATTTCGAGCTTCTCATTCCTCGGGGTATTGTGATAGGTGACCTTGTTGAGATAGACCTCGGCGTTCGTTTTCGGGAGTCTGGCGTGATAGCAGGTCCCCGAGACCGTAACACGCTTCTCGTAAATGGCCGAAGTGTAAACATGGGTATTGATCCGCTGCTTCCGTTCCTCCGAGTATTTCCCGGTAACCGAAACCAGAGGATTCTCTACCGCGGCGTCGTCCTCGGCAGTCAGCGCCGCTGCCGTCTCATAGCGCCACTCCAGCTTCCCGGCCTCTGTCTGCGTTGCAAGCTTGTCAAGGAAGCGCATGACAAACTGCTCGCTCTCCGAAAGCGCATCCGCAGAGAAATTGACGAGATAGTCAATTCCAACCCCCAGCTGATGCGCGACGGCATCCAGCATCTCAATCGACGGGGAGCCCTGGTAGTCCGGTTTTGCCACACGGGAAAGATATCCCCTGCTCACCCCGGCACTTTCCTCCAGGTCTCCGATCCGGATGCCCTGTTCCTTTGCCAGGGCATAGATGTTGTTGAGGCATCTTGTTTTCTCGTACATTTCGCAATCCTCCCTTTTTATTTTACTGTTCTGCGAATATTATATCATATTATACCATATAGTCAATGCACTTTTTTGCACTTTTTTACCGGTAAATTGTAAATATTATGTGAACAAACCGCGAATAACGCCGCTGCGACGTCCTCACAAGCTCCGGATCATTCGCTTCCCTGTAGCGACAGGAAAGCTCACTCCCTCCGCTGTTCGTCCTTTCCGATGGAAACCCGCTTCGCTGGGCTTTCCATCGGGGATGCGGGGTGCTCCCAATCAGGATGTACTGTTTCGCGGCCAGGGAACGGTAAGCCCCTTAAATAGCACTGCTGCCGCGAATGAATTATGGGTATAGAATTCTGCAACTGCCCGGAAGGTACCTGCCAGCATGTAGACTCACGCCCATAAAACGCGGCGGGGAAAGGTTCGTGCGAGGGACAAGGTTGTTTTCCGCGTAATTGCAGGGAGGCGGGATCGGGCGCTCCCCGGGAGCTTGTACTGTTTCGCGGCCAGGGAACGGTAAGCCCCTTAAATAGCACTGCTGCCGCGAATGAATTATGAGGGTGGAACTTTGCGGCTACGTTGAAGGTATCTGCCAGCTTTAACCTACAACCATAAAAGCGCGGCGCAGGAGTTGAGAGCGAGCCGCCCACCTTCCCTGCCGCGCAATTGCAGGAAGCTGAAGTCGGGCTTTCTCGCCTGCGAGGGGGGGGACTCCTTCCGGCCCTGCGAGGCCACCTCCCTCAGGGAGGGAGGCAAAGACCGCTGCGGCGGGGACACCTCATCCGTCTTTGCCCTCGCGTGAGATCGGGCAAATCCACCTTCTCCGCTTTGCGGTGCCCGGAGAATCGTTCGGGCTTACGCTGATCCTCCGATTCTCCGACCGCTGCAGTAATCCCGCAATGCCTTCCTCTGCC